>JBASAA010000001.1:0-160176 GCA_049650385.1 Mesorhizobium sp.
GCGCAGCCTTACAATCGGCCCTTGAGTGCCGTCGAAATGCCGCGGGCAGGCGGCATCTCGACGATGATGCGATTGCCGTTCGCTGCAAGCCCGGAAGGCCTCGGCGCGTGCTTCATCGGCGTTCCCCTGGACACGGGCACTTCCAATCGTTCCGGCACGCGATTGGGCCCGCGGCAAATCCGTGCCGAATCCGTAATGATCCGACCCTACAATTCGGCGACACGAGCAGCCCCGTTCGACAGCATCCAGATCGCAGATCTGGGAGACGTTCCCGTCAACAATTACAATCTGCCGGCAACGGTCGATATCATCGAGGCATTCTACCGCCCGGTGGTCGACGAGGGAGTCGTACCCATTTCCCTCGGAGGCGACCATACGATCTCCTATCCGATCCTGAAGGCGCTGAGCCGCAAGCATGGCCCTCTGGCAATGATCCATGTGGACGCCCATGCGGACGTCGCCGATCGGATGTTCGGGGAGGCTATCGCTCACGGCACGCCGTTCCGCAGGGCGGTTGAGAGCGGATGCCTGCAGACTGACGTGGTCTTCCAGATCGGATTGCGAGGGTCGGCGAATACGCTTGAGGACTACGACTGGGCGCACAGGCAAGGCTTCACGGCAATCCGTGCCGAACAATGCTGGGGTCAATCGCTTGTGGCGCTCATGGAGGAAATCCGGAAGCGGATTGGCGATCGCAAGGTCTATCTTTCCTTCGACATCGACGGCATCGACCCGGCCTTCGCACCGGGAACCGGCACACCTGAGATCGGAGGGCTGACCGTCCCCCAGGCACTCGAGATCATCCGCGGGTGTCGCGGCCTCGACCTCGTCGGTGCCGATATCGTCGAGGTATCTCCGCCCTACGATCCTTTTGGGACCACGGCATATACTGCTGCCAACCTTGCCTTTGAAATGCTGTGCGTGCTGCCCGGGGTCGCTTACCTATAATCCGATGGACTTCAAGGACCCGATGGAAGCCGCGTTACTTGAGCAGTGCTCCGCCTGCGATTCCATATGAATAGGACGGTCCGTTGTAACTCTGTTCCCATGACGTGGCTGGGACATACGGTCCATCGGCTGCGGCGGCCAGGTCAGCGGGTTTTCAGGTAGAAGGTTTTGGATGTCGGCAGATGCGCCCGGCACAGCCTTGCCAGCAAGGCACCGTCGCCCTGTTTCAGCGCGTCGATCATGGCGTGGTGCTCGTTCCGGGCCGTCTCGCGCGCCTCAGCATCCTTGAGCGCCGCGAAGCGGATGGAATGGGCACGCTGCGAGGCGTTGTCGATGGCTTCCGCCAGGAAAGGGTTGGCGCAAAGCGAGAAAAGCAGCTTATGGAAGGCGAGATTGCTCCTGAAAATGCCGACATGGTCCACGTCCCGGACAGAACGGTCATGGCCGGCCTGAATGGCCTCGAGCTTGGCGAGCGCGGCCGGCTCGACGGGAAACCGGATTTGAAGCGCCGCCTGCGTTTCCAGCAATTCGCGCAACTCGTAGAGTTGCTCGACCTCCGGCGCAGAGTAGGCGCGGACCTGCGCGCCTCGGTTCGGCACGCGCTCGATCAGTCCCATTCGGTCGAGTTCCATCAGTGCCTGGCGGATGACATGGCGCTTGGTGTCGAAGCGCGCCAGAAGAGCGTCCTCCACCAACCGTTCGCGCGGCAGAAGTTCGCCCAGCACGATATCTTCCTCAAGCCGGGATATGATCTCCTCAAGCGTCGAGCCCGAAGATTTCCGCTGTGCATCGTCCAAATCGCCCAGGCCCATTTCATGCCCTCGCTGTCGGCTAACGAATGACCTTCGCTTCGGATTGTCAATAATTGATGGCATCGGGCGGGTGCCCGCCCTCCATGAACCGGGCGAGATTGTCCAGCGCACGCCAGCCCATGGCATTGCGGGTCTCGATCGTGGCGCTGCCCATATGCGGCGTCAGGAAGACGTTCGGAAAATCCTTGAAGCGCAGGTCGAAGGCCGGTTCGCCGCGAAAGACATCCAGCCCGGCTGCCCCGACCTGGCCTATCGCGAGCGCCGCCAGCAGCGCCTCTTCATCGATCAGATCCCCCCGCGCGGTGTTGACGAGGATCGCGCCGCGCGGAAGCAGGTCGAGGCGTTCCCGGGTCATGACGGGAGACCCGGCGGAGGGCATGTGCAGGCTGACGAAGGCGCATTGCGGCAGCATTTCCTCAAGCGTGTCGAAGTAGCGCGCGCCGATCGCCTCGTCGTCCGGCAGGCGATGGCGGTTGTGGTAGAGGATATCCATGCCGAAGCCGCGCGCCCGGCTTGCAACGGCCCGGCCGATGCGACCCATGCCAATGATTCCAAGGTTTTTTCCGCTCGGCTGGACGCCGAGCATCTCGTTCAGGGCAAACCGTTTGCGCCAGCCTGCGTCCATGACGGCAGCATATTCCCTCGCGCGGCGCGCGGCGCAAAGCAGGAGCATCATGGCAAGGTCGGCGGTCGCGTCTGTCAGCACGTCCGGCGTGTTGGTGACGACGATGCCCCGCGCGCTGGCGGCTTTGAGGTCGATATGGTCGAAGCCGACGCTGCAGGTCGCGATGATCTTCACCGTTTCCGGAAGTGCCGCGATCGCCGTCGCATCGAGCTTTTGTCGCGACGACACCAGCACGCCCCGCGCCGCACTGGAACGAAGGGCGACGACCAGCGACTCGGCGTCGAGTTCCCGCTCCTGCGACAGAACGGCATCGAATTCGGCCTGGGCGCGATCGGCCACGGCTTGGGGAACGGGGCTGGCAATGACAATCCGCATCTCGATCTCCTATCAATAATATTATTGACAATCTAAGCCCCGGCCGTCAACTGTGTCGGAAGCAAGAGGAGCGCTGGAATGACGGGCCGGAAAGGCATGCATAAAAACGTTGCCCATTACGGCGACGCCGACTTTTCCATTTATCTGCGGAAAGCCTTCATCAAGGCCATGGGCTATACCGACCAGGCTCTCGACCGGCCGATCGTCGGCATCATCGACACCAGTTCCGATTATAACGCCTGCCACCGCAACGTCCCCGACCTGATCGAGGCGGCCAAGCGCGGCGTTATGCTGGCTGGCGGCATCCCCATGGCCTTCCCGGTCATCTCGCTGCAGGAAAGCTTTTCCCACCCCACCAGCATGTACCTGCGCAACCTGATGGCGCTCGACGTAGAAGAGATGATCCGCGCCCAGCCGATGGATGCGGTGATCCTGCTCGGCGGCTGCGACAAGACCGTGCCGGCGCTGCTCATGGGCGCGGCCAGCGCCAATGTCCCGGCCATTCTCCTCGTGACCGGGCCGATGAGCGCCGGTAGCTGGCGCGGCGAAAAGATCGGCGCCTGTACCGATTGCCGCCGGTTCTGGGGTCGCCACCGCGCCGGCGAGCTGAGCCGGGAGGAAATTACCGAGGTCAACGACGAATTGGCTCCGACGATCGGCACATGCGGCGTCATGGGGACTGCCAGCACGATGGCCCTTGCGGCCGAAAGCCTCGGGATCATGCTGCCGGAAGGGGCCTGTACGCCCGCGGTGTTTGCCGAAAGGCGCCGTCTGGCCGAGCGGACCGGGGAGCGCGCGGTGCAGATCGCGGCCGAGGGCCTGACGCCGGACAAGATCATGACGCCGGCGGCGTTCCGCAACGCCTTCAGGGTGGTGCTCGCCGCCGGCGGCTCGACCAACGCCATCATCCATTTGACGGCGATCGCCGGGCGGCTCGGCATCGAGGTCGATCTCGACCGCGTCGACGAGATCGGCCGTGAGATTCCGGTGCTGGTGGACCTCAAGCCGACGGGCCAGCACTATATGGAAGACCTCCACCGCGCCGGCGGGCTGACGCCGCTGTTGCGCCAACTCGGCCCCTTGCTGGAACTGGACTGTCTGACGATTACCGGCAAAAGCCTCGGGGAAAATGTCCGCGCGGCGAGGCCGGACTGGCCGCAGACCGTGGTGCGGCCGCTGGAGAACCCCATCCATACCGGCGGCGGCCTGGCGATCCTCAAGGGCAACATCGCCCCCAGGGGTGCCGTGATCAAGAAGGCCGCCGCAAACGCGGCTCTTTGCAGGCATCGCGGGCGGGCGGTGGTGTTCGAGAATCTCGCCGACCTCGCCGACAGGATCGATTCCGCCGATCTCGACGTTGGTCCGGACGATATCCTGGTGCTGCGCAACGCCGGCCCCAAGGGCGGGCCGGGAATGCCGGAAGCCGGCTATATCCCGATCCCGAAGAAGCTGGCGCAGCAGGGCGTCAAGGACATGGTCCGCATTTCGGATGCGCGCATGAGCGGGACGGCATTCGGGACCATCGTCTTGCACATCACGCCAGAGGCTGCCGAAGGCGGCCCATTGGCGCTGGTCGAGAACGGAGACGTCATCAGCCTCGACGTCGATGCGCGGCGGCTGGATCTGGAAGTCGGTTCCGAGGAACTGGAACGGCGGCGCTCCGCTGCGCGCACGGCCCCCGAGCCCGTGCAACGCGGCTATGCGTTCCTGCATTTCCACTACGTTACCCAGGCCGACACCGGATGCGACCTCGCCTTCGCCATCCCGCCCTACACGTCCAAAATATGAGGTCGGATCGATCCGTCCGCCGCCGGGCAGCGGGATCGGTCAGGGCTCGCCGTATCTGGCGCGGAGTTCCGCGATTTGCGGTGCGCTCAGGTGGCGCGGACTTTGGGCGCGCAGCAGCATCTGCAGCTTTGCGTTCTCCTCCAGTTCCTCGGCCGCATACACGGCGGAAGCGATGTCCGGCCCGCTGACGACCGGCCCGTGATTGCCAAGCAGCACCGCCACGTGTCGCCCCTTCAGGTCACGGATCATCTCGCCGGTCAGCGGCGAGCCGGGCATGGTGTAGGGAAGGTATTTCAAACGGCCGACGCGCATGATCAGATAGGGAGTGATCGGCTCCAGGCAATCGTCTTCATTTTCTATCGGCAGGCACGAAAGGGCGGTGGCGTAGGTCGAATGCAGATGGACGACTGCCCTGCATTGCGGGCGCGTGGCGTAGAAGGCGAGATGTAGCGGCAATTCCTTGGAAGGCGGCAGGCCGCCCATATGCTTTCCCGCAGGATCGAGTTTCGACAGGCTTTCCGGATCGAGATGCCCGAGCGATGAATTGGTCGGCGTCATGAGGTAGCCGTCGGTGACGGCGGCGCTTATGTTGCCGGCCGAGCCGACGCAATAGCCCCGCTCGAAAAGCGAGCGCGCCAGTCGGGTGATTTCCTGCCTGAGTTCCGCCTCGGTCATTCCCCAGCTTCCATCCTTGCCAGTGCCTTGTCGAAGAAGTCGACGGCGCCGAAATTGCCCGACTTGAGGGCAAGCGCCATTCCGGGACCGGTTTTCGAAAGCAGGACCGGCACACCCGGATCGATCTCCCGGCCTATGGCGAGCGGTCCCAGGTCGAGCGCCGACACCACGGCACCGGAGGTTTCGCCGCCGGCGACGATGAGCCGGCGGACCCCGCCCGCAACCAGTTGCCGGGCGACCCTGCCGAAGAATCCGTCGATGGCCGCCGACGCGCGGGCGGCACCGTAGCGTGCCTGAATCTCGCTCACCGTTGCGGGGTCGGCGGAGGTGAAGACGAGCGGTGCACGCCCCTCGTTCTCCCGCAGGAACATGACCACTTCTTCGGGGTTAAGCCGTTCCTCGACGATGGCGGTCACATCGAGGGCCAGGGTGGGATGAAGCCGCGCGTGATGTTCCACCTGTTCGCGCGTTCGGCCGGAACAGCTCCCGGCAAGGATGGCTTCCGGCCCGGACACCGCCGCCGCTTGCGGGGCGCTGCCGCGCGCGGCACCGGTGCGGGTGAAATTCCGTGGCAGGCCAAGTGCGATGCCGGAACCGCCCGTGATCAGCCGTTGCCCGGCACAGGCCGTTGCGATGGTGACGAGGTCGGCGTCGTCGATCGCGTCCACGATCACCAGCGTTTCGCCCCGCCCGGCGGCGGTCTCGAGCGCTGTCCTGACGGCTTCAGGGCCGCTGGACACGACATCGGCCGGGACGAAGCCGACCGGCGTGGCACATTGCGGCTTCAGCCAGCGGCGCAGGTCGGCGTCCGTCATCGGGTTGATCGGGTGGTTTTCGAGGCCGGATTCGTTGAGAAGCCGGTCGTAGACGAACAGGTGGCCCTGGTACACGGTTCGGCCGGCAGCCGGAAAAGCCGGACAGGCAACGACCCCGTGCACGCCCAGCGCCTTGGCAAGGGCCTCGCCTACGGGACCGATATTGCCTTCGGGCGTCGAGTCGAAGGTCGAGCAATATTTGAAAACAACCTGCCGGCAACCGTGTTTGCGCAACCATTCCAGGGCTTGCAGCGATTGCGCGACCGCTTCGGCGGGCGCAATGGAGCGGCTCTTGAGAGCGATGACGCAGGCCTCCTCGTCCGGCGCCGGGTCCTGCTGCGGGACACCGAGATACTGGCTGGTGCGCAAGCCGCCCTCATCATTGATGCCTTTGGCCAGCGTATTGGCGATATCGCTGGCGCCCGTGAAATCGTCCGCTATGACACCGATCAGCATGCCGTGCCGTTACCTCGCTGGCCGATCAGGCGTTTCATCTGCTGAACGGCCGACAGGGGCGCCGTCAGGACGGGTAGGGGGAGCCTGGCCTGCACGGCCTCGGCGGCCGCGGAGGTCGAGAAGTGGGCCAGCATGACGGCATCCATACCGGCCAGTTCGGGCGCGCGCGCGGCCACCAGGCGGTTGTGGGTTTCGTGATCCCCCTTGCGCAGGCGGTCGATCGCGTCGTCCACGAGCACGGTGGTAAGGGTGGCATCAGGATACCGATCGGCGGCATAGGCGGCGAATTCCGCTTCCATCGTCGGCACGGAGGGGCCGAAAGTCGCCAGCATGCCGATGCGGCGGCCCTTTTCCAGCGCGGCGGCGAACATCGCCTCATTGGGCTTCACAACGGGGATCGGCAGGTCCTGGGCCATCCGCTCTATGGCGGGGCCGAAGGCCGAACACGTCACCAGCACGCCGTCCGCGCCGATAAGATGGGCGTACCGGCCGAACGCCACGAAGCGCGCGATCAGCTTCTCGGACAGCGTGTCCGCCTCCTTGGCCCGGTCCATGGTCAAGCCGTCATCGAGGAGGTTGACGGTTTCCGCCTCCGGCCAGTCCTGCGCAAAAGCGGCATGGACCGGCGCCATCGCCACCGGCGTGGCATGAAGAAGAACGATCCGTGGGCTTGCCATTCCAGCCTCCGAAAACATTATTGCCGGGGCGACAGGCCGGCTGCCGCATAAGCCTTCATGGCATCGGCGGAAGACAGGGCCTGCACCAGTCGCCTTGCCTGTTCCTGCCGTGGCGACGAGCGCAGCACGGCGGCGGAAAACCCGGTGACGCTGGCGACTTCCGGTGGCAGCGGGCCAACCAGGTCGACACCCTTTACCATGATGAGTTCGCTGATCTGCTGGATTGCGAGGTCGGCTTCGCCGCTGACCAGTTTTTTCGCCGTCAGCCCCTCCGGGATCACGACCGCCTTTTGCCGTACCGCCTCGCCGATGCCGAGGCGGTCGATGAGCTTCTCGAAATAGATGCCGCTCGCCCCGGCCCTCGAATAGGCGATGGCGGAACAGGACAGTACGGCCTGCCGGAATGCCTCGGTCGTGGCGATATCCGGCTTGGGCTTTCCGGCCAACACGGCGAGACCGACCCTGGCATCGGCAAGGGCCACGCGCGTTTCGGGGATGAGGATGCCCCTTGCGCAGAGATCGTCGATGGCGGGGTCCGCAAGCACCACCACGTCGGCGTCCGTGCCCTCGTTGAGGGCCTTTACGGCCAGCGTCGTAGGTGTCCACCGGGCATCGACCCTGACGCCGGTGTCACGCTCGAAGCCGGGGATAACGATCGGCTCGATCGCCCCCTGCAGCGCAAATCCGCTCATGAAAACCAGCGTGTCAGCCATTGCCTTGTCCTCCGATTGTCGTGTTTTGCCCGTGCCGCGCCGCGACGAGATGGTCGGCGCTGAGTTCGGAAAGCGTGTTGAGCCCGAGCAGCGCCATGTCGCGGTCCACCTCTTCCTTGAGAAGGTGCGTCGCGTGGCGGACGGCTTCCGCCTGGCCCACCGTCGCTGCATAGAGAAACGGCCTGCCGACAAAAACCGCGTTTGCCCCCAACGCCATCGCCTTGATGACGTCGCTGCCGCGCCGGATTCCTCCGTCGATCATGATCGGGAAATCCGGCATGGCCGGCCTGATTTGTTCGAGCGCGCGCAGGGGCGCCACCGCATAGTCGAGCTGGCGTCCGCCATGACTCGACAGGATGACGCCGTCGGCGCCGCTTTCGCGGGCGATACGCACGTCTTCCAGGCTGAGCAGGCCCTTGACGACGAGCGTGCCGGGCCAGAGCCTTCGGATCAACCGGACGTGGTCCCAGGAAAAGCGGTCGCGGCCGCTGAAGTTGCGCTCCAGGCTGCGCGACAGCATCGGCGGCCCCCGCTCGGCCTCCATGTTCTCGAAATGCGGAAGGCCGCGTGCGGCCAGCGTGCGCCCGAACGTCCCGACCAGCCAGCGCGGATGCAAGGCGCAATCCAGCGCCACGCGCGGCGTGACCTTGATCGGCATGCTGTAGCCGTTGCGGACGTTGTTCTCGCGGTTGCCGGGCACGGGCGTGTCTGCGGTCAGTACCAGGGTCTCGTAGCCGGCCTTTGCCACGCGCTCGATCATCGGCACGATGCGGGCCTCGTCTCCGGCGAGATAGGGCTGGAACCACGCTCGCGGATATGCCTGTCGCACCTCCTCCAGGGGAATGAGCGAGGTGGCGCTCATGATCATCGGCTGGTTCATCTGCGCCGCCGCGTCGGCCAACGCCAGATCGCCGCAATAGGCCGCGATGGCCGAGCCTCCCATCGGGGCTATCCCGAACGGCACCGAGTAGCGCTGCCCGAACAGGGTAATGCCGGTTTCGCGGGCGGAGACGTCGCGCAGCACGCGGGGGACGAAGGCGTAGTCGTCATAGGCTTCGGCCGCGAAGCGCGCCGCCGCTCCCCGTTCGACTACGCCTGAAATGAAGCCGTAGATCATCCACGGCAGGTAGGCGCGCGCCTCGGCCTCGAAATCGTCCAGCGACAAGACATGGCGCCAGCGCCTCGACGACGGGGCCGCGCGCGGTTGCGCAAGAAGGTTACTCATGCCCGCAGGCCTCGTGCCGGCCGTCGCGGCGGCAGGACCCGTCGGCGCTTCGATGCGCGCTGCTTTCCGGCAAAGGCTGTCACGTCAGTCGATCCTGCCCAGCGATCCGTCGAATTCCGCCGAGCAATAGGGGCCGCCCTGGAAGGCTGCCTCGACGGGCTCTTCACGCATGGCTTCCTCGCCGAGTTCGGCCGCATAGTCCTCGGCGCAATCCCGGGGCTCGTAGCCGATCTTGCGGCCGCCGGGGTTGTCGTACCAGACCCGCTTGTTGGCGGAGATGCCGTAGACCACCTCGAAGTGGATGTCCTCGGCGTTCAGGCAGCTTACGCCGAGGCGCCCCATGTCGCCGGGGCTCAGCCACAAGCTGAGCATGCGGCGGTTGGTCGGCCGCGGCCGAAACTGCCCGATACGCAGGCTGATGGTTTCAAGACCGTGCTTGTCGGCATAGAGCCGCCCGAGCGCCTCGGCGAATACCTTGCTGACGCCATAGCGGGAATCCGGCCGCGGCGTCTCTGCCTGTCCGACGGTGGTCGAGCGGCGATAGAAGCCCATGGCATGGTTGGAGCTGGCGAAGATGACCCGCTTGACCCCCTTCACCCGCGCGGCCTCGTAGATATTGTAGGTCCCTTCGATATTGACGTCGCGGATGTTTTCCCAGCTGTCCTCGAGCGGAATGCCGCCCATGTGGTAGACGATGTCGATCCCCTCCATCGCCTTCATCGCGCCATCGGCGTCGCGCAGGTCGAACGCGAACGATTCCTCGTGCGCGGCCTGCGGTTCGATATCGCCGAGGTCGCTGCAGCGCATCAGGCGGCAATGCGGGCGTAGAGCATCGCGGAGGACGGATCCGATTCCCCCGGCGGCGCCGGTGATCAGGACATTGTTGAAACGGCTCATGGTTCCCTGCGCTCAGGCTGGTGTGACGACGAAGGAGGAAGTTCCCTTGCCGTGTTTCTCGACAAGAAAACGCTTACAAAAACTTTCTAGAAGCTGGCCGGTGACGTGTCAAGGTAGCTTCGGGTGACGGAAGGGAAATGTCTCCGATCTGACTGCCGAGGGAGCGTCGTAACTTCATAGGTGGTCAGCTAACCGATGGATATCATGTTTAAAAACGGCCTACATCGAACAAATTCCGGCAAACTAAAAATCATGGAACCGGCCTGTTGACTTATCTGTCAGGATCGAGCAATCATGTAAACGCTTTCTTGAAAGGGCAGAAATCGGCCTCGGACAATGGCGGTCGATAGAGGGAGGTTGGACGAGATGGGAACGCTTATGAGGCTGGGGTCGCTGACGACGCCCGCGCAGCGCAACGAGAATCATCGGCTGGTACGCGTCGTCTTCTCGAACACCGATCTCGTTGACAGCAACATCATGGGCGTGGAGCGGTCGATGTATTTTGCCTCCGGCAGCTCGCCCATTCACGCTGAAAGCCCGACCGAAGAGATCATCTATTTCCGCCGTGGTCACGGCAAGGTCCTGCTCGGTGACGCCTATGTGGATGTAGGCCCGGGCAGCGCCGTCGCCATCCCGACCGGGATCGAGCATCACGTGGTGAACTCGGGCAAGGACGTGCTGGAGCATATCCTGATCTCGGCGGCGATCGGCGATCAGCCCATGGAGAAGGACTACCGGAAGCAGCCGGGCGATTGCCTTCCGGAGGACCAGTCCCGGCTGCTCAGCCGCCTGAAATGTCGGCGCATGACCATTGCCGAAGAACAGGCGGGCACGCCGTTCGATTTCCCCGACCAAGAAAGCGTTTACACGATCTCTGCGGGATTTGCGATTGCGCATGTGAAGCTGGCCGGAACGGGCTACGAATGGCAGTATGCGCTCGACGCGTCGGATTGCATCTGGATTCCGCCGGGCGTGCCGCACTACTTCCGCAACGTCGGCGACACCCCTCTCAGCCTCGTACAGTTCCAGTGCCGGACTTGAGTCCGGATCGGCGCGAGCGTGCCATGCAGCCGGCTTTGCCGAGAGGGGTTGATCCGTGATGAAACTGCCGAAGATCGATGGCGAGCGGCTGTGGTCGGCTCACATGGAGATGGCGCAGGTCGGCCGCATCGAGGGTGACGGCGTCTGCCGGCTCGCTGCCTCCGACGAGGACAGGGCAGGGCGCGACCTCTTCGCCCGCTGGTGTGTGGAAGCCGGGCTGTCGGTCCGGATTGACGGGATCGGCAACATGTTTGCGCGGCGGCCAGGCCGCGACGGTACGCTGGCGCCGGTGCTGATCGGCAGCCACCTGGACTCGCAGCCGACCGGCGGCCGTTTCGACGGTGCCTTCGGCGTCCTTTCGGGCCTGGAAATCGTGCGCACGCTCAACGATGCCGCTATCGGGACCGAGGCGCCCATCGAGATCGTCAACTGGACCAACGAGGAAGGTTGTCGTTTCCAGCCTTCCAGCTTGGGAGCTGAAGTAGCCGCAGGCCATATCGCGCTTGAGCAGGGGCTCGCCGCCGAAGACGAAAACGGGATGAAACTGGGGGCCGAACTCG
Organism: Mesorhizobium sp.; assembly: GCA_049650385.1. Taxonomy (GTDB): domain Bacteria; phylum Pseudomonadota; class Alphaproteobacteria; order Rhizobiales; family Rhizobiaceae; genus Mesorhizobium. The sequence continues at coordinate 11,608 of JBASAA010000001.1, forward strand.
ACCGGATCGGATACCGGGGCGATGCCGGAATTGCCCTGAATGCCAAGGCCTATCTGGAGGGCCATATCGAGCAGGGCCCGATCCTTGAGGAAAACGGAGAGGATGTCGGCATCGTCCAGGGTTCCATGGGCGTCAATGCCTATAGCGTCACCTTGATGGGCGTCGAGGCGCATACCGGCACCACGCCGGTCACCCGTCGAAAGGACGCGCTTTATGCCGCTGCCCGCTGCATCACCGAGGTGCGGGCGCTCGCCGAGGAATTCGAGCCGGACGGGCGCGCCACGGTGGCGAGGCTGCTGGTTGAGCCTAACGCGCGCAGCGTCGTTGCCAGCAAGGTCGTCTTCACCACCGATTGCCGGCACCGGTCGCCGGCCAGCCTCGACGAGATGTCGCGGCGGTTGCGGCAGATCGTCGACAGGGTCAGTGCCGAATGCGGCCTCGGCTATACCATGACGCCCTACTGGACCGTGCCGCCGCGCAATTTCGATGCCGACTGCGTCGGCGCGCTGGAGGCGGCCGCATCGGCCATGGGCTTGAGGCAGAGGCGCATGGTGAGCGGCGCCGGCCACGACGCGATCCCGATATCGGCCGTGGTGCCCACGGCGATGATCTTCGTGCCGAGCAGGGGCGGCGTCAGCCACCATGTTTCGGAATACACGGCGCCGGAGCACCTCGAGGCGGGCTGTAACGTGCTTTTCCAGGCCGCCGTCAGGCTGGCGGGAATTGCCGATGTCGGCGGGCGGCGGGCCTGAGCGCCAGGGAAAGCAGAAGCGGCCGGCGGGTTCAGGAAAACAAAGCCGGCCCGGTAGATTGACAAGGTTTGGACCATCATGCATGCTGCATTCTTGAAAGCGTTTACATAACTTTCTGCGAAGAGAGCCCAGGCAGCCTGCGAGATGCCGGGCTGTCGATGACAGAGGTCGTGCCGCTTGCCGTTCTTGTGGCAACCGGCATTGGGTTCGGGCTTGCGACCCGTCCCGAGACATATCCGGGAGCGGCCCTGCTGCTCCGGGCATGAGCAGACACACAACAACGAGAAGGCGCGCGAAAGCGCCCGGCAAGAACGCCTGTTTTCCACACTGCAACCAAAAGAGGGAACCGATGAAAGTTTCTTTTACCACCGGGATTGCCGCAAGCGCCGTTAGCCTGTTGGCCGCCGGCATGGCCGGGCCGGCCTTTGCTCAGGATGCGAAGCCCGCCTGCGAGACGCCGACCGAGGTGCAGGGTTTCCTGACCTGTGCCGACGTCGAAGCCGCCAAGAAAGAGGGTGCCGTGGTGCTTTACGCCCCGGCCGGGCAGGCCCAGCAGCTTGCCGTCCTCAACGAATTCAACAAGCTCTTTCCCGAGATCAAGGCCCAGTCCGTCTGGGCCCAGACCGGAGCGCTTTTCGCCAAGGTCGAGCAGGAGGTGAATACCAACAACACCCTGGTCGATACGCTCGTTCTTTCCGACCCGACGCTTCTCAACGATCTGCAGAAGAAGGAAGTGCTTGCGGAGTACGCTTCGCCGGCGCTGGCCGGCTACGCGGACGTCAATGTGCAGAGCAAGCCCAAGGGATACTGGACGTCCTGGGGCCTGGTGGCGACGACCATCGTCTACAATACCGACACGATCGGCGAGAATCCGCCGAAGAGCTGGAAGGACCTGGCCGGGGACGGGCGCTTCAAGGGCCGCAAGGCGAGCCTGAAGAATACGACGTCCGGCCTGCAGTTCGCGCAATGGGCGACGCTGGCGGACCTCTATGGTCCCGAATTCTGGACGCAGGACATTGCCGAACTCCAGCCGGTTGCCTTCGATTCCTTTACCCAGCAGTTCGACCGCCTGGTCGGCGGCACCGACATGGTCGCCATCAACGGCCAGATTTCGGGCGCAATGCAGTATATCGAGAAGGGCGCGCCGCTGACCATCCTCTATCCGGAGGACGGGGTTCCGGCGACGCTGGAGGGCGTCGGCGTCGTCAAGTCCGCGCCGCATCCGCAGGCCGCCCGCCTGCTCGTCGATTTTCTTCTCTCCAAGCAGGGCCAGGACACCATCGTCAAGGAAATGCACTACTTCTCGCCCCGCACCGATGTGGCGGCACCGGCGAATTCCGGCGCTCCAGAAAGCGTGAATTTCCTGGTTCCTGACTGGGAAAAGATGGGGGACCGTCGCAAGACCTTCGAGGCCGATTGGCAAAAGGTCCTCGGCCAGTAAGCGCCCGCCAGCGAGGAGTCGTCGATGCGCCAGGCTTTCTTCAACCGCCTGAAGGGCGAATTATCGGTCCAGCAGCTGACCGCCTATGCCGCTCTTCTGGTGGTGGTGCTGCTGGTTGCCTACCCGATGGTCTACCTCATCGAGGTCGCCTTGCGAGTCAGTGCGCCGAACGAGCCGGCCCGCTACGGGCTCGACAACTTCTCGCTGGTCTTTTCGCCGCGAAACATCGACACCATCCTGAATACGATCCAGCTCGCGGTGATCTCGACAGCCATCGCCATTCCATGCGGCTTCCTCGCCGCATGGATCATCTATCGCACGGACATTCCCGGAAAGCGCTTTTTCGAGCGGCTTTTCGTTCTGCCCTATTACGTCACGCCGCTGGTGCCGGCGCTTGCCTGGCTTGCCCTTGCCGCACCGCAGTCGGGACTGATCAACCAGATCGCGGCTCGGCTCGGCTATGACGGTCCGCTCGTCAACATTTCCAGCCTCACCGGCATCGCCATCGTCATGGCTTTTACCGGCGGTGCGGTCGCCTTCGCCATCATGGGCGCGGCGATGCAGCTCCTGAATCCGGCGCTGGAAGAGTGTTCGCAGGTCTTCGGGGCCTCGAAGCGCCAGACCCTGTGGCGGGTCACCATCCCGCTCATGCGCCCGGCACTGCTCAGCGCCACCATCTTCGTTTTCGCCGAAGGCCTTGGCGCCTTCGCCGAGCCGCTGATCCTCGGCGCGACCGACAACATCCAGACCATCAGCACCCGTATCTACATCCTCGCCGGGTCCTATCCTCCCGCTTATGGCGAGGCGGCGGCGCTCGGCATATCGCTGCTGTTCATCGTCGTGCCGCTGATGTTCGTCTATTTCCGCCTGCTCAAGAACCGCGACTTCGCGACGGTGACGGGCAAGGCCTACCGCATGGCCGCGATCGAGACCGGACGCTCGCGTGCCGGCCTGTTCACGCTGGTACTGGTCTATGGCTTCGTTGCCGTCATCCTGCCGGTGCTCATGCTGGTCATCAACTCGTTCCAGCGCCTTTCGACGATCTACTTCTCGACCAAGGTGTGGACGCTGAGCAACTACGTCCAGGTCTTCAACTCGGCCGACCACTGGAACAGCATCGTCAACAGCCTGATCCTCGGCGTTTCGACGGCGACCACCGGCCTGCTGCTGATGGGGTTCGTCGTCTGGGTGATCTATCGCTCGCCCCTGCCGCCGCGCATTGGCCGCTTCATCGAATATGTGGTCATGGTGCCGGTCGCCATTCCGCGCCTCGTCTTCGCTTTCGGCCTGCTGTGGGCGTGGCTGCAGTTTCCCGGCAAGATGTACGGTACGCTCTGGCTGCTGTGGCTGGCCTACCTGACCGTATTCCTGCCGCTGGGCGTGCGCACCATAGCAAGCGTGGTCTTCCAGCTCGACAAGAGTCTGGAGGAGGCCGCCAAGGTGACCGGGGCCTCGCGCTTCTATCACCTACGCACCATCACCGTGCCCCTGCTCAAGCCCGGCCTGATCGCCGCATGGATCCTGCTGTTCATCGTCAGCGTGCGCGAACTTGGCTCGTCCATCCTTCTGATCGGTCCGAATTCCAAGGTCATCTCGCCGTCCATCGTCGAGGCCTACCAGGTCATCGGGCGCGAACAGGCGGCCACGCTCGCCGTGATCCAGCTCGTCGTTCTCTTGCTGGCGCTCATGGTGATGCTCCGCTTCACCCGGCGCGAGACGTTCTAGATGCCGAGAAAAACCAGAGGGCCGCGCACCGATGCGGGCCGAAACCTTGATGGGGTATGAACTGATGGCGACCGCTAAAAGTGCCGCCGGGACGGAAAATGACTACATCGTCGAAGTCACCGATCTGGTCATAAAATATGGCAGCTACACCGCCGTCAAAGGGGTGAGTTTCAAGATCAGGAGGGGCGAGTTCCTGACGTTGCTCGGCCCTTCGGGCTGCGGCAAGACGACGATCCTGCGCTCGATCGCCGGCCTGGAGCGCCCGAGTTCGGGCGAGATCAAGATCGACGGGACCGTCGTCTATTCGTCGGCGCAGGGGATCGACATTCCGGCCGAGAAGCGCGACATGTCGATGGTCTTCCAGTCCTATGCGATCTGGCCCCATCTGACGACCTTTGAAAACGCCGTCTACGGCCTGCGGGTGCGCAAGAGGCCGAAGGAAGAGGTCCGCCGCCAGGGCGACTGGGCGCTGGGGCTGGTGCGCATGGGCCAGTATGCGGAGCGCCGCGCCTCGGCCCTGTCCGGCGGACAACAGCAGCGCGTCGCGCTCGCCCGGGCCGTCGCCTTTTCCCCGAAGGTCATTCTCTTCGACGAGCCGCTCTCCAATCTCGACGCCAATCTGCGTGTCCAGATGCGCAGCGAGATCAAGGAGCTGCAGACGAGGCTGGGGGTCACCTCCATCTACGTCACGCACGACCAGGAAGAGGCGCTGACGATGTCGGACCGCATCATCGTCATGTCGGAAGGCAGGGTGCAGCAGGAATCGACGCCCGAGGAACTCTACAATTTCCCCGGCAACAGCTTCGTCGCCAGCTTCATCGGCTCCGCCAACCTGATCGAGGGACAGGTTGAGGAAGCAGCCCGCTCGGGACAGCAGGTCGATTTCGTCACCAAACAGGGCACGCGCATACGCGCCTTGGACAACCGTCCTGCCGGCAGTACGGGGGAAGCCCTTTTGGCGCTAAGGGGCGTCTACCCTCAACTCGAAGCGGGCCATGGCGTCAAGGAAGGCGCCAACAGATGGGCCTGCGAAGTGACGGAAGCGATCTTCAGCGGCGATTTCATCGAATATGTCATCGCCGCCCCCTGGGGGCGCGTCGTCGTACGCCGCCCGCCTACCGACCGCTATCCGGTCAATTCTCCGATCACCATGAGCGTCGACCCGGCGCACTGCGTGGTCATCGTCCGCTAAAGGAAAAAAAGCAATCGATGAGCAAGCACCAGGAAATCGCCTATCTCGGCATTGCAGATCTGCATCGGCTCTATCTTGCCGGCGAGCTTTCGCCGGTCGACGTGGTCGATGCCTGTCTGGCCATGATCAAGGCACGCGACAAGGCCGTCAACGCGTTCGTCACCGTCACCGAGGAGATCGCCTATGAGACGGCCCGGCGGCAGGAAGCGGAACTGGCGAAGAAGCCTGCCGAATTGCCGCGCCTGTTCGGGGTTCCGATCGGGCTGAAGGACCTGTCTGATTCTCTTGCCGGCGTGCGCAACACCTATGGCAGCCGCGCTTTCTCCGATCTTGCGGCGGCCCGAACCGCCGATCACGTGCAGCGCCTGCTCGATGCCGGCGCGATCCCGATCGGCAAGACCAACACGTCCGAGTTCGGCCACAAGAACACCACCGACAACTACGTCGTCGGCCCGACCAGCACGCCGTTTTCGATCGGCCACAATGCGGGCGGCTCCTCCGGCGGCGGCGCTGCCGCGGCTGCTGCCGGCATGGTCTCGATCGGCCTCGGTTCGGACGGCGGCGGCTCGATCCGCGTGCCTGCCGCCGCCTGCGGGGTCTATGGCTTCAAGGCGACCTTCGGGCGCATCCCGTGGACGAACAGGTCCAACGCCTTCGGCACGCTGGCACCCTTCACCCACAAGGGGCCGATCGCCCGCAGCGTCGCCGACGCCATCGCCATGGTCGACGTCATGGGGCAGCCGCTGGCGACCGACCCCTTCGGTCCGGCCGGTCCGCAGGAGAGCCTGGAAGGCGCCCTGCGGGGAAGCCTCAAGGGCTTGCGGGTGGCCTATGCGCCGACGCTGTGCGACCTTGCGCCTGACCCCGATGTCGGCGCGCTGGTGCGTGCGGCCGCCGAGACCTTCGCCGCCGAGGGGGCCATCGTCGAGGACATCGGCTCGGCCATTCCCTACCACTACACCGATATCGAGCGCATTTGGGGCGGCGTCTACGACGTTTTCGCCGCCGATACCGCCCGTGGCCTGAAGGGGCTCGGATTCGACGTCGATTCCCCGCAGCGGGAACTGCTCAGCCCCAGTTTCCTCACCCTGGTCGATCGCGGCATGAAGATGTCGGCGATGACCTATATGGGCTTCAACCACGAGCGTTCCGGGGTGTTCGACGCCGTCAACGCGATCTTCCAGAAATACGACCTCCTGCTGACGCCGACCAATCTCGTTGCAGCGATCCCCAATGCCAAGGCGTTCGGCGAGACGTTCGGACCGGACCGGATCGGCGACCAGACCATCAATCCGACCATCGGCTGGAGCCTTACCTATCTCTTCAACCTGACGGGGCATCCGATTGCTTCGGTGCCTGTGGGGCTAACGCCCGAGGGCCTTCCCGTCGGAATGCAGATCGTCGGCCCCCGGCATGCCGATTTCGCCGTCCTGAGCGCCAGCGCGGGATTCGAGCGCGCCAAGCCATGGGCAGCTTCCTACGGCAGACTGGCCTGACCCGACCAACCATCAAGCACACGACGGAGGATTTCATGGGAACCGAAAGCCGTATCTCCCATCTCGGCGCCTTGCCGTTTTCGAACGAGAATTCCCGCCTCGTGCGGACGATCTGGTCGCCCCACCAGATTCCGCACACGGCCCTCATGGGGGTCGAGCAGACGCAGTATTTCCCGGGCGGTCGGTCGGCGACCCACAGCGACGACCGCTCCGAGGAGATCATCTATTTCCGCCAGGGGCACGGCCAGATCCAGCTTGACGACAGGATCGTCGAGGTCGGGCCGGGAACGGCGGTGGCGGTACCGAAGGACGTCGTCCACACGGTGCGCAATACGGGCTCGGACATGCTGGAGCATATCCTGGTGACCGGCAACCTGACGCTCGGCAGCCTTCCTGCCTCTCCCTTGCCTGCTTCGTTCGACTACCTGATCGGTGATGGGGCGCACGGTCTTCAGCGCCTGTCCGCCTTCCGGGTCGAGATTCCGCCGGGCGGAACCACCGATCCGTTGACGCTGCTCGACCGCGAATGCGTCTACGTCCTGTCCAGCGGCTACGTGGTGGCGAAGGTCCTGACCCACGATTTCCTCTATGATTTCGAATATGCGCTCACCGTGAACAGTTCGATGTGGGTACCGGCAGGGCCTCGCCATTCGTTGCGCAACATCGGCGACACCACGGCGGTTCTGATCGGCTTCATGTGCCTGGCGCGGCCGGATGTGCCGATCAACTGAGCTGCTGTTTCGTGGTCCTGGCCGCGGTTCCGGGAGGGCATATCCGGCGCCGCGGCGAAGGTGTCCTCCTGGTTGTGGAACCACGGAGACCCGGCTAAGGTTCTGCTTTTTATGGGTGCGCGGACGATGAAAGCGGTTTCGGGCAGGTCACCGAGGCGACCGGAAGGCGTAATCGGGTTGCAGGACGTAGCGCGCGCGGCCAATGTCTCGATTGCCAGCGTTTCGCGGGTCATCAACGGCACGGCCAAGGTCAGCGAGGTCGTCCGCCAGCGCGTCGAACGGGCCTGTTCCGAACTCGGCTACGTGCCCAACGGCGCTGCCCGGGCGCTTTCCTCCCGCCGCACCCGTGCCGTCGGCGCCGTGGTTCCCGCCATCGAGAACAGCGGTTTCGCGATCACCATCGGAGCCTTGCAGAACCGCCTCGAACAGGCGGGGTACACGCTTCTTCTGGCGAATAGCGGCTACGATCCCGAGGTCGAGTTGCGGATGGTGACGGCGCTGCTTACGCAAGGCGTCGACGGGCTGGTGCTGGTCGGCCATCGTCACGATCCCCGCCTCATGCCGATGCTGAAGCGCATGGGCGTCGTCTTCGTCGAAACATGGACGCTGGCCAGCGACAGGCCCTGTGTCGGTTTCGACAACGAGAAGGCGGCGCGTCAGATCACCGAATATCTGGTCAGCCTCGGCCATACCGCAATCAGCACCATCGCCGGCCGCACCCAGTTCAACGACCGCTCGGCCTCCCGCATCGCCAGCATGGAAGCCTTCCTCACCCAGCGCGGCCTCAAGCTGCACTCGGAACGGCTGGTGGAGCACCCCTACCGCATCCTCGACGGGCGGCTTGCCATGCGCTCCCTGCTTTCCTCAGCGGACCGGCCCACAGCGGTGGTGTGCGGCAACGACCAGCTTGCGTTCGGCGCGCTCATCGAGGCGGCTTCGCTCGGGGTGGACGTGCCCGGTGAGATTTCCATTACCGGCTTCAACGATCTCGACTACGCCGCCCATCTCGACCCGCCCCTGACGACGTTGCGCGTTCCGGTCGAGCAGATGGGGGTGATGGCGGGCGATTACATCGTGTCCAGCCTGCAGGGCGAGCCCGTCGCCGCCGTGGCCGAAATCGACGTCAGCCTGATCGTGCGCGGCAGCACCGCCCCGCCTCCGGCGCGCCGTTCCACCACCTGACACACGATCATCCGACATCGGGCGTCTTCAAGTTTTCAGCATCCAGGAGTTCGAATGTTCGCTTCGCCCCCGGTCATCGTCGCGGAATGCTTCGCGCGCCTTCCCGATCATCTGCGCCGCGCGGGCCAACGCTCCGCCTGGCTCGACCTCCACCTGCGCGGCGCCAACCGCCATTCGCTTCTGGAAGGTCCTTCCTTCGATGCCGCCGGCCGCCTTTATCTGGTGGATGTGCCCTTCGGGCGCGTGTTGCGGGTGACGCCCGACGGCGAATTCAGCGTCGTGGCCGAATATGACGGCCAGCCCAACGGCCTCAAGATTCATCGCGACGGGCGCATCTTCATTGCCGACCACATTCGCGGCCTGATGCTGCTCGATCCTGATGCCGGGGAGGTCACGCCGCTGGTCGAGCAAGCTCCGGACGGTCCCTTCAAGGGGGTGAACGATCTCTTCTTCGCCTCCAATGGCGACCTCTATTTCACTGACCAGGGCCAGACGGGCCAGCAGGACCCGTCCGGACGAGTTTTCTGCCTCGACGCTGCCGGGGCGCTGCATCTGGTCCTGGACGGAATCCCTAGCCCGAACGGGCTTACCATGAACCGAGACGAATCCTGCCTCTATGTCGCGGTGACCCGCGACAATGCCATCTGGCGGCTGCCCCGCCTTCTCGACGGCTCGGTATCGAAGGTCGGCGCTTTTATCCGCATGAGCGGCGGCGTGGGGCCTGACGGCATTGCCCTGGATTCGGCCGATGGCCTGGCGGTTGCCCATATCGGCCTGGGCGCGGTCTGGGTGTTCAATTCGGTCGGGGAACCGATGCTGCGGATCAATATGCCCGAAGGACGCTCGCCGACCAACCTCGCCTATGGAGGGCCGGACGGGCGGACCCTGTTCATCACCGAAGCCGAGAGCGGGTGCGTGATGACGGCTCGCGTCGAGGTTCCCGGCAACCCGATGTTCGGCGGCAATAACCTGCCGCCCGCAAACTGGCTCGCTTGAAGCGGGCCTGGGCATGATTGCCTGACAATGCCCGGAAAGCCCGATGCCGCCCGAAACATCGGCGGTTGCCTTCGGTTGATGAAGGTCAGGCCCCAGGGTCGAAAAAAATGCCGCTCTCAGCCGGTGCGGGCCATCGCTTCCTTGACCCGTTCGGGGCGGAATGGCGTCTGCCTGAGCCGCACGCCGATGGCGTCGTAGACGGCATTGGAGATCACCGCCGCCGTCGGACAGGTCGACGGTTCGCCGCCGCCGAAGGATGGATATTCGGGTCGGTTGTTGACCAGCACGATGTCGATCGTGTCCGGGATCTCGTTGAAGCGCAGGATCGGATAGCCCTCCCAGTCGCGGCTCGTCACGTGGGCTTTGTCGAAGGCCACTTCCTCGTGCAGCGTGCGGCTGAGCGACTGGATGACGTTGCCCTCGATCTGGTTGTGTAGCCCGTCGGGGTTGACCACCTGGCCACAGTCGTGCGCCACCACGACGCGCTTGACGCTGATGGCGCCGCTGTCGCGGTCCACAGTGACGTCGGCGATGGTGGCCACCCGCACGTCGTCGCGGTTGACCCAGGCGATGCCGCGTCCCTTGGCGAGCTTGCCGTCCTGCCCGGGCGCCGGCGACGGGCGGTTCTCCCAGCCATAGGCCTGCGCCGCCGCCCGCAGCACGTCGATGGCACGCTGATCGGCGAGATATTTGAGCCGGAACGACAGCGGGTCCTGGCCGGCGGCGGCCGCCATCTCGTCGACGAAGGCTTCCATGGCATAGGTCGTCTCGAACTGCGCCGGCGAGCGCAGCCACGCCGTGAGCAGGCCGACGCGACCCATGCCGTGATTGGCGACGTCGGCATTGTCGAAGGTGTAGGCGTAGCCGATCGCCGAGTCGCCCGAGCCCTCGCTGCCGATCTCCGGCAGGCCGGCGAGTTCCACGGCGATCAGGCGCGTGTCGCCGGTCGTCGGCACCCACATGTGGTGGCGCCAGGCGACGACGTTGCCGTCGCTGTCCAGCGCGCCGGTCAGGTCCTGCACGATGGGCGGGCCTTTCGGCTCCCAGCCATGCTCGTCCCAGCGCATCCATTGCACGCGCACCGGCTTGCCGACCGCCTGCGACATGAGTGCGGCGTCGGGGATGACGTGCTCGAGGCCGTTGCGGCCATAGGCGCCGGAGGCCTCGAACCATTTGACGTCGATGCGGTCCTCGGGGATGCCGAGCATTTGCGACATGTCGGCGCGCATCTGGTGCGGCATCTGCGTGCCGCTCCAGAAGGTCGCGCCGTCCGTGCGCACATCGGCGATGGCGCAGGAAGGGCCGATGCTGCCATGCATCTGGAAGGGTGTCTTGTAGGTGGCTTGGATCGTTTTTTCCGCGAAGGGCAAGGCGAGATCGACCGAGCCCTTGGCGGCGACGGAGGTATTGGTGCCGGCCGTCTTACGCAGCGTGTCCCACACGGCTTCCTGTTCCGGCAGGCCTTGCCAGTCGGACCATTTGGCTTGGCCGGCTTGCGGGCTTTGCGGGTCAAGGCCCGAGCCGAGCTTTTCTGCAGCCTGGATCGCCGCCCATTCAGTCTCCGCCACGACGCCGAGGAAATTGCCCTTGCGCACCACCTGGACGAAGCCCTGAATATCCTTCAGCCCGGTTTCGTCCACGCTTTCCAGCGTGGCGCCGACGCCATAGGGCCGCACGACGCGGCCATGCAGCATGCCGTCGACCTTGACGTCCTGGATGTAGGTGAACTGGCCCGTCACCTTGCCGGGAATATCCTTACGCCGCACCGACTGGCCGATGACGGCGTAGGTGGAGGGATCCTTCACCGGGGCGTCCGGCGCGACCTTGAGGCCGAAACCGGTTCCGCTCGCCTCAATGGCGATGTCCAGCCGCTTGCCGGCGACCAGTTCACCGAAGGTGACGGACTGGCCCGCCCCGCCGATCACCGACACCGCGCCTTCCCTGACTTCGAGTTGCTGCGGAGGCAGCTTGAAGCGGTCGGCGGCGAGGTCGAGCAGCGCCTTGCGCGCCGCCGCCGCCGCATGACGTATCTGCGGCCCGGCATAACGCACGCTCATGCTGCCATAGGTCGGTCCCTGATCGACGGTTTCGGACGTCGTGCCCATGACGACGTCCAGGCGGTCGATGGGAAACTCCAGTTCCTCGGCCGCGATCTGGCCGAGCGCCGTCTGGACGCCGGTACCGGTTTCGACCTTGCCGGTGAACAGGGTCGCGGTGTTGTCCGGGCGGATGGCCAGCCATGCATAGAGCTTGCCGGAATCGGGTGATGCGACCGAGTCGGTCGACGACGCCCCGGCCGCCATGACGGCGACCGGGTCGACGATCGCGAAGGCGACGACGAGGCCGGCCGAGCCTTTCAGGAAAGCGCGGCGATCGAGCGCGAGCATGCCGGTCTTGTGCAGGTCTTCGGGGCGCGTGTTCATCGTCAGCCTCCCTTCGCCAGGCTTGCGGCGGCGCGTTCGACCGCGCGCACGATGCGCATATGGGTGCCGCAGCGGCAAAGATTGTCGTTGAGCGCGTCCTTGATGTCGTCGCGGCTGGGATGCGGATTGCCGTCCAGGAACGCCTTGGCCGTCATGATCATGCCGTTGATGCAGTAGCCGCACTGCAGCGCCTGCTCGTCGATGAAGGCTTGTTGCAGCGGATGCGGCTTTTCCGGCGTGCCGAGCCCTTCCAGCGTGGTGATCTTGCTGCCCTTGTCGAGGCCCGACAGCGGGGTGACGCAGGAGCGGGTGGCGGTGCCGTCGATAATGACCGTGCAGGCGCCGCATTGCGACAGGCCGCAGCCGAATTTCGGTCCGTGCAGCCCGAGATTGTCGCGCAACGCGTAAAGCAACATGCTGTCGGGATCGGCCTCGACCGCATGGTCCTGGCCGTTGACGTTGAGAGTGATGGCCATCGGGTTCCTCCCTGCCTTGCAGCGTGTTGAGGCCACGCCGCTGGGTGGTCTCGTGCGGTGCACGAGAGAGAGGGGAGGGTACGGCCCCGGGCGGGACAGCGTCAACGCCGGGCCCGTTCAAAGAAATATGATTTGGGCTAGTCGTAAGCGCGGCTCGTGGTGGGACATGAGCCCTTGTCGATGGCGAAGTTCAAGGCGCCGCGTTGAGAACGCGGTGATCTCGGTCGGATGTTCGACGTCATGGCCGGTCGGCTGACGGCGCGTCTGTACGGCGCTTTCACCGGCAAGGTCATCCGAGCAAGACACCTGGAATGCGAAAGCTTTAGGTTGAAGACCCGCTAGACGGGTCCACGAAAAAGGGCGGGGAACGTCCCGCCCTTCTATCGCCTATTTCGTGGGAACTTCGCGTGGCAGCTCGACATAGGTGCCGAGCCACTTCTCCTGGATGGCTTTCATGCGGCCATCGTCCGTCATCTTGAGGATGGCGTCATCGATCGCTTTCATGAGCGAGGCGCTATCCTCGTCCTTGCGGCCGACCCAGGCGAGATAGTCGGGGTCGCCGATTTCGGCCGGCTGCAGAAGCGCGAAGCTCTCCGGGCGTTTCGTGACCAGGTAGGCCAGGATGGGAAGCGTTCCCGCTACGGCATCCAGCCGCCCGGCTACCAGGTCGGCATAGGCCTCGTCGATCGTGCCGTATTCCCTGATGTCCACGCCGCCGATCTTGTCGCTGAAAGCCCGCAGCTTCTTCGCCTGCGTGGAGCCCTGGATCGCGCCGGCAACCTTGCCCTTGATGTCCTCCGGCTTGCGCACGGCCTCATTGCCGGCCGCACGGATGAGCCCGACCGGCGCATAGACGACCGGCAGGGTGAACGCGTAGCGCTCGAGGCGTTCCGGGGTTATCGCCGCCGCGGTGGTGACGATATCGAACTTCTTGACCTCCATGCCGGGTAACTGGGCCGGCCAGGGAATGTCCTGATAAACCGGCTCGACGCCGAGTTCCTTCGCGACTTCGTCGAACAGGTCCTTGTTGAGGCCTTCGTACTTGCCGTCGACGACCATGCCGAAGGGCGTGAAGTGCATGTCGACGGAGGTCACGATCTTGCCGGCGGCCTTGATGTCGGCCAGTTGGTCGGCACTTGCCGGGCCCGCGAGCGCCAGAAGCGCGACGCCGGCCAAGGCGGATGTGAGCAGTTTGGAAAAGGTCATGTGGTTCTCCTCGCTGGACCTTCTTGTCAGTTGTCTTTCTTGCCTGAAGCCGCGTCGAAACTCGCAATCGCTGCGGCCAGCGCCTGCGCGCGATCTTCGACGATGAGCCGGCCCATCTCCTCGGTTGCGGCATCGGGACGTTCCGTCACCCCGCCGATCCGCGCCCATTCGTTGTGGCGGTTCACCAGAAGGCCGTTGCTCAGCACCTGGTCGAAGAAGGCCGGCGTATCCCCGAGATGGGCACCCGGCGTGCCGACGAGGTCCGGCGCGATGTGCTGCATGACCGCCGTCTCGTAGACGCCCGCGTGGCCGCCCTGCACCTGTGGAGCGTCGGGGGCGACCGAAGTCAGCGTCCAGTAGGAGCATGCCGCCACCGTCAGGGGCAGGTCGAGTACGACATCGTTCGAGACGAGGCGCATCGCCTGGTCGTTTCCGCCGTGCCCGTTGACGAACAGGATGCGTTCGAAGCCCGACCGGCTGAGGGTCGAGCAGATATCGCGCAGGACCCTGACATAGGTGTCGGCGCTGAGCGAGATGGCGCAGGCGAACAGGTGATGGTGGGAATTGCCGAAGGGCATGAGCGGCGCCAGCACGACCGGGCTGGGAGTATCGACGACCGCAAGCGCCCGCCTGCAGATGGTGTCCGCGATCAGGGCGTCGGTCAGCAGGGGGAGATGTTCGCCATGCTGCTCGGTGGAACCGATCGGCAAGACGACGATGGCCTTTGGCGCCAGTTCCTTGACGTCTTTCCGGGTCAGGCGCCCGAGCTCGATAATGTTACTCATGAATCTGCTCCTCCGGCTGCTCGGTCGAAAATCTCTATCACTTGTCTATACAAATAGATTTTAGGAGGCGCGTCAAGCTGGCATGTAATCATCGTACTGACCCGGTAACGCTGGCTTTTTACGAGACTGGTTGGAGTTTTGGGCGGAGCCCGGAGCTTGACGCAATTTCCGTATTTGCCTATACATATTGGAACCCTGTGCGCAAAAGCATAGGCTTGAATCCGTCGGCAAATTATCTGGTGGAAGAACGCTGTTCGACAGGTTGGGGTGGAAATCTATCGGGCGGGCGAAGTTTACATAGAGCAGGCCAAGAATATAAATGGGAATTATTTCAGAAAAACTGAGGACCATGGGCGTTGTCCTTCCGGCGCCAATTCGTTTGCCGGATGGCGAACTGCCTTTTCCGTGGGTACGGGTATTGGGAAACCGTGCGCTGATCTCGGGTCACGGGCCGGCCAGCGGCGACGGTCTTTATTCGGGCAGCAAGGGCCGTGTCGGCGCCGGGGTTTCGTTCGAGGAAGCTTATGCCGCCGCGCGTGACACGGCTTACGCTGTGCTGGCGAATCTCGAGCGGGAACTGGGGGATCTTGACCGCGTGGCGGGCTGGGCACGCGTTTTCGGCATGGTGAACTGCGCGCCCGGCTTCGCCCGTATCCCCGAAGTTATCAATGGTTTTTCCGATGTGATCATCGAGGTCTATGGCTTCGAGCGCGGGCGCCATGCGCGCTCCGCCATCGGCGTCGCCGAGCTTCCTTTCGGCATTCCCGTCGAAGTCGAAGCCGAGGTCCTGCTGGCGTAAAGGATTGCCCGCCGCCTTTGCGCATGACAGGCGTTCCGCGCTACTGTGCCGCCCGAGTATCTTCGGAATCTGGAAGACGGGCGCCCTTGGCGGCCGGCTGAACGACGAGGCGGAATCGTGGACGAAAAGGTCGCCGAGCGGCACAGCCCGCTGAACCAGCGTATCAGGGCGGATATCGAACTGAACATCCTGTCGGGCAAGTGGCCGCCCGGGTTCAGGATTCCGTTCGAGCGGGAGTTGATGGACATCTACGGATGCTCGCGAATGACCGTCCACAATGCACTCTCGCGGCTGGTCGAAAGCGGCCTGATCGAGCGCCGCCGCCGGTTGGGTTCCTTCGTCGCCTATCCGGGCACGCATGCGACCGTGCTCAAGCTCCCCGACGTCAAGGCCGAGATCGTCTCCAGCCAGAAAAGCTATGGCTATGAACTGCTTACGCTCAACCGGCGCGTCGCCAACAAGGACGATTCCAGGCGGCTCGGTGAGGCGACACGCACGACGGTGATCGCGATCACCTGCCGCCATCTGGCCGACGGCGTGCCCTTTGCGTTCGAGGATCGCCTCATCAACGTCGCGTCGGTCCCCGAGGCCTCGATCGTGGATTTCACGACGACGCCACCAAGTTCATGGCTGTTGATGCATATTCCGTGGACGGAATCGGAACACCGCATAAGCTGCATCAATGCCGACGCCGATCAGGCCCGGATACTCGGGTTGCCGGAAGGAACGGCCTGCCTCGTGATCGAGCGGCGCACGAAGCGCAACGGCCAGATCATGACGCATGTCCGGCAGATTTTCGACGGCAGGAAGCACAGCCTCCAGGGTACCTACGCGCTTTCCAACATCTAGAGGCGACCTGCACTTAGTGAAGCCCGGTGATGGCTTCCTTGATCGATCAGACGCGCAACGGGACTTCCGTAAAAAAAACGAGAAGAAACTTCCCGGTTCTTGAAACCTACCAGGCGGTGAATCCGCCGTCGGCGTTGAATTCCCCGCCGGTGACGGCGGTGGCTTCGTCGCTGACGAGATAGAGGACCAGTTCGGCCACTTCTTCGGGACGTCCGAGCCGCTTCATCGGATGCCTTGCTTCGAGGTCGCCGCGGGCACCTGCCGGCAGGCCCTTGAGCCACTCCTCCACCATCGGCGTCACGATGTAGCCCGGGCAGACGAGATTGCAGCGCACGTTGTTTTTCGCCTTGGCGCAATGCAGCGCGATCGATCGCGTCAGCAGACGCACGCCGCCCTTGCTCGCCACATAGGCAGCCGCATTGCCGTCGCCGACCTGGCCCAGCACCGAGCCGAAGTTGACGATCGCACCACCACCGCCGGCGCTCAGGGCGGGAATGGCATGCTTGCAGCCAAGGAAGGTGCCGTCGAGATTGACGGCCATCGTCCGCTGCCAGGTTTCGGCCGTGCACTCCAGAACGGTATCTCCGTCGAAGGAGACGCCGGCCGCGTTGACGAGGATGTCGAGACGGCCGAACTTTGTGATGACGTGCGAGACAAGTGCTTGCCAGGCAGCTTCATTGGCGACGTCGATCGCGTGCCAACCCTCCTCCTGCCGCGGCTTCAGATCCGCATGGACGACCTGTGCGCCACGCCGGGCCAGTAGCAGGGCCGATGCCGCGCCGAGGCCGGATGCCGCCCCGGTGACGAGAGCCACCTTGCCCTTCAGCGAGATCATGCCGTCGCCCCTCCGTCGATGGTGAATTCGCTGCCGGTGACGAGGGAAGCCGCACTGGAAGACAGCCAGGCGATCATGCCCGCCACCTCCGCCGGGCGGATCAGCCGGCCGATCGGCTGGGTCCAGTCCGCAGCATCCGAGAGTTTCATGGTTTCCAGGAAGGTGTTCACCATCGGTGTCTCGACGACGCCCGGATGGACCGAATTGCATCGGATCGGGTAATTCCTCGCCGCACAGAACAGCGCGACCTCCTTGGACAACAGGCGAACGGCGCCTTTGCTCGCATCGTAGGCTGCCAGCTCCGCGTCTCCCTTCAGGCCCGAAACCGACGACACGTTGACGATCGCGCCGCCGCCGCTGTCGTTCATGAGAGGAATGGCGGCCTGGCAGCCCCAGAAGGTTCCATCCACGTTGACTGCCATCACCTGACGCCACGTCTCGTAATCCGTGTCTTCCACCGTCCCTTCGCGAAGGATGCCGGCGGAATTCACGAGTATGTCCAGGCGGCCCCATCGTGCGCGGACGGTTTCAACGAGCGTCTGCCATTGTTCCCGGCTGCGCACGTCGTGCTGCACGAACAGGCCACGCGCGCCGAGCTCGTCAAGCCCCTCGCAGCGGTCCGCGATATCGGTGGCGACGACGATCGCCCCTTGATCGGCCAGGCGCTGCCAGGTTGCCCTGCCGATACCCGAGGCGCCTCCCGTAACGATCGCAACGTGCCCGTCGAAACGCGCCATCCGATGGTTTCCTTCTTCCTGCGGGATCATGCAGCCCGCTCCTGTTCGGGCAGCATGTGGCTGCGGAGGAAGGCAGCTATCCGATCGAGCGATTGAGCGGCCTCGGGCAGGTCGCGATAATATTCGAACACATGCCACAAGCCGGGCCAGTCATGCAGTTCGACCGTTCCGCCTGCCGCTGTGATCGCTGCGGCCAGCGCCTGCGCCTGCTCCTGCAGAATGTCCCGGCTGCCGGTTGTGATGACGATTGGCGGGAGATCGGAAAGGGTGCCGAATAGGGGTGAAAGGCCCGGTTGCGAAATGTCGCTTTCAGGTCCGGCATAGAGGCGGGCCGACTCCACCAGATTGCACCGGGTGAAGGTCGGGTCGATGCCGTCATTGGCGGAAGGCAGGCTGTGGGTCAGGTCGACCCAGGGTGACAGAAGAGCGATCGCGGCCGGCCGCCGCAGACCCTCGCGTTCCGCCATTTGCATCATGGCCAATGCAAGGCCACCGCCGGCCGATTCGCCTACGACCCAGAACGAACCTTCTTCCAGGGTAAAAGCACGATAGGCGGCGAGTGCGTCCCTGAGGGCAGCCGGGTAGGGGGCTTCCGGCGCCAGCCGGTAGCGCGGAGCGACCGATATCGCCTGGAGCCTTGCCGAGAGGGCGCCGATCACCGGCATGTCGAGTTCCGGCTCGCCCGTGACGTAACCGCCGCCGAACAGATAGAAGAGGCGAGGCGCCGGCAGGGAAGCATTGGCTTCCGGTTCCCGCGGCTTGGGGACCACGCGCAAGGCCTCGATATCCCCGAGGCGCGTCTGCGACAGGCGTACGCCGAAGGCCTGGGCCGAGGCTTTTGCCTCCGGGCGGTAGAGCTGCGCAAGCTGGCTGCGCGTCTTGACGATGCTGCCGGCCGCAAGGCGAACCGGTACGAGCGGCAGGTTGTCTTTGAGGAATTGTCGGGCCTCGGTGCTCAAGCCCGCATCCTCTGCCGCGCGCCGTGCGGCGTCGTCTTCCGGTGGCGTGAGCGTGACGTTCGGGAGGCGTATCGCGAGATAGCGATAGAGAAGCCGCCTGGCCCGCTCGATGGTGAAGGTCACCGGATTGGCGAGATTCTGCCATAGGCCGTCCATCAGGATGGAAAGCTCCTCGGCGATGTCGCGCGCCTCGGTCGCGTCCAACCCCATGCCGCGCAATTCGTGCGTCAGGTTGCTGATCAGTCGATGGTCATAGGCGCGTTCGATCCGCTCCAGCAGGGGGAAGTCGCGCATCGTCGAATAGATGGCAAGCCAGGCCGTCACCGACTCCGGCGTCAGGGTCGAAGGAGATATCTGCGCCTCGACCAGGGCAAGCATCCGCTCTGCCGGCGACCGCGCAAGGCCGAGGCGGCGGCGGGTGTCGGTGGCGAGTTCGCGGTAAATGCTGCGAAAGGTTTCCAGCAGCAGTTCGTCCTTGTCGTCGAAATAATGCGTGATCAGGCCGGGCGCGATGCCCGCTTGCCGGGCAATGCGGCTTGCACTGGTCCGGGCAATGCCTTCCTGGTGGATGCAGGTCTTGGTCGCGGCGATGATCTGGCGCCGTCGAACCGGCTCCATTCCGACTTTCGGCACGTAAACTCCTTTCCCCGAAGCGGGAACAATGAGTCGACTTTTGGGTTGAGTCAATTTATTTTTATTGTACCATTCAATAATAATAATCCAGACCGCGAGGGTTCTCATGACGGCTCAGGTTTCGAAGGGGAAACCGGCGAATACCTCCTCTGAAGCGATCATGGATCTCCTTATCATCGGCTCGGGATTCGGCGGGCTCGGCATGGCCGTTCACGCCGCGCGACAAGGGCTGCGCTTCCTCGTTCTGGAACGGGCCGACGACGTAGGCGGCACCTGGCGGGATAACATCTATCCAGGCGTCGCTTGCGATACGCAGTCTCACCACTACAGTTTTTCCTTTGCCCCGAACCCCGACTGGTCGCGCCGCTTCGCGCCCGGAGCGGAAATCCACGCCTATCTGCGTGACACGGCAAACCGCTTCGACATCACGCGCAACATTCGCTTCGGCTGCAATGTCACGAGGCTTCGTTTCGACACGGCGGAAGCCCTCTGGCACGTGGAGAGCAGCCGGGGGTCCTTCCGTGCTCGAATGGTCGTTTCCGCCATAGGGCAGTTGACCGAGCCCGCCTTCCCGGCGCTGCCGGGCCTTTCAGATTTTGCCGGTCCCGTCCTGCATACGGCAAGATGGGATGCGGACTTCTCGGCCAAGGGCAGGCGCATAGGCGTGATCGGCACCGGTGCAAGCGCCATCCAGCTCGTGCCCGAACTGGCTGCGGAGGCCGACCGCCTGACGTTGTTCCAGCGCAGCGCGCCGTGGATGTGCCCAAAGGACGATCGCGACTTCACCGAGAGCGAGAAACGTCGGTTTCGCCGATTTCCTCTGTGGCAGCGCCTGTACCGCTATTCGATCTACTGGTCGTGGGAACGCTCATGGCCCGAATTTCTCGATGGCTCGCGCAGGCAGAAACGTCGCAGCAGGGAAATGCTCGAATGGCTGGGAAGCCAGGTGGCCTCGCCGGAACTGCGCCGGCAAATGACACCCGACTACCCGCTTGGGTGCAAGCGGGTGCTGCTTTCGGACACGTTCCTCCCGGCGCTGGAGCGCGCCAACGTCGACGTCTGCACGGCGCCGATCCGTCGCGTGTTGCCAGGCGGGGTGGAACTTGCCGACGGAAACAGCATCGACCTGGACATGCTGGCGCTTGCGACCGGCTTCGCGGCTCAGGAATTTCTACCCGGCCTTGCCGTGATCGGCGCTGAAGGAAAGGAACTGCACGAAGGCTGGGAAGACGCCGGCGGCGCGGAGGGCTACCTCGGCATAATGGTCCCCGGGTTCCCGAACTTTTTCATGATGTACGGGCCAAACACCAACCTCGGTCACAACTCCATCGTCTTCATGCTGGAATGCCAGGCGCATTTCATCTCGAAGGCAATCCGGCGGCTCTTCCGCTCCAACAAGAAGACGATCGCAATCGATTCCCACGAGATGGCCGGTTATCAGCAGACCCTTCAGGGCGAACTGGCCAGGACCGCATGGGCCGGCAACTGCACGAGTTGGTACAAGACCGGGTCCGACAAGATTACCTCGAACTGGTCCACCACCACGCTGGGCTATTGGCTGAAATCGCGGTTTTGGCCAAAGCGGCTGAGCGTGGACTGAGACCGTGCACGCGGTCGCACCGCCCTGCCGTATCCGTGACTTACCCCGAAATTTAGGCCCTTCGATCTGAAAGAGGAGACAGCAGATGCGAATTTGGAAGCTTTTGGCAACGGTGGCGTTTTCCATTCTCGCCGGTAACGCCTTCGCGTCGGACGGCGCCGGGTGCCGGACCGCCCGGATCGCGGACGGAAACTGGACGGACAACATCGCGCAGAACGGACTGGCAGCGGTTCTCCTGAAACCGCTTGGCTACGACACGCATCTGGAAGTGCTGTCGGCGCCGCTGATTTTCGCCTCCCTCAAGAACAAGGACGTCGATGTCTTCCTCAACTCGTGGTCGCCGAGCGTCGACAGCCTGGTAAAGCCTTATCTCGACGACGGATCGGTCGTGCGGCTGACCGTCAACATGACGGGCGCCAAATGGACGCTGGCCGTGCCGGATTATGTGTGGGATGGCGGGCTGCAGAATTTTTCCGATATCGGCAAGTACCGGGATCGTCTCGACGGGAAAATCTACGGCATCGAATCGGGCAGCGACGGCAACCAGATAATTCTGGACATGATTGCGGGCAACGCGTTCGACCTCGGGGATTTCGAACTTGTCGAATCTTCCGAACAGGCGATGCTGACGGAAGTGCAGCGCAAGGTGCGGAGCAAGGACTGGGCGGTGTTCATGGGATGGGCCCCCCACCCCATGAACAACAGGCTTTCCATGCGCTATCTCGAAGGTGGCGACGACTGGTTCGGGCCCGACCAGGGCGGAGCGACCGTCTGGACCGCCGCGCGGTCGGGCTTTGCGCAGGAGTGCCCGAATCTTGGCCGGTTCTTCACGAACCTGAAGTTCTCCGTCGAGCTTGAGAACACGATGATGGGCTATATTCTGGAGGATGGCATGGACGGGCCGGCAGCGGCGGTGAAGTATATCGGTCTGCACCCCGAACTTCTCGAAGGCTGGCTTGAAGGCGTAACGACGATCGACGGCGCGCAAGGACTGCCTGTGGTCAGGAAGGGCCTGGGGATCGACTGAGGGCTTTGCCAAAGCGTCGTCGGCGAGGATCGTGCTGACGGCGCTCGGGCGGAAGAAAAACCCGGCAGCGGGTCGACCGAGATTGCCATGGCTGTTTCGGCCATACTAATCTCGGCTGAGAACCGAAATCGGAGCCGAGGTGGATATGACGGGACCCGCTTCATTCGAGGCGCTTACGATCCAGACGCTGCCGATCCGCCTTGCCGCCCTCGATGCCCTGGCGACCCATCTCGGCCCGGATCACACCGCATGGAAGGTGCGCGAGGTCGGGGACGGCAACCTCAATCTCGTCTTCATCGTGGAGGGACCGAAGGGCACGGTCATCGTCAAGCAGGCGCTGCCCTATGTGCGTCTCGTCGGCGAGGGCTGGCCGCTGCCGCTCAAGCGTTCTTTCTTCGAATATCACGCGCTGACCCGGCAGGAAGCGCGTGCCGGCAAGGGGGCGGTTCCGGCGATCTTGCACTTCGACGAGGCACAGGCCCTGATCGTCATGGAGTACCTGTCGCCACACGTCATCCTGCGCAGGGCGCTTATCGATGGCCGTGAACTGCCGCGTATTGCCGCCGATCTCGGCCTGTTTTGTGCCCGCACGCTGTTTCGCGGCTCCGATCTCGCCATGACGGCACGTGAACGCAAAGCCGACCTGGCGCTTTTCGCCGACAACGCCGAATTGTGCGACATCACTGAAAACCTCGTCTTCACCGATCCCTATTTCGAGGCCAAACTCAACCGGCACACGCCGGGGCTGGAGCCGTTGGTGGCCGAGCTTCGAGCCGACCGCGACCTCAAGGTGGCGGCGCAGCGCCTGAAGCATCTGTTCGCGGCCAATGCCGAAACGCTGCTGCACGGCGACCTGCATACCGGCTCGATCATGGTCACGGACGACGATACCCGCGTGATCGATCCGGAATTCGCGTTCTATGGACCGATGGCTTTCGATGTCGGCATGCTGCTCGCCAATTTCTGGATGGCCTTCTTTGCCCAGTCCGGCCACGAGGAAGGCGGTTCGCGGGCTTCCATGCGGGCCTACCTGCTGCGCGTCGTATCGCAGATTTGGTCCGTCTTTCGCGCGGAGTTTTCACGACTGTGGCGCACCGAGCGCACCGGCATGCTCTACGCGACCAGCCTGTTCGAGGATCGCGGCGATCCGCTCGGCGCAGAGCAGGCGCTGGACGAGGTGTTGCATGCGCTTTGGCAGGATCTGCTCGGCTTTGCCGGTGTCGAGATCCATCGTCGCATTCTCGGTCTCGCCCATAACGCCGATTTCGAAACCATCGAGGACAAGGCCCTGCGAGCGCGGTGCGAGGCGCCGGCGCTGCGTTTCGGCCGTCACCTTGCCGTCAACCGGGATCGTATCCACAGCGTCGAGGAAGTGAACGGGCTGGCCTCGAGGATCGAGAAGGAAATGCGTCCATGAATGTCGGCGACCGCCACTACCGCACCATCTGGCTCAATGAGGACGGGCGCTCCGTCGACATCATCGACCAGCGCTGGCTACCGCACGAATTCCGCATCGTCACCCTGCGCACCGTCGATGATATAGCCGTTGCCATCCGCGACATGTGGGTACGCGGCGCTCCGCTGATCGGTGTTACCGCCGCCTATGGCATGGCGATCGCGATGGCGGCCGATTCGTCCGACACGGCGCTCGATGCCGCCTGGGAAAAACTCCATGCCACCCGCCCGACCGCGATCAACCTGCGCTGGGCGCTGGACGAGATGCGCAAGCTGCTGCGGCCTGTTCCTGAAAGGGAGCGCGCCGAAATGGCCTATCGGCGCGCCGCCGAGATTGCCGACGAGGATGTCGAACTCAATCGCGCCATCGGGGAGAACGGCCTTGCCATCATTCGCGGGATCGCCGCCGGCAAGAAACCCGGAGAGCGGGTCAATATCCTGACCCACTGCAATGCAGGCTGGCTGGCCACGGTGGACTACGGCACCGCGACCGCCCCGATCTACCTGGCGATGGAAGCGGGAATTCCGGTCCATGTCTATGTCGACGAAACCCGTCCGCGCAATCAGGGCGCACAGCTCACCGCCTGGGAAATGGCCGGGCACGGGGTGCCGCATACGCTGATCGTCGACAACGCCGGCGGCCATCTCATGCAGCATGGCGACGTCGACCTGGTCATCGTCGGCACCGACCGCACGACCGCCAACGGCGATGTCTGCAACAAGATCGGCACCTATCTGAAAGCCCTTGCCGCCAAGGACAACAGCGTGCCGTTCTATGTCGCGCTGCCATCGCCGACGATCGACTGGACGGTTTCGGACGGCATCAGGGAAATTCCTATCGAGGAGCGCTCGGGCGAGGAGGTTTCGCTGGTATGGGGCAAGACGGCATCGGGTGAGATCGCACAGGTTCGCGTCTCGCCGGAAGCGACGCCCGCCGGCAACCCCGCCTTCGACGTAACGCCGGCGCGGCTCGTCACCGGGTTGATCACCGAGCGCGGGGTCGCGGAGGCTTCGCGCTCCGGATTGAAGGCGCTGTTTCCCGAACACTGATGCCGGCCACGCGGTCCCCGCGCTTACCGGCTCTTGTGGCGGTACTGGATGCCGTTGGCCACCATCACCGTCAGCAGCAGGCCGCCCCAGATCAACTCCTTGGCGAAGTTCGACACCTGCAGCATGTTGAGGCCGCTGGACAGGAACTGAAGTGACAGCACCGCCAGCACCAGCCCGGCGACGCGGCCGAAACCGCCGTACGGGTTGATGCCGCCGAGCACGCAGATCAGGATGGATAGAAGCAGGTAGCTGGACCCATAGTCGGCCTTGGCGGAATTGGCCCGGCTCATGATCACCAGGCCGGCCGAGGCTGAAAAGATACCGGAAAGAAGATAGGTCCGCAGCGTCACCGCGAGGTCGTCGATGCCGGCGAAGCGGGCCGCGAGCGGGTTGGTACCCAGCATCTGGATGCGCAGCCCCAGCGCCGTCCGCTCCAGCACCAGCCACACGATCGCTGCGATGACGATGAAGACGATGAGCGGCATCGGCACGCCCGCAATGGCGCCGTTGCCGAGAAAGGCGAAGGCGGCCGGAAAGCCGAGAACCGCGCTGCCTCCGGTGATCGCCACGGCGAGGCCGGTGAAGATCAGGCCAGTCCCCAGCGTGGCCAGGATCGGCGGCAGGCCGAAAATGCCGATGACGATACCGTTGAGCAGTCCGCACACCGCGCCGACGACAAGCGCCGCCGCGATTGCCAGCGCGATCGTGCCGCCGCCGACCAGACCCACCGCCTGCGGGCCAGCCAGTGTCGACAGGAGCAGGGCGGCAATGACCGCGGCCAGGTTGGACACCCCGACGACGGACAGGTCGATGCCGCCGGTCATCATCGACAGCATCATGGCCAGCGACAGAATGGCGAATTCGGGAAACTGGAACGCCATCGAGCTGAAATTGCCCATGGTGAGGAAGCGCGACGGGTCGAGCGCCGCCATCACCACGAAAATGATGACGGTCAGCACCGAAAGCTGCCCGATCTCGGACGACAGCAGCGCCTGGATACCTCGGGGCTGGTCGGCCGTGCGCGGGGCGGCGGGTTTGTTCATGTCCTGGTCCATTCTCAGCCGGCCCTCAATGCGGCGCGCTTGGCCTGGTAGGCGGGCAGGCCGGTACCGAGCAGGATCAGCGCGCCGATGACGACGCTCTGCCATGTGGAGGGAATGCCGAGCAGGATCAGGCTGTTCGAGACCAGCACGATCAGCGCCACGCCGAGCAGCGTGCCGGTGATGGTGCCGTAGCCGCCGGTCAAGCGTGCCCCGCCCAGCACCACCGCCGCGATCACCGAAAGTTCCAGCCCGACCAGGTCGAACGGATTGGCCACCCGCGCCAGCGAGGCGTGGATGATGCCGGCCAGGCCCGACAGCGCGCCGACATAGGCATAGACGAAGACCTGCACGCCGCGCACGCCGATGCCGATGCGGCGCGCACTATCGGACGAGCCGCCGATAGCGAAGATCTTGCGGCCGAGCAGGGTCTTGTTGAGCAGGAACCAGGTTCCCGCCACGACAAGGACGAGAGCCACAAAGGCCCACGGAAGGGAATAGAAATAACCCTCGCTGGTGGTGCCGCGCAGCATGGTGAGCCGCGAGAAGTCGCGCATGCCGGCAGGCACGTTCGAGATCAGCTGGCTGCCGACGAAGGTGAGCAGGAAGCCGCGGAACGCCGACAGCGTGCCCAGCGTGACGATCAGCGTCGGCAGGCGGAAACCGGCGATGAAGACGGCGTTGACAAGCCCGAGCCCGGTTCCGATGAGGATCGACAGCGCAAAGATGCCGTACCAGGGCACATCGATGCCGAGGTTCACCAGCGTCAACGTGGTGGTGTACATGGCGAAGGCGGCAATCGCCGTGAAGGAAACGTCGATGCCGCCGGAGATCAGCACGAGAAGCACGCCGATGGCGAAGATGCCGGTGACGATGGAATTGCGTAGCAGGTCGAACAGGGTCGGCAGCGACAGGAATGCCGGATCGACGGCCGTCGTCAGCACGCAGAAGGCGACCACCACCAGGAAGACCAGCGTTTCGTTGCGCGTCCAGTCGATCTTCATTGCGCCCGTCGTCTCCTAGGATGCCAGCCTGGCCGCGAGTTCGCCGGCGTCGATGCTGCCGCCGGGAATTTCTTCCACGATCTGCCCGGCCTTCATGACCAGGATGCGGTGGCAGCAGCCGATGAGTTCGGGCAGGTCGTCCGAAATCACGACGACGCCCAGCCGCCGCTCCGCGAGGTCGGCGATGATGTCGTGGATGTCCGCCTTGGAGCCGATGTCGACGCCGACCGTCGGGCCGTTCAGGACCAGGATGCGCGGGCTGCCGGCGAGCCAGCGCGCCAGCACCACGCGCTGCTGGTTGCCGCCGGAAAGCGATTTCACCGGCACCTGCGCGTTTGGCGCGGCCACGTTGAGCCGCTTCAGCCAGTCCCGCGCCTCTCCGCCGAGGCCGTCGCGGTCGAGCCAGCCGAGCGGTCCGGAAAAGGCGTCGAGCCGGCCGACGGCCAGGTTGCGGGCAATGGACTGCGACAGGAACAGTCCTTCCGTCAGCCTGTCCTCGGGCACGTAGCCGATACCGGCGGCGATGGCGTCGAGCGGGCTTGCCAGCGCGACCTTCTCGCCGTCCACCCGAATTTCGCCGCTGTCCATCGGCAGAAGGCCGAACAGCGCCTTGGCCAATTGGGTGCGACCGGAGCCGAGCAGCCCGGCGATGCCCAGCACCTCGCCCGGCCGCAGCGCGAAGTCGATGTCGCGAAGCGCGCCGTCGCGGCCAAGGCCAGCGACTTCGAGGATCGGCGCGGCTTCCGGGTCGAACGGGCGCGCCGCCGTCATCTCGAAATGGCGGCCGGTCATGTGGAAGGCGAGCGAATCGAGATCGAACTCGGCGGCCGGCTTGTCCGAGACGACCTGGCCGTTGCGGATCACCACGATCTTTTCGCAAACCTCGAACACTTCGGCCAGCTTGTGGCTGACGAACAGCACGGCCACTCCGGCCGCCTTCAGGCGCCGGATAATGGCGAGAAGCGATTGTACTTCGCGTTCGGTAAGCGCCGTCGTCGGCTCATCCATGATGACGAGACGGGCGTCGAGCGCCAGCGCGCGGGCAATCGCCACGAGCTGCTTGTCGGCGACGGCAAGCGTCTCGACGCGCGCGTCGAGGGGAATATCCACCGCGATCCGCTTGAGCAGTGTTTCCGCCAGCGCCTTGATGCGCCGGCGGTTCACCAGCCTGTGCCCGGACGCCAGTTCGGCGCTGAAGGCGATATTCTCGGCGACCGTCAGGTTGGGGAAAAGCGCGAAATCCTGGTAGATGACCTGAATACCCCGCGCCACCGAAATGCGCGGGTCGAGCGCCGAAAAGCTTTCGCCCTCGATCGTCACCTGTCCGCCGCCCGGCTTTTCCACACCGGCGAGAATCTTGATAAGGGTGGATTTGCCGCTGCCGTTCTCGCCAGCGAGGCAGACCACCTGTCCCGCCTCGATGGAAAAGGAGACCCCGTTCAAAGCCTGCACGCCGGCAAACGATTTCGAAATGGCGTCGAGCCGGATGAGCGGAGCTTCGGTCATCAGATAGCCAGTCGTTCAACAAGGGCTTCCGGCGAGTCTCCCGCCGGAAGCTTTACGATCTGTGCGACGATCAGAAGGGATAATCCTTCGCATTGTCCTTCGTCACGTCCACCCAGGCCTGACCATAGATCACCTTGCCGTCGAGCGAGACTTTTTCGTAACCCGGAATCCCGAGATCCATGCCTTCCGCCGGCGCCTTGCCGTCGAGCAGCATGACCGCGATCTTGTTCATCGCGTAACCGGCGAGCGAAGGGTCCCAGAACGAGATCATGTCGACGGAGCCGGTATCGAGATATTGGGCGGCGATGGAGGGAAGGCTGGTGCCGACCACGCAGGTATCGTCGCCCATGCCGCGTTCCTCCAGCGCGAGGCCGATGCCGGCGACGTCCGTGGAGGCGCTGCCTTCGAAGCCGCGCACGTTCGGGAAGGCCCTGAGCAGTTCCTGCGTCTTGGCATAGGCCTGCTGCTGGTCGTCGTTCGTCTCGTTCTTGGAACCGACCATCTTCATGTCGGGGAAGTTGGCTTTCTGGTAGGCGATCGCCGCGTCCACCCATTCGTTGTGCGACTTCGAGGTCAGAGAACCGACGAAGACCGCGTATTCACCCTTGCCGCCCATGCACTCGCCGAGCTTCTTCATGAAGTGCTCGCCATAGGCGGCATTCTTGAACGCCTCGATGTCCCAATCGACGTTGCTGATGGTCGAGGCCTCGTGCGATACGACCTTGATGCCCGCATCCATGGCCTTCTTCAGCACCGGTTCGAGCGCCTCGGGCGCAAACGGCACCACCGTGATGGCGTCGACCTTCTGGGCGATCGCGTCTTCCAGAAGCTGGACCTGCAACTGCGCATCGGCCTTGGCCGGGCCGACCTGATAGGCGTTGTTGCCGGTATCGGCGGCGAATTTCTTGACACCTTCCTCCATGCGGTTGAACCACTGGATGCCGCTGATCTTCACCACCGTGACGATGTTGTATTTCTTGTCTTGCGCATAGGCACCGGTGAAGGCACCCGCCAGCAGCGCGACGGCGGCAGCGCCGACTATGGTTCTGGACTTGATCGACATTCATTTCCTCCCTTGGGTTGGTCGCTTCCCCCGCCTGTTCGGGGGATAATGCTGGTTAGTTCCCGGCAGCCTGTTTCTCCTCGACTCCGGAAAGTTCGAATTGCAGTTTGTGCAGCGCGGACGCGTTCAGTTCGCCGTAACCCTTGTTCAGCGCGCCCTGGTAAAGCTCGGCCGCCATGCCGGAAGCCGGTGCGGAAACTTCGAGGCTGCGGGCGAAAGCACCGATCAGGCGGGCATCCTTGAGCATGTGCTTGAGATAGAAGTTCGGTGCGAAATCACCCTTCAGGCTGGCGCGGCCGACGCCACGAATGAGGCCCGAGGAAAAATCCGTCACGTCGAGATAGCCCATCAGCGCGTCCGGCTCTAGGCCGGCCTTGCGGGCGATGGAGAGCGCCTCGCCGAGCGACACCATCTGCGCGGCTACCAGCAGGTTGCCGACCAGCTTGGCCGCTGCGCCCTTGCCGCTTGTGCCGAGGTAGTGGACGGTGGCCGCCATCGATTCCAGGACGGGCTTCACGGCATCGAACGTCGCGCGTTCGCCACCGCAGATGAAATCGAGCTTTCCTTCCCAGGCCTCGTTGCGGGAGCCGAACACCGGTGCATCGAGGTAGCGGAGGCCGCGCTTCCCGGCCCGTGCCGCGAGGTCCGCCGCCAGCGCCGGATCGGTGGTGGTCGTGTCAACGATGATGGCGCCGGCCTCGGCCACGGCAAAAAGACCGTTTTCGCCTTCAAGCACGTCATGCTGCGCGTCCGGCCCGGTCAAAGACGCGATGACCAGCTTCTTGCCGGCGACGGCCTCGGCAACGGTCGAGCAAAAACGCGCCTTGGCCAGGTCGGCCGGCAAGTCGCGCCGCGTGCGGTTCCAGGCCGTTACCTCATGCCCGGCCTTCAACAGGTTGCGGACCATGCCGCGCCCCATGATGCCAAGCCCCAGAAAACCGATTTCACTCATATCGACAACTCCCGATCCTAGCCGCGCATGGCTTCCACGATACGCACCAGCGCGAGCTGGCCGGGATCGTAGAGGCCGATGCTGCCTTCGCCGAACATGCGGGCGCGGCCGAGCTTGTTCGGCTTGGTTTTGAAATCCTCCAGCGTTGCCTGTGCGGCGGAAAGGCCACGCTGGTAAAGCTCGGCCGCCGGAACACCGCGCATGGCGCTGGCCATGGCGTCGAGGATGTCGAGGACCGTCTTGTCGCCGAGCGAGCCCTTGCCTCTGGCCATCATGGCCGCGAGCGCGCCCTCGATCAGCGCGGGAACCTGTGCGGCATCGAGCGATGTCTGTCCTTTGGTCGCCTTGGCGGCGGACATGGCGGCGGTGGCCAGCAGCGTGCCATAGGATGAGGACGAAACGCGCTGCATCGCCTTGGCGCATTCCATGAAGGCCATGCCGAGATCGTCCGGCAGGCTTGCCGCAGCGGCTTCGGCAAAACCGCGCGAGACGGTGATGCCCAGATCGCCGTCGCCGAGCGCACCGTCGGCCGCGTTGAGTTCGGCCGCACCCTCCTGCATGGCGGCCGCGATGCGCGAAAGCACGGCGTGGATGTCTTTCGCGGTGATTGTGCCCGAAACTGCACCCGGCGCCATCAGTTCCTCCAGAAGGGGCAGTCGCAGGGGGCTGCGAGCAGGCGTTCGATTTCGCTGTCGAGGCGGCATAGCGTCAGCGTCACTCCGGCCATCTCCATCGAGGTGGCGTAGCGCCCGACCAGCGGCGACACGATGTCGATGCCCTTGTCGGACAGGCGGGAACGCAGCCGGCGGAAGACGATGTAAAGCTCCTCCAGCGGCGTGGCGCCCAGCGAATTGACCAGCAGCGACACGCGCTCTCCGCGGCCAACGCCGCTGTCTTCCAGCAGGCGGTCGAGCATCTCGTCGGCAATGGCGTCGGCGGGCTTCAGCTTGTCGCGCCAGATGCCGGGCTCGCCGTGGATGCCCATACCCATTTCCATTTCGTCTTCGCCGAGCGTGAAGGTCGGCTTTCCGGCCTGCGGCACGATGCAGGGGGTGAGCGCGAAGCCGATCGAACGGCAGGCGTCGGCGGTCTTTTGCGCGGCCGCCGTCACCTCGGCGAGGTCGCCGTGTTCGTCGGCGCGCGCGCCGGCGGCCTTGAAGGCGAAGACCATGCCGGCGACGCCACGCCGCTTCGCGGCTTCGGCCGGCGGGGCCGAGGCGACGTCGTCGGCCAGAAGCACCGTGGTCGAGGCGACGTCCTCCATTTCCAGCATTTCGCCGGCCATGTCGAAATTCATGACGTCGCCGCCATAGTTGCCGTAAAGCCGGAGCACGCCCGCGCCGCCGTCGGCATGGCGCATGGCGCTCGCCATCTGCTCGGCGGACGGGGAGGCAAATACGTCGCCGATTGCGGCCGCATCCAGCAGGCCCGGCCCGATGTAGCCGGTGAAGATCGGCAGATGACCCGAGCCGCCCCCGGTAACGATGCCTACCTTTCCGGGGACCGCTCCGCCAGCGCGCGCGATCACGCGCTTCTCCGGCTGGCTGAAATAGCGTGGATGGGCCGTGCACAGGCCGTCGAGCATCTCATCGACGTAGTCGACGGGCTTGTTCATGACCTTCTTCATCGTCCCTCCTCGGGCTTCGCAATTGGTGGTTCAACAGGATGCGCATTTGCGCGATTAGTGCATTTTTGCGCACGTGAGTGCGTAAGGTCAAGGTTATAATGGCCGCAATTCACGGCAGGGCAACTTAAATTTCAAGGACATCGAAGATCGCTCCTTGACGTAGGCCCCTGAACGTTATCCCATATGCGCATGCCGCGCGCATATGATCGGCAATGTCGGCCTGTAGAAGGCTAAGGGAGGATCAAATGAAACGTCGTGAGGTGTTGATTTCGGGCGCATCGGTGGCTGTAGGCGCGATGTTGGGCGGCCTGCCGATCGCGTGGGCGGCGGGCAAGCCGATCAAGCTCGGCTACAACGTTGCCACGCTGGCCAATCCGTTTTTCCAGGGCATGACCAAGGGCGTGGTCGATGCCGCCGCCAAGTTCCCCGACATGACGCTGCTCAACACCAACGCCAACGGTGATGCCAACACGCAGTCGACCATGGTGGTCGACCTCATCAACCAGGGCGTCGATGCGCTGATCCTCAATCCCATCAACGCCAACTCGATCGTGCCGGTGGTCGAGCAGGCGCAGAAGAAGAACATTCCCGTCTTCACACTGGATCGCGGTGCGGCCTGCGGCGATTGCCAGACCAACTTCCTCGAAACCGACAATGTCGCGCTCGGCCGCGAGGGCGCGCAGTTCATCGTCGAGCAACTGAAGAAGCGCTACGGCAGCATCAAGGGCAATGTCGTCAACCTGGTCGGCCTGCTCGGCACCACCGCGGGCGACGACCGCGACAAGGGCTTCATGGAGGAATTCCAGAAGGTTGCCGCCGACAACCCCGAACTCAAGCTGGTGGCCCGGCAGGAAGCGCAGTTCGACCAGGAGAAGGCCTTCAACCTGATGAGCCAGATCATGGCCGCCAATCCCGAGATCGATGCGGTGTTCAACGGCAACGACGACAACGCGGTCGGCGCATTGCGCGCCATCAAGCAGGCCTCGCGCAACGTGCCGCTGGACGACCCCAAGCACATCGTCATCATCGGCATCGACGGTACGGCCCAGGCCCTGGCTGCAATCCGCAAGGGCGACATGGATGCCACGCTGTCCCAGAACCCGCTCACCATGGCGGGGCAGGCGGTCGCCTATGTCAACCAGTTCTTCAACGGCGACAAGTCGACGATCCCGGCCCACCAGTTCTGGCCGCACATCCTTTTGACCAAGGACAACATCGACAGCGACGAAGTCAAGAAGTACGGTCTCTGGGCGGAGGAAGTCGCAAAGGGCTGACGGGTCCATCCCAAGAGGGCGCCTTGTCCCACCTGTTGCAGATAGCCGGCGTTTCGAAGTCGTTTCACGGCGTCCAGGTTCTTTCCGGCGTCTCGCTGGAACTGGACGCCGGCCAGGTTCTCGGGATCGTCGGCGAGAACGGGGCCGGCAAGTCGACGCTGATGAAGGTGCTGGCCGGAATTTACCGGCCGGACAGCGGCGGGATCGAACTCGACGGCGAAAAATACGTCCCGCATTCGCCCCGCGAGGCCTTGCAGGCGGGCATCGTCGTCGTCCACCAGGAGCTGTCCCTGTTCCCCGACCGTTCGGTGGCGGAAAACGTCTTCGTCGGCCACCTGCCGCGCAATGCGGCGGGGCAGGTAAGGCGCCGCCCCCTGCTTTCGCGGACCCGTGACCTGCTTTCGCAGGTCGGCCTCGATGTATCGCCGACCACCCCGGTGCGGCGCCTGTCGCTGGCGCAGCGTCAGCTGGTGGAGATCGGCCGTGCGTTGTCGCGCAAGGCGCGGGTCATCGTCATGGACGAGCCCACCGCCAGCCTTACCGGGCACGAAGTGCAGATTCTCTTCGACACCATCGCCCGCCTCAAGGCCGCCGGCGTGGGCATCATCTTCATCAGCCATCATCTGGAGGAGGTGTTCAAGGTCTGCGATGCCGTGACCGTGATGCGGGACGGCCACACGGTGGAAACCCGGCGGACCGCGGACTGGACCGAAGCCACCATGGTGCGGGCCATGGTCAACAGGCCGATCGACTCCTTCTTTCCGAAGCGGCAGATCGAACCGGGGCGGAAACTGCTGGAGGTTTCCGGGCTTTCCTCCCCCAAGCGCTTCGACGACGTGTCCTTCAGCGTGAGGGCGGGCGAGATTTACGGCCTTGCCGGGCTGGTCGGGGCAGGGCGATCCGAGGTGCTGCGGGCGATCTTCGGAGCGTTGCCGATATCAGGCGGCGAAATCCGTGTCGCCGGGGAAAGCTACAAGCCGCGTTCGCCGCGCGCCTCGCTGGCGCAGGGCGTGGTGATGACGACGGAGGATCGCAAGCTCGACGGCCTCGTGCTTGCCTTTTCCATCCGCCAGAACATTGCGCTGTCGACCCTCGGCAGGCTTTCGCGGCTGGGCGTGGTTTCCTTCCGCGCCATGCAAAGGCTGGCGGAAAGCTCGATCCGTAACCTGCGTATCCGTGCCACCTCCGCGGCCCAGGAAGTGCGGCGCCTTTCCGGCGGCAACCAGCAGAAGGTGGTGCTGGCGCGCGCCATGAGCGTTTCACCGAAGCTGTTCATGCTGGACGAGCCGACGCGTGGCGTCGATGTCGGGGCCAAGGTCGAAGTCTATAACCTGATCGGCGACCTCGCCGAAGGCGGATCGGCGATCCTGATCGTCTCGTCGGATCTGCCTGAACTGCTCGGCCTTTGCGACCGCATCGGCGTGCTGCGCGCCGGGCGCCTGGTGGGCGAGGTCGAGCGTGCCGACTTCAGCCAGGACGGTATCATGTCCCTAGCAGCCGTTGGATGAAGAGATGAGCCCGAACGATGCCCTGACCACCACCGGAGACACGGCGCCCCGCAAGCGGCGCTGGTTTGCCGGCGATGTCAACGAGATTGCCATCATCGCCGTATTCCTGGCGATCGTGGCCTATCTGTCGCTCACCACGGCCTCCTTCCTGTCGACGCCCAACATCATGTCGATCCTGGTGGCGACATCGCTGATCGGGCTGGTCGCCTGCGGCCAGACCTTCGTCATCATCACCGGCGGCATCGACCTGTCGCCCGGTTCGGTGGTGGCGCTTTCGGGGGTGATCACCGGGCTTTCGCTGCATGCCGGCGTTCCCATCCCGCTGGCGGTCGCCATCGGCATCCTGGTCGGGTTGGGCTGCGGCCTGTTCATCGGCCTCGCCGTCACCTTCCTCAACATGAACCCTTTCATCGTCTCGCTCGCCGCCATGGCGATGGCCCGGGGCCTTGCCTTCATCATCCCGAACGGACAGACCATCTTCGGCTTCGATGATGCCTTCGATGCCATCGGCGGCGGCCTGGTCGGCTATTTTCCGATCGCGGGGCTGATCTCGCTGGCGGCGCTGTGCATCGGTGCCTTCGTGCTCAGCAAAACCGTCTTCGGCTCCGAAGTCTATGCTGTCGGCGGCAACCGGGAAGCGGCGATGATGTCGGGCATTCCGGTGCGGCGCACGCTGGTTTCGGTCTACATGATCTCCGGCGCACTGGCGGGGCTCGGCGGCATCATCCTGACCGGCCGCCTGGATTCGGCGCAGCCCATCGCGGCAAGCGGCCTCGAACTCAATGCCATTGCGGCAGTGGTGATCGGCGGCGCATCGCTGTTCGGCGGGCGCGGCTCGATGCTGGGCACCATTCTCGGCGTGCTTCTGATCGGGGTCATCAACAACGGCCTGACCCTCAACAATGTCGAGCCGTTCTGGGTGCAGTTCATCCAGGGCGCCGTCATCTTCCTTGCGGTCCTGTTCGATTCGCTCAACCAGCGGCGGCGCGCCGGGTAGGGCTCCGCTCAGCGGCCGTGATTTGCCGGCCCGGCTTCGCCCTTGGTCTGGTCGTCGATCTCGATGATGGCGCGTGCGTTGGAAACGCTGGTCGCCAGCGTCTTGATGATGCCAGAGCGCAGCGAGCCCAGGAGCGATAGCGCTTTGTTGTGTTCGCTGGCCACCGCGATCACGTTGGGGATGCGGCGGAAGTCCTCGTGCGAGAGGCCGATGACACGGTGCTGCAATTCGGGCGCCGAAGGCTGGCCCTTGATATCGAGAAAATCATAACCGGAGATGTCGGCCACCGTGCCGTTCATGCGCGCCCGGGAGATTTCCATCGCCGAATACCAGCCCATTTTGACGAGATAGCTCGACTCGCTGAAATCGCCGATGCCGATGAGGGCGATATCGGCGCGCCGTGCCCGGTTGAGGGTCTGCTGCACCGTCTCGTCCTTCAGCAGCAATTCGCGCAGCTTCGGGTTGCTGACATAGGCCGGCGCATAGAGGGTTTCGCTGCGGCCGTTGAAGGCGGCGGCGAAACGCCGGGCGATGTGGTCCGAGTTCAGGCCCTCGCCAGCCCGCAGCGAGCCGCCGATGGAACTGACGAACGTGCAGTCCCGCGAGTTCTGGCCGCCGAGTTGTGCCGTGACCGCGCCGAGATTGCGCCCCATGCCGACGGAAACCGTCATGCCGTCGGCCAGTTTCTCGACCAGATGGTCCGAAACCAGTTGCGCGACGGCGACGCGCTGCAAATCCTCGTCCTCGTGGTCGACGGCGATCAGCGCATGCTGGATGCTGA
The DNA here is from genome assembly GCA_049650385.1 of Mesorhizobium sp. Classification (GTDB taxonomy): domain Bacteria; phylum Pseudomonadota; class Alphaproteobacteria; order Rhizobiales; family Rhizobiaceae; genus Mesorhizobium. The sequence continues at coordinate 47,709 of JBASAA010000001.1, forward strand.
ACCGGGACTTCAGTTCGCGTTCCAGGTTGAAGAATTCGATGGGGCTGAGATTGATGCGGATGGTGACCAGGCCGAGGTCGCGCGCCTGCCGCAGCATGCGGCCGATCTTGGTGCGCGACAGGTTGTGCGATTGGGAAATCTCGTCCTGCGTCTTGCCTTCATAATAATATTGCTTGGCAACGAGGGTAATCAGACTGAGTTCCTGGTCATCGACGCTCATTGCATATCCTGAAAACAAACCTCGCCCTGGCCAGTTCCGGGCCGCGATGACCCGATTTTACATGTAATGCCCTGACTTGCGAAGTTATGTCTCGGACGTTCAGGCGAGCAAGTGCCTGGCTGCGATGGCGAGGCATTGCCTGAAGCCGGCTAGGTCGGAATAGAGCCGGTCGGGTGCTGCGTTGTGACGGACGATTACCCCTTTGCGGTTCTCGATGCCGCCATCCAGCATGAGATTGTCCACCATGTCGTAGGTTTCGAGCTCCAGCCCGTCCGGCCCGCGAACGGCGCCCGTTTCATCGGTCCTGAGGTCGCCGCCGTAATAGTCCAGCACCCGCTCGTAATGGCCGGTCGCGATATTGGTGAAGGCATAGGCGGGACAGCCGCGTCCGCACATGAAGCCGAGTTCGTAGACGGTGCCGGCATCGGCTGCGATGCCGCGGAACGGCGTCAGGTTGGCGATGATGAAATCGGCGCTCAGCATCAGCTTTTCGTTGACCTCGCTGGTGGCGAGGCCACGTGCCTTCCCTTTCAGCGAGGCCGGGGCTTCCAGGTCACCCGGGCAGACGGGAACGAAGCCGTGCGCCCGGGTCAGTTCGATCTTCTCGTCGAGAATAGCGCGAGCGTCGGGGACGAAAACCTCCGGTCCGGCCAGGTAGACTTTCATATCGTTCCTCTTTCTGTGACGCGCCATGGCGGATATGGCCGATCCCGACCGGCTTCGTTCGCGTCATTCCGGGTTCCGCGCAGCGGTCCCGGAATGACGGTCTACATGCAAGCCGCCTGCGAGGCTAGCGGTCGAGCCAGACCCGCTCGAAGTGCTGTTCGAGATTGGGATGGGCGGGATTGTCCTTGACCGCCGGCACCGAGTGCGTGAACAGCGAGCGCCAGTAAGGCTGAATGAGGATGCCGGAATCCTGTAGGATCTGCTCGACGTCCTTCATGATGGCCTTGCGCTTGTCGGGATCCGGCACGGCGAGCGCCTCGTTCAGCTTGGCGTCGAACTCTGGGCTGGAGAAGCCGGATTCGTTCCACGGCTCGCCGCTGCGGTAGGCCAGCGCCAGGTTCTGCACGCCAAGCGGCCGCATGCCCCAGGACGTCATCGAAAAGGGGAACTTCGTCCAGTCGTTCCAGAAGGTTGCGCCCGGCAACACGGTGCGCTTGACCTTGAAGCCGGCCTCGCGAAGCTGGGCGGCGATGGCGTCGCCGGTGCTGCGGTGCCAGTCCTCGTCGCCGGTGATCAGCTCGTGCTCGAAATCCATCTGGCCGGCCTCGGCCATCAGCTTGCGGGCGCCCTCGATATCGCGGGTCTTCTTCGGAAGCTCGTAATACTCCGGATGCAGCGGGCAGACATGGTGGTTTTCGGCGACCGTGCCCCTGTCGCCGTAGCCGAGCGTCAGCACGGCGGCATTGTCCGTCGCCATCTGCAGCGCCCGCCGCACGCGGATGTCGTCATAGGGCTTGTTGGTGACATTGGTGCGGGCGACGATGGTGGCCGCCGTCACCACTTCCGATTTCACAAGGTCGAGGCTGTCCATGATCTCGACATAGTCGGCGGTGGTCTCGAAATTGGTGTCGATCTCGCCGGCCTCGAACGCGTTCACCCAGGCGGACGGGTCGGTGCCGTAGTCGATGAACTCGACGCCGTCGAGATAGGTTTCGCCGCCCCACCACTTGCCGTCCTCGCGTCGCTTGACGACGGCCTTGGTCCCGACATCGTAGGAAACGAGCTGGAAGGCGCCGGTGCCGACCGGATTGGCGACGAGGTCGGAGCCGTTCTTCTCGTAGTCGCGATGCACGATCAGCGACGAATATTCCGTCATCGAGGGAACGATGGCGATGTCGGACGCCGAGAGCTTCAGGACGACCGTATGGTCGTCGGTCGCGGTGATCGCGCCCTCGCGCGCCTTGCCCGTGGCGGCGTCGATCAGTGCGGTCATGCGCCCGGCCATGGAGTTGCCCTCGGCCGCCTTGTCGCACCAGCGCTCGAGGTTGTAGATCACGTCCTCGGCGGTGAACGCATCGCCGTTGTTCCAGACCACGCCGCGGCGCAGATGAAGCGTGTATTCGGTCGCGTCCTCATTGACCTCCCAGCTTTCCAGCAGCGAGGGCTTGAAGGTGTAGTCGACATCATAGCGCACCAGCGTGTCGAGCATCTGGCGGGCGATGTTCGCCATTTCCGGCCAGTCGAAGGCACGCGGGTCCTTCTGGTCCTTGACGAAGGTCGAGACGCGCAGCACGCCGCCCTTCTTCGGTTCCCCGGCGCGGGCGACAGTCGGCGCGGCAAGGCCGATCAGGCCGTAGGCCGCGGCGGTCGAAGCGCCGAAAATGGTGGCCATCGCCAAAAACTCCCGCCGGTCGAGCCGGCCTTCGCCGACTTCCCGGGCAAGGCCCGTCACCAGCTTGCGGTGACGGTCGAACTGACTGCCGAAATGCGCGGAATCCTGTCCCATTTACTTCCCATCTCCGAATAGATCGACGAACCAGTTCCAGAAGCCGTCGACGTCGATCCCGACGGCCACCCGCGCGTTTGGCGGTTTTCTCGAAACGTTGTGGATGTCGGCGATGGTCATGCCGCGCGTGACCTCCCCGCCGGTTTCCAGATGCACGTAATGGTTCTCGAAGACGAACAGCGATGGCCGCACGATCGCCGCGAGCGCGATCACGTCGTGCAGGTTCGGATCGTCGGCGCCGAACTCTTCCTTGCGCCGGACCATGAAATCGAGCACGCGGCCGACGATGTCGGCCGCGCGTCCCGGCGTCGCCCTGATCCGGTCGAACACCCAACCGGGCAATTCGGGCTTCAGCGTGACGTCGAGCCCGACCATGGTGAGGCCGCAGCCGGCCTCGAACACGATCCGCGCCGCTTCCGGGTCGCAGTAGAGATTGAATTCGGAGGCGAGCGTCATGTTGCCCCCGCGAAGCGCGCCGCCCATGATGGTGACATGCCGGATCGCCGAGCGCAGCTCGGGCCACTCCGTCAGGGCGGTGGCGATATTGGTCAGCGGGCCGACGGCCAGGATTTCGAGCGCGCCCGGATGCTCTGCGGCCGCCGCCGCGATCATTGCCGTCACGCTGCCGGCCGCATGGCTGCGGCGGGCAGCGGGCAGCACGACGTTGCCCAGCCCCGTATCGCCATGGCTGATTGCCGTGCAGAGCGGGCGCGCCAGTGGTCGGGCGGCGCCGACATGGACCGGAATGTCGCGTTCCAGAAAATCGATGAGGTCGAGCGTGTTCCTGCTGGTCTTCCCGATTTCGACATTGCCGCAGACCGTTCCGATGCCGAGAAGGTCGACCCGGTCGGCGCAGAGCGTCGCGGCGGCAATGCAAATGGCATCGTCCGTGCCGGTGTCGACATCCATGACCAGTGGGATTCTGGGCGGTTTCGTCACGTCACCAACAATCTGGTTCCGGCCGGTATCCGTCATAAATACCCACAAACCGGTTTAGTTAAACGTTTACCTGAACTATATTCGAGTTTCTGTCAACGAAGCGGCAGGGGCACTCGCAATTTTTTGTGTCCGCGGCGGTTGTGTCGACTTTGCGGCCCCGGCGGGTTACGGGATTGATTGGGCGTGGCGAAGAGCGAGGGCGTGTGGCGACCACCATCAAGGATATTGCACAGCGTGCCGGCGTCTCCACAGCGACGGTGTCCAAGGTTCTCAACCGCAAGGACGCCTTCATCGGCGAGGAAACCCGCAAGCGCATCCGCGCGCTCGCCCGCGAACTGAATTATACGCCTAACTCGATCGCGCGCTCGCTGGTCACGCGCCGGTCGCGCGTCCTGGGCATCATCGTTCCCGACATTCTCAACCCCTATTTCACCGAGCTGGTACGGGCCTGCGATGATACGGCGCGGCTGCGCGGCTACACGACGATCCTTTGCAATTCCGACGGCATCGCCGCCAACGAGGAAGCGCATCTCGCCTTCCTCGCCGGGCATGGCGTCGACGGCATCGTGCTGGCGGCGAGCGACGTCGTGCCCAATGCGGACCTGCTGCGGGAACTCGGCATTCCCTTCGTGTCGATGGACCGCGATATCGCGACGCTGGACTGCCTTGCCGCCACCGTCGACACGGATTGCCGCAGCGGCGCCATGCAATCCGCCGCCTATCTGATCTCCCGGGGGCACCGGCGCATCGCTTTCTTGAGCGGGGCGGCCGGGAGCGCCAACACGAGGATGCGGCTGGAAGGTTTCGAGGCTGCGCACCGCCAGGCGGCACTGGCCGTCGATCCGGCACTCGTGCGCTGTGGCGAATTCCAGCACAGTTTCGGCCGCCGGGCGACCCTGGGCCTTCTCGACGGCACGTCCTTCACGGCCATCTGCTGCATGAGCGACATGCTGGCCATCGGGGCAACGGTCGCGCTGCGCGAGCGGGGGCTTCGGGTTCCCGCCGATTGCGCCGTCATGGGCTTCGACAACGTCTATCTGGCGCCCCTGCTCGATCGTGCGCTGTCGACGGTGGACCGCCGCATCTTCGAATCCGGGCGGATCGCCATCGAGGCGCTGATCGGTTTTCTCGAGGATCCCGACCCGCAGCGTTCGGCGATCCTGCTGGAGACCACCGTGGTCGCGCGCGAGACGGCCTGAAACTTCTGCGGTTGCGGACGCTACGCGATTTCGTAGGGAACCGCGCCGCGGCGATTGTGGTCCACGACCAGCTTGCGGTTCAGTGGCGGCACCGCCCGCTGAGGGCAACTGGTGCGCTCGCAGATGCGGCAGGAAATGCCGATCGGGTCGAAGGCGGCGCGGTTGCCGTGGTCGAGCTTGTCGGCGTAGACGAAGTCGCAGGCATAGGCGACCTCGCAGCCGAGTGCGATGGCATAGCGGCGCTGCGGGGCGTTGAAACCGCCGCCACCCTTGGTGAGTTCGGTCGCCACGCACAGATAGCGTGCGCCATCCGGCGTCTCGGCAAGCTGGCGGATAATGCGGCCGGGCTGCTCGAACGCTTGGTGCACGTTCCACAAGGGACAGGCCGCGCCAAAGCGGGCGAATTGCAGCTTGGCGGCACTGTGGCGCTTGGTGATGTTGCCGGCGCGGTCGATGCGGGCGAAAAAGATCGGCACGCCCTTGAGGCCGGGCCGCTGCAACGTGCTCAGCCGATGCGCCACCTGCTCGATGCTGGCGTCGAAGCGGGCGGCAAGCAGTTCGAGATCGTGGCGCAACTCCTTCGCGGCCGCCAGGAACGCCTGATAGGGCAGGGTCAATGCGCCGGCAAAATAATTGCGCAGGCCGATCTTGCAAATCTCCAGCGCCTCGGCGGTGCGAAACCGGGCGCGTTGGGCAATCGCCGAAATTTCTTTTTCCATCTCGAGTTCGGCGATCTGGAAGGCGATCTGGAAATTTCGGGTCGAAGGCGGGGAATAGGGGCTGAAGTACAATATCCGCGCTGCCGGATCGAAGCGCCGGATGATGTCTTCGCCCGGCTGCGCCCGAACGATCCTGATCTTGTGCGCCTGCTCGATATAGGCCGGCAGGATCGCGCTCGTGTCGCGTTCCGAAATGCCGAGCTTGCCGGCGAGCTTTTCGGCGGCGCAGTCCAGTTCGTGGATGTAGTTGTCGACGAAATGGAAGAAGTCGCGGACTTCTTCATAAGAGGAAGGCTCGGTGAGCGTGGAACTCCGGCCCAGCGCATCGTCGAAGCTGGCCAGTTGCTCGCTGTTTCTTCGATAGGCCTGATGGCAGGCGATCAGGGCATGGGCGAGGCCGGGCGCGTTCTGGGTAACGAGCTTCAGCTCCTGCAAGCTGGGCTTGTAGCCGTCGAAAAGCGGGTCGGCGAGCGCCTCCGCCATGGCCGAAAGCAGCCGGTCGTCGTCACCGAGCGCCATGGCGCCGATGTCGATCTGAAAATTTTCTGCAAGCGCCAGCAGGACGGATGCGGAAACCGGGCGCTGGTTGTTCTCGATCTGGTTCAGATAGCTGGTGGAAATGCCGATGCGTTCGGCAAAGGCGGATTGGGTCGCCTTGTGGCTGTCGCGGATTTCCCGGATTTTTCGGCCGATATAGAGTTTTCTGGCGGACATTTCGCAAATTCGCAATTCGCACTTGGCAAGACACTATATTACACAACAGCACCCTTCAATCGTTTCCCGGCCGCAAGCGCAATTCTAATGGGAAAGCGCAGGCGCGTGCCTGCTTTTGCCACTCTGTTTGCGGATGCCTGCCAATGACCCTCTACAACACCCTTGCCCTGCGAAGCGGCCGGCGTGGCGTCGCGACCGACGTTCCCGCCGTGCTGGCGGGCTCGCTTCTTCTCGTTCTCTCGGCGAAATTCCAGGTGCCGTTCTTCCCGGTGCCGATGTCCATGCAGACCTTCGTCGCCATCGGCCTCGGCCTGGCGTTGGGTCCGGTTCGCGGTACGCTCGCCGTCGCGCTCTACCTGGCGCAGGGCGCGGCGGGCTTTCCCGTTTTCGCCGGCACGCCGGAGAGGGGGCTCGGGCTCGCCTATATGATGGGGCCGACGGGTGGCTTCCTGGTCGGCTTCGTGCTGGCCGCGCTGGTGGCTGGCTGGCTGGCCGGGCGCGGCTTCGACCGCCGTCCTGCAACGGCGATGGTGGCGGCGCTGCTTGCCGGCGCCGTGATCTATGTGCCGGGCCTGCTGTGGCTGGGCGCGGTGATCGGCTGGGACAAGCCCGTGCTGGCGCTCGGCCTCTATCCTTTCATTCCCGGCGACATCGCCAAGGCGCTGCTTGCGGCGATTGCCTTTCCCGCCGTCTGGAAATGGCTGTCGGCCAGGGGCGTCAACTGATGCGTCCGGTTCTCGACCAGCTTGAGGCCCGCCGCGCCGAAGCCCGTCTCGGCGGCGGGCAAAGGCGCATCGACGCCCAGCATGCCAAGGGCAAGCTGACGGCGCGCGAGAGGCTCGACGTGCTCCTCGACGAGGGTTCGTTCGAGGAATACGACATGTATGTCACGCACCGCGCCGCCGATTTCGGCATGGCAAGCCAGAAGGTGGCCGGCGACGGCGTCGTTACCGGCTGGGGCACGATCAACGGCCGGCTGGTCTACGTCTTTTCGCAGGATTTCACCGTGCTCGGCGGCTCGCTGTCGGAAACGCATGCGCAGAAAATCTGCAAGATCATGGATATGGCGGTGCGCAACGGCGCGCCGGTCATCGGCCTCAACGACAGCGGCGGCGCGCGCATCCAGGAAGGCGTCGCCTCGCTTGCCGGCTATGCCGACGTGTTCAAGCGCAACGCCGACGCCTCGGGCGTCATTCCGCAGATTTCAGTGATCATGGGGCCTTGCGCCGGCGGTGCCGTCTATTCACCGGCCATGACCGACTTCATGTTCATGGTGCGCGATTCCTCCTACATGTTCGTCACCGGGCCGGATGTGGTGAAGACCGTCACCAACGAGGTCGTCACCGCCGAGGAACTGGGCGGCGCGCGCACGCACACGCAAAGGTCCTCGGTCGCCGACGGCGCCTATGAAAACGATATCGAGACCTTGGAACAGGTGCGCGCGCTGTTCGACTTCCTGCCACTCAATAACCGCGAAAAGCCGCCGGCGCGGCCGTTCCACGACGACCCGTCGCGGCTGGAAATGCGGCTCGATACGCTGGTGCCCGACAGCGCGGCCAAGCCCTACGATATGCGCGAACTGATCCTGGCGATCGCCGACGAAGGCGATTTCTTCGAGATACAGGAAGCCTTCGCACGAAACGTCATTACCGGTTTCCTGCGCATCGAGGGGCAGACGGTCGGCGTCGTCGCCAACCAGCCGATGGTTTTGGCCGGGTGCCTGGATATCGACTCCTCGCGCAAGGCGGCGCGCTTCGTGCGCTTCTGCGACGCCTTCTCCATCCCGATCCTGACGCTGGTCGACGTTCCGGGCTTCCTGCCCGGCACCGCCCAGGAATATGGCGGCGTCATCAAGCACGGGGCCAAGCTTTTGTTCGCCTATTCCCAGGCGACGGTGCCGATGGTGACGCTGATCACCAGAAAAGCCTATGGCGGCGCCTATGATGTCATGGCCTCCAAGCATATCGGCGCCGACGTCAATTACGCTTGGCCGACCGCCGAGATCGCCGTGATGGGCGCCAAGGGCGCGACCGAGATTCTCTACCGCTCCGAGCTTGGCGACCCGGAAAGGATTGCGGCGCGGACCAGCGAATACGAGGCGCGTTTCGCCAATCCGTTCGTGGCCGCCGAGCGCGGCTTCATCGATGAGGTGATCATGCCGCATTCCTCGCGCAAGCGCATCGCCCGCGCCTTCGCCGCCCTGCGCGGCAAGAGCGTCGACCCGCGGTGGAAGAAGCACGACACGATGCCGCTATGAGGTCTCAGATGTTCAGGAAAATCCTCATCGCCAATCGCGGCGAAATCGCCTGCCGCGTCATCAAGACGGCAAAGAAGCTCGGCATCGCCACGGTCGCCGTCTATTCGGACGCCGACCGCGAGGCGCTGCACGTGAAGATGGCCGACGAGGCGGTGCATATCGGGCCGGCTCCGTCGAGCCAGTCCTACATCGTCATCGCGAAAATTCTGGACGCGGTGCGCGCGACCGGTGCGGATGCGGTGCATCCGGGCTATGGCTTCCTGTCGGAAAACGCCAATTTCGCCGAGGCGCTGAAGGCGGAAAGGGTCGCCTTCATCGGCCCGCCGCCGGTCGCCATCGAGGCCATGGGCGACAAGATCACCTCGAAGAGGATCGCTGCCGACGCCGGCGTTTCGACGGTCCCCGGCCACATGGGACTGATCGCGGATGCCACAGAAGCCGTCCGCATTGCCGCTTCCATCGGCTATCCGGTGATGATCAAGGCCTCGGCCGGCGGCGGCGGCAAGGGCATGCGTATCGCCTGGAACGATGCCGAGGCGCGCGAAGGGTTCCAGTCGTCGAAGAACGAGGCAAAGGCTTCCTTCGGCGACGACCGAATCTTCATCGAAAAATTCGTCACCCAGCCGCGCCATATCGAGATCCAGGTGCTGGGCGATCAGCACGGCAACCTCGTCTATCTGGGTGAGCGCGAATGCTCGATCCAGCGCCGCAACCAGAAGGTCATCGAGGAGGCGCCGTCTCCGTTCCTCGACGCCGCCACGCGCAAGGCGATGGGCGAACAGGCCGTAGCCCTTGCCAGGGCTGTCGGCTATTTCTCAGCCGGCACGGTCGAGTTCATCGTCGACCAGGACAGGAAATTCTACTTCCTCGAAATGAACACGCGGCTTCAGGTCGAGCACCCGGTGACGGAACTCGTCACCGGCATCGACCTGGTCGAGGAAATGATCCGGGTCGCCGCCGGCGAAAAACTGCGCATTGCCCAGCAGGACGTGAAGCTGAACGGCTGGGCGATCGAAAGCCGGCTCTATGCGGAAGATCCGTATCGCAACTTCCTGCCCTCCATCGGGCGCCTGTCGCGCTACCGGCCGCCGGTCGAGGGCACGCGCGGCGACGGCACGGTCGTGCGCAACGATACCGGCGTCTTCGAGGGCGGAGAAATCTCGATGTACTACGATCCCATGATCGCCAAGCTGTGTACGTGGGCGCCGGACCGGCTGGCCGCCATCGATGCCATGGCGCAGGCGCTCGACGATTTCGAAGTCGAGGGCATCGGCCATAACCTGCCCTTCCTGTCGGCGATGATGGACCATCCGCGCTTTCGCGAGGGCCGGTTGACGACCGCGTTCATCGCCGAGGAATTTCCGGACGGCTTTGCCGGGGTCGTACCGGGCGAGGCCGATGCGCAGAAGCTGGCGGCCATCGCCGCCTTGATGAAGCTGCGCTGCGAGCAGCGCGCGGTGCTGATTTCCGGGGCGCTCTCCAATCACCCGCGCAAGGTAGGCTCGGATTGGGTGGTGACGCTGGGCGACTTCCGCTTCAGGCTTGCCGTCGAAGAACAGGCCGAAGGCGCGACCGTCGCCTTCGACGGCGGCCCAGGTCTCGCGGTCGCCAGCGACTGGACGCCGGGCCGCGCCCATGCCTGCTTCGTCATCGACGGTGTGCCGGCGGGCGTCAAGACGGGGGCGTCGGGCACCGGCATGCGCCTGCGCTGGCGCGGCATGGATGTGGTGGCGCATGTGCGCAGCCCGCGCGTTGCCGAACTCGCCCTGCTGATGCCGGTGAAATTGCCGCCGGATACCTCGAAGATGCTGCTGTGCCCGATGCCAGGCGTCGTCACCAGCCTTGCCGTTAATGTCGGCGACCAGGTCGAGGCCGGGCAGGCGCTGGCCACGGTCGAGGCGATGAAGATGGAAAACCTGCTGCGGGCCGAGCGGCGCGCAACGGTGGCTCGCATCGCCGTTGAAGCCGGCGCCAGCCTTGCCGTGGACGAACTCATCATGGAATTCGAGTAGGGGCGGGACGATGGCCGAGCGTACGAGCCACGAGGCGTGGCATAGGCTTGCCGAACGGGAATTGAAGGCCTCGCCGGACGATCTCGTCTGGCGCACGCCCGAAGGCATCGACGTCAAGCCGCTCTACACCGAGGCCGATCTCGAAGGTATCCGCCATCTCGGCACGCTGCCGGGAATGGAGCCGTTCCTGCGCGGGCCGCGCGCCACCATGTATGCCGGCAGGCCGTGGACCATCCGGCAATATGCGGGCTTTTCGACGGCGAAGGAAAGCAACCTCTTTTACCGCAAGGCGCTGGCGGCCGGCCAGAAGGGCCTGTCGGTAGCCTTCGACCTCGCCACGCACCGCGGCTATGATTCCGATCATCCGCGCGTCGAGGGCGATGTCGGCAAGGCGGGCGTCGCCATCGATTCGGTCGAGGACATGAAGATCCTGTTCGACGGCATTCCGCTGGAGGAAATGTCCGTCTCCATGACGATGAACGGCGCGGTGATCCCGATCCTCGCCAATTTCATCGTTGCCGGCGAGGAGCAGGGCGTTGCGCGCGCAAAACTTTCCGGGACCATCCAGAACGACATTCTCAAGGAGTTCATGGTCCGCAATACCTACATCTACCCGCCCGAACCCTCGATGCGGATCATTGCCGACATCATCGACTACACGGCGCGCGAGATGCCGAAATTCAACTCGATCTCGATTTCCGGCTATCACATGCAGGAGGCGGGCGCGACGCTGGTGCAGGAACTGGCTTTCACGCTGGCAGACGGGCGCGAATATGTGCGCGCCGCCCTTGCCAAGGGGCTCGACGTCGACGCCTTCGCCGGGCGGCTTTCCTTCTTCTTCGCCATCGGCATGAATTTCTTCATGGAAGCCGCCAAGCTGAGGGCGGCGCGGCTTTTGTGGTCGCGCATCATGGCCGAGTTCCAACCGAAGAAGCCGTCCTCGCTGATGCTGCGCACCCATTGCCAGACATCGGGAGTGTCGCTGCAGGAGCAGGACCCCTACAACAATATCGTGCGCACCGCCTATGAGGCGCTGGCGGCGGCCCTTGGCGGCACGCAATCGCTGCACACCAACTCCTTCGACGAGGCGATCGCGCTGCCGACGGAGTTTTCGGCGCGCATCGCCCGCAACACGCAACTGATCCTCCAGCACGAAACCGGCGTCACCAACGTCGTCGATCCGTTGGCCGGCTCCTACTATGTCGAGAGCCTGACCAACGAACTGGCTGAAAAGGCCTGGGCGCTGATCGAGGAAGTGGAGGCCATCGGCGGCATGACGAAGGCCGTCGCCTCCGGCCTGCCCAAGCGCATGATCGAGGAAGCGGCGACCCGGCGCCAGGCCGCCGTCGACAAGGGCGAGGAGGTCATCGTCGGCGTCAACCGCTACAGGTTGGAAAGCGAAGACCGGATCGACAGCCGCGACATCGACAACAAGGCGGTGCGGCTGGCGCAGGTCCGCCGGCTGGAACAGATCAGGCGTTCGCGCGACGATGCGCGCGTCGCTGCCACGCTTGCAGCGCTGGAGGCCGTCGCTGCCGGTGGTCCGGGCAATATCCTCGAAGCTGCCGTCGAGGCGGCACGCGCCCGCGCTACGGTCGGCGAGATTTCCGATGCCATGCGCCGCGCCTTCGGCGACCATACGGCCAAGCCGGAGGTCGTCAGCCGGATTTACGGCAAGGCCTATGAGGGCGAGCCGGAGTTCCAGACGCTTGCGGCAAGGCTCGATGCCTTCGCCGCGGTAATCGGGCACAGGCCGAGGATCATGGTAGCCAAGCTCGGCCAGGATGGCCACGACCGCGGCGCCAAGATGATCGCCTCGGCCTTCGGCGACATCGGCTTCGACGTGCTGGCGGGGCCGCTGTTCCAGACGCCGGCGGAGGCGGCCGGGATGGCCCTCGACGCGAAGGTTCGCGTGCTTGGTGTTTCTTCCTTGGCTGCCGGCCATAAAACCCTGTTGCCGCAGCTGATCGGGGAACTGAGGGCGCGCGGAGGGCACGAGGTCATCATCGTGTGTGGCGGCGTCGTTCCGCGCCAGGATTACGAGTTCCTGTTCGACCAAGGCGTTGCAGCCGTCTTCGGCCCGGGGACCAATGTGCTCGAGGCCGGGCGCGCGGTGCTCGACCTCATGGAAGGCAAGCGGAGGAACGTGGGTTAGGCGACGGAGGCCGCGACCTATTTCTTGAAGGCCTCGATCCGGCGAAACCGGTGGGGACTCATTCCGGTCCAGTTGCGGAATGCGCGGGAAAACGCCGACAGTTCGGAATAGCCCAGGCAAAGGGCCACGTCGGTCAGCGGCATATCGGCGTTCTTCATGTAGTGCAGGGCAAGCTCCTCGCGGGCGGAGCGCAGGATGTCGTTATAAGTGACGCCGATTTCCTTGAGCTGGCGCTGCAAGGTCGAACTGCTCATTCCGAGGATGGCCGCGATGTCGCCGATGCCCGGCGTCCGCTCTCCCAGATACATCTTGATCTGGTTGCGAAGCACGGAAACGATATCCTGCGGATCACCCATGAAATCGCGCCGCGACCGCAGCAGGGCTTCGATTATGGCGAAGAGATAAGGGTCCGGCTCAGGCATCTTCGTGCTGAGAATGTCACGGCGGAACGCGAAGGCGTTCGTGCGTCGCGAGAATTGGACCGGGGCGTTGAAATAGCGGGAATGGTCGCTGTCGCCTTCCGGCTTCGCGTGCTCGAACCGGACCTCCAGCGGCGCCCAGTTCTTGCCGAGCGCCGTACGGAAGATGTTGCAGAACATTCCCAGCGACAGTTCCGCATCCTGCCGGCGGTCGGCGATGCGCGGGTCGGTGATCTGGTAGCTCAGCCACACGATATCGCCCTCGGGGATGAAGCCGAAGGTCGACTCGCCCTGGTGGGCCGGGAAATAGGCCTCGACGTTCCGCAGCGCCGCGCCGAGCGTCGGCGACGAGGTAGCGGCGTAGCCGATCGGGCCGAGCTCCCTCGGTTGGAACTGTGCGCCGAACTCCAGGCCGAAATTGTCGTTGCCGGTCTGTCTGGCCGCCTGTTCGAAAAGGTTGCAATACTGGTGCAGGTTGAGTTCGTTGGTCGGGCAGCCGACGTCCGACATACGGATCGCGGCGGACGCGAAGACCGCCTCGGCACTGCCGCCCTTTCGCCGGATCATGTCGATGACACCGTTGGCGGCCGATGCCAGTACCTTCGGTGGCGTGAACGAACGAACCTCGCCCGCCTCTAGCATTGTGCGGCCCCTCCCAGTGTCGCTACCTGCCAATGAAGACTTTGGGCCGATTATCCATCAGACCCGGAAACTTGCAAGGCGAAACTAATTTCGCATGACAAAGCAACAGTTCGCCGGCTGCGGCGCCGTCGCTCCCCACAAGGTCGTCAATGCCACGCCTTTTGTCAAATCCCGGCTGGCTCATGTCAAGCGGGCCGCTTGCGGCCGGCATAGACTGCCCCGCAAGGTCCGGAGAGACCGTTCGAAATTTGGGATGAATGGGAGGAGATTCGATGAGGCTTTCGCGCAGGCAATTCAACATGGGGCTGGCCGGTATCGCCGGGGCCGCCATGATGGGACAGGGGCGCCCGGCTTTCGCCGCTCGCGACAACGAACTGAACATTCTGTGCTGGGAAGGCTACAACACCGACAACGTGCTTGGGCCGTTTCGTGAACTGCACGCCGGCGCGCGCGTCCGCGCAGAAAGCGGCACTTCCGACCCGGACATGATCAACCGGCTGCGCGCCGGCGAGCTGAACGTCTGGGACGTGCTCAACGTCAACCAGCCCTGGGCGCGGCGCCTGGCCCCCGAAGGGCTGATCAAGCCGCTCGATAAGGCGCGGTTCATGCCTTACTTCGAGAAGATGAGCGGCGAGTTCGCCAAGCCCTATCCGTTGGCTTTCGCGGACAATGGCGACCTGCTCGGCATGCCGCAGCGCTATGGTCCGTTCAGCTTCGTGGTCAATACGGACAAGATCAGCCGCGAGACCGCCGAGGAGCAGGGCTGGAAGCTGTTCTTCGATCCGGCCATGAAGGATCGCTACGGCGTTCTCACCTATGGCGACTGGAACATCATGCACCTGGCTTTGGCCGGGGACCTCAATCCGTTCGAGGAAATGGACGAGGCCAAGCGCGCCACGTTCAAAAGCACGGCGGAGACCATCTTCGGCAATGCCAAGCTCCTGACCGACGACCTGGTGGCAATGACCACGGCGCTCATCAACGGCGAGATCGACGCCTATTTCACCGGCGGTACCTACACGGCCTCGCCCGCCCGCTTCGACGGCGCCTCGAATGTGCGCGCCATCACCCCGCGCTCGGGGCCGGTCGACGGCAAGGGTGGCCTGGTGTGGGTGGAGTTGACCTCGCTCATCAACAATCCCGACCCATCGGGGCTGGCGGCGGATTTCCTCGAATTCGTGCAGCAACCGGATGTGGCCAAGACCGTCAGCTTCGCCGAGGGCACCTACAACCCGGTCACCCAGATGGGCGATCCGGCGGTCTTCGCCAAATACTCGCCCGAGGAACTGGATGCCATCCAGTGGGACAGCCTCGAGGAAGAGCTGTCGCGCGCGACCCAGTACAACGTGATCAAGGACTACGACGCGCTCAATGCCATCTATACGGCAGCAAAGCGTCGCTGACATCCCGCGCGTAGCTGGCGGGCAAGCGCAGAGTGAGCGTTTGATCAAATGTTGAAGGAGACACCGGCTCGCTTGTTCGAGCTGGTGTTCCAGGACAAAGGCAAAGGCGCCCGGCGCCGTAGCGCCGGAGTGCATTCTGTTGCAGCAAGTCACGTCTCATCCCCAAGGCAGTGCGCAGGCCAAGCCCATTCTGCGGCTCGAGAATATCGTGAAGCGCTTCGGGGCGCTTACCGTCCTGCGCGATATCAGCCTCGATATCGTCGACGGGGAATTCCTCACCATCGTCGGTCCTTCCGGCAGCGGGAAAACCACGCTGATCCGCATGCTGGTAGGGATGGATGAGCCGACTTCGGGAGCGATCTGGCTGAGGGACCGCCGTATCGAGCGGGTTCCGGCAAACAAGCGCCCGACCTGCATGGTGTTCCAGTCGCTGGCGCTGTTTCCCCATCGCAGCGTCGGCCAGAACATCGAGTTTCCGCTGAAAATACGCGGCGTCCCGGCCGCGCAGCGCAAGGAGCGCGCGCTGGAACTCATGGCCCTCCTGCGCCTGCAGAAGGACTACTACGACAAGAGTGTCACCCAGATCTCGGGCGGCGAGCGGCAAAGGGTGGCGCTGGCGCGCGCGCTGGCTTTCGACCCTGAAATTCTTTTCTTCGACGAGCCCCTGTCGGCGCTCGACTACCGGCTGCGCAAGGTGCTGGAGAAGGAACTGAAGGACCTGCATGCGCGCACCGGCAAGACCTTCGTCTACATCACCCATTCGCTGGAGGAGGCGATGGTGATGTCGGATCGCATCGCCATCATGCGGGCGGGCCAGTTCGAGCAGATCGACGTCGCCGACGAAATCTATGCGCGCCCGCAGAGCCGCTTCGTTGCCGAATTCATGGGCGAGGTCAATCTCTTCGATATCGAAGGCGCCGCCGGCGGCGGGCTGAAAGGCGAAGGGATCGAGATCAACCTTCCCGCGAACTCGGCGCCGGCGTCGGTGTTCCTGGCTCCCGGCACCCGGGCGACGCTGATGGTGCGGCCGGAATTCATCCACTTCCTCGACAATGGCCATGTCAGCGACTTCCACCTGAGCGGCGTCATCCGCTCGGAATACCTGCTCGGCTCGCGCGTCCACTACGAGGTCGAAAGGCGCGACGGCACCATGGTGATCGTGGAAAAGCTGCGTGAGGATCGCTTCACGGGCAGGGCCGGGGACGAGGTCCTGCTGGGCTGGGATGTGGAGAACTGCCACGTCATCGCGGAACAGGCGCCATGACCGCGCGCGACCGCAAGCTCGGAAGCTTGTCGGCGCTGCCGCTGGGGCTGTTGCTGGCGGGCGGCTTCGTTGCGCCGCTTCTGGTCATTTCCGGCTTCTCGATCATGCCGCAGCGCGTGTTCGACCTCGCCCATGTTCCCGACTTCTCGGCCTATGTGCTGTTCTTCAAGCAGGGCTATTACAAGTCTCTCCTGTGGTCACTGGCGATGGCCTTCACGACCACGGTGATCCTGTTCGTGCTGTGCTGGCCGCTGGCCTACGGCATGGCCAAGGTGTTCGGCCGCTTCGGCCTCTTCCTGACGGTGGCGGTGGCCGTCACCTTGCTCGTGTCGGAGAATATCCGGCTGTTCGGCTGGGTGGTCACGCTCATGAAAGGCGGCCTGATCGACGGCTATCTCAATGCGCTGACGGGATGGCGCCTCGAAGGTGCGCTCTACAACGTGCCGATCACCATTTTCGGGCTGGTCTACGTCTATTTCCCGTTCATGCTTTTCCCCCTGGCGCAAGGAATCGCCATGGTGCCGGATGATGCCCGCCAGGCTGCGGCGGATCTTGGCGCTTCGCGCTGGCGCATCCTGTGGGAGATCGACCTTCCTCTGGCCGCGCCCGGCATCATGGTCGGCTCGCTCCTGTGCTTCGTCCTCGTCGCCGGGGCGCTCGCCGAATCCAAGCTGCTTGGCGGGCAGTCGGTCATCGTCATCGCCTCGGAAGTGGAAACGGCCTTTTCCTACGGACAGAACTGGCCGCTGGGCTCCGCCCTGGCGATGAGCCTGATCGTCGTCATCGGCACCCTGGCGATCCTGGCGATTTCGCGCGTCGATCTGGACGCCCTGATGGGGCGCCGGCGCTGATGAAGACGTCACGAACGGTATCGGCCCTTCTGGTTTGCTACGGCCTCCTGGTCGTCGCCTTCCTTTACCTGCCGATCGTCTCGGTGGGCTTCGCGTCCATTGCCAAGGCGCGGTATCTGACCTTTCCCATCCGCAGCTATACGCTTCAGTGGTACGACAGCGCTTTGACGAGCGGCACCGTCAGCGAGATCGTCGGCACGTCGCTCATCATCGCCGCGCTGGTGACGGTCATCTCGATGGTGTTCGGGTTTTTCGGCGCGCTGGCCTTCGCGCGCTACCAGTGGCGTTACCGGACGCTGTTCCAGAAGTTCGTGCTGTTGCCGATCTTCTTCCCGCAGGCGGTTCTCGGCCTCGCTTTGCTGGTCTGGTTCAACTCGATCGGGATCGTGCCGACCTGGAAGACGGCGATCGTGGCGCATCTGGTCTGGATCGCGCCGATCGCGACGCTGGTCGTCGCCATCCAGGCCTACAGCTTCGATCCGATGCTGGAGGAAGCCGCGCGCGATCTCGGCGCTTCCACCGTGCAGATACTACGGGAACTCACCATTCCGCTGCTGATGCCGGGCGTGCTGGCCGCCGGCTTGTTCGCGTTCCTTCTCAGTTGGGGAAACTTTCCGCTGTCGTTGTTCACCACGGGCGCCGATTCCACGCTGCCGGAATGGCTCTACGCGAAGATGGTGTCCGGCTATTCGCCCCAGGTGCCGGCGCTCGGCATCATCGCCATCGCAAGCTCGGCCGTTATCGTTCTGATCGCGGTGCTCATCTCGTTGCTGTTCCGCGCCATTCGCACGGCCCGCGCCACCAAGGCTTGATACATAGGGAGGACAAAACATGCTGACGTCGATCAGGGGTAAAAGCGTCATCGTTACCGGTGGCTCGAAGGGCATCGGGCGCGGTATCGCCCGGGTGTTCGCTGCCCAGGGCGCCAGGATAATGATTGCCGCGCGTGGCAAGGAAGCTTCCGAGGCGGTGCTCGCCGAGCTGCGCGGCATGGGCGCTACGGCCGAATTCGTTGCCTGCGACGTCGCGGACTGGGACTCCGTCCAGGCGATGGTCAAGGCCACGGAAGCGGCCTTCGGTGGCGTTGACATCCTGTGCGCCAACGCCGGCATCTTCCCGCAGGCGAAAATGATCGACCTCGATCCGGGCGAGTGGGATCGCGTCATGGCGACCAATCTCAAGAGCGCCTTCCTGACAGTCAAGGCGTGCATTCCCTATTTCGAAAAGGCGGGGAAGGGGCGGGTCATCCTCACCTCGTCCATCACCGGGCCGGTGACCGGTTATCCCGGCTGGACCCACTATGGCGCGTCGAAAGCCGGCCAGCTCGGTTTCCTCAAGACGGCCTCGATGGAGCTTGCCCGCTACAACACCACGATCAACGCCGTCATGCCCGGAAATATCGTCACCGAAGGGCTGGAAGGGCTGGGCCAGGCCTATCTCGACACCATGGCCGCATCGATCCCGCTCAAGCGCCTGGGCGCGGTCGAGGATATCGGCAACGCCGCCCTTTTCTTCGCGTCCGACGAGGCCGGCTACATCACCGGCCAGCAGATCATCGTGGACGGCGGCCAGATATTGCCGGAATCGCTTGAGGCCATCGCCAGCATCTAGCTGCCGGCCCTCACGCAATTAAAACACTGACGGAGGTTGCGACATGTCGCAAGAGGTTACTCTTGAGCGGCTTCAAGGGCTGGTGCAGCAATCGCTGAACCGCTGGGATGTCCCGGCGGATACGTCTGCCCGCCTGATCAACATTTCGGAAAACGCCACTTATCTGGTTGAGGCTCCCAACGGGTTCCGCTCTATCCTGCGCGTCCATCGGGAGAACTACCATTCCCGCGACGCCATCGCTTCCGAACTGGCATGGTCGCGGGCACTGGGACACGAAGGTGGCGTGGAGACGCCGGATTATTTCCTCGGCCGCGACGGCAGTGCCATCCAGACGGCGACGGCCGTGGGGCTGCCGGCCCCGCGCCATATGGTGATGTTCGCGTTCGTGGAGGGGCATGAGCCCGATCCCGACCACGACCTGGTCGGGCCATTTCGCCAGTTGGGCCAGATAGCGGCAAGGGCGCACCTGCATTCGTCTTCGTGGCAGCGGCCGGCAGGGTTCCAGCGGATGACGTGGGACGAAAGCACGGTTTTCGGCCCGACCCCGACGTGGGGAGACTGGCGCGACGGCCCCAACATCGATGCGCGCATCGCCCGCCAGCTCGAGCGGCTGGAAACCCTGATCGTCAGGCGCCTGGCAAAATTCGGCAAGGGTGCCGACCGCTATGGCCTGATCCATGCCGACATGCGCCTCGCCAATCTTCTCGTTCACAAGGACAAGCCGCGCCTGATCGATTTCGACGACTGCGGCTTCGGCTGGTTCCTCTACGACTTCGCCACCGGCGTGTCTTTCATGGAGGATCATCCGCAGGTGCCCGCCCTGAAGAAGTCCTGGGTCGAGGGCTACCGCACGGTACGCGATCTTCCCGCGGCCGACGAAGCGGAAATCGACACCTTCGTGATGCTGCGGCGCATGGCGCTGCTGGCCTGGATAGGCTCTCACCGCGAGGTCGAGATCGCGATCGAGCTTGCCCCGGTGTTCGCAGAGGGAACGGCAAAGCTGGCGGAAAGCTATTTCAGCACCCACGGCTGAGCGTGCGCTGTCAATCCGCACCCCGTCACTGTCAAGCGGCGAGGTGCGTGAGCCCCTAAGGTCCATCGTGGCGCTGCGATCAAGCGGTCACGATTAACAGGCGAGACTAAGCCGATGAGCCAGGAAAAGCTGGATTTTCTCGAACGGTCACGAGAATTTTGGAATCCGGGCAAGACCCAGGACTGGCAGGACATGGGCGTCGACCTGGTGATCGATCGCCGTGAAGCCTACTATCTCTACGACATGGACGGCCGCCGTCTGATCGACGCGCATCTCAATGGCGGCACCTACAATCTGGGGCATCGTCATCCCGAACTGGTGGAAGTGCTGAAGGCGGGCACCGACCGCTTCGACATGGGCAACCACCATTTCCCGGCACTCGCCCGCACGGCCCTTGCCGAGGCGCTGGCGGCCTGCGCGCCGGGGCCGGATTTCAAATACACCGCCTACGGGTCCGGCGGCGGCGAGGCGATCGACATCGCCCTCAAGACCGCCCGCCATGCCATGCAGAAGAAAAAGATCGTCTCGATCGTCAAGGCCTATCACGGTCATACCGGCCTGGCGCTGAAGACCGGCGACGACCGCTTTTCCAAGCTGTTCCTGTCCGAGGATACGTCGGGCGAATTCGTCCAGGTCCCGTTCAACGACCTCACCGCCATGGAGGACGCGTTGCGCAAGCGCGACGTGGCGGCCGTCATCATGGAGACGATTCCGGCGACCTACGGCTTTCCGATGCCGCATGAGGGCTACCTGCCGGCGGTCAAGAAACTGTGCGAGCGCTATGACGCGCTCTACATCGCCGACGAGGTGCAGACGGGCCTGATGCGCTGCGGCGAGATGTGGGCCTGCATGCGCTACGGCGTGGTGCCCGACATCATGGTGACCGGCAAGGGCATCTCCGGCGGCATGTATCCGATCGCCTGCGTGCTCATCTCCGAAAAATGCGGCGGCTGGCTCAAGAAGGACGGCTTCGGCCACATCTCGACCATGGGCGGAGCCGAGCTCGGCTGTATCGTCGCCATGAAGACGCTGGAGATCGTGCAGCGACCGGAAGTGCGCAGCATGGTCAATTTCATCGCCGATTTCCTGCGCGCCGGCCTCGACCGGATCATGGCCGAATATTCGGATTTCTTCATCGGCATTCGCCAGCACGGCGTGGTCATGGGGCTTGAGTTCAATCATCCGCAAGGCGCCAAGCCGGTGATGAAGCATCTCTACCAGAACGGCGTATGGGCGATCTTCTCGACGCTCGACCCGAGGGTGCTGCAGTTCAAGCCCGGCCTGTTGCTGACGCAGACGGATGCCGAGGATTTGCTGCGCCGCGTCGAGATCGCCATCGACCTGGCACGAACCGAGATCATGGGCGGACGGCGGGTGATCAACTGATGGAACCGCAGATCAAGACGCTTGTCGACATTGCCGGCACCAAGGCGGACCTGCGCGGCCGCGCCGACATGATGCTGGAACGCGCCCGCTGGGCCGGCCAGGTCTTTCAGCGCTACGACCGCCGGGCGACCATGGCGATCGTCGACGCCGTGGCCAAGGCGGCCTATGCGAATGCGGCGAAATACGCCGACTGGGCCGTCGAGGAAACAGGCTTTGGGGTCCCGGCCCACAAGAAGCTGAAGAACGAACTCTCCTCTACCGCGCTCGTCGATTTTTACCGCAACGACGACTACGTCAATCCGCAGATCGACAGCGCCGCCAAGATGGTCAAGATCCCGCGCCCGGCCGGCGTGGTGTTTGCGCTGACGCCCTCCACCAACCCGATCGCGACCCTCAACTACAAGATCCTCCTGGCGCTGATGACGCGCAACGCGATCGTCATCAGCCCCCATCCGGCCGCGCGCCATTGCTGCGTCGATGCGGCCCGCACTCTGATGGCCGCGGCGCTCGAAGCGGGCGCGCCCGATGCCATCATCCAGATCGTCGAGGAGCCGAGCATTCCCTTCATCGAGGAATTCATGGCCTCGCCGAAGACTTCCGTGATCCTCGCCACCGGCGGCAACGCCGTGGTGCGCGCGGCCTATTCGTCGTCGAATCCGGCGATCGGCGTAGGGCCGGGCAACGCCCCGGTCTATGTCGACCCCTCAGCCGACATCGACAAGGCGGCCAGGCGCATCGTCGACGGCAAGAGCTTCGACAATTCCATCCTGTGCACCAACGAAAGCGTGGTGCTGACGCTGCCGGAGGTCGACAAGCAATTGCGGCGCTCCATGCAGGCCGCCGGCGCCTATTTCTGCTCGCCGGACGAGACGGAGCGGCTGCGCGCGCTGTTGTTCCACCCACGCGGCTTCAATGTCGCCTGCGTCGGGCGCGACGCGGTGCTGATCGCCGAAGATGCCGGGATACGCGTCCCGCAAAACACCCGCATCCTGGTGACTCCCATCGAGCAGATCGGGGTGGAGGAGCGTCTCTCCAAGGAAAAGCTCTGCCCCGTGCTTGCCTATCACGTCGCCAAGAACCGCTCGCAGGCGATGGCCCATGCCCGAGCCATCCTGCGCATGACGGGCGCCGGCCATTCGGCGGCGATCCATGCCAACGACCCCGCGGTCATCATGACGTATGGAAGCACGGTCGAGGCCTATCGCATCGTCGTCAATTCGCCGTGCAGCCAGGGCGCTGCGGGTTTCGGCACCGGTCTCGCCCCCACCTTCACCGTCGGCACCGGCTACTTCGGCCGCAGTTCCATCGGCGAGAATGTCGGCCCCCAGCATCTCGTGCACTGGTCGCGCATTGCCTACAACACCGACCCCGATGTCCCGTTCGGCAATTTCGACAATCTGGGGCCGCGCTTCGAAGGGCCGCTGCCGACCGCGCCGGCCGACGGCATGCCCGGAAGTGCCGCGCCGCGCCGGCCGGCGGCTCCCGGGACCTTCTCTGGCGGCCAGGCAGGCTCGCCGCCTCTATCGGACGTAGCACGAGACGAATTGCGCCGCCTGATCGCGGAAGAACTTCGCGCCGTGCTCAAGGAACGCTGACCAATGGCTGAACTCCGCTCCTTCATTTTCATCGACCAGTTGCAGCCGCAGACGCTGGCCTATCTGGCCACCTGGATCAGAGGCTCGCTGCCGCGCCGCGCCATGGCCGCGCAGATCATTGAGGTCGCTCCCGGCATCGATATCGAGGCGCTCACCGACGTTGCCCTGAAAGGCGCGGACGTGCGGGCTGGCATGCTCGTCGTGGAAAGGCAGTACGGCTACCTCGAGTTCCACTCCCGCTCGACGGCGGAGGTCAAGGCGGCGGCGCATGCGGTGCTTTCGGCGCTGGGTGCCGACGAAGCCGATGCCAAGCGCTCCGAGATACTGGCTTCCAGGGTCGTCAACCGCGTCGATCCGCAGCATGCCTTCCTGATCAACCGTAACCGGCTCGGGTCGATGATCGTCGGTGGCGAATCGCTCTACATCCTCGAATGCCAGCCGGCTTCCTACGCGATCCTGGCTTGCAACGAGGCCGAGAAGGCCGCGAACATCAAGCTCATCGACTACCGCATGATCGGCGCCAGTGGCAGGCTGTACCTGTCCGGCGACGAGGCCGAAATCCGCAATGCACGCGATGCCGCCGAGGCGGCCTTGCGGGCGCACGGCGCGCGCTAGGGAGGGGCGGCATGAGCTCCGACCTCAGGGCGATGATACGCGAAGTGCTGCGGGAAGAACTGGCGTCGCGCGGCGTCGGGCGCCCTTCGAGCGCGCCGCAGGTTCGCGAGGAGTCGGTTTCGATCGGCTCCGACGCTGAACTGGCCGCCTTTGCGCGCCGCATCCTCGCGCTCGCCGGCGACAGCAAGGCGCGCGCCGACATCGAAAGCGGGCGGCATGTGTTCCGGCTGGCCGGGGCCGGCAGCCGGCCCGCGCCGGCGGTCGAGGCCTATGAGCGCGTGCAGCCGAAGCAAAATTTCTCGCCGGTCTCGTTCGAGCGCGGCCTCGTCAACGAGCGCGAAATCCGGAACCTTCCTGAGGGGATCACCGTGATCCGCATCGGCAAGACCGTTCGCCTCACCCCTCTCGCGCAGGATGAACTGCGCCGGCAGGGCATCAAGATCGAAAGGGCTAAGTCATGATCCGCGGGCGCGTAACTGGCCGTGTCTGGTCGTCCAAGGCGATAGAAACCCTGCCGGGCGGGGCGCTTCTGGAAGTCACGACAGAAGGGGGCGCGAGCCTCGTCGCCTTCGATCCGCTCGGCTGCGCGCAGGGCGAGGCCGTCCTGGTCACGCAGGGATCGGTGGCAGCCGCCTATTTCACCAAGGTCAAGGCGCCGGTGGATGCCCTCATCATAGGCTCGATCGACGAAAACCAGGACTGACGGCGTCAACTCCGCCGACTTGAACCCAAACAGAAATTCGAAAAACCATCAGGAGAGTAACCATGGCTAATCTGGCAATCGGAATGATCGAAACCCGCGGCTACGTGGCGGCGCTGGCAAGCGCGGACGCCATGGTCAAGGCGGCGAACGTCGAGATCGTGGCCCGCAACGAAGTCGGCGGCGGCCTCGTATCGGTCGTGATCCGGGGCGACGTCGGCGCGGTCAAGGCGGCGACGGAAGCCGGCGCCGAGGCGGGCAATGCGGTTGGCGAGGTTGTCGCCGTCCACGTCATTCCGCGCCCGCACCAGGATCTGGGCAAGTATTTCACCGCTGCCGTCGTCGCCAAGTAAGGCAACGGCCCGGAAAAAGATGGCCGGCAGGGCGCCGCCTGTCGCCATCCCCTGTTATTGCCAATAACCCCGGCGGGAGTGCCCGAGATGACGGAACTACGGGTCTATCTACCGATCCACGACCTGCAGCCGCAGTTTGCCGCGTATCTGAGCTCGCCCACCCGGGCTAGGGGCTATCCGCCGTTTGCCGGCCAGCACAGCCTCATCATCGAGGTTGCGCCGGCGCTGGCTATCCACCGGATAGCGGATCTGGCGTTGAAGGCCGCGCCCGACATGGAGCCGGGTATCCTGTACACCGAGCGGCAGTTCGGGCTGCTCGAACTGCACTCTTCCGACAAGGACGAGCTGGAGGCCGCCGGCCAGGCGATCCTGAGCGGCATCGGGGCGAAGGCGCAGGACCAGCTTGCGCCCAGCATCTACTATCACGACATCATCGAGGACCTGTCCGACCAGCACGCGATTATCCTGAACCGGTCGCGCGACGCTTCGATCCTCGTTCCCGGCCACAGCCTGCTGGTATTCGAGCTCGCGCCTGCCCTGTTCGCCTGCGTGGCGGCGAACGAGGCGGAGCGGGCAGCGCCGCAAACGGTGATCAACGATGTCCAGATGATCGGGGCGACGGGGCGCATCTTCATGTCCGGCCGCACCTCCGATCTCGTGAAGGCGCGCGATGCGATCATCCGCACCGTGGAGGCGGTGCAAGGCCGGCGCAAGTAAGCCGGGGCAGGGAGGAGGCCGGCGCCGCCGGTGGCAGCAAGGAATCAAAAGTAAAAGCAGGTGGACCGTTTCTCATGGGCGGTCGGGGAGGACACCTAGGTGAAGCTTCGAGTTTCCGATGTTTCCAAGCGCTTTGAGGGCGTCACCGCCGTCAACAGCGTATCGCTCGATTGCAGCGCCGGCGAGATCGTCGGCCTGATCGGGCCGAACGGTGCTGGCAAGACCACGCTCCTGAACATGATCTCCTCGCTGCTCGATGTCGACGCCGGCGAGATCACGATCGACGGGCGCGCCGTCCACAACATCGGCCCGCGCCGCACAGCCATTGGCGGCATTGCCCGCACCTTCCAGAACATCCGCCTTTTCTCCAACCTGACCGTTCGCCAGAACATCGAGGTCGCCTTCACGACCGCGCGCCGCCACCGCGCCACCGCCCTCGGTTCGGTAACGATCGAGCGCCTGATGGAGCAATGGGGCGTCGCGGAATTCTCGGACCGCAAGGCCAGCGAGCTTTCCTACGGCACGCAGCGCCGGGTCGAGATCGCCCGCGCCCTGGCGCTCGCCCCGGATTTCCTGCTTCTCGACGAGCCGACCGCCGGCATGGTCGAGGGCGAATCCCAGGACCTGGTCAAGGCCATCATGGCCATCCGCGAATGGAAAGGGTGCGGCGTCATCGTCATCGACCACGACCTGTCCTTCATCACCAGCGTCTGCGAGCGGATTTACGTGCTCGACATGGGAAGCCTGGTGGCGTCCGGACCGCCGTCCGTGCTGCGCGACGACCCGAAGGTCGCGGAAATCTATCTGGGCAGGAAGGCGCGCCGTCGCCTCGAAGAGGGCACGGACGCGCACCGGCAGCCCCGGCAATAACCATCTCAACAGGAGGAAGAGACATGACCACACATGCCCGCCGCTACCGGTTCCTGGCTTCGGCCGCGATTGCCTCGCTACTGGCCTTTCCCGGCTCGTCCTTCGCCGACGGCGACATCATCATCGGCCACGTCGCCGCCGCGACGGGAGAACTTGCCCCCTATGACAGCGTCACGGGCGTCCAGTGCATGGTCGATATCGTCAACGACAAGGGCGGCGTGCTGGGCGGCCGCAAGCTGAAGCTTCTGTCGCGCGACATGAAGAGCGATGCGGCACTGGCCGGAACCGCGGCGCAGGAACTGATCGACGCCGGCGCGAAGGTGCTTTTCGGGCCGCCCACAGACGACGGCCTGATCCCGGCGGGCCAGATTGCACTGCCACATTCGATCCCCGTCCTTTCGGTGGGCTCCACGCAGGTCCAGTGGCCGGCGGCCATTCCGGGCATCGCCTACCTGACGGCCTATGGCGACAACGCCTCAGCCGCTTCGGCTGCACAGTTCGCGACCAAGCAGGGCTACAAGACGGCGCTGCTGATGATTTCGCACGACGTCGGCAGCTATTCGATCGCCACGCCACGCTATTTCGGCGAGACCTTCGAACATCTCGGCGGCAAGGTCGTGGGTGAACTCAACTGGAACCTCGGCACCACCGACTATTCGCCGCAGATCACCGAGATCGCGGCCATGAACCCGCGTCCGGACATGATCTTCTCCGCCTTCGTGATGCCTGACGGTGGCGCCTTCATGCGCCAGGCGCAGGCGGCCGGCCTCGACATTCCCGTCTTCGGCACCGACACGTTCGATGATCCGGCGATGCTGACCGCCGCCGGGGCCGGCAGTTCGCTGATGAACCTCGGCTCACATGGCTTTCCTTCGGAAGGCAGCGCCCTAAAGGCCTTCTACGACGATTGCTCGGCACGCGGCTACAAGATCGAGAACGTGTTCTTCGGGCTCGGCGGCGAAGCCGTCGAAATCGTCCGTCACGCAATCGAGACCGCCGGCTCCGACGAGCCCGCCAAGATCAACGAGGCCATCAGCAACATCGAGAACATGCAGGGCATCACCGCGAACTCGATCACCTTCAAGGGTCGTGCTGGCGTGCCGCTGAAGGACGTCGTCATCATCCAGGCCAAGGATGGCAAGTTCGAGCTCGCCGACCGCATCCTGCCCGACTGGGTGCCGGCCGGAGACTCGACCTGGAAGCCCGCCAACGCAGCCGAGTGAAGTGATCCGCGCGATGTTGGAACTTGAATCCGTCTCGGTCGACTACGGGGCCGTCAAGGCCGTCCAGTCCGTGAGCCTCAGGGTCGAGGAGGGCGAGGTCGTCGCCCTCCTCGGCCCCAACGGCGCGGGCAAGACTTCCCTGATCTCGGCGGTCATGGGCATCGTGCCGGTGTCGTCGGGCACCATCCGCTTCGCCGGACAGGACGTGACCTTTGCCTCGCCGGAGGACAAGGTCCGCAAGGGTATCGGCATCTCCCCGGAAGGGCGGCGCGTCTTCAGCAACCTGACGGTGGCGGAAAATCTCCAGTTGGGCGCCAGCGCCCAGCCGGACAAGGCGGTTCGCGCCGAGCAACTGGCGAAATATCTGGAGATGTTCCCGATCCTGAAGCAGCGCTACCGCCAGAAGGCGGGAACGCTTTCCGGCGGCGAGCAGCAACAACTCGCCATCTCGCGCTGCCTGATGTCGCGGCCGCGCATCGTCATGCTCGACGAACCGTCGCTCGGCCTGGCGCCGGTGATCGTCGAGAAGATTTTCGACCTGATCGCCGAACTCAAGGCATCGGGACTAACCATCTTGCTGGTCGAGCAGAACGCCAACGAAGCGCTGAGTATCGCCGACCGTGCTTACCTGCTGCATTCCGGCCGCCTGCGCTTCGAAGGCGCGGCGCAGGACCTGTTCAATTCGGACGACCTGATGACCCACTATATGGGCGTGGGAGAGGCGCAATGAGCAGATCGCTTTCCACGATCAGCCAAGGGGTTCGCGCATGGAATATGTAGTCCAGCAACTCCTGAACACGCTGAGCATCGGCGGCAACTACGCGCTTCTCGCGCTGGGACTGGCCATCGTCTTCAGTGTCATCGGGCTGGTCAACTTCGCCTATGGCGAGGTTATCGCGGTCGCGGGCTATGTGATGTTCGCGGTATTCGCGATCGGCGGAATCGACTATGCGCTGGTGCTGATGCCGATCGGCGTGCTTGCCGCCGTGGTCATTTCCGTCACGCTGGAGCGGGTCGCCTTTCGGCCCGTTCGCTATGCGCCGGCGGCGACTGGCCTGCTGACCGCGTTCGGTGTCTCCATCCTGATCAAGAATTTTTTCATCACCATCGTTGCGACCCGGTCGAAATCGGTGCCGACCCCGGCATGGCTGGCACACCAGGTCGACATCGGTATTGCCCGGATACAGGTCATCCAGTTGCTGGAAACGACGGTGACCGCCATCGCGCTCCTGCTCCTGCTTCTGATCCTGCGCCGGACCAATATCGGCTTGGCGATGCGGGCGGCGGCGCGCGATTTCGACATGGTCCGCATGGTCGGCATCAACGCCAACAAGGTCATTGCCGCAGCCTTTGCGGTGTCCGGCTTCCTTGCCGGCCTGGCCGCGATATTCATCATCGCCCGGCGCGGCGTGGTCGATCCCTTCATGGGGTTCACGCCGGTGCTGAAGGCGTTCGTCGCCGCGGTGCTGGGCGGCTTCGGCTCGCTGGGCGGGGCCGTGGTCGGCGGGCTCCTTCTCGGCGCCCTCGAAGTGTTCTTCCAGCTCGTACTGCCACCGAGCATCGCCGGTTACCGGGACGCCTTCGTCTTCGTGCTGGTCGCCGCGATCCTCGTATGGCGCCCGCAGGGCCTGGTCGGCACCAAGCGTCAGTTCGGAGACAAGGACGAATGAACGGCTCGCTGCGTTCCCTGAAAGGTGCCGCGCTGACGGCACTGCTGCCCGTTGTGATAGCGCTGGTGGTGATTGCGCTGGGGGATGGTGCGCAGGTGCGCATCCTCAGCATCTTCCTCATCAACCTCGTCATCGTCATCGGCCTGCAGATGTTCATGGGAAATTCGAACATCGTGAACCTCGGCCATGTCACCTTCATGGGCATCGCCGGCTACGCCGCGGCGGTCCTGACCATCCCGACCACCATCAAGCAGACCATCATTCCCAATGCGCCCTTCGCCTTGGCCACGTTCCAGCTCGGGCCGATCGAGGCGGGCATCGTCGCCATCGTCGTCGCCATGGCGATCGCGCTCATCGTCGGTGTCGTCATCACCCGGGAATCGGGGATATCGGCGACCATCCTGACACTCGCCCTGCTGGTCATCATGCACACGGTGCTTGCCAACTGGGTCGACCTGACGAGAGGCATGCGTGCGCTCTACGGCATACCGATGACGGCCAATGTCTGGATTCTGCTGGCGGCGGCGGTGGCGGCCATCTTTTTCGGCCGCTGGTTCCGGGATTCCCCGTTCGGTATCCAGTTGCGGGCAAGCGGCGAAAGCCGCATCGCGGCCGAAAGCGCCGGCGTGAACGTGCGGTTCCTGCGGCTGACCGCATGGGTGCTGGGGTCGGGCATCGTCGGCCTAGGGGGCGTGCTGTATGTCTACCTGATCGGTTCGATCAGTCCGAAGAGCTTCTATTTCGACACGACGCTGCTGACGCTGGCAATGCTGATCCTCGGCGGAATGCATAGCATCTCGGGCGCGGTCATCGGCGTCATCGTGGTGACGGCCGGCTTCGAGATCATGCGCTTCTTCGAGACAAGCCCGATCATATTCGGCGCCCAGATCCCCGAGTTCCTCGGCCTGACCGGCTTTTTCCTGGGGCTCATCATCGTCCTGTCGATGGCCCTGCGCCCCAAGGGGCTGGTCGGTACGGATGAAATCGACGAAAGCTGGCAGCGGCGGCGAAAAAGCGAACTTGCCGAAAGGCGGTAGGCTTCGGCGGGCACGCCCGGGGACCGGTCATGCAGGCGCGGTTTTCCGCACGAGGATACTGGTTTTCGCCGACTCCGTCACCGGCTGTTCGGCAGCGACTATGAGGTCGTCCACTATACCCGGCTGCTGCTGGATACGGTGATGCACACAGCCGCGGTCCAGGCTCTGGGCGTCGATGACCGGACCGCGGTGTGCGGGACATGATCGACCCGGTCAGGGCATCATAGGGCCTGTCGGGGCGGGAGAAAGCGCTGCCATTCAGCCGGCCGCCATGCGGTGCTGGAAGAATTGCAGGAACAGTTCCCGCTCCGTGGTGATGTCGAGCTTTTCGTAGATGCGGCGACGGTGGTTCTTGGCGGTGCCGACGGTGATGCCGAGCCGCTGGGCAATCGTCGCCGTCGGGTGCCCTGCGAGCGCGAGCTGCACCAGTTCGCGCTCGCGGGCGCTGAGTTCGGGCCACAGTTCCGCCGGCACGGTCGGCTCCTTGCGGGGTGAGGCGCCGGGCGCCGACGGGGAAGCAGTGCGCGAGAATTCCGGCCCGCGCGCCTTGAGGTCGAGCGCGTGCAGGGCGGCGAAGACCGGCAGCCGCTGGTTCAGGAGCGCCAGTTCGCTCTCCCGGAACGGCTTTGTCGTACGGTCGAGGAAAATGCCGAGGCACCAGTCGCCGCCGTCCGCGAACAGGATGCCGACCTCGTCGCAGATCGCCGACTGCGCCAGGAACTCGGCGATGTAGCGGCCGCGCTTGACCTCGTCGTCGGCAAGCCGCTTCAGGGGCACGATGCCGCCGCGCCGCTTGCGCCGCCAGTAGGCGTAGAACGGATCGTAGACGTAGTAGTTCTCCAGATAGCGCTGCACCATCTCGTCGGAGAAGCGGCGGTGCTTGACGAATTCCGGCATGCTGGCGGCCGAATAGCGGGTGACGGTGACCAGGTCGTGCGGAACGTCGGCGCCGATCAGGTCGATCAGGCGGTCGACGTGCTCGCCGGTCCCGGTCGCCGCTATCGCCTTCGCCAGATGTTCCCAGATTTGCCCCGCGCGCATGGTGTTTTGTGCGTGTTCCATCCCGCTCCGTCATTGTGTCTTTGGGCATATGGCGCTCGGCCGCCGCCTCGATCTACGTTTGAGCCAACTTAGGCAGTCTTGTGGAAGGTGACCGTGACCCAGCCCATCGTTATAGGCATCGACGCCGGCGGCACCATGACCGACACCATCCTTGTCGACGCCGACGGACACTTCAAGATCGGCAAGTCGGCAACGACGCCGAAAAACGAATCCGAGGGGTTCCTGGCCTCGGCGGAGGACGCGGCGGATGCCTGGGGCATCTCGATGGAGGCGCTGTTTTCCGGCGTCAACGTGGTGCTCTATTCCGGCACTGGCATGCTCAACACGCTGTTGTCGCGCACCGGCAAGAAACTGGGCCTGATCACCACCAAGGGCCTGGAGGACATGATCCTGATGGGGCGCGGGTTGCAGGCCTGGGCCGACTACTCCTATGCCGACCGGCTGCATGCCGTCACCCACGCGCATCCCGATCCGCTGGTGCCGCGCCGCCGCACCCACGGCGTCACCGAGCGCATCGACCAGTTCGGCGACGTCGTGCTGCCGCTCTACGAGCACGAGGTGCACGAGGCGGCGAAGAAGCTGATCGCCGACCGCGTCGATGCCATCTGCATCATGACCATCTTCTCCCACGTCAATCCCGCGCACGAGAAGCGCATCGCCGAGATTTGCCGGCAGGAGATTGACAGGGCGGGCGCCGATATCCGCGTCTATGCCAGCCACGAGGTGCGCCCCGTCATCCGCGAGCAGTCGCGGCTGAACAGCGTCCTGATCGAGGCTTATGCGACCTCGCGCGGCCGCATGCAGCTCAAGGGCATCGAGGACGTCTCGAAGAAATACGGCTTCAAGTACGGCGTGCAGACGCTGCTGTCCTTCGGCGGCCTGACCTCGATCAATCATCCGCGCCTGCACGAGACGATGATTTCCGGGCCCATCGGCGGCATTCTCGGCGCGGCTTATGTCGGCAAGCTGATCGGCAACGATTCGCTGATCTGCTCGGATATGGGTGGCACCTCCTTCGACATGGGCGTGATCACCCGCGGCCAGACGCGCATCGAGAACGAGCCGCTGATGGACCGCTTCAAGCTCAATGTGCCGACGCTGCATCTCGACACCATCGGCGCCGGCGCCGGCATGATCCTCAAGGTCGATCCGCTGACCAAGAAGGTTTCGCTGGGACCGGAAAGCGCCGGCTCCGATCCCGGGCCGATCTGCTTCGCCAAGGGCGGCACGGAGCCGACGATCGCCGACTGCGACGCCATTCTCGGACGTCTCAATCCGTATTACTTCCTCGGTGGCAAGGTCATCCTCCAGGTCGACAAGGCGAGGGCGGCCTTCAAGCAGAGATGCGCCGACATTCTCGGCGTCGGCGTGGAGGAAGCGGCCGAGGGCATGATCGACATGCTGGAGGCGGACGCCAACAACGCGCTGCGCCGCGTCATCTCGGGACAGGGCATCCACCCGTCCGAATTCACGCTTCTGTCCTATGGCGGCTCGGGGCCGCTGCACCTGGCCGGCTGCTCGAAGGGCATCGGCTTCAAGGACATCATCACCTTCCAGTTCGCCGCCGCCTTCTCGGCGTTCGGCTGCACCACGGCCGACTTCATGCGCCGCCACTCCGTCTCGACGCAGATCGACATCGGCGCGCGTGCCGGCGATGCCGAACTGGAAGCGTTCGGCGCGCGGGTGACGGCGGTGTGGGACGATCTGACCAGAGCCGCGGTGGACGAGATGATCGCCGACGGCCATGCCCGCGACAAGATCGGCACGACGCCGTTCCTGATGATGCGCTACACCGGCCAGCTCGAGGACGTCGAGGTCATGGCGCCGCTGTCGGCCATCCGTTCGGCCGACGACATGCGCAAGGTGGTGGAGGAATTCGAGGCCGTCTACGCCAAGGTCAACCACCGCGTCTCGCGCTACGGCGAGGCCGGCTTCTCGATCACCGAACTGGGGCTGATCGCCACCGCCGACAAGGTCAAGCCGGTGCTGGTCAAGCGGCCCCTCGGCAAGTCCGACCCGTCGCCGGCGCACAAGGGCGTGCGCGAGGCCTATATCGGCGGCCGCTGGCACAAGGCCAACCTCTACGAGATGGACCTTTTGCAGCCGGGCCACGAGATCGTCGGGCCGGCCATCGTGGAGCATCCCGCCACCACGCTCGTCGTCCATCCGCAGGACCGCGTCTTCGTCGATGAATGGACGCTGCTGCACTACCAACATGCGTGAGCGAGGGAAGCGAACGCCCGTGTCCCTCACCGTCGCGCCTTGCATGAAAGGTCGAGCCCCATGCTGAACAAACCCACCGCGCCGATCCGCGAACGCCTGATCGAATCCGAGCGGCTGATGGCCGAAACCGGCTGCTACGACGGCATCACCGAGCTTAAGTTGCGCAACGAGGACCCGCTCAAGTTCGAGACGCTGCACACCAAGCTTCGCGCCTCCTGCGTGTCGGCGCGCGAGATGGCGCGGCGTATTTCGGCTTCGCCGGGCGTGCGCGAAGTCGGCGAGATGGTGGTCGCGATCTATACGCCGGAGGGCGATGCGATCGCGCTTTCCAACGGGATCATGGTGCATGTGCATACCATGAGCCGCTTCATCAAGTGGATGATCCGCGAGGGCTACGAGGAGAACCCCGGCATCCGCGACGGCGACATCTTCGCCAACAACGACGCCTTCATCGGCACCGTGCAGGTGCCGGACGTGATGGACGTGGTGCCGATCTTCCACTCGGGCCAGCTGGTCGGCTGGGCGGGCGCGGTCTGCCACGAACTCGAAGCCGGCGGCATCACGCCCGGCGGCGACGTGGCGCTGGCGCAGGAACGCTTCACCGAGGGCCTGTTCGTCTGCGCCGAAAAGGTCGGCGAGAACGACGAACTGCGCCGCGACTATGTCATCCGCTGCGAGCGCAATCTGAGGATGCCGATCTACTGGGTGCTGGACGAGAAGGCCAAGGTCGCCTCCTGCATCGACATGCGCGAGAGCGTCAAGGCGCTGATCGACGAGATCGGCCTCGACACCTGGATGCGCGTTTCCAAGGAATTCATCGAGGAAGGCCGCCGCGCGCAGCTTGCCCGCACACGCCAGCTCACCGTTCCCGGCATCTATCGCGGCCATACCTTCTATGGCCACGTCACCGCCGGCAAGCCCGGCTACCAGCCGCTCGGCCCCGCCGATTGGCTCTACAACATGCCGATCGAGATGACGGTTTCGACCGACGGCAAGATCACCATGGACTTCGAAGGCACGCAGCCCTGGGGCTACCATTCCATGAACTGCACGCCGGCCGGCATGGACGGCGGCATGTTCGTGACGCTGACCCAGCACATGAACTTCGAGGGTCTGGTCAACGACGGCGCCTGGATGGCGACCGAGCTGAAGCTGCCGCACGGAACCTGGACCAACCCGGACAGTGAGATGGTGGCGACCGCCACATCGTGGGCGCTGCTTTTGCCGGCCTATGGTGTGTTCCAGCGTCTGCTGTCGCGCTCCTTCATCGCGCGCGGCTTCGTCGAGGAAGCCTTCGTCGGCCAGGTCAACTCGCCGATGATCGAGATGGGCGGCACCAGCCAGTACGGTACGCTGTTCGGCATGGCGCATTTCGAATGCGCCGCCGCCGGTTCCGGAGCGCTCGCCATCAAGGACGGGCTGGACACCGCCTATGTCGGCTGGAACCCGGAAAGCGACATGGGCAATATCGAGGTATGGGAACAGTCGATGCCGATGCTCTATATCGGCCGCTCCATCGTTCCCAACTCCGGCGGCGCGGGAAAGTACCGTGGCGGCTGCTCCTTCCTCTCGACCTGGCTGGTCAACAAGACAGACCATTTGCGCCTCGTCACCTCCGAGCATTCCAGCCGCGTCTTCGACAATGGCGGCCTGTGCGGCGGCTATCCGGCGCCGACCTGCCAGAAGCACCGCGCCGTGCGCAATTCCAACATCTTCGAGCTGGCCGAAAAGGGCGCGCCGCTGGCGCATCACACCGGCACCAACCCCTATCGGTCGGAACTGGAAATGCGGCTGGAGGGCGAGCACGTCACGGTCGAAGGACCCTATATCACCGCTCCGCATAAGGCCGGCGACGTCTTCACCCATTCCTATAATGGCGGCGGCGGCTATGGCGACGTGCTGGAGCGCGACCCGGTCAAGACCGCATGGGACGTGGAGAACGGTTTCCTGACGCGCGAAGCGGCGGAAGGCGTGTTCGGCATCGTCATCGAGGAAGACGGGGAGGGTTATCCCGTCGCCAATCTGGAGGCCACAAAGCGTCGCCGCGAGGAAATGCGCGCCAGGCGGCTGGCGCGCGCCAGGCCGGTTTCGCAATGGATCGCAAGCGAGCGCGAACGGGTGGCCAGGGCCGGGTTCGCGCCGGAAGTCCGCAATATGTACGCAAGCGCCATCCGCCTTTCGGCGCGCTTTACCAGGGACATGTCCGATTTCTGGGACATCGATGCCAGGACGGTCTTCGCTGAGGAGAAGGTGCAATGACCAGCTATTCCAAGGAAGTGATCGGCGACCTGGTCGCCGGCAAGTTGCCCTGGCCGCAGACCCGGCGCATCATGAGCGCCTATAAGGACGACGACCGCTTCTTCAAATATGTCGCGGTGTTGCAGGATCGCGTCGGCTGGAGCGACCGCATCCTGCTTCCGGTTTCCGATCATCTGTTCATCTGCGAGAGCGCCGAGGGCCGGGTGACGAAATGCGAGTGCGGCCATTCCTTCGGCGACTATCGCAGGAACTGGAAGCTGGCCGCCTCGATCATCGTTCGCGACTCGGAGGAATCGCTGCGGGAAATCTATCCGAACAGCGACCTTCCCGATCCCGAATGGATGGAGATCCGAGAATTCATCTGCCCCGAATGCGGCACGCTGCACGAGGTGGAGGCGGCCGCTCCGGGCTACCCGATCGTCCATGATTTCGAGCCGGACATCGAGGGTTTCTATCGCGATTGGCTGGGCCAGCCGCTGCCCGCGGAAACCAAGGGAGGCTGATGCCGCAGATGGGCCGCGTCGTCGGCAAGCTTTTCTTCATCGCCGGGACCCGCTTCAGCCACCGTGCTGGAAGCGGGTTCCGGCTCGTTCGTTTTTTAAGGGAGGTTTGTTGCGATGACCGATCTGAGCGGCCGTAGCGCCATCGTCACCGGCGGCTTTTCCGGCATGGGTTTCGCCATCGCCTCGGCGCTGGCCGAGGCCGGGGCGAAGGTTGCCGTAGGCTCCTATATCGCGCCCACCGGCATGGTGAAGAGCGATGCCGCCTACTATCCGGGGGCCGACGAGATCGAACGCGTGCGGGCAGCACTTTCCCGGCATGGGACCATCGTCCATGCTGCCCATCTCGACGTGCGCGACAGCGATAGGACCAACGGTTTCGTCGAGGACGCGGTGCGGGCCATCGGCCCGACAGACATCCTCGTCAACGCGGCCGGCACGACGGCGGAGCAGCCGGTCGTCGGCCATTCCGACGAGCTCTGGGCGAAGATCGTCGACACCAACCTGACCGGCGCCTTCCGTGCCATCCGCGCCGTGCTGCCGGGGATGATCGAGCGCAAATGGGGGCGCATCGTCAACATCGGCTCGACGGCCGCGAGCGTCGGCTGGAAGGACAATCCCGCCTACTGCGCTTCCAAGTCCGGCCTGCTCGGGCTGACGCGCTGCGTCGCCCTGGAAGGCGCGCCGCATGGCGTGACCTGCACCATGATCAGCCCGACCTGGGTGGAGACCGAACTGATGCGCCGCAACGTGGCGCAGGTCGTCGAGCGAGAGGGCAAGGGCCGCTCGGCCGAGGACCTGATGGACGAGTTCCGCAAGGCCAATCCGCAAGGCCGCATGATGCAGCCGGAGGAGATCGCGGCGCTGGCGCTGTTCCTGTGCTCGGAAGCGGCCAGAGGGATCACCATGGAGAACATTCAAATCACGGGCGGCGCTCTGTGGTAGCGCGCCTCTCGTCCAATAAAAGGGAGGAATAGCATGCGCAGAACCATTTTTGCCTTCTTGGCATTCTTCTTCGTCGCCGGGGGAGTGGCACAGGCCACGGAACCGGCGAGTTGCCAGAAGGTCCGGTTCTCCGATGTCGGCTGGACCGACATCACTTCCACCACCGCGACCGCCTCGCTGATCCTGGAAGCGCTCGGCTACCAGCCGGAAACTCAGGTCCTGTCGATCCCGGTCACTTATTCCGGCATGAAGAACAAGGATATCGACGTCTATCTCGGCGACTGGCAGCCGAGCATGGAGGCTGACCGCAAGCCTTATCTGGACGACAAGTCGATCGAGGTGGTCGGCACCAACCTCACCGGCGCCAAATACACCTTCGCGGTGCCGAAATACGTCGCGGACGGCGGCGTCAAGGATTTCGCCGATCTGCAGAAATTCGCGGACAAGTTCGGCCACAAGATCTACGGTATCGAGCCGGGCAACAACGGCAACCGCATGATCCAGGACATGATCGACAAGGACGCCTTCGGCCTGAAGGGCTGGGATCTTGTCGAGTCCTCCGAGCAGGGCATGCTGACCGAGGTCGAGCGCGCCGTTCGCAACAAGACCTGGATCGTGTTCCTCGGCTGGGCCCCGCATCCGATGAACACGCGCTTCGACATGGTCTACCTGTCCGGCGGCGACGACTATTTCGGGCCGAACTACGGTGGCGCCGAGGTGCTGACCGATATCCGCGCAGGCTACGGCAAGGAATGCCCCAACGTCACCAGATTCGTCTCCAACCTGAAATTCACACTGGACATGGAAAACCAGATGATGGGCGCGATCCTCGACGACGGCAAGGCGCCGAAGGTGGCCGCGACCGAGTGGCTGAAGGCCCATCCCGATGTGATCAAGCCGTGGCTGAACGGGGTGACCACGTTCAATGGCGGCGACGCCGAGGCCGCCGTCAAGGGCCTGATCGCCCCGTAAGACTAAGGTTCGGGCCGGCGGCTTCCGTCGCTACAGGGCGGGCCGCCAGTCCGGGCCGAACCAGCCGCCGACGGCATGTTCATAGGCCGACGCCGCCCGGAATACCGTGAGGTCGTCGAAGGTCGGCCCGACGAGCTGGATGCCCGTCGGGACGCCATTCGCCGCCCGCCCGGACGGGACCGACATGACCGGGCAATTGTGCAGCATGTTGAAGTGATGGGTCAGGATCCACCCATATTCAGGGTCGGCCCTCTGCCCGTCGATCGTGAAATTCTGGTCCGCCATGTCCTGATCGGCCCGCAGGGCCGGAAGCGAATTGGTCGGGCAGATGAAAAGGTCATGCGTCTCCATCACCGTTGCGAAGTCCTGGTACATGGCGTTCTGCGTCTCCCAGGACCGTGCCACGTCGTCGGGGGAAAGCCGGCTCGCCGCCTTGGCCGCCGCGATCGCATAGTCCGTCATCCGCGCCTCGTTGTCCTTCAGGTACCACAGCGGCTGGCGGCCGAAGTGCATCGCGTTGTACCAGGCGAGTGCCGCCTTGTCGCATTCGGTCGTCCAGCCGAGGTCGACTTCCTCGACGGTGCAGCCGAGGGAACGGAAGACGCCCAGCGCCGCCAGCGTCGCCTCGCGGACTTCCTGGTCGATGGGCATGTAGCCGAGGTCCATCGACCATGCGATTCGCATGCCCCGGACGGGTGCAAAGGCGTCGGGGACGTGGACCTTGTCGCGGAGCGAACTGTGGTCGCGGGGGTGGGGTCCCGAAACGACATTCTGCACCAGGGCGGCATCGGCGACGGAGCGTGCGAGCGGCCCGCAATGGTTGTAGGGATCGAAATTCGCCGGCGGGCCGTCCGGGTTGCGCCCCTTCGGCGGCTTATAGCCGACGAGGCCGCAGCAGCTTGCGGGGATCCGAATGGAGCCGCCGATGTCGGTGCCCGTCGCCAGCGCCGAGGTTCCGGCCGCCAGCGATGCCGCCGATCCGCCCGAGGAGCCGCCGGGACCGTATTGCGTGTTGAACGGATTGAGGGTGCGACCCCAAAGCTTCGTGTTGCATGACGAGGACAGGCAGAATTCAGGCGTCGTGGTGCGGGCATGGATGATCGCGCCGGCCCCTTGCAGGCGCTCGATCATCGGGTCGGAATGGTCGTCGACATTATCGACCAGGATGGCCGAGCCGTAGGTGGTGCGCTTGCCGGCGACGCGTTGCGCGTCCTTCACCGCGACGGGTAGCCCTTCCAGCGGGCGCAGGGTCTGCGCGTCACCGCTCATGTAGCGCTGTTCGGCCGCCTTCGCCTCAGCCATCGCCTCATCGAAATAGGTGTCGGTAAAGGCGTTGATCGTCGGCTCCACCGCCTGCGCGCGCGAAATATAGGCCGACAGCAGTTCGACCGGTGACAGTTTCCGCGCCCTGAACAGGCCGATGGCTTCCGTGGCGGTGAGGTAGCAGAGGTCGGTCGTCATGGGCTGCTTTTCCTTCTTGTCCGGCTCGAATGAGCCTGGCCGGGCTGGTTCCTGAGCGCGAATACCCTGTCCGCGCCCAGCATCTTTTCCGCGTATTCCATCAGCACCTGCGTCGCTTCGGAAGCTTCCAGGCTCTCGTTCTGGCCGCGGCCGAGCCAGAGCCCGTCGACCATGGCCGCGAAGCCGAGCGAGAAACGGTCGAGTTCGGGTGAACTTAACGTGTCGCCGAGCGCCGACGCCAGGTTCGAACGCATCCGCCGATAGAACAGGTTCTGGAGCCTGGCATAGCGCTCGTTCCCGGCGGTCGCCGCGTAGAACGAAACCCAGGCATTGGCGATGTTCGGCTCGTAATGCGCCTGCGGGAAAATGCCTTCGACGATGGCGGCAAGGCGTTCCCAGCTTGTGCTGGCCTGCCGCAGGCGCTGGACGACCTCGTCCATGAGATGGCGATTGGCGTGGCGCACCATTTCGAAGAGCACTTCGTCCTTGCTCTTGAAATAGTAGGTCAGGATGCCCTGCGACATGCCGGCTTCCTTGCAGATGCGGGTCGTGGTCAGCGCGTTGAATCCGCCGACGAGAAAGACGCGATGCGCAGCCTCGATGATCTCGATGCGGCGGATATCTTCGATCCGGGTTCGACCGGTGTGCGGGGGAGAAGCCATGCTTCTGTATACGTGAATAATAATTTGAATGCTCTAACAATTTTTTATATTGACAGAAAGACGCGAGAAGCTAGGGTCCTGCGCCTGACTACGAACCGTGGCAATGGGAGACCACCGATGCGCAGACTGATCGCCGCCCTTCTTCTTTCATCCGTGGTTGGCGCTGCCACCGCGGCCCACGCGGCCGATCCGGAAAGCTGCCGCACGGTTCGCATTTCCGACCTCGGCTGGACCGACATCGCGCTCACCAGCAACACGGCCGCGAAAATCCTGACCGCGCTGGGCTACCAGCCCGAGATGCAATTGCTCGGCCTGAACGTCACCTATGAGATGCTGAAGAAGGGTGACATCGACGTCTTTCTCGGCAATTGGCGCCCGATCCAGGACGAGCAGTTCAAGTCCTACTACGACGAAGGCTCCGTCGTCCCGCTGGCGGTCAATTTGGAGGGGGCGAAGTATACGCTTGCGGTGCCGAAATATGTCGCCGATGCCGGCGTGAAGTCGTTCGACGACCTGGCCGCGCATGCCGACCAGTTCGGCAGCAAGATCTATGCGATCGAGCCGGGCTCGAACCAGCCGCTTCTCGACATGGTCGCCGCCGACCGGCACGGCCTCGGCAAGTGGGAGATCGTCGAGTCGAGCGAGGCGGCGATGCTGGCGCAGGTCGATAAAAGCGTTCCCAAGAAGGAATGGGTCGTCTTCCTCGGCTGGGAGCCGCACCCGATGAACATGACGTTGCAGATGGAATACCTGTCTGGCGGGGATATTGAATTCGGTCCCAATTTCGGTGGCGCGACCGTGCGCACCATCGCGCGCAAGGATTTTGCCGCGCAGTGCCCCAATGCCGCCCGCCTGTTCTCGAACCTGGTCTTCGACCTGGCGTATGAGAATGTCGGCATGGACATGATCATGAACAAGGGCGAGACCGCCGAGGACGCGGCCGTCGCCATGATGGCCAAGCATCCCGAGAAGGTGGAAAAGTGGCTCGACGGCGTGACGACGTTCGACGGTCAGCCCGGCCTTGCGGCGGTCAAGACGGCGATCGGGGAATAGCCATGGACTCCGGCACGATGCGGGCCGCGGTCCTGTCCGGGCACGGACAGCCGCTGCGGATAATGGATGTGCCGATCCCGGCGCCGGGGCCTGGCCAGATACTGATCCGGCTCGAAGCCTCGGGCGTCTGCCACACCGACGTCCATATCTGGCGCGGCAGCACCGTTCCGTCTGTCGCCCCCGCGCCCTTCGTGCTCGGGCACGAGGGGGTCGGGGTCGTCGCCGCGGTCGGTCCCGGCGTGACGGACTGGTCCGTCGGGGAAAGAGCAGGGGCTGCGTGGCTGCACGATACCTGCGGCTCCTGCGCGGAATGCCGCGACGGCGAGGAATCGTTTTGCCAGACGCACCGGGCGCACGGCTTCAATGTCCCCGGGACCTTCGCCGAATATGTGGTGGCGGATGCGCGGTTTGCCGCGCGGCTTCCCGAGGGCGACCCTTCCGTGCTGGCGCCGCTCATGTGCGCCGGGCTGACGGCCTATGGCGCGCTGCAAAGGGCGGAGTTGGCGAGCGGCGAGACCTGTGCGATCTTCGGCTGCGGCGGCCTTGGCCTCTATGCCGTCCAACTCGCCGTTCGCGCCGGAGCCCGGGTGATCGCCGTGGA
The DNA here is from genome assembly GCA_049650385.1 of Mesorhizobium sp. Classification (GTDB taxonomy): domain Bacteria; phylum Pseudomonadota; class Alphaproteobacteria; order Rhizobiales; family Rhizobiaceae; genus Mesorhizobium. The sequence goes on from JBASAA010000001.1 coordinate 89,503, forward strand.
CAGCGACGAGGCCAAACTGGCCGTCGCCGCCGCCCGTGGCGCCCATAAAACCGTACGGGCCATGCCCGGTCTCGCCGGGCAGTGGGACGTCGACGACCGCGCCCACGTCTGCGTCAATTTTGCCCCGACTACGGCCACCTGGGACGTCATGATCGCGGCCGTCCGCCCGCGCGGCCGCATCATCGCGGCGGCCATGGTGTCGCAGCCGGTCGGCCTCGATCAGGAATGGCTCACCGCCAGCGGCGTGCGCATCACCGGAACCAGCGTCGGCACGCGGGCACAGATGGCCGAACTGATGGCCATCCATGCAAAGGAACCGCTGGCCGGCGAAATCACCAGGATTACCCTGGGCGACGTCACCGATGCCTTGACGGCCCTCGACCGCGGGACGGCGAAAGGCCGCTTCTGCGTGATGTTCTGACTGAACACGACGCGCCTCAGACGATCTCCGGCACGACCAGATGGCCGTTGCCGATATCGGCCAGCCGCAGCCTTTGCGGCTCGTTGCCGAGCGGCCGCGTCACGCTGGGGATTTCGCTTACCAGCCGGGCGAAGTTGCCGCGCCGGCGCGCCGGGTCGGGGATCGGCACGGCCTCGATCAGCCGCCGCGTGTAGGGATGGCGCGGATCGCCGAAGACCTGGGCGCGCGTGCCCATCTCGACGATCTGGCCGAGATACATGACGGCGACGCGGTCGGAGATATTTTCGACCACCGCCATGTCGTGCGAGATGAACAGGTAGGCGATGCCGAATTCCTGCTGCAACTCCTTCAGCAGTTCCAGCACCTTCGCCTGCACGGAGACGTCGAGCGCCGACACGCTTTCGTCGGCGATGATGAGCTTTGGCCGCAGCGCCAGCGCGCGGGCTATGCAGACGCGCTGGCGCTGGCCGCCGGAAAACTCATGCGGATAAAGCTCCATCTGGTCGGCCCTCAACCCGACCCGCTCGAACAGCGCAGCGACCCGCTCGCGCCGTTCCCCGGCCGAGCCGATGCCGTGGATCAGCATCGGCTCGGCGACGAGGTCGCCGACGCGCATGCGCGGATCGAGCGAGGCGTAAGGGTCCTGGAAGATCATCTGCACGTCGCGCTTGACGGCTTTCAGCGCCTCGCGCGACAGGCCGGCGAAATCGCGGCCGTTGACGGCGATGGAGCCGGTGAACGGCACCAGCCCGGCGATCGCCTTGGCGGTGGTCGACTTGCCGCAGCCGGATTCGCCGACCAGCGCCAGCGTCTCGTTCGGGCGGATGGTGAAATTCACGCCCTCGACGGCATGGACGCGGTGCGTGACCCGGCCGAGGAAACCGCCGCGCCGGTCGAAGCGCACGGTGAGGTCGCGAACGCTCGCCACGGCATCGGGTGTTGCAGGCACGGGCGTGTCGGCCTCGGCACGCGCGGCTCCGGTGCCCATGCGCGGCACGGCGGCCAGCAACTCGCGCGTATAGGCTTGCGCCGGCGCCTCGAAGATGTCGCCCACCTTGCCTTGCTCGACCATGCGGCCGTTGCGCATGACGATGACGCGGTCGGCCATCTCGGCGACCACGCCCATGTCGTGGGTGATCAGGATGATGCTGGTGCCGTGCCGGCGTTGCAGGTCGCGCAGCAGTTCCAGCACCTCGCCCTGCACGGTGACGTCGAGCGCGGTGGTCGGCTCGTCGGCGATCAGCACGTCCGGTTGCAGCGCCAGCGCCATGGCGATCATGACGCGCTGGCGCATGCCGCCGGAAAGCTCGTGCGGATATTGCCCGAGCCGGCCTTCGGCCTCGGGAATGCGCACCGCCTTCAGCGCCTCGACGGCGTGTTGCCGGGCCTCGCGGCGCGAAAGATCGGTGTGCGTTTCGATCGCCTCGATCAGCTGGCGCCCGATCGACAGCACCGGGTTGAGCGAGGTCATCGGCTCCTGGAAGATCATGGCGATGCGGTTGCCGCGGATCGCTTGCATGGCCCGTTCGTCGAGGCTGGCAAGGTCCTTGCCGCCGAACCCGATGCTGCCGGAGGCGATGCGGGCGGCCGGCTTCGGCAGCAGCCGCATGACGGCAAGCGAGGTCATCGACTTGCCCGAGCCGGATTCGCCGGCGATGCACAGCGTTTCGCCGCGCGCGAGCGCGAAGGAGAGATCGGAGACGACTTCCCGCTCGCCGTCCTCGCCGCGCACGGCAATCGTCAGGCCGGAAACGTCGAGCATCTGGGCGGCCGTGGCTAAATGGGCCACGGCCGGCGGTCCGGCGGCGTTTGCGGCAGCGCCCGGGTTCATTCGAACACGCAGCGCGGGAAGTAGAACGACACCACCCAGTTCGGCATGTCGACGATCTCGCTGATCCGGAGATCGCCGCACACCGACACCAGCATGTAGGCGTCGACCGGGTCGAGGTTGTAGCGGCCGGCGAGCAGGTCGACCATCTGGGCGACGGCGCTCCTGGCCCCTTCCATCAGGTCGGCGCCGATGCCCGTCGTCACCTCGTAGCCCTTGGCGTCGAGATGGCGCGTCACCGGGCCGGGCGTGGTGAAGCGCGGCGTCTTCAGGTTGGCGCCCTTCACCAGGTCGAGCGTCAGCACCACGTCCATCGGGCTTTCGATGGCCGTGCCGCAGACCTCGCCGTCGCCCTGCGCGGCGTGGGTGTCGCCGACCGAGAACAGCGCGCCCGCCACCTCCACCGGCAGGTAGAGTGTGGTGCCGGCCGCGAGGTCGCGGATGTCGAGGTTGCCGCCGACGCGCCGTGGCGGCACCACCGAATGCAGGCCGTTTTCTGCCGGCGCATTGCCGATAGTGCCGGCGAACGGCTTCAGCGGCACCCGGCCGTTCCTGCCGAACAGGGCCGGCTCGAGCGACGACGGGTCGTATTTCCAGATCGTCAGCGCCGGCTCCTTGAAGTCGTCGGCGAGCAGCCCGAAGCCGGGAATGTTGGCCGTCCAGCCGAAGCCGGAGGGCTTGAACTGCTCGATCGTCACCTTGAGCGCATCGCCGGGTTCGGCGCCGTCGACGAAGATCGGCCCGGTGACGGGATTGATCTTGCCGAAGTCGAGCCTGGCGATGTCCTCGACCGTGCTGTCGGGCGACAACTGGCCGCCCGAGGAATCGAGGCACTCGAAATGGATGGTCGAGCCGGGCGCCACCTTCTCGGCCGGGACGAACGAATTGTCCCAGCCGAAATGATGATGGCGCCCGTGGATGGTGTAGTTGCAGTTATTGCACATCGTTCACATACACATGGTCGTAGTTGATCGGGATATGGACCGGGTCGACATAGAGGTTGTCGGCGCCGCCCATGCGCGGAGACTTCATGGTGAAGCGCTGTTCGTTGAACACCGGCGCCCAGGGCGCGTCCTCCATGATCTTGACGTAGATGTCGCTCCACATCTTGTTGCGCTCCTCGGCCTTGGCGGGGTCAACGACGGAGTCGGCCTCGGCCGCCTTCTTGTCGAGGTCTTCGTTGCAGTACCACGACCAGTTCCAGCCGCCGGGCACCGCGCCGCCGCAGCCCAGGATCGGGCCGTAGAAGTTCGACGGGTCGGGGAAGTCGGCGATCCACGCCATGCCGCCCGACCAGATCATCGGCGCGCCTTCCTTCTCGCCGCCGGCGGCGATCACGTTGGCCTGCGCCAGCGCCTGGATGTTGGCCTTGATGCCGATGGCGGCCAGATCCTGCTGGATGCCTTGCGCGATACGCGGATTGGGATCGGTGTTCATGACGTAAAGGTCGGTGGTGAAGCCGTCGGCCTGCCCGGCCTCGGCCAGCAGTTCCTTGGCCTTGGCTGGGTCATAAGGATAGCCCTTGTAGTCCTTGGCATAGCCGGGCATCGACGGCGGCAGCGGCTGGTTGGCCGGCACCGCGCGGTTGTTGATCAACTGGACGATGCGCTCCTTGTTGATGGCCATGTTGACCGCCTGGCGCACCTTGACGTTGTCGAAGGGCGGGACGTTGACGTTCATGGTGACGTAGCCGGTGTGAAGCTGGCCGCCTTCGACGACGCGCGCCTTCTGGGCCGGGTCGTTCATGACTTCCTGGAACTTGGCCGGCGGGATGCCGTCGCCGGGCACGTCGATCTCGCCCTTCTGCAGGCGAAGCAGCGCCACGATCGGCTCCTGGCCGATCTCGAAGGTGATCTTGTCGAGATAGGGCAGGCCTTTCTGCCAGTAGTCGGGGTTCTTCTCGAAGACGACGCGCTGGCCGAGCGTCCATTCGCCGAGCTTGAAGGCGCCCGTGCCGACCGGATGCTTGCCGAAATCGGCGCCGTATTTCTCCACTTCTTCCTTCGGTACGACGTGGCTGAAATTGATCGCCATGACGTGAAGGAAGGTGGCATCGGGCCGCGTCAGCTCGAACTTGATGGTCGAGGGGTCGACGACGGTGATGCCCGACAGGCCGTCGGCCTTGCCTTCGGCCGCTTCCTCGTAGCCCTTGATCGAGGCGAAGAAGCCCTGGCCGGGGCTCTGTGTCACCGGGTTGACCACGCGGTCGATGGAATATTTCACGTCCTCGGCGGTCATCTCGCGGCCGTTGTGGAATTTCACGCCGGGACGCAGCTTGAAGGTGAAGGTCTGGCCATCGGGCGAAATCTCGTAGCTTTCGGCGAGGTCGGGCACCAGTTCGGTGGTGCCGGGCTTGTAGTCCATCAGGCCGTCGAACAGGCTCTTGATCATCGACCAGTTCTGCCAGTCGTAGCCGATCGCCGGATCAAGGGTTGCGACGTCGTCCTTGTAGGTGATGACGATGTCGCCGCCGGGCTTGGCGTTGGCGTCAACCTCCTGCGCCGAGGCGGCGGACAGGCCCAATGCCAGAGCCGCGGCAGCGACCGTGGAAACAAGATACTTCTTCATGTCGGTTCCCTTTCCTTGTTGTTATCTGAGCTTGATGCGTGGATCGATGAACGGGGCCACGATGTCGGCAAGCAGGTTGCCGAGCACGATGGCGAAGGCGGAAACCAGCGTGACGCCCATGATGATGGGGATGTCGACGCGCTGGATGGCCTGCCAGACCAGCTGGCCAATGCCCGGCCAGCCGAAGACGCTTTCCACCACAACGATGCCGCCCATCAGGATGCCGATGTCGATGCCGACCATGGCGACGATCGGCAGGATGGCGTTGGGCAGCGCGTGGCGGATGAGGATGGTGAGCCGACCGAGGCCCTTGGCGCGGGCGGTGCGGATATAGTCCTGGTAGAGCACGTCGATCATCGAGGACCGCATCATGCGGGCATACCAGCCCGCACCCATGATGCCGACGGTCAACGAAGGCAGGACGAGATGCGAGAACGTGCCGTAACCGCCGATGGGGAACCAGGAGAGCCGCACCGCGAAGACATATAGCAGGAGCAGCCCGACCACGAATTGCGGCGCCGACACGCCGATGAAGGAGGCGACCATCAGCGAATCGTCGGTGCGCGAGCCGCGCCGCACGGCGGCCACCAGCCCCATGGTAAGCCCGATCAGCAGTTCGCAGACGATCGCGCCCACCATCAACAGCAGCGTCGCCGGCAGCCGGGCGATGATGAGCTGCGACACCTCGGAGCGCTGGATGTAGGAGCGGCCGAGGTCGCCCTGCAAGAGGTTCCACAGGTAGCGCCCGTACTGGACGAGGAAGGGCTGGTCGAGGCCGAGCTGGCGGCGGATGCTTTCCACCGTCGCCGGCGTCGCGCTGCGCCCGGCGATCTGGCGCACCGGGTCCGCCGGCAGAAGATACAGCAGGGCGAAGGTGATGGCCGAAATGCCGATCAGGATCAGGATCGACTGGATGATGCGGCGTGCGAGATAGGCGATCATCCACGCCCCCTCTGCGTCGGGTCGAGAATGTCGCGCAGCGCGTCGCCGACCAGGTTGAAGGCCAGCGCCAGCGCCAGGATGGCGACGCCGGGGAAGAACACCAGCCAGGGCGCGGCCTGGAAGTAGGTCTGGTTCTCGAAGATGATGTTACCCCAGGACGGTGTCGGCGGCTGCACGCCGATGCCGAGATAGGAAAGCGTCGCCTCGAGCAGCACCGTGGTGGAAATGCCGAGCGTTCCCCAGACGATGATGGTGGGGATGAGATGCGGCAGGATGTGCCGCAGGAGGATGCGGGCGCTGCCCGCCCCCAGGGTTTTTTCGGCGGCGATGAATTCGCGCTCGGTGAGCGAACTGGTCTGGGTGAACATGACGCGCGCCGTCTGCACCCAGTTGACCAGCGCGATCACCATGGCGACGATCCACAGGCTGGGCTGGAAGACGGCGGCTAGGCAGATGGCGAGCAACAGCGCCGGGAACGCCATCATCAGGTCGGTGAAGCGCATCAGCGCACTGCCGATCCAGCCGCGGAAGTAACCGGCGGTGACGCCGACCAGCGTGCCGATCAACAGCGCGGTGCCGTTGGCGACGATGCCGATGAACAGCGAGGTGCGCGCGCCGTACAGGATACGGGTCAGGAGGTCGCGGCCGAGCAGGTCGGTGCCGAGCCAGAAGGTGGCGGTGGGCGGCAGCGGCTCGCCCGACAGGGTCAGCCCGTCGAACATCTGCTCGTCCGGCCCGAAGGCGGTCAGCCACGGCGCGAACGCCGCCCCCAGCAGGGTGACGCCTATGATGACGAGGCCGATCAGCGCCAGCGGCCGCTGGACCAGCCGGCCCCAGATGCCGGGGCGTGGCCGGGCCGGCGCAGCGCCGGGCGCGGAAAAATCAGGCGTGACGGGAGTGGCCATCGCCCTCTTCCTCCCTCATCATCGCCATGACGCGCCGTGCAGCTTCCTCGAGGCTGACCTGCCAGCCCATCGCCAGCGACCGCAATTGCGCATAGGCGCGCTCGTCGTCGAAGCCCTGCGCCGAAAGGGCGCCGACAGCGCGCACGATGGTCTGCCGCTCGGCGACGCGCGCCTCGAGCGCCGCGATTTCGCCGGCCAGGCGCTGCCGCGCCTCGAACGACTGGCGGGCGATGAGCAGGGCGCTGTAGACGCCGGAATTACCGATCGGCTTGACGAGCTGGGCGTCGGCTTTGTGCGAGAGTGCCCATTCGATACGGCCGGGGGCCTCGGAGCCGATCAACGCGATCAACGGCATGGGCGCCGCGCCGGGTGTCCAGGGGAACTGCTCGTCGAAGCCCATGTCGACGTCGAAGAAGACGAAATCGCCCGCCAGTACGTCGGCCGGCAGGTCGGGCCAGCAGTCGTGCACCTTGAGGCCGATCGCCGCCAGTTGGCGGCTGATCGCCTGCACGGTCGGGTGCTGACGATGCAGCACGAAGGCCTTGGCGCCGCCGAGATTGGGGATGTGCGAAAGCCGGCTCATGAAATCACCCTCAGGCCCGGCCGGCCGAAAGTGGCGCCGCGATCGTAGCGGGACAGGTAAGGGTCGGGCGGAACGGACCTCAGGTGGCTGACCGTGGTGAAGGCCGCGCCCTCGATCCGCCCGATGCGAACCGGCAGGGTCGCATGCTGGGTCTGCGGATCTATGGTGATGTTGCCCAGCGGCGAGCGGAAGGACCTGCCGGCGAACATTTCAGGCAGGTCGGTCCACTGCGCATCCGGTTTCACGGCGAGGATCTCGGCCAGCGCCAGCACGCTGGCATGGGCCGCCGCCTCGAATGACGAGGCCGGCATGGCGCCGCCTTGCGCCGGGTCATGGAAATAAGGCCCGGCCGACAGGTGCCCGTCGCCGATGCCGGCGATGGCCGCAAGTTCGCATTCGGTGAGGTTGCACGAAAGGATCGGGCAGCTTTCCGGCCGGAAATGCGGGTCGCGCCGGCCGAGTTCGGCATAGGCGCGGAAGAAGGCATATGACGACGTACCGATGAGATTGTTGAGGATGAAGTCCGGCCGCGTCGCCTCGATCTCGGCGACGAGCCGTGAAACTTCCGTCTCGCCGAGCGGCAGGTAGCGCTCGCCCAGCACCTTGCCGCCGGCATCGGCGATGAGGTCGCGCGCGACGCGGTTGGTTTCCCAGCCCCAGATATAGTTGGAGCCGAGCAGGAAGCCGTTGGCGCCGAAGCGCGGCACGACATAGGCCATCATCGGCACGATCTGCTGGTTGGGGCAGGCGTGCATGTAGACGACATGGTCGTTGGCCTCGAACCCCTCGTAGGGGCAGGCATACCAGAGCGTGCCGCCGGCCCGCTCGAGGATCGGGATCACTTCCTTGCGGCTCCAGGAGGTGACGCAGCCGATGACATGGCGCGCCGAGCTGTTGTCGAGGATGTCGGCGCAGCCCGCCGCGTAGCGCTCGATGTTGGCGCCGGGGTCACGCTCGACGGGAACGAACTCGATCGGCAGAGCCGGATTGGCGTTGACGGCGGCGATGGCGTTCATGGCGCCGGCGCGACAGGCCTCGGAGACGAGCTGGTAGTTGCCCGACCGCGAATAAAGAACGCCGATCTCGACTCGCCGCTTCAAGCAAACCCCCAAAACAACAATGCCCCGCCGCCAGCACCGGTGAGGCGTGGCGTGCGAGGCAATCGTGCCGTCCGGCAATCAGGCCGGTATCTCTACCGGTGAGCCTATCGATGGCGCATCTCCAGTCAAGTCCAAAATGGGAAAAACACACCGGAAGGCACGGCGCCTCCATTGGCGTGCGCCTCGGTATCACTGGCGCCATTCTAGTCTCTCTCTGGATTGACGCTCCGCTGCGCCCTGCGCAAAGGTACCGATCGTTCTGATCCCAAGAGGTGTAAAAAAAATGCTCAGTGCCGCCCAACTGCACGCTGCTTCCGACTTGCTGTACGGGAAGTGGCTGGCGGGGGAGCGCCTCGACATGTTGCCGGGCGGCAGCAGGCCGGCGACCCGCGCGGAAGGCTACGCGATCCAGGCGCTGCTGGAAAAGACGAGCGAATGGCCCCTGTTCGGATGGAAGATCGCCGCCACCAGCAAGGCCGGCCAGCACCATATCGGAGTAGAGGGTCCGATGGCGGGGCGGATTCTTCGGGAGCGTACCTTGGCGCCGGGTTCGCAGGTGTCGCTCAAGTCCAATCTGATGAAAGTCGCGGAAATCGAGTTCGCGTTCCGGATGGGCGAGGACCTGCCGCCGCGTAGTGTTCCCTATGACGTATCCGAGGTCCTTGCCGCCGTCCGTTCGCTGCATCCCGCCATCGAGATTCCCGACTCCCGCTACAACGATTTCGTGACGGCGGGCGAGGCGCAACTGATCGCCGACAACGCATGCGCCCATCTGTTCATGCTTGGCGAGGCGGCGTCGGCAAATTGGCGGGAGATCGATCTCTCGGCCTTTCCGGTGCGGGCTGTCCGAACGAGAAATGGGGTTAACGAGCAGCGAGCCGGGGCCGGCTCGAACGTGCTCGGCGACCCGCGTGTGGCGCTGACCTGGATCGCCAACGAACTTTCGGGGATGGGCGTGACGTTGAAGGCCGGCGAGGTGGTGACGACGGGCACGTGCATGGTCCCGATCGACGTCCTGCCGGGCGATAGCGTGACGGCCGATTACGGCGCGCTTGGAACGATCAGCGCCCGGTTCACGGCCTGAGCCGGACACATCCCCCAGGACAGGATTGCGTCTTTTACCGGCACCCTTCCCATGCAGCCCACCGCTTGTCGGCCGGGCTGGCGGTGACTACCTCATGGTAGAGTGGGAGACAGCGGCAGAAGGAGACCGGCCTTGTACAACCATATTCTCATCCCGACCGACGGTTCGGATTTGGCGCAGCATGGTGTCGATCAAGGTCTCTCGCTGGCGAAGGCGCTGGGCAGCAAGGTTTCCATCGTCACGGCCACCCAGCCGATCGCGGTGCCTTCCGTCGGCATGGTGGAAAGCTGGGCAGGCTCTTCCTGGGATGTCGCCGGCTACGACGACCATCAAAAGAAACTCGCGGACAGCGTTCTGTCGCAGGCACAGGAATCCGCCGCAAGGCTCGGGATCGCCGCCGCGGTCGTCTATGTCCCGGACGCCCTGCCGGCGCTCGCTATCATCAGCACGGCGGAGGAGCGCGGGTGCGACCTGATCGTCATGGCTTCCCACGGGCGCCGCGGCGTCAAACGGCTGCTGCTCGGGAGCCAGACGGCCGAGGTTCTGGCGCATAGCCATGTCCCCGTGCTGGTAGTACGCTGACCGGGCGACCGCGGGAGGTGGCCTGCCATGAATCTCAACGACGACAATGAACAGCTGATCGAAACGCTGTTTCGAAACGGAACCCTGACCGTCGTCGGCATCGTGCTCTCGTTCTCGCTCGGCTTCCTCACCCAGTGGGCGAACAATCCGTTGCCATGGAACCTGGTCGACGCTCCCCCGGTCCTGTTGCTGTGCGCCGGGATCGTATGGCAACTGCTGGCGCTGATCGGCCTGCTGTCGCCGGCGTCCCTCAAGAAGAACGTCTTCGAGAAGGCCAATCGACAGTTTGCGACCGGGGTGATCCTGACCTGCGCCGGAGTATTCTGCGCCATTGTAATCGACCTCGCCAAGCTGTGGCTCGTGCCGGGAGCGTAAGGCCGTTGACGAAAGACGGGTCGGCGACCACCGCGGTCATGAAGCGTTCTCGGCCACATGGCCGACGCCCGGCAGGACGCACAGCATTTCGTAGAGCAGGTTGGCGCCGATGAGGGCGGTGTTGCCGGAGGGGTCGTAGGGCGGAGAGACCTCGACCAAGTCGCCGCCGACGAGGTTGAGGCCGGCGCAGCCGCGCACCAGTTCCAGTGCCTGCCAGGTCGTCAGCCCGCCGATCTCCACCGTGCCCGTGCCGGGCGCGAAGGCCGGATCGAGGCTGTCGATATCGTAGGTCAGGTAGGTCGGCGCATCGCCGATCCTGCTGCGCACGTCGTCGATGAGCGGCTTCAGCGACTTGCCCCAGCATTCTTCCGCCTGCACCACCGTCCATCCCTGCTTGCGCGCCCAGTTGAAATCGTCGGGCGAATAGCCGGTGCCGCGCAGGCCGATCTGGAACACCTTGTCGTTCTGTAGCAAGCGATCGTCGAAGGCGCGCCGGAACGGCGTGCCATGGGCGATCCTTTCGCCGAACATCTCGTCGTTGATGTCGGCATGGGCGTCGATGTGGATCAGCGCCACGGGGCCGTGCTTCTTTGCGATGGCGCGCAACACCGGATAGGTCAGCGTGTGGTCGCCGCCCAGCGTCAGCGGGATGCAGTCATGCGCCAGGATGGCGTCATAGGCCGCCGTGATGATGTCGACGGTTTTCTTCAGGTCGAAGGTGTTGATGGCGACGTCGCCGATGTCGGCCACCTGCAGGTGCTCGAAGGGCGCGGCCCCCGTCGCCATGTTGTAGGGCCGCAGCATGCAGGATTCGGCGCGGATCTGGCGCGGGCCGTGCCGGGTGCCGGAGCGGTTGGAGGAGCCGATGTCCATCGGGATGCCGACGAAGCAGGCGTCGAGCCCCTCGGCGGTCGGCTGGGACGGCAGCCGCATCATGGTGGCCGGCCCGCCGAAGCGGGGCATCTCGTTGCCGCCGAGCGGCTGGTTGAACTGGGTTGTCATGCGAAGCTCCTCGTCCTTGTTGCCGACCTTGCGCATCCGGTCAGCGGTATTTTTGCCAGCGGCGTCAGCCGTTGCCCGGCGCCATCATCGTTGCCGATTGCTTGCGGACGGCGCCGATCACGGTTTCGACGTCCATCTTATCGTCCTTCACGAAGGTCATGAACGACATATTCATGGTGTTGAACAGGATGCGCCCGGTGACCTCGGCGTCGACGGCCGTGTCGATGGAACCCTGCTGCCGCAGCTTGGCCAGGAGCCGGCAGACCTGCTGGCAGAGCTTTTCGTCGAGCTGGCCGTAATGGCTGCCCAGCCGCGAATCCGGATGCAGGATCGACATCGACATGGCGGCGCGCCACATTTCCTTGCTGAGATAATACAGGGAATGGCGCAGATAAATATCGAACAGCGCGTCGACCGCATCGGACGCGCGCGCCGGAGGGCGGGCCAGCACGCTCTCGCCGGCGCTGATGACCTCGTTCACTTCCAGCGAGACGACCGCGATCAGCACATCGCCCTTGCTTTCGTAATAATTATAGATGGTGCCGACCGAGACCCCGGCCTGCTCGGCGATGGTCTCGATCTTCACGCCCTCGAAACCGAATTCGCGAAACAGCCGCGCGGCCGCCTCGACGATACGGCGGTCCCTGTCGATCTTCTGCCTCTGTCTCAAGCCGGTCATCGTCGCTAAATATGAATTGACTCATTTTTGAAGGCAATTCATATTTTTTCGGGATGCGATTTCGGAAATTGGACAGGGAGGAAACGATGTCTGACGCACGATCTTCATTCAGGGCCCGCTTGGGCATGCTCGCCTTTTCGGTCTCCGTCCTGGCGTTTTCGCCGGCCAATGCGACGGAGGAACTCAACGCGCTGGTGTGGTGCGACAACACTGACCCGGCGCTGATCGAGCCCTTCGAGAAGGCCAACGACGTCAAGGTCAACCTCAAGGTCTACGAAGGCACCGGCGCCGGGCTTTCGATCCTCGACCAGTCACAGCCCGGCGATTGGGACGTGATGGTCATCGACTCCATCGATGTCCAGCGCATCGCCAAGGAGCGGTTCCTGCCGCTGGCCGACGACAGCCTGCCGCTCGCCAATCAGTTCCCCGAAGTGCGCATGGACGACGTGCTGGTGCTCGACGGCAAGCGCTATGCGGTGACGGAAAAGTGGGGCTTCAACGCCATTTCCTACAACAGCAAGGCCTTCTCGGCCGAGGACGTCTCGACGCTGAAGAAGCTCACCGATCCGAAGTTCAAGGGCCGGCTGGCGATCTACGACTACTACCTGCCGGTGGAAGGCATGGCCGCGGTGGCGACCGGCACGCCGACCAAGGATTTCAGCGAGGCGACGCTGGCTCCGGTCAAGGACCTGATGCTGAAGCTCAAGGCCAACGCCAAGCTGGTCGGCGAGGTGTCGGCCAGCCAGACGGCGCTGGCCACCGGCGAGGTCGACGTCGTGGTCGGTGCCGGCGAGTGGGTGACGGCCGGCCTGCACGCCGAAAACCCCGACCTCGATTTCGTCATCCCCGAGGAAGGCGGCATCCTGTGGACGCAGTCGCTGGCCATTCTCAAGGACAGCAAGAAGGCCGACCTGGCGCTGAAGTTCATCCAGCATGTACTGAGCCCGGAAGGGCAGGCGGCGCTGGCCACCTCTTCCTGCTACTGGGGCATGCCGGCGCAGAAGGATGCCGCGCTGAACGATGAGCAGAAGAAGACGCTCAAATTCTCGTCCGAGCAGCAGGCCAAGGACCTCGCGGCCTCGAATCGCTACCCCGCGCCCGACGCCGACCTCGACAAGAAGATGCAGGATATGTGGAACGACGTGCTGCAAGCCAACTGAGCCTCGCTCCGTCGCCCTTCCTCTCGTGGAGAGGGGAAGGGGATTCCATCGCCGCTACGCTGTACGAAACCGCCATGACCTTGTGCCAGTTTCATACCCCCACCCCTGACCGCTCCCCGCAAGGGGGAGGGGGCAGGGGTGGGGGTATTGAAGCCCACCGGGAAAGCATGCCGTGGCGGTACGATGCCACGGTGGCGGTGCTGCGATGACCGGCTCCAAAATCAACTGGAACACGCTTTGGCTGGTCGGTCCGGCGGCAACGTTCACGGTGCTGTTCTTCCTGGTGCCGCTGGTGGCGATGGGCGTTGCCTCCTTCACCGCCGGCGGGGCACTGTCGCTCGATAACTATCGTCACTTCCTGACCCAGCCGAGCTATGTGCGCGCGCTGGTCAACTCGTTGGAGGTGACGCTGGTGGTCACCGCCATCTCCGTGGTGGTCGCCTATCCGCTGGCCTGGGTGCTGGCAGAGCGCGTGCCGGAGCGCTGGCAGCGCGTGGCGCTGATGCTCACCATCCTGCCGTTCTGGACCTCCTATGTGGTGCGCTCCTACAGCTGGCTGCTGCTTCTGGCCGAGCGCGGCATCGTCAACCGCGCATTGATGGCGAGCGGCATGATCGACCAGCCGCTGCAACTGGCCAATACGCGCACCGCCACCGTCATCGGCTTCGTCCATTTCTTCATCATGCTCCTGACGCTCACCATCTATGCCAATTTCCGGCAGCTGAGCCCGAGCTACCGCAAGGCCGCCGCCGACCTCGGCGCCGGCGGCCTGCAAACCTTTCTCTACGTCGTGCTGCCGCTGACGCTGCCCGGCATCATGGTCGGCGCCTTCCTCGCCTTCGTGCTGGCCATCGGCGACTATGTGACGCCGCAGTTGCTTGGCGGCTCCAACGAGCTCCTGATGCCGCAGCTGATCATCCAGCAGATCGGCCGCCGCGCCGACCTGCCGCTGGCTGCCGCGCTGTCGCTGATCCTGATGGTCGTCATCTCCATCGCCTATCTCGCCTGCGCGCGCTGGCTCAAGCTGGAGAGGACGTGATGCCGTGAAGCGCTTCCTCGATCTCGTGGCCGGCCTTTACGCGTTCGCGGCCTATTGCTTCATCTACCTGCCCATCGTGGTGCTGGTGTTGTTTTCCTTCCAGGCGAGCCGCTTCCCCCTGCCGCCCTTCACCGGGCCGTCGCTGCGCTGGTACGGCGAGGTTCTCGCCGATTCCAAGTTCACCGGCGCGATGCTGAACTCGGTCCTTGTCGGCTTCGTTTCCTCCGCCGTCGCCGTGCTGCTCGGCTTCCTCGCCGCCTATGGCTGCGCGCGCATGAAGGGCCGCCTCGGCGGCATGGTCCGCGCCCTGCTGATCGCGCCGCTGTCGGTCAGCTACCTCATCATCGGCATGGGGCTGGTCGTGCTGTTCAACTGGGCCGGCGTGCCGAAGTCGCTGTTCGCGGTCGGCATCGGCCATGTGGTAATCAACCTGCCGCTGTGTTTCGCCATCTTCTACAGCCAGATGAGCGACAACATCATCCGGCTGGAGCAGGCCGCGCGCGACCTCGGCGCGCGCGAGTGGCAGGTGCTGGCGCTGGTGGTAGCACCCGTGCTGTGGCCGGCGCTGCTCGCGAGCTTCGTCCTGTCGCTGACGCTGTCGTGGGACGAGTTCCTGATCGCCTTCCTGCTCACCCGTTTCGAGACGACGCTGCCGGTGGAGATCTGGACGCTGCTGCGCTCCGGCCTCAACCCGAAGGCCAACGCCATCGGCGCGCTGGTGTTCGGCGTCTCGATCCTGCTGGTAGTGCTGGCGGAACTGGCGATCTTCGGCAAGGGAAAGAGGAAGGCATGAGCGCCCCGGTCGTCTCGATCCGCAACCTGTCGCACGCCTTCGGCGCGCTGACGGTGCTGCATGAACTGTCGCTCGACATCGAGCCGGGCGAATATCTGGTGCTGCTCGGCCCGTCCGGATCGGGCAAGACAACGCTCTTGTCCATCCTGGGCGGCTTCCTGCAACCGACGAAGGGCGAGGTACTGATCGACGGCCGGGACTGCACCCGCATGCCGCCGGCGAAACGCCCGACCACCACCGTATTCCAGGATTACGCCCTGTTCCCGCATATGAGCGTCGGCGCCAATGTCGCTTTCGGCCTGCGCATGAACGGCGTGGCGAAGACCGAGCGGGCGCGCCAGGCGCGCGAGACGCTGGCGCTGGTGGGACTGGAGCAGGCGCTCGACAAGAAGCCGCATCAGCTTTCCGGCGGCCAGCGGCAGCGCGTGGCGCTGGCCCGCGCGCTGGTGATGAAGCCGCGCCTGCTGCTGCTGGACGAGCCGCTCGGCGCGCTTGACCTCGGCCTGCGCCGGCAGATGCAGGACGAACTGAAGGCGATCCAGAAGCGCGTCGGCACCGCCTTCGTTCACGTCACCCACGACCAGGAGGAGGCCATGGCGCTGGCCGACGTGCTGCTGGTCATGCAGGACGGCCGTATCGTCGACCAGGGCGACCCCGAGCGCGTCTATACCCGGCCGTCCACCCGGTTCAGCGCGACGTTCATGGGCGAGAACACGCTGATCGACGCCGAGGTGACCGGCGTGACGGGCACGGCCGCGACCCTGAGGACGGCACTCGGAACGCTCGCGTTCGACCGGTCGGGAATCCGGGCAGGTAAGGCAACGCTTATGATACGTCCGGAAAACATAAGGCTCGGGGCCGCGCCGCCGGGACATGTTTCGCTGGGTGCCGGAGAGGTTGTCGAAAGCGTTTTTCAGGGCAGTTATCGCAAGGTGGCCGTGCGCACGGCGAGCGGACAGGATATCGTGCTGAAACTTCCCGTCGATGTGCCGGCCTGGTTCGGCGAGCCTGTCGAAATGCATGCAGCGCCGCACCACATCGGCCTGTTGCAGGAGTAGCTACCATGGTGGCGATCGCTGAGGGGGACTGGTACGAGGTCGTCCGCTTCGCGGACGCCGTCAGCCTGATCCATGAGCCGTGGATAGAGCCGTTCTTCCGCTGCAATATGTGGCATGTCGTTGGCCGCGACTTCGACCTTCTGGTCGATACCGGCCTCGGCCATTTTCCGCTTCGGGCCAACGTGCCGATGCTGCGGGGCGGAAAGCCGCTGGTCTGCGTGGCGAGCCACGCGCATTTCGACCATATCGGCAGCCATCACGAGTTCGAGGAACGCTGGATTCACGCCGCCGAAGCGGAAATCCTGGCCAATCCGCGGCCGGAATGGACGCTGGCCGCCGGCTATGCCGACGAGGCCATGTTCATTGCTCCGCCCGAGGGCTGGGACACGAAGGCCTATCGCGTGAAGCCTGCGCCGGCGACCAAGCTGCTGGCCGACGGCGACATGATCGATCTCGGCGATCGCAAGTTCACCGTCATTCACACGCCGGGGCATTCACCGGGCGGCATCGCTCTCCATGAGGAGGCGACCGGCATCCTGATTGCCGGCGATATCGTCTATGATGGCGAACTGGTGACGGATACCTTCCATTCCGATCTCCAGGCCTATCGCCGTTCCCTGCAGCGGCTGGCCGGCCTGCCGGTATCGATCGTGCATGGCGGCCATTTCGCCAGCTTCGGCAGGACGCGCCTGCGGCAGATCGTGGAGGCGTTTTAGCCACCCGGCCCGGCCGCGCGACCGTCGACGTCCGGCCGACCCGTTATAGCTTGTCGAGGAACTTCCGCGCGATCGCGGCATAGTTGCCGTCGAAATGGTGCCCGCCGTCGGTTTCGATATGGGTGACGTTTTTCAGGGCGGGATCCCGGCAGGCGCTTTGGTCTTCCTCCTTGCCGGACACGCAGATTACGCGCTCGACCGGCAGCGCGGCGATGGCCGGCGGGATGTCGTAGCCGCTGTCGTCGATGCCGAGCCAGCCGGAGATGGTCACCTGGAAGGAGGTGGTCAGCCCCGGCGCCATCAGCGCGATGACCTTGGTGCGGTCCTGGAGCGTCTTGGGCAGCAGCGGCCAGGCGAAGGGGATGGTGTCGGCGCCGAAGGAATAGCCGATCAGCATCACGGGAAGTTCGCCCTTCGGGTCCGTTCCCTTGACGAGGGCTGTAACGTCGGTCGCAAGTTCCTGCGGCGTGCGCTTCGCCCAGAAGTAGTGCAGCGCATCGAGCCCGACGACATGGATTTCCTGCGTGGACAGCCATTCGCCGATGGTCTTGTCGAGGTCGCGCCAGCCGCCGTCGCCGGAGACGAGAATGGCGACGGCCCTGGGCTTGCCGTTGGTGGCCGGAAGGTCCAGCGCCGGCAGTTTGCCAAAGGGTTCGATCCCGTCCGCCAGCGACGAGACGGCGGCGACGATCTGGCCGGCCGGATCACCGATGTCCAGCGCATCCACCGTGATCGTGTTCTGCGCCGAGGCCTGGCCCCGCACGGTATCCAGCGAGGCTTCGTCGACGAAGAGCGAGGCGGGTTCCGGCAAGGGCACGTCGAAGGCATAGCTATAGCTCGTGCCGTCCGCCGCCTTGGTGGCGGTCGAGCCTGGGCAGAAGGGCAGCCTCAGCGTCAGCTTGTTGGCGAAGCCGGAAGCGACAGCGCCGCCCAGCGTATTGGCCGGCGCATCGGCCAGCGCCGCATAGGCGAAGGTCGCGCCCTCGCCGCGCCCGGTCACGATCGGCGGCAGGTAGGTCTGGATGTCGAGCTGGCGCTGTGCGGTCTGGGCAAGGTCGGTGATCTCGCCGACGACGTAGAGGCATTCGCCGTCCGCCTTGTCGAGCGCCTGCGCATAGGCGGAAAGATCGACGCCGAGCACCACGTCGCCATCCTTGCGCAAGGCGGCCGCGACGGCGTCGTCGGCCGGGGTCCAGCCGGCGCGGTCGGAGAAATGGACGACCATCGCCTTCGGCGGGCCTTCGGAGGGCAGCAGGCGCACGTTCTCCAGTCTGCCGGCACTGACCGTCGAGGCCGCCGGCGACGTAGACTGGGCAGAGGCGGAACCGAGGGCGGCAAAGACCGGAAGGAGAAAGGCCAGGGAACGTTTCATCGCTTGAAGATCCTGATGGGACTGCCGGAAATGAGGGTGGTAACGTTGAGAAGGATCTGCGCTATGGCCAGCCCGCCGGGGCAGGCGATATATTGCGGCGTCCAGACCGGGTCGAACTTCTGCTTGAAGGCGCGCAGGCCCTCGAAGTTGTAGAACTCGTCGCCGCGCCGGTAGATGAAGGTGCCGACCCGGCTCCAGGTCGAGGCAAGCGGGTGGTCGGCGAGCCCGGCCAGCGGCGCCGCGCCGAGGTTGAACCAGCGGTAGTTTTCGGCCTTGCCGTAGAGCAGGATGTGCACGAACAGCGCTTCCATCGCCACTTTCGAGACGCCCGGCCGGTAGCGCATGAGGTCGATCGAGAATTCGTCGCCGTCGCCGCTGCGCCACAGATTGGCGAAGGCGACGATCTCCCCGTCCTTGCTCAGCACCGCGCAGTCGAACTCGCTCATATAGGCGTCGTCGAAACAGCCGAGCGAGAAACCTTTCTCGTGCCCGTTCTTGCTCTCCAGCCAGGCGTCCGACACGCTGCGCAGTTGCGGCAGGACGGCCGGCACCTCGGCCTTGGGGATGACGGAGAAGACAAGCTCTTCGCGGGTCGCCTTGCCCACGGCGTAACGCAACGGCTGCCGGGTCGGACCCTGCAGGTTGAAGGCCGTCAGATCGACACGCGCCATCTCGCCGATTTTCAGGATCGCGAGGTTCATGTCCAGATAGGACGGCAGAAACTTCTCGTGAACGGCATAGAACACCGTTCTCGCGCCGGCGTGATCGGCGGCCTCCGCGAAGTGCCAGATCAGGGCCCTGCCGGCCTTTTGTTCGCCGACCGGATCGCCCATGGTGATCCAGCTTCCGCCCGAGACGGCGTACATGAGGAAGGCCTTGCCGCAGGGCGAGACCATGAAGGACTTGTCTCCCAGCAGCGCCAGGCATGGCTGGGTGTCGGACGTCGTTTCCAGGATGCGGCGGACCTCGTCGGGAATGATGACGCGGCCCGGCTGCCTTGCGTAAACCGGCCGGTTGATGATGGAATCGGCGGCGATCGACGCCGCGATGATGGCGAGAGCCAGCGTGGCGCGCAGGAAACGCGGCGCGTCGCCATCCCAGGCGAACTGCCACCACAGGTCGGCCCGGTAATCGACGTGGCGGTAGGCCAGCAAGCCGACCAGGGTGGAAGCGATGATGACGATGACGATAAGGCCGATCCAGGTCGGGTCGGGGCGGAAGGCGCGCCAGTCCTCGCGCCGATAGAAGGCCCTGCGGTAGATGAACAGGACCAGCGCGATGACCGACAGAAGTACGGCCTCTTCCCAGTCGAGCCCCTTCAGCAGCGAGAAGGCGGCACCCGACAAGAGCAGGGCGATGGCGGCGATGCGGGCGAACGCGATGCGCCGGTAAAGGCCGCGCGCGATGACCACCAGAAGCAGGCCGGTGATCGAGGCGAGCAGGTGCGAGGCTTCGGCGAACGGCAGCGGCAGGATGTCGCTCAGCCAGTCCGTGCGCTCGACGGCGGCGGGCGTATTGCCGGAGAGCATCAGCACCATGCCGCCGGCGAAGGCGAGCGTCGCGGTGATCGGCGGCACTACGCGGCGCGTCACCTTGAGCGTGCGCCCCGCAACGGTCGTGACGGTGGATCGGATGCGATAGACCTCGAAGGCGAGCAGTGCCGAGGCGGCCAGCAGCAGCGGCAGCACGTAGTAGACGAGCCGGAACAGCACCAGAGCGGCCACGACATCGGGGCGGGTGCCGGCGCCGAGGCCGAGCAGGATCGTCGCCTCCAGCACGCCGAGGCCGCCCGGCGCATGGCTGACGACACTGGCGATGATGGCGGCCACGAACAGGATGAGGAAGATCGTGTAGCCTGGCGCGATGTCGGCCGGCAAAAGCACGTAGAGTGCGGCCGCCGCCGCGCCGATGTCGATGGCGCCGATACCGATTTGCGCCAGCGCGCTGCCGGCCGAAGGCAGGGGGAAATCCCAGCCGAGGATGGAGATGCGGCGGTTGCCGCGCGACAGCCAGACGATGATGGCCGCGAGGCCCGCCATGATCGCGCCGCCGAGGATGCGGTCGCCGGCCGGCGTCAGCAGGTTCAGCGCCGGCAGCCCGTCCGGGTCGAACAGCAGGGCCAGCCCGATGACGGTCAGCAGGCCGCCCCAGAAAGTGAGGAAGGAGATGCCGACGATCCTGCCGACATCGGCCGCGTCCGCGCCGGCCGACTGGTAGATGCGGTAGCGCACCGGGCCGCCGACGAAGACGTGGAAGCCGATGGCGTTGGAGAAGCCGTAGCCGACGAAGCCGGCGAACATGGCAAGCCGGACCGGCACCTTTCCCGGTGCCACGCGCCGCACCGCCATGACGTCGTAGCATCCCATGGCGACAAAGCTGATGAAGGTGAAGACGAGCGCCGGCGCGACCGTTGAGAAGGAGGTGGAGGCGAGGGCGGCCTCGATCTGGTGCAAATGCACCTTGCCGCTGATCTCGTGGATGACGAACAGCGCTATCGCCACCGCCGCAGCGCCGACGATGGGACCGAACACCCGCGGCTCCAGGATATGAGCGACCGCCTGTGTGAGGCCGTTGCTCAGTCGCTTGCCTCTGGCCGGTGTCTCGGTTTGGCTCATGGCCTCATGCTTTTTGTAGCAGTATCGTTCAGGCTGGTCGTAGCAAAGGCACGAAACAGGACCCGATGGCAAAATCATGGAAGCGGCCGTGTCGTCGCAACTGCAACGCCCGGTCGTTTAACGAACCTGGGTAGAAAACCTCGCCATCAGAGCGGCGCGTCGTCCGGTATTGACCAGTCCTGTTCCTCGATCCAGCGGCAGAAAGCGGAAATGGCCGGCAGGTGTCGGTGGGTTTTGGGCAGGACCAGGTGGAAGCCGGGAACCTGTGCCGGCGACATGTCCTGCATGACGTTGCGGCCGAAGGGCGCCACGATCTTGCCGAGCTTCAGGTCCTCCAGCGCGTCGATGGTAGAGATCAGCCCGACGCCGAGCCCCTCCACCGTGGCGCGCCGCATGGTCGCGGCGTCCTGGAAGCGGATGCCGCCGGGCGCTTCCTCGCTGGAAACGCCGAGATGGCGCAGCACATCCACCCACAGCCTGTCCGACAGCACCGGGTGCAGCAGCGGCAGGTCGAGCAGGTCCTGCGGCGAGCGGATCTGGCGGGCCAGCGCCGGCGTGCAGCATACGACCTTCTGGTCGCGCAGCAGCAGCGTGCTTTCGTAGGGCGTCCATTCGCTATAGCCCCACTGGATGGCGACATCGACGTCGTCGCGGATGAAATCGGGCAATTCCACCATCGTTGTCAGGCGGATGTCGGCGTCGGGCATCAGTTCGCGGAACCTGGCCAGCCGGCCGAGAAGGTAGCGCGTGGCGAAATAGGGACTGACATTGAGATTGATGCGCTTGCGGTGCGAACCCTTGGTGACGCGCAGCACGCCCTCTGTCAGCTCGTCGAAGGCGGACTGGACGAAGTGGGCCAGCAGGATCGCGTGTTCGGTCGGCTCGATCGCCCGCCCCTTGCGGTCGAACAGCTCGACGGCGAGGATGTCCTCGAGCAGCTTTATCTGCTGGCTGACCGCCTGCGGGGACACCAGCAATTCGTCGGCTGCGCTGCGGAAACTGCGGTGGCGCACCACGGTGTGGAACACGCGCAGGGCGTTGAGCGGGGGAAGGCGGAATGGCCGCTCGCCCGCTACGGCACTCTTTTTGAGAATGCCGGGGCGATGCGGCCGTTCCGCTCCTTCGGTTCCTTCGTCCCGCATATCCTCTCAGATCACCGCTTTCTCCAGGAACGGCCGGTTTTCGACAATACGCTCATAGCCAACTTCCGACAGGTCCAGCGTCCGGTATTGGCCATACACGATCAGTTCCGAAACGCCACGCCCCGTGGCCGGACTCTGTTGCAGGCCATGCCCGGAAAACCCGTTCGCGAAAATGAAGTTCTGCACGTCCGGATGGCGGCCGACAACGAGATTGTGGTCGAGCACGTTGAAATCATAGTGCCCGGCCCATTGGTTGACGACCTTGATCGCCTCGAAGGCCGGCGAGCGCCCGGCAAGCGCCGGCCAGATGATGTCCTCGAATTCCTCGTGGCGCGGCTCGAAGTCGTCGAAATCTGCCGCCGGGTCCTCGACCGGTGGGCAGCCGGCCAGGAAGAACCGGCCTTCCGGCCGGCAGAACACGCCCGATGGGTCGATCATCAAGGGCAGCCGCCCGCCATTCACTGTGGCGCGGCCTTCCGGCGTCTCGGCGCAATCGAAGACGAAGATCGTGCGCTTGCGCGGCTCGACCGGAACGTCGAGCCCGGCCATCCTGGCGGTAAGTGCCGCCCGCGGGCCGGAGGCGTTGACGACGGCGCCGGCCTCGACGCGAGCGCCCGACCTCAGCCGGACAGCGGTGACGCGGCCGCCCTCCCGGTCGATGCCGACGACCTCGTCGGTCACGTAGTCGGCGCCAAGCTCACGCGCCTTGGCCTTGAAGCCGTGCAGGAGCCCGGTGTTGTTGAACCAGCCTTCCCCAGAGCGGCCGTAGGAGGCCAGCAGGATGTCCTCGACGTGGAGGTGAGGGAAGGCGTTGGCGAGTTCGTCGCGGTCCCACAGGACGACGTCGGCGCCGCAGGCCTTCTGTACCGCGTGGTTCTCGCGCAGCACCGTCTCCTGTTCCGGCGAACCGGCGAGAAACAGGTAGCCGCCAGGATGAAAACCCAGATCCGGCTTTGCCTCGCCGGCCACCTGCATCCGGTCTGCGAAGGTACGGATGAACTCACTGCCGAACTGGCTGATCCTGACGTTGATCGGGTTGGAGAATTGTGTGCGGATGGACGAGGAGGACAGCGACGTGGCCGCCTTCAGGTAGGTCGGGTCGCGCTCGACGACGAGGACCTTGCCGTCGAAATCGGGATTGGCGGCAAGGAAATAGGCGATGGCCGATCCGATCACCGCGCCGCCGACGATGACGACGTCGTAGCGGTCGTTCATCGCCTGGCCTCGTCGTCCGGATGGCCGAGGTCGACGAACCAGCCGCCCAGCCGCTGCACCGCCGGCGCGTGCGGATCGGGCGTCTTCGTCTTTGCTTGCATCGCCGCGCGGTAGCTTTCCGAACTGTCCTGCGGATGGAAGCCGAGATGGGCGCTCAGCCGGTCGTCGACCGGCCGGACGCGATTGTCGGAAATGCCGAAGGCGATGGTGTGCCCGGTGCTCGGCGCGGTAAGCGCTGCCTCGACCAGCCTTATGCAGTCGTCGAAGCTCAGCCAGGACCACAGCATGCGCCGGTCGGCGGGCTCCGGGAACGAGGAGAAGATGCGCAGGTTCACGCTTTCGATGCCGAACTTGTCCCAATAGAGCTGGCCGAGGTCCTCCACGAAGCATTTGGACAGGCCGTAGAGGCTGTCCGGGCGATGCGGGGAACGGGCGTCGATATTGTCTTCGAGGCGATGATAGCCGATGGCATGCACGGACGAGGCATAGACGACGCGCCTGACGTCGTTCCGGCGCGCGCCTTCGTAGATGTTGTAGCTGCCGCGAATATTGGAATCGAGAATGGTTTCCCATGCCGTTTCCAGCGGCGCGCCGCCGAAATGAAGGATGGCGTCGACGCCGCGGGTCATTTCCAGCACACGCTCCTTATCCGACAACTCGCAGATGACGGCCTGCTCGTTGGGCTGCAGGTCGGCAATCTCCTTGTGGTCGGAAAGGCGCAGGGTGCGGGCGAGGGGCGCGAGGCCGCGGCGAAGTTCCGTGCCGAGCCGGCCGGCGGCTCCAGTGAGCAGGAGCGTGTCGAAAACGGGAGTTGTCATGCGTCGGCCTTTGCAGGTTCAAGCTTTGCGATCGACCGTGCGATACGCGCGATCGCGTCCGTGAGCATGGCGTCGGACGTCGCGGTGGAGATGCGGAAGAAGGGCGATAGGCCGTAGGCGGCTCCGGGCACCGACCCGACATGTGCTTCGTTGAGCAGGTAGTCGGACACGGCGGCGTCCGTGTCCAGCATGCGCCCGTCGGGAGCCCGCCGCCCGATCAGCCCGCGGCAGCCGATATAGGCGTAGAAGGCGCCCTCGGGCGGCGCCAGCGACAGCTCCGGGAGAGCGGCGATGCCGGCGACGACGAGATCGCGCCGCTGCTGGAAGGCGGAGCGGAACTCGGCCACGCAGCCCTGCGGCCCGGTCAGCGCCGCCAGCGCGGCGGCCTGCATGGGGGCGGCGACCGACGTGCAGCTCTGGCTCTGGACGGTGTTCATGGCCCTGACCAGCGGTGCCGGGCCGGCCGCATAGCCAACGCGCCAGCCGGTCATGGCGTAGGCCTTGGCGACGCCGTTGACGATCAGCGTCTGGTCCTTCAGGTCCGGGCATGCGGCGCCGAACGAGGCGAAGGAGCGGCCGTCGAAGATGATATGCTCGTAAATCTCGTCGGACAGCACGAGCACGCGCGGATGGCGCTTGAGAACCGCGCCGAGGGCCTGCAGTTCCTCCGCGCTATAGACGGCGCCGGAAGGGTTGCCGGGTGTATTCAGGAACAGCCATTTCGTGCGCGGGGTAATCGCCGCCTCGAGGTCTTCCGGCCGCAGCCGGAAACCCGCTTCGGCCGGGCAGTCGACGACGACGGGCTGGCCGCCGAGCAGCTTCACCATTTCCGGATAGGAGACGAAATAGGGCGTGGGAATGATGGCTTCGTCGCCGGGCTCCAACGTCGCCATCAGCGCGTTGAAGATGATCTGCTTGGCGCCATTGGCGACCACGACGTCGCCGGCCGTCACGTCGAGGCCGTTTTCGCGGCGGAATTTCTCGGCTACGGCCTCGCGCAGCGCCGGCGTGCCGGCCGCTGCCGTATAGTGCGTTTCGCCGGCCAGCATTGCGGCGTGGCAGGCTTCCACGATGTGGCGCGGAGTCGGGAAATCCGGCTCCCCGAGGCCGAGGTCGATCACGTCGATGCCGTTGGCGCGCAGCGCCCTGGCAGCCTGTGAAGCGGCCATGGAGGCGGAAGGCTTCACTGCCGACAGCCGCTCCGCGATATGGTTCATCGTGCCTTCTCCGTAATGTAGCCCTTGGAGACGTCGCCGGCCCTGGCCTGCGCCTCCCGTTCCTCCGCCCGGCCATAGCCGCCGCCGCCGGGCAGTTGCAGGATAAGCCGCCGTCCCGCCGGCACGTGCTGCCAGCCTTTTGGCCTGAGTTTGGTGCCGTCGTCCAGCGTCACCGATCCCGGCAGGCCATCGGCGCCGCCGTCGCGTCCGCGCGCCGGATGGCCGACACGGTCGAACATGGCGGAAAAGTCGAATTCATGGCCGGGAGCAGCCCCGATCTCGATCGACTGGCCGAGTCCGCCGCGATACTTGCCGGCGCCGCCAGAATCCGGCCGCAACTCCTTCTGCCAGATGACGATGGGGCCGGTATGCTCGGTCGCCTCGACGGGCATGGTCATGACCCCGGACGGGAAGGCGGTTGCCGAAAGCCCGTCCAGGTTGGGCCGTGCGCCCATGCCGCCGGAATTGAACATCAGGATTTCGGCGCGGCGGCCTTCGCGGCCTTCGGCGGGGCGTGCCGAAATGTGGATGTTCCACAGCGCCGCCGCGCCCTCCGCCTGGATTTTCCCGGGCAATGCCTTTGCCAGCGCGCCGAGCACAAGGTCCGGCACCATGTGGCCGATGACGTGGCGCAGGCTCACCGGCGCTGGCCGTTTGGCGTTGAGGATGTTGGGCGGCGACGAAACGGTGAAAAGTTCCAGCGACGCCCAGTTGTTGGGGATATCCGGCGCCATCACGCATTTCAGCGCATAGGAAGCGTAAGCCTTGGAATAGATGATCGGGACGTTGATGCCCCAGCGGCTCATGGCGTCCGTGCCGGCGAAGTCGACATTGACCACGTCGTCGGCGATGCACACGCGGGCGGCGAGCCGCACCGGCTGGTCGTAGCCGTCGATGGTCATGTCGTTGGACCATTCGCCTTTGGGCAGGGCGCGGATGCGCTCCAGCGTCGCCGTGCGCGTGCGCGTGAAGATGAACTCCCCCAGCGTGTCGAGCGAAGCCAGCCCGATTTCCTGCATCATGTCGATCAGGCGGCGGTGGCCGACATCGTTGCAGGCGGCGAGCGAGTAGAAGTCGCCGACCACCTGGTTGGGCTCGCGCACATTCGCGCGCAGGATGTTGACGAGATCGCGGTTGACCTTGCCCCGCTCGGCGAACTTCATGATCGGAATCTGGATGCCTTCCTCGTAGACGGACTTGCCGTCCGCGCCGAAGCCACGTCCGCCGACGTCGACCACATGCGCCGTGCAGGCGAAGAAGCCGACCAGGTCGTCGCCGAGGAAGGACGGCGAGACCATGGTGATGTCGTGCAGGTGGCCGGTGCCCTTCCACGGATCGTTGGTGACGTAGGTGTCGCCGGGGTACATTTCCTCGCGCGGGATTTCTGCCATGAAGTTCAGCACCGCTTCCGCCATGGTGTTGACATGGCCGGGCGTTCCGGTGACCGCCTGTGCCAGCATGCGGCCCGTCGGGTCGAATACGCCGGCGGAAAGGTCGCCTGCCTCGCGCACCGAGGTCGAGAAGGCCGTGCGCAACAGGGTGAGCGCCTGCTCCTCGACAACGGAGATCAGGCGGTTCCACATCACCTGCATGCGGATTTCCTGGGTGGCGTCGCTCATGCTGCCGTTTCCTTGCGCAGGAGGAGAAGCGCGCCGTCGTCCTGCATGACCACGTCGAAGGGCGAGGTGACGACGGTCGATGTCTCGCGCTCGACGATCACCGCCGGGCCGCTGACGCGCGTACCGGGCAAAAGCGTGCGGCGCTCGATGATGGCGGTGGCCAGGCTTTCGCCGCACACCGGGTCGAAGACGGCACGGCTGAAGGAGGGCTCGACCGCCGAGCGGCCCTCGGTGAGTATGCGACGTTCCGGCGCCGGGCGCTCGTCCTGCGCCTTCACCGACCACGTGACGATTTCCATCTCGAGACCGCCGAGGCCGTCGATGGCGCGGCCGAAGAAGCGCGCGTAGTTCTTCCGGAAGCTGTCGCGGATCAGTTCGGCATCCGCCGCCGCGAAGGTGCGGTCGGGCAGGGTGACGGGGATTTCCCATCCCTGGCCGACATAGCGCATGAAGGCGGTGACCTCGCGCACGATCCTTCCATCCGTGCCGCTGCGCACGAAGCCTTCCGCCGTTGCCTTCAGGCCGTCGAGCAGGGCATTCACTTCCGAAGCGTCGAAATCCGACAGGCGCATGACCCGCGACGCCAGCGCCTCGTAGCCGAACGGCGCCTTGAGGAAGCCGATGGCCGATCCCACCCCGGCGCCGGACGGAATGAGACACCGGCTGATGCCGAGCTTTTCGCACAGCCGCGCCGCGTGGAGGGGGGCGGCGCCGCCGAAGGCGATCATGACGTTGTCGGAAATGTTCTTGCCGTTTTCCACCGCATGCACGCGGGCGGCGTTGGCCATGTTCTCGTCCACCACCTCGCAGATGCCGAAGGCCGCCGCTTCGGTGGAAAGGCCGAGCTTGCCGGCGACGTCGCGCTCCACGGCCTGTCCGGCATTCGCCACGGAAAGCCGGATCGCGCCACCGGCGAAATTGTCCGGGTCGAGCTTGCCAAGGAGCAGGTCGGCGTCGGTGATCGCCGGCCGCTCGCCGCCGCGCTGGTAGCAGGCGGGGCCGGGTTCCGAGGCCGCCGATTCCGGTCCCGTCTGGATGCGGCCCAGGGCATCGACCCAGGCGATGGAACCGCCGCCGGCGCCGATCTCGATCATCTCGATCACCGGAATGGAGATAGGCATGCCCGAGCCCTTGCAGAAGCGGTAGGTGCGCGCCACCTCGAAGGTGCGGGCGGTCTTGGGTTGGAAATCCTCGATCAGGCAGATTTTCGCGGTCGTGCCGCCCATGTCGTAGCTCACCGCCCGGTCGAGGCCGAAACGCTGGGCGACGTCGGCCGCGAAGATCGCACCGCCGGCCGGGCCGGATTCGACCAGCCGCACGGGGAATTCCGAAGCCGTTTCCACCGAAATCAGCCCGCCGCCGGAATGGATCATGAAGACCGGGCAGGACGCGCCCATCTCCTTCAGCCTCGTCTGCAGGCGGGAAAGATAGTTCGCCATCTGCGGACGGACATAGGCGTTGGCGCACACGGTGTTGAAGCGCTCGAACTCCCGCATCTGTGGCGACACTTCCGACGAGATCGAAACCGGCACGCGGGTTTTCCGGGCGATGATTTCGCGTGCCCGGCGCTCATGGTCGGGGTTGAGGTAGGCGTGGATGAATCCGATCGCGATCGCCTCGAAGCCGGAGGCGGCGATATGGTCGGCCAACTGTTCCAGCGCGGCTTCATCGAGCGGCACCAGTTCCTCGCCTTGGGCGCTGATGCGGCCGGCCACGGTGAAACGATCCTCGCGCGGAATAAGCGGGCTCGGCAGCCTTATGTTGAGGTCGTACTGCTCGAACCGGTTTTCGGTGCGCATCTCGATGACGTCGCGAAAACCTTTCGTCGTCACCAGCGCCGTGCGCGCGCCGCGCCGCTCGATCAGCGCGTTGGTGGCGAGCGTCGTGCCATGGATGACGAGGTCGAGGTCGGCCGGCGTGATGCCGGCCTCGGCCATCACCGACTGGATGCCGTCGAGGATCGCCTGTTCCGGCGCGCTGTAGGTGGTCAGCACCTTGGCCGAATACAGCTTGCCCCGGCAATCCAGCGCGATGTCGGTGAAGGTGCCGCCGATATCGGCGCCGAGGCGGATGCTCTGCCGGTCGCTCATGCAGGTTCCTTTGCGGCCAGCGCGGCCTCGCGCATCTGGGTCAGTGTCTGGCGCGGGGTCAGCGCTTCGGGCGAGATATTGAGGTCGAGCACGGCGCCGGTTCGCGAGGCGAGGGCGCGCGCGAAGGCGGCCGGAAATTCCTCGGTCTTGTTCACGCGCTCGCCGTGGTAGCCATAGGCCCTGGCCAGCGCCACGAAATCGGGGCTCTCCATGGTCGTGCCGGAAACCCGTCCCGGATAGCGTTTCTCCTGATGGGCGCGGATGGTGCCGTAGATGCCGTTGTTCAGGATCAGGACGATCGGCTGCGCGCCCGCCTGCCGCGCGGTTGCCAGTTCCTGGCAATTCATCTGGAAGTCGCCGTCGCCGGCAAAGCAGACCACCGTGCGCTCGGGGTAGGCGATGCGGGCGGCTATCGCCGCCGGCAGGCCATATCCCATCGCTCCCGATTGCGGGGCAAGCAGCCTGGCCTTCCGCCCGAACTTGAAGAACTTGTTCGGCCAGACGGTGAAGTTGCCGGCGCCGTTGGTCAGGATCGCGTCTTCGGGCAGGACGTCGCGAAGATGTTCCATGACCGGCACCATGTCGACCGGCGACGGCTGGGCGGGGGCGTCGAAGCCGGCTTCCCAGGCGGTGCGGGCCGCCTGCCGCCATGCGCCCCAGTCGCCCTTCACCGGCCGCAGCGCCGCCGCGAAGGCATTGGGGCCGGCATGGATGCCCAGGGTCGGCTGATAAATCTTGCCGATCTCCCGGTCCGAACCGTGCACGTGGATGAGCTTCTGCATTGGTATGGGGACGTCGAGAAGCGTATAGCCGTCTGTCGTCATTTCCCCGAAGCGGATGTTGATCGCGAGGATCACGTCGGCTTCGCGCATCAGCTTGCGGACGTGGAACGGCATGCCGACGCCGGCTTCGCCAACATAGCAGGGCGAAAAATTGTCGAACCGATCCTGATAGCGGAAGGCGACGACAACCGGCAGGTCCGAAGCTTCAGCGAAGGACCGCAGCGCGTTCCGACCGTCCTGGTTCCAGTTGCAGCCGCCGACCAGAACCAGCGGGCGCTCGGCCGCGGAAAGCAGCGCCTCGGCCTGCGCCAGCGTTTCGGCGCCGGGCGCGGCTTCGGCGACAGGGGCAGCACCGCTCAGGGGAGCGGCGTCGGTGAGATTGGTGAGGACGTCCTCCGGCAACGCGATCACCACCGGGCCGGGGCGGCCGGTGGTGGCGGTCGCCCAGGCCCGGGCCAGGATTTCGGGGATGCGCGAGACGTGGTCGACTTCGGTGACCCACTTCGCCATCGTGCCGAAGACGGCGCGATAGTCGATTTCCTGGAACGCCTCGCGTCCCTTCATGTCGGTTCCGACCTGGCCGACGAACACGATCATCGGGGCCGAATCCTGCATGGCCGTGTGGATGCCGATCGACGCATTGGTCGCGCCCGGCCCGCGCGTGACGAAGCACAGCCCCGGCTGTCCGGTCAGCTTGCCCCAGGCCGCCGCCATGAAGGCGGCACCGCCTTCGTTACGGCAAAGGACGAACTCCAGCGTCCCGCGCGTATCGTAGAGCGCGTCAAGCACCGCGAGGTAGCTCTCGCCGGGTACGCCGAAACCGCGCCTGGCGCCGAGGGCGACCAGACTGTCGACGAGGAGCTTGCCACCGTTGCGCATTAGAGGGTCCTTCGGCTTGACGGAACGATCGGGCCGATACCGACCTTGGCGCAATCCTGCCCGTCTACGGCTGCTGAAAAAATCAAGATTTCCAGTTCGCCGACAAGTTTTTCTTGTCGTTTCTTCCGGCGGGCCATTGCGTGGGACCCAGGCCATCAGGAGGCATGCGCGCCATCACCGGCTTCCTGCCGGAACGGACGGGGTTCTGGGTCTTGTTTTCCAGTATTTCCCGGCTGGTTGTGGCTCCACGATCGGAGTAACCGGCGGGGAAAGTCTGCCATCAACGTCGGAGACAAGAAAAACTTGCCGATCTGCCGATTTTCTTGATTTGGCCGGGGAGTGGCTTTCGGCAAAGTGGCAGCGGAAGGAAATGGAGCGGTCGTCGTTTACGGCGGGTGCCGAAGGCGGCCGACGGGGAGCAGATCCGGCGCTCGTGAAGGGGCATGCCCGGGCTGGCCGGTAGTTGGTGGCCCAGCCCGGTGCGATGATGGGAAGAAGCTTTGGGCACTTTGAACGACAGCACGCCGAAGTCCTCTTTGGTTCATGTCGAGAAACTGAAGAAAAGCTTCGGCACGCTGACCGTGCTCGACGGGATCGATCTCGATGTCGCGCAGGGTGAGGTGCTGGCGATCATCGGCCCGAGCGGCTCGGGCAAGAGCACGCTGCTGCGCTGCATCAATTTCCTGGAGACGCCGGACGAAGGCCGCATCCGCCTGGCCGGGGTGGAGATCGACGCGGGACGCCATCCGGGCCAAAGGCAGATACTGGAGCTCCGGCGCCTCGCCGGCATGGTCTTCCAGTCGTTCAACCTGTTCCCCCACATGACGGTTCTCGAAAACGTCAGCCTGGCGCAAAAGCGCGTGTTGACGCGTTCGCAGTCGGAGGCCGACGGCCGGTCGATGGAACTTCTGGAGCGGGTCGGCCTCGCCGCCAAGGCGAAGGAATATCCGCACCGCTGTTCGGGCGGCCAGCAGCAGCGCATCGCGATCGCCCGTGCGCTGGCGCTCAACCCGAAGGTCATGCTGTTCGACGAGCCGACATCCGCGCTCGACCCTGAACTCGGGCTGGAGGTACTGTCGGTCATGCGCGAACTGGCGCAGGACGGCATGACGATGATTGTCGTGACGCATGAAATGCATTTCGCCGAAAGCGTCTCGGATCATGTGATGGTCATGGCCGACGGCCACATCATCGAATACGGGCCGAGCGCCGAGATCATGCGCAACCCCCAATCGGCGCGTGCCCAGCGCTTCCTGCATGCGGTGAGGGACCGGTGATGGGCGAGATCGCCACACAGGTTCTGCTCGGCCTTCCCTGGACGCTGGCCGTCACCGCGCTGGCCCTGCTGATCGGGGTTGCCCTCGGCATGCCGCTGATGCTGGCGCGCAGCAGTCGCCGGCTGTGGCTGAAACTGCTCAGCGGCAGCATCATCACTTTAGTGCGCAGCATTCCGCCGATCGTCTGGCTTTTCGTGATCTTCTTCGGCATCGGCAGTGGCTATTTCCGTATTTCGCCCTTCACCGCCGCCGTGATCGGGCTCGGCCTGATTTCGTCGGCTTACATGGCGGAGATCTATCGCGGCGCGCTGCTTTCCATCCATTCGGGCCAGGCGGAGGGTGCCGCCGCGCTCGGGCTGCACCCGGTCCGGGTCTGGATCGACGTCATCATGCCGCAACTGTTCAGGGTGGCGCTGCCGGCCATGGCCACCTTCGCCATCGGGCTGCTCAAGGACAGCGCCATCGCCTCGACCATCGGCGTGCCGGAACTCACCTTTCAGGCCAATGCGCAATCGATGGCGACTTATCGTGGCATGGAAGTCTTCAGCTTCGTCGCCGCCGTCTACATCGTGATCAGCCTGCCGGTGGCATGGCTGTCCCGCGACCTGGACAGCCGCATGCGCGCCAAGGTGTCGCGATGAGCGTGCTTTTCGAACAGGCCGGCACCTGGCTTCCGCAACTGTGGGGCGGGCTGATGCTCAGCCTCGGCGTGACGGCGGCAAGCCTGCTGATCGGGCTGCCGCTCGGTTTCATCCTGTCGCTCGGCGTGATGGCGCGGGAGAGGGCGCTGCGCTACGCGGCGCTTGCCGTCGTCGAGATCGGGCGCGGTGCCCCATCGCTGGTACTGCTTCAGTTCGCCTATTTCGGCCTTCCTTCCACGGGGCTGGTCCTTTCGTCCTTCGGTGCCAGCATCGTTGCGCTCAGTCTGTCGACGGCCGCCTATACCAGCGAGATCATCCGAGCCGGGCTGCAGTCGGTGCCGGCGGGGCAGCGCGAGGCGGCGCTTGCCACCGGCATGACGCGGCTCGACACGATGCGCTTCGTCATCATGCCGCAGGGGTTGCGGATCGCGATCCCGGCGTTGCTCGGCTTTGCGATCCTGATCTTCCAGACGACGTCCCTGTGCTTTGCGATCGCGTTGCCGGAACTCACCAGCCGCGCCTACGAAATCGGAACCAACACGTTCCGATATCTGCCCGCCCTCACCCTGGCAGGCCTTCTCTACCTGATGGTCTGCGTACCAGCGACGATGCTCGTAAGCTGGGTCGAGGCCCGAGCTACACACTGAACGGTTAATCACACCAGGAAAAGGGGAAATTCATGGAGAACATCATTCATCGCTCGGCACTCGGCCTGCTCGCTGCGGTCGCGTGCGTGGGGTTTGCTGCGAGCGCCGGCGCGCAGGAGTGCACGCCCAAGCACGCCATCAAGACGGTCGAGGAAGGCTACCTGACGGTTTCGGCGCCGACCTTCCCGCCATTCTCGATCCCCAAGGGCGAAAACGAGATCAGCGGCATCGACGGCGAGATCGTCACCGCCATCGCCAAGATGGAGTGCCTGAAGATCAAGGTGGCCAAGGTCGAGTACGCGACGGCGGTGCCTTATGTGGCCTCCGGCCGCACCGATGTCGCGATCGGCGACTACTATCGCACGGCAGCCCGCGCCGAGGTCGTCGCCCTCTCCGATCCGCTCTATCTCGACGAGATGGGCATCTACTCCAAGGACGGCATCAGCAAGATCGATGACCTCAAGGGTCATTCGGTCGGCACCGTGCAGGGCTATCTGTGGGTGGAAGAACTGAAGAAGCTCCTCGGCGACGACCTGAAGCTCTACAACAACTATGTCGCGCTTTATCAGGACCTCGACACCGGCCGCATCCAGATCGGCATCGACGGGGTCGCTGTCGGAACCTCGGCTCAGCAGAGCGGCAGCGCGCTGAAGGGTATCCAGATCAAGGTCGCCGACAAGGACGAGCGCGTCCAGGCGTCGGTCAACGCGGCGCAGGCGGGGTTGCCCTTGTCGAAGGACAATGCCGACTTGCTGGCGGCGGTGAACGCCGACCTGGCCGAAATCCGCTCTTCCGGAAAGCTGGTCGAAATCCTCGAGCAGTTCGGGCTGCCCAAGAGCGCCGCGGAAGTTGGCGAGCCGCGCCTGATCAAGTAACGGTCAGCCGGCGCTCGCCCTGCCTCAGTGGGGCGGGCGCCTGAACCATCTATGTTGGAAAGGCGCGCAGATGACCGCCCGGCTTGGACTTGCTCTCGTTACCGGCGCCAGCAGCGGCATCGGCCGTGCGACAAGCATCGCCCTGGCTGCGGCCGGTTATGAGGTTCTGGCGCTTGCCCGCAGCGAAAGCGCCCTTGCGGAACTGGCGGCCACTCCGGGTATCCGGCCGGTCGTCCAGGACGTCACCGACCTTGAGAAAACGACGGCCCTGCTGGCGCCGCTGGAACCGGACGTGCTCGTCAACAATGCGGGCGTCATGCCGGCGCAGGTGGCGCTCGCCGAAATGACCCAGGCGGATATCGACCGGGCCTTTGCCGTCAATGTCGCCGCCGCGATCACGGTGACGCGGCTCGCCTTGCCGGGAATGATGGCGCGCAAGAAGGGCCACATCTTCTTCATGGGGTCGACGGCCGGCCATGCGCCGTTCCCGAAAATGGCCGTCTATGGCGCGACCAAGGCCGCCATCGCCAGCCTTGCCGCGTCGCTTCGCTGCGAGGTGGCCGGGTCGGGCGTGCGCATCACCGAGTTGGTCGCGGGCCGGGTCCAGACCGAGCTCTATCGGGACGTTCTCGATCCACGGACGCGGTCCGAAATGTATGCGGCGTTCGATGCCGTCCAGCCCGAGGATGTCGCGCGCATGCTCGTTTCGGTGCTGGAGATGCCACCGGCGGTCAATGTCTCGCGCTTCGACATCCTGCCGACCGCCCAATATGTCGGCGGCGGCGGTTTCGCCAGAAAGGAATCCTGAACGTGAACGGGTTGTCTGTGGTTATCGTCGGTGGCGGTTCCGGCCTGGGGCGGCTGCTTGCGGAGATGGCGGTCGAGCGAGGGGCGTCGGCCATCGGCCTCATCGATATCGACGAGAAGGCGGCGGACGCCGCGCTCGCCACGGCCCGCGCCGCCGGTTTGAAGAGCGCGTATGCCGGCTGCGATATCAGGACTTCCGCCCCGGCGCATAAGGCGTTTTCACAGGTCGCGGCCGAACTCGGCCATGTCGATACGCTCATCAATTCGGCGGCGATCTACCCGCGCAAGCCGATGCTGGAGATCACCGACGCGGAGTGGGACGCGTCGATTTCGGTGAACGTCAAAGGCACCTATCATATGTGCGTCGCCGCCATCGAGCAGTTCCGGGCGCAGAAATCCGGTGCCCTCGTCAAGGGGCGCATCGTCAACATCACGTCGGTGGACGCGTTCAAGGCGCATCCGCAAAACGCGCATTATGCGGCGACCAAGGCAGCGGTGGTCAGCCTGACGCGGAGTTTCGCGCAGGAGGTTGCCCACGACAATATTCTGGTGAACTCCGTCGCGCCTGCCGGCATGGCCACCGAGAAGGCCCGCCAGGCCGGCT
The DNA here is from genome assembly GCA_049650385.1 of Mesorhizobium sp. GTDB lineage: Bacteria > Pseudomonadota > Alphaproteobacteria > Rhizobiales > Rhizobiaceae > Mesorhizobium. Next base: position 124,938 of record JBASAA010000001.1, read on the forward strand.
TTCTTGCCGAACTCGCCGCCGCGAGCCCGCTTGGGCGCGGGGGAGAGCCGCGCGAGATGGCTGAATGGGTGCTGATGGCCGGCGGCCCGAAGAACACATACATGACGGGCGAGAACATCATCGTTTCCGGCGGCTATATTTACGCGTGAGCCGGCATCACCGCATTCAGACCATTCAACGGAACGTCTTTGACATGGAAAAACCCGTAGCGATTATTACCGGCGCATCCTCGGGCATCGGGGCCGCAACGGCGTTGAGGCTGGCGCGCAGCCATGGCGGCCTGGTGCTTCATGCCCGGAAATCCGCCGAGGCGCTGGAACGCGTTGCCAGCCTGGTGCGTGCCGAAGGATGCGAGGCCACCACGTTCCTGGGCGACTTGACGGACGAGGCGCTCGGTGACGGATTGGTGAACGCCGCGCAGGCCAGTTTCGGCCGCCTGGACCATGTCGTCGCCAATGCCGGCTTTCCCATTCTGAAGCCCTTCGACGAAGGCTCTTCAGCCGATCTGGAATATGCGTTCCGGGGAAATGTCTTCAGCTTTTTCGCGATCGCGCGGGCGGCGGCTCCACACCTTGCCCGCTCCGCGTGCGGCAGGATCGTCGCCATCGGCAGCTTCACGTCCCATATGTTCCGCACGGATATTCGCCAGTTTCCCATGTCGGCGTCATCGAAGGGCGCGCTCGAGACCGCCGTGCGGAGCCTGGCGATCCACCTTGCCGGGCAGGGCGTGACGGTGAATTGCGTGGTTCCGGGGTTCATCGAGAAAGAGAGGGGAACCGAGGATCGCGTTCCGGAAGCGGAACTGGAAAGCTACCGGGGCCGCATTCCTCTCGGCCGGCTCGGTGCGCCCGACGATGTGGCTGCCGCCGTGCAATTTCTGCTCTCAGTGGACGCCAGCTACATCACCGGCCAGTCGCTCCATGTGAACGGCGGCTTGTTCATCGCATGACGCTCGCCGGAGCGCCCTGGCCGCGCGTGTCGTTCGATCTGCGCAACTCGTCCTCGAGCAAGCTTCTGGCGGGGAGATACTGGTCGTATAGCTGCTTGCGCACTTCCTCGATGCGGCAGAACGTCAGCTGTTCAATGGTGTCGCAGATATCGGCCAGCTTGAATTCGATCGTCGGTGCGTCGCCGGTTGCGGCGAGCGCACGGATATAGGTCTGATACAGCGCATTCTGCTCGGGAGTCATGTCGCGCAGGTCGCGAAAATAGTCCTTGTCGGGAGGCGGGGTCGAGGCACGCACGATCCTGATCGATTCGGCGCTCAAGCCCATCCGTTCCATGAACGCGTAGCCGCCTCCGCCATGGAACAAGGCGTCGTGGAACAGGGCTGCTTCCATCTGGTCACGGCTGGCGCGCGGGTTGAGCATCGCCACGCGGACGGCGACCCGACGGTAGTGCTCTTGCCACGGCCTGCCGTTGAGATCGGACTTGCCGGCATGGCGCTCGCCAAGATGCGCCACCAGGTCCTGGTATCGTCGGTCGGTTGGTTCCAGGAACATGTTTCCATCCCTTGCCGCTGGAGATTTGATCCGATCCGGGCTGGAGCCGAGCCGGCCGATCCCGCCCGGTCAGAGCGGATGGCAGATCCTTGCCGTATCCAGCATGGCGGCGTGAAGATTGCGGCATGCCCAAGCATCGCCGACCTTGTACAGCGAGAACCGGCCGCCGGGGTTGCCGACGATTGCCTGCTCGCGGGCGTCGGCCAAGGCGCGCAGGTCGACCTCGCCAAGGTTGCGGGATTTTGGCTTCAGCGCAAAATAGAGGTCGTCGTTCGGCAGGGTTCCGTTGTCGCCTATCGCCTGGTCGACCACCATTTCGCGCGTCTTGCCGCTGTAGGTATTCTGCAGGACGACGAGAAGGCGGTTGCCTTGCCGGCTTATCGATTGCGCCCTCGTGTCGGTCTCGATGCGCACGTCGTGCTTGTAGAGTTCGCTCATATGAGCGCCGAGATTGGTGCCGCCGATCTCGCGCCCGAACTCGCGGTCGGGAGTGACGATCGTCACCTTCGCGCCCCTGGCGGCGGCGAATTCGGCGGCCGATGCGGCGGAAGCCGTTCCGTTCTCGTCGATAAGCACGATCTCGTCCTTCACGCCGGCTTGCCCGGAGAGAAGGTCCCAGACCGACGTCGCCAGTTCGCTGCCGGCGAAACGGCCGAGGTTCGGCAGCCCGCCGGTCGCCACGATGACGGCATCGGGCTCTTCCGCGAGCACGGCGTCCTCGTCGGCATAGCTATTCATGCGCAGGTCGACCTTCAGATGGTGCATCTGCTGAGCAAGCCAGGCGCTGACGCCCTTCAGGTCGCGTCTCCATGTGGCGCGGGCGGCAAGCAGAAGCTGCCCTCCGAGTTCGCTTGCAGCTTCGAAGAGCACGACCTTGTGGCCGCGCCGGGCCGAGATGCGGGCGGCTTCCATGCCGGCGGGTCCGCCGCCCACGACAACCACCGTTTTCCGGATTTGCGCCGGATTCACGACCTGGGGAATGGTCGCTTCCCGCGAGGTGGCGACATTATGCGCGCATAGCGCGTCGATGCCGCGAATGGCGCGGTCGACGCAGTAGCCCACGCCTACGCAGGGCCGGATGTCGTGCTCCTGGCCGGAACGCAGCTTGTTGATGTGGTGGGGGTCCGCGATGAAGGCGCGCGTCATTCCGACCATGTCGACATAGCCGCCCGCCAGCGCGTGCAACGCGGTGGCCGCATCGGTGATGCGAGTGGCGTGGAATATCCTGACCTTGTCCGAAACCTCGTCGCGGATGGCCTTGGCCAGGGGCAGGTAGGCCGCGGAAGGAACCCACATCGTCGGCCAGATACGGGCTTCCGACTGGTAGTCGGTGGCCTGCCCGCCGACGACGCTGATGAAGTCGATCAGGCCGCTTCTGGCATAGGTCGATGCGATGGCGATGCAATCGTCCTGCGAGAGCCCGCCCTTGAGCATCTCGTCGCCCGGCATGCGCATGCCGATGACATAGTCGTCGCCGAGGCGCCTTCGGACGGCTTCGAGGATTTCGAGGCCGAAGCGCATCCTGTTGGCGAGCGAGCCGCCGTAGCCGTCCGTGCGGTGGTTCATGGCAGGCGACCAGAACTGCTCGATCAGGGTACCTGCCTGGCAGGATATCTCGATGCCGTCGACGTCGCCTTCGCGAACGCGGATGGCCGCCGCGACGTAATTCTCGATCGTACGGCGAATGTCATGATCCTCCATGGTGGCCGGGAACGTTCCATGGATGATCTCCCTCAGCGGCGAGGGGGAGAATGTGGGAAGCCAGTTCGTCAGGTCCCAGCGCTCGCGGCGGCCGCCATGGGTAAGCTGCACGGTGCAATGTGCCCCATGCTTGTGGATTGCCGCGGCCATGCGCCGGAACTGCGGAATGACGGCATCCACGGAGCCGTTTATCTGGCCGTAGTAGAAGGAGTTTTCGGCCGAAACGGCCGTCGCTCCGCCGAACTGGCTGAGTCCGACGCCGCCCTTCGCCTTCTCTTCCTGATAGGCGATGTAGCGATCGGTGATGTTGCCGGCCAGCACGTAGCCCGGCTCATGGCTCGTGCTCAGGAAGCGGTTTCTGAGCGTGATGTTCCTGATCTTGAGAGGTTCAAAAAGCGGGTCGTAGGCGCCCATGAGCGTCTGCCTCCGTCAATGAATGCGTCGCGATATCAGGTCAGGCCCAGCCGGTCCTTGGCCTTGTAGAAGGGGAAGACGAGGCGGGCGGCGCGCGCCTTTATCGACCAGTGGGCGACATCCTTGCGCTGCTCGACCAATTCCACCGGAATGTCCTCCATCCGGCGCTTGCCGGCGGCAAATTCACCGACGACCCGGCCGAGGTTCTGCGCCAGGTTGACCCCGCGCGTCGAGAAGCCGACGACCGAAAAGACGCTTCGGCCGAGGCGTTGCATGTGCGGAAGATAGCTGTCGGTGACGGCGCAATAGCCCTCCCAGTAGCTGTCGAGGACGGTGTCCTCGTCGGTAAGCTGCGGAAACAGGAGCTTCAGGCGGGAACGGGCGTGCCTTTCGCCATAGGCCCTCTTGTCGCCGAAAGCGAAGACGGCACCACCCGGGATCAGTCGACCCTCCGGGTCGAGCCGGCCGAAGCCGCCCGACTTGCGCGTGTCGGTAAAGCAAAGACCGGTTTTCAGGATCTGGCGGCGCAACTCGGGACGCAGCGGCCTTGTCGTGGCGTGGTAGAGGTAGACCGGAATGACCGAGCGCTGCACCTGCGGCAGGAAATCGCCCGTATAGGCATTGGTGGTGACGAGCGCGGTTTTTGCGCGGACGCGGTTCTGGCCGCTGTGCACGATCACGCCGCCGGCGTCCTCCTCGATTTTCGTGGCCGGGCTGTGCTCGAAGATTTTTACGCCGGACTGATCGGCGGCCCGGCCGAGGCCGATCGCCAGCCCGTAGGGGTTGACGGTGCCGCCCGTGGCGTTCCACCAGCCGCCGAGATAACCCTGCGCCCCGAGGAGATCGTGGACGTCGGCGGCCGAGCGCCATTCGACATTGGCGCCGAATGCCTTCCAGTCCTCATAGACCTTGCGCACCTTTTGCAGGGCAGTGTCCGAATGGGCGGGCTGCATCCAGCCGTTCTGCACGGCCGAGCAATTGATCTGGAAGGCTTCCGCCTGGCGAAAGGCGGCGTCCGCGCCGGTCAGTACCAGTTCCACCAGGGCCTGGCCCTTGCGCTTGCCGAGCAGCGAGACGACCTGGGAGGGGGACACCGTGCCGGGGAAGTGCGGCACATTATAGCCACCGTTGCGGCCCGACGCGCCGTTGCCGACGGCGCCGGCTTCCAGGAGGATGACGCTCGCCCCGCCCCTGGCGGCATGAATGGCCGCGTTCAGGCCGCAGTAGCCGGCGCCGATGACGACCACGTCGGCCGTCTCCTCGCCCGAAAGGGCAGGATAGCGGCGGACGGGTTCTTTCAGCGTCCTCGTCCAGACGACACCGGAGAGACTGCTGTCGATAGGGCTCGCCAGGGACATGGTGCGGTTGCCTTGCTGTAAGGGTTGCTTCGTGGTTCAGATGAGACCGAGACTGGCGCGGGCGCGGTCCAGAGCCTCGCGAGGCGGGGCCTTCAGGTGCCGGCGGTTGCTCTTGACGATACCCAGCTTGAGGGAAATATCGGTCATCGCCTCCAGGTATTTCAGGGCGACCGTGCTTGAATCGAGAACAGGCACGCCGGTGCCTGGAATTTCGCCGTAACCGGCGGCGCGCAGCAAGGGGCCGTAATAGGCACACCCCACCAGAATGACCTCGGCGCCGTCACGGATGCAGTCGGCGGCGACGGCCTCGAGTCGCGGGACGAAATTCGCGTGCGGATCGTCCACGGAACCGAGCAGGAGCCCACCGTCCGATTCCGGCATGATGCTGCGGACCGGATTGGCGATGGCGCGGCTGGACAGACCGTAGGCCGCCAGATCGTTCTCGATCGCGGCCGCGGTCTTTTCCGAGACGGTGACGACCGCAAACCGCTTGCCCATGCTGAGCGCCGCCAGCATCGACTGCTCGCCGACGGAAGCGACGGGAATGTCCAGCACTTCGCGCGTTTCCCAAAGGGGATCGTTCCAGCACCCGAAATAGACGCCGTCGAAGCCGTCGTCGCGCGCCTGCAAGGCTGCCTCGACCATGTGCACCGAGTTCAGGTGCTCGGCGTAAAGCGAGCGCGTGAAATTACCGCTCCGGGCCAGGAAGCGGAACTCCAGTTCGGTATCCGGTCTCAAAGCGGGGCGCACCACCGCATCCAGCTTGTCCCACAGGCGGGAAAGACCGTCGTTCCTGGTCGTGGGGTGTATCCAGCAAATCTTCACCGGGAGGCCTCGGCATGTTGAGCAGCCAGACTGTAATATGTTATAAAAAAATGTAAACTGGATTCTACCGCCGAACCATGTCGGTCGGGCCGCTTCTCCGGTCTTGGCGCGCTGTTTTGGCGGCGAATCGGCCCCTGCCGGCAATCGGCTCGGCCAAACAGGCCAAAACCGTTTGCCTAGCGCGTTCGGCAAAACGTGCTAAACAATAGACGTTACAACAATTTGGAACCTGCAAGGACAGAATGATGGTGGAGGCCCTGGAAAGTTTCGCGCCCTTTGAGCGTACCGAGACGCTCGGCGTGCGTGTGCGCGAGCAACTGCGCCACGCCATCATGGCGGGTCTTTTCAAGCCGGGCGAGAAGCTGACCTTGCGAGCCGTCGCGGCGTCGCTCGGGGTAAGCCTGACGCCGGCGCGGGAGGCGTTGTTCAACCTCGCGGCGGAAGGCGTCCTCGAACTGGGCGAGACGAACGGCTCGATTTACGTTCCCCGCCTCGATGAGGACAAACTGCGGGAATTGATGAAAGTTCGCGTGTCTTTAGAAGGGCTTGCGGCCCGCGAAGCAACCCCGAACTTGAAGCCGAAAGACATCATAGAAATAAGTGCGCTGAACGACCAGCTGATCGAGGCAAACCAGAAAAAGGAATACAAGCTTCTGATCGACTTAAACTGGAGTTTTCACTTCAGTATCTATAAGGCGTCGGGCATGCCTTTCCTGGTTCGGATGATCGAAAGCTGCTGGCTTCGAACCGGTTCCTACCTCAACGTCATCTATCCCGATTTCGCCAAGACCGACACCGGCATCCTCAATCACATAGCGATCCTGCGCGCGGTACGGGAGGGCAATCCCGAGACGGTCGCCGCCGCTGTCACGCACGACATCGAGTTTTCGGGCCAGGCGTTGCACGCGGCCGTCGGCGCCCAGCAGTAGGGCTGCCCCTTCCGCGGACGATAGTCGATAATTTCACTTGACGCCGATTTGATATAACAAATAACATTAGCCATCGTTTCGGGCGATGGAGAATGGGATGTTGAAGGCTGGAGCAAGCGCGCTGGTCACTGGCGGTAGTGGCGGAATCGGCTCCGCGATCGTCAGGATGCTGGCAGGTCAGGGCGTCAAGGTTATCGCGGCGTCGAACGACGAGGCCCGCCTGAAGGAACTCGAAGGCGTCGCCAATGTCGAGACGTGCTTCGTCGACGTGACCGACGTCTCGCGGATGCAGGCGCTTTTCGGCTCGCGGGAGATCGACATTCTCGTCAACGCCGCGGGCGTGCTCGGGGTGACGGGCACCTACTACTCCGTCCCCCACGAGTCGGCGCAGCGCATCATGGACGTCAATGTCGTCGGCGTTCACAACGCGCTGTCCGCCGTGGTGCCGGGGATGGTTTCGCGCAACCATGGCCACGTCATCAACATCGGCTCGATCGCCGGCCCGTATCCGTCCGCCGGCCAGCCGATGTACAGCGCCTCCAAGGCCGCCATCCACATTATGAGCGCCAACCTGCGGCTGGAGCTTTTCGGCACCGATGTCAGGGTGACCGAATTGCGGCCGGGCCGGGTGCGTTCCGGCATGCATGCCGAGATGTTCGATGGGGACCACGCCAAGGCGGCGGAACTTCTCTACGATCCGTATGAATGCATGAACCCCGAGGACGTGGCCGACGTCATCCGCTTCGTGCTGGCGACGCCGCCGCATGTCTGCGTGGCGCAGATCGAGGTCGTGCCCACCCATCAGGTTATCGGCGGCACGAAGATGTACCAACGGACCGCGAAATAGGCCTGCCGGGCGCTGTCATCCTCAGGAGCATCTGGATGAAGAAGAATTCACCTTCCATCGACGAGCGGTTGGAAATGCACCGCCGTATGATTCTGACCCGCCTGCTCGAGGAGCGGCTGGGCGAATTGCACAAGGCGGGCAAGACTCGCGGGCCGATCCATCGTTGCGACGGGCAGGAAGCGGTCGGTGTCGGCGCCACCGCCATGCTGTCGGCCGAGGACTTCGTGACCAGCACGCATCGCGGCCATGCGCATTATATCGGCAAGGGGCTGGATGTCGGCCGCATCGCGGCGGAAATCCTCGGCCGCGAGACCGGCTATTGCGGCGGCCGGGCCGGGCACATGCTGATCGGCGATATCACGCAGGGCCTGATCGGCGGCAATGCCATCGTCGGCGCCAGCATTCCGGCGGCGGCGGGAATGGCCCTTTCCATCCAGGTCAGGGGGGCGTCCAACGTGGCGTTGTGCTTCTTCGGCGACGGTGCCGCCCAGACGGGTATCTGCCATGAAGCCATGAACATGGCGGGGCTGTGGAAGCTGCCGATGGTGTTCCTGCTGGAGCACAATCAATATGGCCTTACCGTGCACCAGAGCGTGCAGTCGCCGGTCGCCGATCTGAGCATTCGCGGCGCAGGCTATGCGATGCCCAGCGAGATCGTGGACGGCAACGACGCCGTCGAGGTTTATCGCTCGGTTTCCGCCGCCGTCGACCGCGCGCGCCGGGGTGAGGGGCCTTCGCTGATCGAGACCAAGACCTATCGCTGGGAGGGCTTTTCGACCTCCGACATGGGCGGCTATCAGAGCGAGGCCGACCTTGCCGCCTGGAAGGCGCGGGACCCCATCCGCATCAGCTATGATTCGCTGGTGGAGGCGGTCGGCAAGGAACGCCTCGACGAGATCGAGAAGGCGGCGGTCGCGGAAGTAGACCGGGCGGTGGAGCAGGCGCTCGCCGCGCCGCTTCCGAGCTTCGCCGTCTTCGAACAATCCTCTCCTTACGCCGGGGCCGTCTGATATGAGCATGATGCGTTATGCCGAGGCCCTAAACCAGGCCTTGCGCGAGGAAATGCAGCGCGATCCGACCGTGTTCGTGTTCGGCGAGGACATCGGGCGCTATGGCGGCGTGTTCAAGGTCACGCGCGGGCTGATGGAGGAGTTCGGCGAATCCCGCATACGCGATACCCCGATCTCGGAACAGGCCCTTGCCGCCATGGCCGTTACGGCCGCGATGACCGGCACCAGGCCGATCCTCGAAATCATGTATGCCGACTTCATGCCGCTGGTGCTCGACGCGCTCATCAACCAGGCGTCGATCTACGAATATCTGTGGGACGGCGTGACGATGCCGTTCGTCCTGCGCACGCAAGGTGGCGGCGGCGCCGGTGCCGGGGCGCAGCATTCCAAGAGCCTCGATGCGCTGGTCGCCCACATCCCGGGCATCAAGGTGGTGGCGCCCGTTACCCCGGCGGATGCGAAAGGGCTGCTGAAATCCGCGATCCGCGACAGTCAGCCGGTCGTGTTCCTCGAGCACAAGCTGCTCTACAACCAGCGCGACGAGGTGCCGGACGATCCGGAGCACCTGGTCGAGATCGGCAAGGCAAAGATCGTCACCGAGGGACGCGACGTCTCGATCTTCGCCACGTCGCGCATGGTGATCGAGAGCCGGAAGGCGGCGGACCTGCTGGCGGCGGACGGCATCTCCGCGGAGGTGATCGACCTGCGCAGCCTGCGGCCGCTGGACCTTGCCGCGATCAAGGCTTCGGTCGCCAAGACGCACCATGCGGTTGTCGTCAACGAGGGATGGCGCTTCTGTGGCTACGCCGCCGAATTGTCGGCCACGATCATGGACCATGCGTTCGACGATCTCGACGCGCCGGTGGCGCGGGTGACGCTGCCGGACATGCCGGTTCCCTACAGCGAGCCGTTGGAAATGGCCGTGTTGCCGAATGCGACCAAAATCGCAGACGCCGCACGAAACATACTCAAGTGAGGAGGGTCCGGTTGTGACCGAAATCACGGTGGTAGGCGCGGGCGGCGAATATATGGAAGCCGTCGTCGTCGTCGAATGGCACAAAAAGCCGGGCGAGCGGGTCGAGGCCGGGGAAACCGTCGTGACCGTGGAAACGGCCAAGGCGGCGACGGAAATCGAGGCGCCGGCTTCCGGCGTGCTTGCGGAAATAAGGGTCGGGATCGGCGAGGAAATCGAAGTCGGCGGCGTACTGGGCATCATCGGCGATGGGGTCACGGCGGCCCCTGCCGTGCCGTCGTCTGCATCGGTGCCCGTGTCTTCGACAAGCCCGGTGCAGGCGCCGGCGGCGTCGGTGCCGCAGGGTAGTGACGAACGGCGCGTGGTGGCTTCGCCACTGGCCCGCCGTGTCGCCGCGCTAAGGAATATCGACCTCGCCGCGATTGTCCCTTCGAGCCCGTCCGGGCGCATCAAGTTGCGTGATCTCGATGCCCACGTGGTGGAGAAGGCCGGCGGGGCTGCCGCAGTGCCGATGCTGCGCGAAGAGGCAAGCCCCCTCGTTTCGGCTGGCGCAGGGAAAACGGCCGATGGCCTGAACATCCAAAGGCGCGGTAATCGCCAGGGCGACAGGATAATGTTCCTGCACGGCTTTGGCGGCGACGGCCCGTCATGGCAGCCGTTGCTCGCCGCACTGGGGAACGGCTTCGATGCCATTCTTGTCGACCTACCGGGGCATGGCCGTTCGCCGCTGCCGCAGGACGGGCCTTCCGTGAACGAGATGGCCGAAGCCGTGGCGCAGGCGCTCGACCAGGCGGCCATCGACGATTTCCATCTGGTCGCTCATTCGCTCGGCGGGGCTGTCGCCCTGGCCCTTGCCGCGCGCGGGCGCCACGCCATCCGATCGCTGACCCTGCTGGCGCCGGCCGGGCTGGGGCCGGATATCAACGGCGGCTTCGTCTCGGGCCTTGCCCGCGCCACGCGGATCGAGAGCCTGGCTCCCTGGTTGTCGAGGCTCTTTTGCGACGCCACGCTCGCCTCGCCGGCTTTTGTGGCGGCGACCATGCAGGCGCGTTCGGATGCCGGGCTTCGCGAGGCGCAACTGCGCATCGCCGAGGCCGTCTTTCCGGACGGGACGCAGGCGGCCGATTTCCGTCATGTCGTCAAGGGTATCTCGGCGCCGGTGAAAATCGTCTGGGGTGAACAGGACAAGGTCATCCCCATGCATCATGCCCTGGGCACGGGCGGGCAGGCGGCGTTGCATTTCCTGTCCGGCGTCGGCCATATGCCGCAGGTCGAGGCTACGGAAGCGGTTGCCAGACTGGTGAGGCAGAATATCCGGGCGGCGTCGTGAACGGAGCCGCTCCATGACGCAGACCGTGATCGTAACCGGCGCCACCGGCGGCATCGGCCAGTCGGTCACGGAAGCGCTCGTGAAAAGGGGTTTTCAGGTCATTGCGCTTGCGACCCGCAGGCCGGCCCTGGAAGCGCTCGCCCGGCGCACCGGCTGTGCCATGGCGGTTGCCGACATAACCGATCCCGGGGCGGTGATGCGGGTGCTGGGCGGGATGAGGGCCGACGCGGTCGTTCACACCGCTGGTATCCTCGGCCCGCAGGAGCCGATTCATCTGACGTCGCCCGAGACGGTGTCCTCGCTGCTGTCCGTCAATGTCGCGGGAACCGTCAACCTGTTGAGGGCCACCGTGCCCGGCATGGTCGAGCGGGGACGCGGTACGGTCGTACTGCTCGGCTCCGTCTGCGGCAGCGTCGCCGGCACCGGCCCGGGCGTCTACAGCGCGACCAAGGCGGCGTTGCAGTCCATCGCCGCCAATCTGCGCTACGATCTGCGCGATACAGCGGTCCGGGTCAGCGAGATTCGCCTTGGCCGCGTCAAGACCGGCATTCATGAGCAGCTAGGGATCGATGCCGATCTTTATGACGGCTATGATTGCGTTTTGCCGCAGGATGTGGCGCAGACGATCCTGCATGTGCTGGACAGTCCGCCGGCGGTGGATCTTTCGACCATCGAGATGATGCCGACACGGCAAGTCGTGGGCGGCACCTATTTTTCCAAATCGTGAGGACTACATGGCTTCGCTTTTCTTCAGGCTTGACGGCAGGGCTCACGAAATCGAGCTTTTCCCCGATCTCGCGCCGCAGACGATCGGCAGGCTGATCTCCACGTTGCCGGCCGAACTGGACATCCACTGCGCGAAGATCGCCGGGCAGCACATCTTCTGGCACGCGCCGGTCGTGGCCGACATCGAGAAGGCGCAGGACATCCTGACGCTGCCGGCGGGGACGTTCCTCTATTGGCCCGAGCGGCAGTTCCTCGAACTGATCTACGGCGAGTTACAGGCCGAAAAGGCGCAGGTTTCCGTCCTTGGCCGCCTGACCGGCGACATTGACTGGCTCAAGGCGTATGGCCGTCATGTCGTCCAGAACCATGGTCAGGGCCTGCTGCGGGCCGAATTGCTGGCCGGGGAAGGGTGCGACGCCCTGGCCATTGCCGAGGAAGAGCCGGCATCGCCGGCGCTGGCGGCCCTGCGCGCGGCTCGCCGGCAGATGTGGGCGACGGTGCCGGACGAGATGTACGGGCTGATGCGCCGCAGCGGCATGATGCTGCCCTATGGACCGCTGGCCATGGCCGAGGGCGAGTTGCGAAAGCTGCATGAATTGCTGTGGCGGTTGCGCAGCGATGCCTTCGGGATTTCCCTCGATCGCCGCGGCCACGTCGCCTGCTTCCTCATCGACGCCTTCAACGCCCGCATCGACGGCTTTTGCGCCCTGCATGGCTGCGGCGCGGTGCTGGATGATGCCAGGCCTCTGCTGAAGGATGCTGCCACGGCGTCACAGGCTCTCGAGGAACTGATCCTCTATACGGGAAGGGCCGCCGCCTGGCTCGACGCCTATATTCCCTGGAATGCGCTGAACGACGCGACGCTTGCGTCGCTGGTCAAACAGGGCGTACGCTGAATTACGCCGGGCCTGCTGCCCGGCGTAATTTCGTTGTTACGAGGCTACCGCCTGCCTTCAAGGTTGTTGAAGTAGAGCACCTCGACTTCCCGCAGGACGTCGATCGGCTCGCCGTCATAGGCTTCGAAGAAGCTGCCTTCGCCGCTTTCGATGGTGATGGCCCATTTCCCGGGCTGCGGGTTGAACGCGCAGGTCGGAAAATTCATGTGGTGATGCCAGGCGATCCGGCGTGCGTCGATCTCGCGCAGCCGTTCCAGCATCGGCGAGGCGACCGCCTTGCCGCTACCCCCTGCGGATGCCGTCTTGGACGCGTCGAGGATGTCGTCGCCGTGCAGGATCTTCACCAGGTCCTTGTCGACTTCGGGGAAGCCCTCCGACCGCGCGATATAGGCGCGGCGTTCGCTGTCGTCCTCGACGACGATGGCGTAGCCATCGGCATAGGGATTGTGCTCGCAGCCGGGGGAAAGCACATGCGAGTGCCAGGGCTTGCCCTGCCTGTGCAGGCCCATCGCCAGATCGAGGCAACCGTCGAGCGCCACGATCGTGTAGGTGACGCCGCCATGCGTGACGGTGGATGGATCGCTCATTGTCCGCTCCCGCCTCAGCTTCCGCAGCCGACGACTGCCGTCGCCGCGATCTCGACAAGCACGCCGGGCACGGGGAAGGCAACGACGAGGGCCGCGTTGGTGGGCCGGACGTCGCCGAAAATCTTGCCCATCTCCGGCCCGATCTGCTGGAAGATTTCCGGCGCCGAGACGTAGGTGGTGATCTGCACGATGTCGCGCAACGAGGCGCCGGCCGCCGACAGGGGCTGCTCGAAATTGCGGATGATCTGCCGCAGCTGGCCGATCGGGTCTTCCGGCATCGCGCCGGCGGCATAGTCCATGCCGATGGTCCCCGAAATGTAGAGTGTGTCGCCGACCTTCACCGCGCGGGAATAGCCGAATGCCTCCTCGAATTTGGAGCCCGAGGAAATGTTTTGTCTCTTCGCCATGGTGTTCTCCTGTTGTCTCGGTTAGGTCGGAAAGCCGTTGGCGAGCCAGCCGCCGTCGACATGAAGGTGATGGCCGTTGATCATCCCAGCCTCGTTGCCGGCGAGGAAGCCGCAGGCGGCGGCAACCTCTTCCGGCTCGGCAAGGCGGCCGAGCGGCGTCTTGCGGCCGACGGCCTCGAGCTTGTAGATGCCACGGTCGATCAGGTCCTGAACCATGGGGGTGCGCGTGCCGGTGGGCGCCACGCTGTTGACGCGGATGCCGAGCGGACCCCACTCGACCGCGAGCGAGTTCGTCAGCGCGATCACGCCGCCCTTGGACGCGCAATAGGCGGTGCGGCTGGGTGCGCCCTGGAAGCCGTAGACGGAGCTGATGTTGACGATGGCGCCGCCGCCGCCACCTTGCCGTGCCATCTGGCGCGCGGCAGCCTGGCACACGATCCAGGTGCCGACCAGGTTGGTGTCGATCACCTGCCGGAAGACGTCGATGCCGTGCTCCAACGCCGGCTCGACCACCACGACGCCGGCGGAATTGACGACCGCATCGACGCCGCCGAAGGCCTCGGTCATTTCGGCTACGGCATCGCCGATGGCCTTCTCGTCGGTGACCGACGCCTCGGCGAAGCGCACCCCGCTTCCGAGGGAGGCGGCGCGATCCGCGAGCCCTTTTCCGGGCAGGTCGACGAGAAACAGCGCCGCCCCCTCGGAAGCGAAGAATTGCGTGCAGGCCCAGCCGATGCCGTTGGCGGCTCCCGTCACCAGCACGCGCCTGCCTTTATGCCTATCCATGAAGATCCCTCCAGAAATGAGAGTTATAACAAATTACAAAATACCGGATAATACAAGGCGAAAGATGGCGGGTTCGCTGGCTGTCGCCATGCTGTCCCATGCGCGTGCCTTGGCGCTTCGTCGAGCGGGCCTCGGTTCCGATGGTCGATCAAAACCAGGCATGTGTCCCATCTATTGCCGCATAAGCGGAAAAATTGCGTGATTTTCGCCACATTCACCCCGGATTCCCATTGTTTCGTCGTACCTTGGGATGCTTTTGGGGCAAGCTGTCGCCTCGGCCGTTTCATTAGCGCTTGCCAACTTCGGAATTTTGTTATTAATTATAACATCTACCTTTCGATGTCAGGGAGAAGCGACGTCGAAGCTAGAATCGTTGTCAACTGGGGAGCAGCAAATATGTGGAAAAAGACGATTTCGCGTCTGATGATGATGGCCGCCTGCGTGGTTTCGTTCGGAAATCTCCCGGCACATGCCGAATCCGGCGACACGCTCAAGGCCGTCAAGGCGCGCGGCTCGCTGCTGTGCAGCGGGCATAACGGCTCCTATCTCGGCTTTGCCGAAGTGGACGACAAGGGCCAGTGGCGGGGCTACGACATCGACCTTTGCCGGGCCATGGCGACGGCGGTCTTCGGCACCGACGAAGGACACCTCAAGGTTGTTCCCGTCGGCTGGGCGCAGCGTTTCCCGTCGTTGCAGTCGGGCGATCTCGACGTTGTCATCAAGGCGACGGGCTGGACGTTCGGCCGCGATACCGACCTGCACCTGCAATTCACGCGCCCCTATCTCGTGGCCCCGATTCGCGTGATGGTCCACAAGAGCACCGGCGCCGAGCATATCCCTGACCTCAATGGTGGCACGATCTGCGTTCCCGCCGGCACGACCATCGAACGCTACATGGCGAACTACGCCAACAAGCTCAAGCTGGACGTGAAGTTCGTGGCGATCGAGAAGTCGGAAGAAACCGACGCCGCCTATCTCTCCGGCCGTTGCGACGCCTATGCGCAGTGGGACGTGGTGCTGTCCACTGTCCGCCTCAAGGACAAGGACCCGGCCGAAAACATCATCCTGCCCGACGTGATGGCGGCGGAGCCCGTGGCCATGGTCATGCGCCAGGGTGACGACAACTGGGTCGATATCGGCAACTGGGTGCTCAACGCCCTGTGGCTGGCCGAAATGAACGGCATCACTAGCAAGAATGTCGATGAGGCCAAGGCCAACCCGTCCAGCCCCGAAGTGGCGAAGCTGCTCGGAGCTACCCCGGGGATCGGCAAGCAGTTGGGGCTCGATTCGGACGACTGGGCCTACAACGTGATCAAGAAGTACGGCAACGCGGCCGAGTTCTGGCAGCGCAACCTCGGCGAGGATTCGCCCTACAAGCTGGACCGCGGCGTCAATTCGCTGTTCACCGAAGGCGGCGTCTTCTATCCTCTCGTCCTGGATTGATGCGGCGCGGGCCGGTGATTCCGGCCCCGCATGCCCTTCATGGCGTGGACCCTGGCGGGTCCCGCCTCTTTTCGAGTGACCCCGACGATGTTCAAGCTTCTTAGAAACGCCAGGTTTCGCAACTGGGCAGCGCAGGCGCTGTTCCTAGCGGCTGTCGTCGGGGTGATCGTGTTCTTCGCGCTGACCGCCAGCGCGAATATGCGAGCCCAGGGGATCACCGCCGGCTTCGGCTTCCTTTTCCAGTCGACCGGGTGGGACATCAACTTCTCGCTGCTCCCCTACACGCCCAACGACCCCTACTGGAAAGTGCTGGTGATCGGAATGATCAACACGCTGTTCCTGGGCAGCATATCGCTGATGCTTGCGACCATGGTCGGCATGGTCGTCGCGGCGGCCCGCACCGCGCGCAACCCGATGCTGAATGCGATCGGCACGATCTATGTCGACACCTTCAGAAACGTCCCGATCCTGCTGCAGGTCTTCTTCTGGTATGCCGTCTACACGCGGCTGCCGCCGCCGCGTCAGGCCTATTCGGTTTTTGATACGGTGTTCCTGTCGGCCCGCGGTCTCTTCATCCCTGCCCTCGACGTGTCCGCAATAGCGGCCGTCAGCGCCAGCCTTGCCGTTATCGTCGGGCTGGGCATCGCGCTGTGGATCGCGCACGCCCGCCGTTTTGCCCGCAAGCAGCCATCCCTTCGCCGCGCCGCCTGGCTCGCGGTGCTTGCGTTGTCCTGTGCCATTGCCTTGGTGATCCTGTTCGTCGGGCGAGGCGAGGAGGGCACCTTGATCAGTGTCCCTGCGCTGAAGGGGCTGAATTTCCGCGGCGGCATTGCCATTCCGCCTGAATTTGCCGCGCTCGCCACCTCGATCATGATCTACGGCGGCACCTATATCGCCGAGGTGCTGAGGGCCGGCTTCCT
Organism: Mesorhizobium sp.; assembly: GCA_049650385.1. GTDB lineage: Bacteria > Pseudomonadota > Alphaproteobacteria > Rhizobiales > Rhizobiaceae > Mesorhizobium. The sequence goes on from JBASAA010000001.1 coordinate 141,592, forward strand.
GGCCGTCAGCCGCGGCCAGGTCGAGGCGGCCACGGCGCTCGGCCTTCGGCCGTGGGAAGTGTTCAGCCGTATCCGCCTGCCGCTGGCGATCCGCATGGTGCTGCCGACGCTCATCAACCAGTATGTCTGGCTGCTCAAGGCGACCACGCTGGGTATCGCCGTCGGCTTTACCGACTATTTCATGGTCGTCGCCGTCTCCATCACCCAGAGCGGGCACACGATCGAACTGATCGCCCTGCTGATCGCCGGCTTCCTGATCGTCAACTATTCCCTGTCCACGATCCTCAACCGCATCAACAAGGCGGTCGCGATCAAGGGCCTGTCGACAACCTGAGTATGGCCATGACCGACCTTGCGGATAGGGTGCCATTGGCGCAACAACCCCCGAAGCCCGGACGCGGCAGGATGTTCTTCGGTTCTCCTGCCAATTCGGCTGTCAGCCTGACCTGCCTGCTGCTGATCGGCTATGTCTTCTGGCACGTGCTGGACTGGGGCGTGATGAACGCCGTCTGGACGGATGCGGGCGGCCCCGAGGCATGCCATGCCAGTTCCGGCGCATGCTGGGCGATCATCAACGCGCGCTGGCGCCTGATCCTGTTCGGCCTTTACCCGTTCGACGAACATTGGCGCTCGGGACTCGCCTGCGTGGTGGTGGTCCTGACGGCCATTCTTTCATGCCTGCCGGTGTTCTGGCAGAGCGCGCGGCTGGCCATGCTGTGGGTCTGCGGCTTTGCCATTTTCTACACACTGATGCGGGGAGGCATGCTCGGCCTGACCAGCGTGCCGGAAGAAAAGTGGGGCGGCCTCTCCCTGACGGTCTTCATCTTCGCCAGCGGCGTGCTCGTCGGCATGCCGGTCGCGATCGGACTGGCGTTGCTGCGCCGCTCCACCTTGCCTGTTATTTCGCGCACGACCGGCGCCTTCATCGATGCCGTGCGCTCGCTGCCGCTGGTGTCGATCCTGTTCACGGCGGCGGTGATCTTTCCCTTCGTCCTGCCGCCCGGTTTCCAGGGGGAAAAGCTTTATCGCGTCATCGTCGGTTTCGCGCTGTTCTTCGCCGTCTATCAGGCCGAGATCATCAGGGGCGGCATCCAGTCCATCCCGGTCGGCCAGGACGAAGCGGCCAAGGCGCTCGGCCTGAGCTACTGGCAGCGCGTGCGCATGATCATCCTGCCGCAGGCATTTCGCTATGCCTTGCCGCCGACCATCAACCAGATCGTCACGACCTTCAAGGAAACCTCCCTTGTGGTCATCGTCGGGTTTTTCGAGATCATGGCCTCGGGTAATGCCGCCTACGGCACCGGCGAGTGGACCTTCGCCTATGTCGAAGTTTATGCGTTCATCGCCATGATCTATTTCGCCTTCGTCTTCACGCTGTCGCGATATGGCGCCTATCTCGAACGCGTCATGCGCGTTGGCCAGCAATAAGGAGACGGCCGCCATGGAAACGAGACAAGCTGCCATCCAGCTCACGCAGGTGAACAAATATTATGGCGCCTATCACGCCCTCAACAATGTCGACCTGACGATCTTCGAAGGGGAGAAGGTGGTGGTCTGCGGCCCGTCCGGCTCCGGCAAGTCGACCATGATCCGCTGCATCAACCGCCTCGAGGAGCATCACGGCGGCCGTATCGTCGTGCTGGGCACCGAGTTGAACGAGGACCTGCGCAACATCGAGGAGATACGCCGCGACGTCGGCATGGTCTTTCAGCACTTCCATCTGTTCGCGCACATGACGGTCTTGGAGAACTGTATCCTGGCGCCGATGCTGGTGCGCAAGATGACGCGCGGCGATGCGGAAGCGATGGCCATGCGCTATCTGGAAAGGGTCCGGATTCCGGAGAAGGCGGACAAGTTCCCGGGCGAGCTGTCTGGCGGCCAGCAGCAACGCGTCGCGATCGCGCGCGCGCTGTGCATGTCGCCCAGGATCATGCTTTTCGACGAACCCACCTCCGCCCTTGATCCGGAGATGATCTCGGAGGTGCTCGACGTGATGGTCGACCTCGCCGGCGAAGGCATGACCATGGTGTGCGTGACCCATGAAATGGGTTTCGCGCGCAAGGTGGCGGACAGGATAGTCTTCATGGACCGCGGCGAGATCGTGGAGGAGAACACTCCCGACCGCTTCTTCGAGAACCCCGTGCATGAGCGCAGCAGGCGCTTTCTCGACCAGATTCTGGGCCACTAGCCGGCGACTTGCGATCCTGGATGGAACCTGTTGCGCCCGAACCGGGTTGAGGGGCGTGCGCAGGTTTCGAGGAGACAGGAATGTCGGAGAAGTTCAAGATCGGTGATCATGTCACCTGGAATTCGGAAGCCGGCCGGGTAAGCGGGACGATCAAGGCGATCCATAAGACCGACTTCGACTACAAGGGCCACAGGCGGCACGCTTCGGAGGCCGATCCCCAATACGAGATCAAGAGCGACAAGACCGACCATATCGCGGCCCATAAGGGCGGAGCCCTGACGCTGTCGCGATGAGGCTGCCGTTCTTCACGATCGGGCATTCGACCCGCACGCTGGAGGAGTTCACCGGCCTGCTGCGGGCCGCGGATGTCGGGCTCGTCGTCGACATAAGAACAGTACCGAAGTCGCGGGCCAACCCGCAATATAACGAGGATACGCTTCGCGGCAGTCTGGCCGCCTTCCAACTCGGCTATGAGCGCATTGCCGAATTGGGCGGGCTGCGCGGCAAGGCGAGATCCGTGCCGGCCGACACCAACGGGTTCTGGGAAAACCAGAGTTTTCACAATTATGCCGACTACGCGATGTCGGAAAGTTTTCGCCTCGGGCTCGACCGGCTCGTTACTCTGGGCCGCGAGCGGCGATGCGCGATGATGTGCTCGGAGGCCGTCTGGTGGCGCTGCCACCGGCGCATCGTCGCCGATTATCTCCTGGCGCGCGGCGAGGACGTCTTTCACCTGATGGGGCAGGATCGGATCGAGGCGGCGCACCTGACCGAAGGCGCCCGAATCCTGCCATCCGGCATGGTGGAATACCCGCGGCCGGCCATGCCGGAGCCTGCTCCCACCTCGCGGCCCGTATAGTCACCGGCTTGTAACGCACCAACGTGCCGCGACATCGTGCAAACTCGCCCGGCCTGCTTGCCGGCTGGGCTGCGGGTGCCTACCTCATCGTATAGGGAAGGCCACAGAAGGAGACGCGCCTTGTACAACCATATCCTGATTACCACCGACGGTTCGGACCTGGCACAGCGGGGTGTCGACCAGGGCTTGTCGCTGGCAAAAGCCCTCGGCAGCAAGGTGACGGTCGTCGTCGCTACCGAGCGGTTCCCCATACAAGGTGCGACGACGAGCTCCGGGTGGGTCGGAAGTCCCGTCGACTACGAGCGATACGACGAGGGCCAGAAGCGGTTCGCCGGTGAAATCCTGTCGGCGGTCAAGGCCGAGGCGGGCAAGCTGGGGGTCGACGCGAATACGGTTCATGTCGCGAACGCCCACCCAGCGACCGCGATCCTCGAGGCCGCCGCGAGTTATGACTGCGATCTGATCGTGATGGCCTCCCATGGGCGGCGGGGGATCAGCCGGATGTTGATGGGAAGCCAGACCGCGGAGGTTTTGGCGCACAGCCATACACCGGTGCTGGTCGTGCGCTGAGCCAAAAGCTTTTCGCGGTAAAGCGGGCGTAGCCCTGCGGATAATCTGACTTGCCGGCTGATGTCCTAAGGGCATCAGCCGTGCTTAATCGTCGATGGCATCGAGAACGTCCGCGAACTCGTTTTTGAGGATCGCGTCGTCGCGCTCGTCCGATGCATGGATGAAAATATCGCCGCGATCTTTCTCGACCCAGTGCTTGCCGGTGCCATGAGCACGCAGGTAGTCGCCGATCCGATGGATCGTCGAGTAGCCCAGATTCTTGTGTAGCCTGTATCTCATAAGGTTGGCCGCCTCGGCGATTTTGGCGAGGGCGGTTGAAGAAGACATTGGCCGAGTACGAGGACAGGGCAAGGGCCACCCGCGCCTCGCTGCTGGATCACGACCTTATTGGAAACGGACGGGATCGGCTTCGTTGCCGGAATGGCGGTGGTGTGAACGGGGCTACGGTGACCTTCCGGCCGGTTGAATAACGACCGATACGCTTGATCCGCTCCGGTGACTTCCCGAAGCCGACACTATTCTTCCGACCTGAAATTGAATTTCCTTCAATTAAATCCGAACCATACGCATAAATTTCTTTCGGGAACGTCAGATATCGACTTGAAATCGGCAATTTTAACCCATAGCATTGAACCGCTTCAATAAGGGATGGAGTTGATGACGAGGAAACGACCAACGATCGCGGATGTCGCTGCTGCCGCCGCCGTTTCGGTCGGGACCGTGTCCAATTACCTGAACGGCACCGCGAACGTCCGCAAGGAGACAGCGGATCGCATCGACGCCGCGGTGCGGCGGCTCGCCTACCGCCCGAGCGTGGTCGCGCGTGCCCTTTCCCACGCCAATGGAGCGCAACCCGAGGACCGGTCGCATTGCGCGCGCCTCGTGGTCGCGGGCTACATCAGCGTCGACTATCTGTGCCGGGTCGAGGTGCTTCCGCATCGCGACGACCGCATCACGGCCCATCACATCGAAAAGGCGCTCGGCGGGCCGGCGGCGAACGTCGCCGTCGCCGCGGCCGGCGTGGGCACGTCGGGCCAGTTCGCGCTCGACGTCGAACTCGCCACCGCCCTCGGCGACGATCCGGACAGCGACTGGGCGCTGGCGGAGCTTTCGCAAAAGAGCGTGCACGCCCTGCCCATCCGCCGTCCCTACAACAACCGCCTGTCGCGCTGCATCGTCTTCATCGAGGAAAACGGCAGCCGCACCATCGTCAACGAGCCCTTCGAATTGTCGGAGGTCGACCTGACCGGTCAGCTCGACGTCAAGCGGGAAGGGCGGCCCTGCTGCATGCATATCGAGGGCTACCATTACGACCGGATGCGCGGCTCCATCGACCGTTTCCATGAAGCGGGCTGGAAGGTCAGCCTGCACTCGGCCGGCCTGCCGGCGTCCTCGCGCACGCCGGATGCCTTTCTGGACCTTGTCGGCCGCATCGACCTTACCTTTGCCGGTGACAGGTTGATCCGCGACATCTTCGATATCCGCCTGCCGATGCAGGCGCTTGTCGCCGAGGTCAGGACGCGGCTTTCGGGCCTTGCCCGGCGCGGCCATCTCGTCATCACGTTCGGCGCCTACGGAGCGGTGGTTTTCCCCGCAGACGGTTCGGCGCCGATCGAGGTTCCGGCGCTGCCGGTCAAGCTGGTCGATGCGACGGGGGCGGGCGACAGTTTTGCCGGCACCTTTCTCGCCTACTGGATGAACGGCGCCACGCTGGAATACGCCGCGCGCCGGGCTGCCGCCTCCGGCAGCCTGACCACCACGGTAGAGGGCGCGCAGGGCCTGATCGCCTCGCATGACGACCTTGATGCCGCGCTCGCCGAACTGGGGACGCAGGCGGCATGAAGCCCGCTTCGCTCGCGTGAACTTCGCAACAGACACCGGAAAAGAAAGGCCAGCCAATGGTTTTCAAAATGAAGGGGATCGTGAAGCGCTTCGGCGGGCTGACGGCCCTCGACCATGTCGATTTCGAGGTCGCGGCGGGCGAGGTCATGGCGCTGGTCGGCGACAACGGCGCCGGCAAGTCGACGCTGATCAAGACGATGTCGGGCGCGCATCTTCCCGATGAAGGCACGATCGAGATGGAGGGCCGGAAGGTCAATTTCCGCTCGCCCCAGGATGCCTGGAGCAACGGCATCGCCACCATCTACCAGGAGCTGGCGCTGGCCGGGAAAATGAACGTGGTCGACAACGTCTTCCTCGGCCGGGAAATCAGGAAGCCGCTGCTCGGCATTCCCTTCCTCGATACGTCGGCCATGCGCAAGCGCACCCATGAGTTGCTGCGCCAGCTCGACGTGCACATCCCGAACATCGATTCCTGGGTGGAATCCATGTCCGGCGGCCAGCGCCAGGGCGTGGCCATCGCCCGTGCCCTCAACATGGATGCGCGGCTGATCATCATGGACGAGCCGACCGCTGCCCTTGCCGTAGCCGAGGTTCGCAAGGTGCTCGATTTCATCGTCCGGCTGCGCGAGAACGGCAAGTCGGTCGTGCTCATCTCGCACAATATTCAGGATGTCTTCGAGGTCTCCGACCGCATCTCGGTCATGCGCCACGGGCGCTGCATCGCGGTCCGCGAGACCAAGAAGACAACCCCGCAGGAGATCATCGGCCTCATCACCGGGGCCTATGAAGTGCCCGCCGCTGCCTAGGGAGCAATACCGGAAATCGAACCGGACGACCCTTGGAGAGGCGTGGACGAGTGGGCGATGGGCGCCCGTTCAACGCAAACAGTAGAGTAGACGGAGGAGTAAATGACCAGACTTATGAAGACCTTGACGGCTGGCCTTCTGGCGGCCGTGGCGATTTCCAGTGCCGCCATTGCGCAGGATAAGGTGCGTGTGGCCTTCGTTCCGCAGATTCAGGGCATCCCCTATTACGTGGCCATGGAGAACGGTGGCAAGAAGGCGGCCGAGGCCTTTGGCGTCGACTATATCCAGCAGGGGCCGACCACCACCAATGCCGCCGACCAGCTCCGCATCTTCGAGAGCTTCGTCAATCAGGGCGTCAATGTGGTCGCCCTCTCGCCGGTCGACGTGGAAACGCTGAAGCCGGCCATCGCCAAGGCGCGGGCGCAAGGCGTCCACGTCATCACCTCGGACGCCGACGCGGCCGGCAGCGAGCGCGAGTTCTATGTGGCGCAGGCCATGGACAAGGACCTCGGCTACACGATCCTCGACGAGATGGTGAAGCGTATCGGCAAGGACGGCAAGGTGGCCATCATCTCCGATGCGCCGACCATCGCCAGCCTCAACGCCTGGATAGCGGCGATCAAGGAACGTGCGTCGAGCGAATATCCCGACCTCAAGATCGTCTCGGTCGACCACACCGACGGCACCGCCTCGCGCGCCTTCCAGTTCGCGACGGACGCCATGACGCGCAATCCCGACCTTGGCGGCATCATCGGCATCGCTTCGACGACCTGCCCCGGTATCGGCCAGGCGGTGGAAGCCGCCGGCAAGCAGGGGCAGATCGTCACCACCGGCTTCTGCTCGCCCAACACCATCAAGGACTACATGCTTTCCGGCGCGCTCACCTATTCGGTGCTCTGGAACCCGTCCGACCTTGGCTACCTGACGGTCTGGGCGGGCAAGCAACTGGCTGACGGCAAGGCGTTCGACGCTTCGCCCAAGGTGGAGGGCCTCGATGCGAGCGTTCAGTGGCTTGCCGACCAGAAGATACTGCTTCTCGGCAATCCGATGATCTTCACCAAGGACAATATCGAGCAGTTCGACTTCTGAGTCGAAAGCTTGCCGCACCCTGCGCCCGTCCGGGCGCGGGGTGCCCAAGGCAGTCGCCGCTGAGTCGGCTTCTGCCGTTCGGGCTTGTCGAAAAGCCCCTTTGAATCGAGAGCCAGGGAAAATGACAGCCGTGACCGATCCGCGTCCAGCGTTCAGACTTGTATCGCCGACCGCCACGCGAGAGATCGCGCTGCTTGCCACCATCGTCGCGGTGGGGGCGGTGTTTTCCCTGGCCTCGCCTTATTTCCTGACGGTGTCCAATCTGGTCCAGACCCTGCGGGCGGGGCTGGAATTGGCAATCGTGTCGGGCGGCATGACGCTCGTCATCATCATGGGCGGCATCGACGTCAGCGTCGGCGGCATTCTCGCCGTGTCGGCCATCATCATCGGCAAGGCCTACCAGGCCGGCCTGCCCGCTTTCGCGGTAGCGCCCATCGGCCTTTTCACCGGCACCGTGCTCGGCGCCTTCAACGGGGTGCTGACGGCCAAGCTCAAGGTGCCGCCCATCGTCGCCACGCTGGGCTCCATGTACGTGTTTTCCGCCATCATGTTCCTCGTCATCGGCGGGGCCTGGATCGCCGGCCTGCCGGGTACGCTTTCGCCGCTGGTCAACGGCACGGTCGGCTTCGTTCCGGCTTCGGCCATCGTCATCCTCGCCGTCTATCTCGCTTGCTGGGTGGTGCTGCGCCGGCTGCCCTTCGGCCGCCACATCTATGCCATCGGCTGCAACGAGCAGTCCGCGCGCCTGGTCGGCATCAATGTCGACCGCACCAAGATCGCGACCTACGCCATGCTCGGTTTCCTGACCGGGCTAGCCGCTCTGCTCTACGTGGCGCGGATGCGCAATGTGGAGATAAACATCGGCACCAGCATCGCCTTCGAGGCGATTGCCGCGACGATCCTCGGCGGCACCAGCATTCGCGGCGGCGTGGGAAGCCTGCTCGGCACGCTGCTCGGCGTCGTCTTCATCCGCATCATGCAGAACGGGCTGGTGCTTGTGGGCATCTCCTCGCTGTGGGAGACCGTCATCATCGGCGGCCTGCTCGTCATCGTGCTCACGGCCGATGCGCTCGCCAGCCGCAACAATCCGAGGTCGCTATGATCGCTCGCAACAGCCGCTTTTCGGCTTCCGATCCGCTGAAGGCGCGCCTTCTCGTCCTCATCGGGCTGTGGATCGTCTCCATCGTCGCGATGAGCCTGCTGTCGCCCTATTTCCTGCAGGCGAGCACCGTGCCCTACCTGCTGCAATATGTGCCGGTGCTCGGCCTGCTCGGCCTCGGCCAGACGCTGGTGGTGCTGGCGGGCGGGCCGGGCATCGACCTGTCGGTCGGCGCGATCGTCTCGCTGGTCAGCGTCATCGTCGGCGCCCTGCTGGCCGTGGGCCTGAACATCTGGCTGGCCTGCGCGGCGGGGCTGGTCGCCGGCGCGCTGTTGGGGCTCATCAATGGAATCCTGGTCAACTACCTGCGCATTCCCTCGCTGATGGCGACGCTGGCGACGATGTTCGCCTATGGCGGGCTGGCGCTCGCGACCACGGAAGGCCGCCCGTTCTCCAATTTCCCGGAGGGCTTCGCCTGGCTCGGCCTCGGGCAGACCTTCGGCATCCCCAATTCCTTCCTCTTCGTGCTCCTGCCCGTCGCCGTCATTTTGCATGTTATGCTGACGCGCACCGTCATCGGCCGCCACATCATCGCCTGCGGCAACGACGACCGGGCCGCGCATCTGTCGGGGCTCGATGTCGCGCGCATCCGCACCGGGCTCTACGTGCTTTCCGGGGTGCTTTCCGCGATCGGCGCCATCATCGCCATGTCGTGGTTCATGGCCGCGCGGCCGGATGCCGGCAAGGGCATGGAACTGCTGGCGGTGACGATCGCGGTGCTCGGCGGCACCCACATCTTCGGCGGCACCGGCGGCGTTCCCGGCGCCATCGTGGCCATACTGATCGTCACGACGCTGCAGATCGGCCTGCAACTCGCCAACATCTCGGCCGCCTGGCAACTGGGCGTGATCGGCGTTCTGCTGATCGGCTCCGTCTCCAGCCTCGGCGGGTTGAAGCTTCGCTGGAGAACCGGCTCCTGATGAGTGACATCGACGTTCTTTGCATCGGCGACCTCGATGTCGACATGTTCATTTCGGTTCCCTCCATCCCCGGCTTCGACCAGAAGGTGGCGGGTCGCAACCATGGGCAGAAACCGGGCGGGATGGCCGCAAATGCGGCTGTCGCCATCGCGCGCTTCGGCCTGAAGAGCCGGTTGATCTCGGCGGTGGGCGACGATTCCGCCGGTACTTTCGCGGTCGCCGAGATCGGGCGCGAGGGTGTCGACCTCGGCTTCCTGTCGCGGCGAGCCGGCATGGAAACCTTCATGTGCGTGGTGCTGATCTCGCCTTCCGGCGAGAAGTCGCTGATCAAGCTGGAAACCGACGCCTATCTCCCTTCCGTCGCCGACCTGCACGATGGGGCCTTCGCCGGCGTGCGCCATGTCCACCTGACCTACGGTTCGTCCGAACTGTCGATGCAGGCGTTGCGGCGCGCAGCCGCGTCCGGCCTTTCCACGTCGCTGGACCTGGAGCCGCCGGATATCGTGCGCGATCCTTCCCGTCTTGCCGAGGTGCTTTCGCTCGTCGATACGCTGTTCCTCAACGGCGAGGCGCTCGACGTGGCGTCCCGCGTGCTGGGCGGGCCGCTTGACGTCACCCGGCTGCGCAACGGCGGGGAGATGATCGTCACCCTGGGTGCCAGGGGCTGCCGGCGCATCACCGCTGACGGCAGTGCCGATATGCCGGGCTTCGCGGTCGCCTCCGTCGATACCACCGGCGCCGGCGATTGCTTTGCCGGCTCCTACATCGCCTGCAAGCTTAGCGGCGGCACGCCTTCCCGGTGCCTGGAGTTCGCCAACGCGGCGGCGGCGCTTGCCACCCTCGACTACGGTGCCCAGGCCGCCATGCCTGTGCGCTCGCGGGTGGAAGAGTTTCTGGAACAGCGCGGGCAGGCGGCTGCGCGCGGATATGACGATCCTACTGGAGTGACCTATGCCTGAACGCAGGTTCGACCATGTTGCTGAACTGGAAGCCGCAGGCCTGTCTGGCCCGGACGAGGCCACCCTGCATTATTTGTGGCAGATCGTCGATGAAGGCGTGCTCGGCGCCAGCCGTCATGTCGCGCTCGGCAACCAGTTGATCCTGCACCTGATCGAGGCGACGTCCGGTGCCGAGGAAGGGCTGAAGCGCGCCCACATGGCTGCCGGATTCATCGCCCGCACGCGCGGCCACGACACGCCGGTCATCGGCAACAGCCTGAAGCTGTTGCTGGCCGGCCTCGACGACATTGCGCCCGGCGAGCAGGCGCAGGCGCTGCGCGACCGGGTGCGCGAATGGGATATCGCCGCCGCCGAAAGGAAGGAGCGGCTGGTCGCCAGGGCGGTGCGCCATCTCGGCGCCGTTCGCGGCGTCATGGCATTCGACTATTCGAGCACCGTCTCCGCGATCGTCATCGGGCTGGCTAAGGCCAAGCCTAACCTGACGATCGTCGTGCCCGAGAGCCGCGCCATCGCCGGCGGGGCACGCTATCTGGAAGAGTTCCTGCCGGCGGGGCTGAAGGTGCGCTTCGTGCCGGACGCGGCCATCGACCATGCGCTGGATGCCTGCGATGCCGCGCTGTTCGGCGTCGAGACGCTGCGCGCGGACGGCAGCTTCCTGAACACGATCGGCAGCCGGATGATCGCGCGGCTGGCGCCGCTTTCGGGCGTCGAGATTTTTGGCTGCACCGACCTCCTGAAGCTCGACCTGCGAAGCTACGAGGGGCACAGGCCGCCGCCGGCCGTGCGCAGCTACGACACGGTGCTGCTCGAAGGCCTGTCGATCGAGAACCTCCGCAATGTGGATACGCGCGCGCCGGAACTGGAAGCGGTGCCGGCGGCGCTGACCACCGCCATCCTGACTGAATACGGTCCCGTGCCGCCATCCGCGATCTGGGATCTTGGCCGCAAGGTTTTCGGGATGGAGGGAGCCGACCGATGAACGCGATGATGAAGCGCGAGATCGAAGCGCAGGGCGAACTGCTGGCGCAGGTGCAGCCGCAGCTTGCCGCGCGCGCCGATGAAATGACGCCGCCTGCGGGCCGCGTTTTTGTCGGCGGCTGCGGCGATTCCGCCTTTGCGCCGCGCGCTCTTTGCGGCGTGTTCGAGGCGCTTGGCCAGCCCTTCCAGCCCCGAACCTCGATGGAACTGGCGTCCTTTACCCGGTTCAAGGCGGGTGACTGCGTCGTCCTTTCCTCCATATCCGGAGGCACCAAGCGCACGGTGGAAGCCGCGGAAGTGGCCAGGAGCGCCGGCGCCCGCACCATCGCCGTCACCTGCAACGCCGACAGCGCGCTGGCCAAGGTGGCGGACGAAACGATGCTGCTGCCCTACCAGCCGCTGTCGCGAAAGACGCCGCATACGCTCGACTACACGGTTACTCTTTTGGCGCTGGTCGAACTGGCGCGCCGCTTCTCCGGGCGGCCGGTGGCTGCGGTAAAGCCGGTGCTCGACGCGGTTCCGCAGACGCTTTCCCTCACCCGGCAGGCGGCCGTCTCGGCGGTCGCCGGCTACCGGCCCGGTACGAAGATCGTCGTCCTGGGGGCCGGCCCCGATCTCGGCAGCGCCGAATATGGGGCTGCCAAATTCCACGAAGCGGGCGGCCTGATCGCCATTGCGGCGGAAACCGAGAACTTCGTGCACGGCATGAACTTCATTCTGGAACCACAAGACACGGTGATTGCGCTCGGGGGGACTCCGGCCGGCCTGAAGCGCGCCCGGCAGGTCGTCGGGGCGTTCGAGGGCTGGCTCGGCAACGGCTACGTCTTCGCTGTGGAGGAAAAGCAAGGCGAGGCGTGGCAATCCGCCTTTTCCGCCGTGCTCGACACCACCTTCTTCCTGCAATGGACCTGCCTCGCCATCGCCGACCAACTGGCGTTTCCGCTGGAAGAACCGCGCGCGGGACGCCCGGACGGCTCGACCTACCTTTCGATCCAGCGCCAGTTGATGGCCGATTGAGTAGGGGTCGCAGCCATCCATGGATGGTTGCTGGAAGGTCGGCCCGTTGCGCCGGCTTCAAGCCCAACCCCCCATGAGGCGGCGCAACGGCAATGCTCATATCGGGTCGCCCGGGTACGACCAATACCTCCCCACGCTGGTCAGGGCGTATATAAAGCGCTTGCGTCCCTGCGTAAGCTCTGCGATATTGAATACATTTACTAAGCATTAGTCTACAATAATGCGGTAAATTGCATTCAATAAGGGAGGAGACGATGCTCGAGAATTTTACGCGAAAACTCGCTGTCCTGGCGTTGTCGCTTGGCTTGGGGGCCATGGCAGGCATGGCGCAGGCCGACGAGCCACTGAAGGTAGGCTTTGTCTATATCGGTCCCGTCGGCGACGCCGGATGGACCTATTCGCACGATCTGGGAAGGAAGGCGCTGGAGGAAGCGCTGGGCAGCGCCGTCGAGACGGTGGCCGTCGAGAACGTGCCGGAGGGCCCGGAGAGCCAGCGCGTCTTCGAGGATCTTGCCCGCCGGGGCAACAAGCTCATTTTCGGGACCAGCTTCGGCTATATGGACCAGATGGTGGCCGCTGCCGAGCGCTACCCCGATGTCAAGTTCATGAACGCCACCGGGTTCAAGACGGCTCCGAACCTCGGCACCTACATGATCATGGCCGACGAGGCCCGTTATCTGGAAGGCATGGTGGCGGCGTCCTCCAGCCAGAGCGGCAAGATCGGCTTCGTGGCCGCCTTCCCGATCCCCGAGGTGCTTCGCCACATCAACAGTTTTACGCTGGGCGCGCGCTCGATCCGCCCGGACGCGACGGTGCGCGTCGTGTGGACGTCCACCTGGTATGATCCCAATGTGGAGCGTCAGGCGGCCGAGAGCCTGGTGGCGGCCGGCGTCGACGTGCTGGCGCAATATCAGGACACGCCCTCGACCGGGCAGGTCGCCCAGGAGGCCGGCATAAAGTGGACCGGGTTCAACGCCGACATGTCGAAATTCGCGCCGAAGGCCTGGCTGACCGGAACGGTCTGGAACTGGGGACCGATCTATATCGACACCGCCAAGGCGGTGATCGACGGGACCTGGAAACCGGATCCCGTCTACGGTCACATGAAGGACGGGACCACTGGGCTTGCTCCCTATGGCGAGGAGGTGTCCGCCGAGACCCGCGAGAAGGTCGAGGCCAAGCGCAAGGAGATCGAAAGCGGTGCCTTCGCGCCGTTCACCGGCCCGCTCAAGGATCAGGATGGCAAGGAAGTCCTGGCTGACGGGCAGGTGGCGACGCTCAAGGAACTGCTGGAGATAAACTACTTTGTCGACGGTGTGCTCGGCTCCGCCCATGGCAAGTAGGCTTGCCGTCGGCGAGCGGGACAGGGCCGGGGCGTCCGGCGCCCTGCTTGCCGAAGCCCGCAACGTCTCAAAGGCCTTTACGGGCGTGCTGGCCAACGATCGCGTGGATTTCGAACTGAGAGCCGGCGAAATCCACGCGCTTCTCGGCGAAAACGGGGCCGGCAAGAGTACGCTGGCCTCGATCCTCACCGGTCTCTACAGCGCCGATAGCGGCGAGATACGGGTGGCGGGCCAGCCCGTCTCCTTCCGCAGCCCGCGCGACGCGCTGGCCCGGGGCGTGGGCATCATCCACCAGCATTTTCATCTGGTGGACCGCTTCACCGTCGCCGAGAACATCGTTCTCGGCGATACGAGGCAGGGGTTCTTCATGTCTCCTGCCGGCATCAGGCGGGCGGTGGCCGATCTCGGGGACCGCTATGGCCTTGAAATCGCTCCGGACGCGACCGTCGCCCAGCTTTCGCTCGGCGAGCGCCAGCGCGTGGAGATCGTCAAGATGCTGGTGCGGGAGGTCGACGTCCTGTTCCTGGACGAGCCGACGGCCGTGCTGGCGCCGCGCGAGGTCGAGGCGCTGTTTGCCACCCTGCGCAGGATGGCCGACGACGGCAAGGCCATCGCCCTCGTCACCCATAAGCTCAATGAAGTCTTTTCCATCTGCGATCGCGCCACCGTCATGCGTGGGGGCAAGGTGGTCGCGAGTGCCGCGATCCAGGATTTCACGCCCGAAACCATTGCCCGCGCCATGGTCGGCCGCGACGTCGACATGAAGTCCCGACCTTCGACGCGACCGCCGGGCGCCGTGGTCCTCGCGGCCAGCAATCTCGGCATGGAGGCGGGGCATCATTGCGGGCTGCACGGCATCGACCTGGATATCCGTGCCGGTGAGATCGTCGGGATCGCCGGGGTTGCCGGCAATGGCCAGTTGCAGTTGGCGGAGGTTCTGGCAGGGCTGCAACGGCCGGATGCCGGCAAGGTGACGGTCAACGGCGCGGATGTCACCGGCAAGGGGCCGCATGCCGCGCGCAATGCCGGTCTGGCCTACGTGCCGGAGGACCGGCTGGGCACGGGGCTGGCGTCCGGGCTTTCGATCGCCGATAATCTGATGCTGACGAGCGACACGGGCTTCCTGTTCGACCGTGGCGGCTCCCGGAAGGCGGCGGCGGCCGCCATCGACGAATTCAGGGTCAAGGCATCAGGTCCGGAAGAAGTCGTGCGGCGACTTTCGGGCGGCAATGTCCAGAAAATCCTGCTCGCGCGGGAACTCGGCAGCAAGGCAACCGTCTTCGTCGTGGCTTCGCCCGCGCGCGGTCTCGACGTGGCGGGCATCGAATTCGTGCGCAACCTGTTGCAGGACTATCGCGACCGGGGCGCCGCCATCCTGCTCATTTCGGAAGACCTCGACGAGGTGCGGCTCCTGAGCGACCGCATCGTGGTGATGCACGCGGGCCATATCACCCATCAATGCGCCGTCGCCGATTACGACGAGGCCGCGATCGGGCTGGCGATCTCGGGCTACAGCGGGGGAGGGGGCATTGCTGGCACTCGATAGGCGCCTTCACACCGGACCGTTTCTCTATGTCGCCGTTCCGCTGTGCTCCGTCGTGCTTGCGCTTGTGGTCGGCGCCGTTTTCCTCGCGGTGAACGGATTCGATCCGCTGGTGATCTATCGGGAGATGCTGACGGCGTCCTTCGCTACCCGTTACGGGATCGAGGACACGATCGTTTCGGCGACACCGATCCTGCTCACCGGGCTCGCCGCGGCGATCACCTTCAGGTTCAAGCTCTACAATATCGGCGCTGAGGGCCAGCTTGTCGTCGGCGGTATCTGCGCGGCGGCGGCGGCGCTGGTCATCGGCGATACGCTGAGCGGGCCGCCGGCGGTGCTGCTCGTGCTCGTTGCCGGCATGCTGGGAGGCGCTGCGTGGATGGTGGTCCCCGCTTTGGCGCGCATCCGGCTGGGCACCAGCGAGATCATCACCACGCTTTTGTTGAACTATGTCGCGGTGCTGTTCGCGCGGCTGCTGATCTTCGGCTCGAACACCCCGCTGCGCGATCCGACCTCGACCAACTTTCCGCAAGGCACCCGCATCCCGGGCGGCACCTTCCTGATGGAATTCGGCACCTCGCGCATCCATCTGGGCTTCGTCATCGGCTGCGCCGTGGCGGTGCTTGTCTTCTTCCTGCTGCGCGACACCCGCCTGGGCTTTCGTGCCCGCGTCGTAGGCGATTCACCGGGGGCCGCCCGCTACGCCGGCATCAACGCCCCGGCGACGGCCCTTGCGCTGCTTTTGATCTCCGGCGCCCTGGCGGGCCTGGCCGGGGCCTCGGAAGTCGCCGGCCGCGCCCACCGCCTCGATCCCAACGGACTCGCCGTCGGCTTCGGCTATACCGGTATCATCGTTGCCGCGCTGGCGCTCTATAACCCGCTGGCGGTGGTCCCGGTGGCCATATTGCTCGGCGGGCTCGCCAATGCCGGCGAGACCCTTCAGTCGGTGTCGGGGCTGTCGGTACCGAGTTCGATATCCGTCGTGTTGCAGGGCGCCATCCTGATCTTCCTTCTGGCGGCGGAAATCTTTCTCCATTACCGCGTCAGGCGGGTCCACCGGTTGCCCGCCAGGCCGGCGGAGGGGTCGTCATGAACGCGATGGTGCTGACCCTGGCCGCGGCGGCGGCCGTCGCGTCCGGAACGCCGCTCGTCCTGGCCGCGCTGGGCGGGCTTCTGGGAGAGCGCTCCGGCGTCGTCAACATCGGCATCGAGGGCATGATGCTGATCGGCGCGGTGGCGGCATTCCTGACCGCCCAGGCGACGGAAAGCATTCCGCTGGCGCTGCTTGCCGGCCTGCTCGCGGGAGCAGCGCTTGCCCTGATCCATTCCTTCCTGTCGGTGACGATGCGCGCCAACCAGATCGTCGCCGGCCTTGCCATCGTCATTTTCGGAAGCGGGATCGCCACCTTTTTCGGCAAGTCTGTCGAAGGCCAGGCCATCGCCGTGCGGATATCCCCCTACAAGCTGCCCGTATTGGCGGACATTCCGGTGCTCGGCAGAATCCTGTTCCAGCAGGATGCGATGGTCTATGCGAGCTGGATCCTGGTGGTGCTGGTCGCGGTCTATTTCCGCTACACCAGGGCCGGGCTGGCGATGCGTTCGGTGGGCGAGAGCCCGGCGACGGCGGACGTCATGGGCATCCGGGTCGCCGCGGTCCAGTATTGCCACACCGTGGCGGGCGGCGCGCTGATCGGCCTGTCGGGGGCCTACCTGGTCCTGGCCCGCGTTCCCAACTGGTCGCAGACGGGAACGACGAGCGGGCTCGGCTGGATTGCGGTGGCGCTCGTGGTGTTTTCCTCATGGCAGCCCCTGCGGGTGGTCGCGGGCGCTTACCTGTTCGGGTTGGCGCTGCGCGCCAATTTCACGCTCCAGGCGGCCGGGATCGGCTCGGTTCCGGCGGAAGTGCTGTCCATGCTTCCCTATCTGCTGACGATCGCGGTACTGATCCTGCTGTCCCTCTTCGATCGGCAGAACCGCCTCGGAGCGCCGGCCGCCCTGGGCAAACCCTATTTCAGGAACGAACGCTGATCCGGCACCGGACCGAGTTGGACGGCGATGACGCAAAGCGGGAGGCGAGCGTGGCAACAGTCGAAGTCAGAATTCATCCGACCGCACCGCTTGCCAACGATAGCGGCGTCGGTCACAACCGCTGGCATCCCGACATCCGGCCGGTTGCCCGCTGCCGTCCCGGCGATACGCTCATCATCGATACCCGCGACGCGCTCGACGGCCAGGTGACGCCTGAAACCACAGTCGGCGACCTCGCCCGCGTGGAGGAAGGGGTGATCCACCCGATGACCGGGCCGATATACATCGAGGGGGCCGAACCCGGCGACGTGCTCGAAGTGCATATCGTCGACATCGAGCCGGCCCCTTTCGGCTATACTACCCAGTCGCCCGGCTTCGGCTTCCTGCGGGACCAGTTCCCGGACGCCTTTCTCGTCAAATGGCGGTTGCAGGACGGGTTCGCGACCAGCGAGCAATTGCCCGGCATCCGGCTTCCGGCCGACCCGTTCATGGGCATCGTCGGCGTCGCGCCTGACCAGGTACTGCTGGAGCGCGCCCATGCACGCGAAGCGGCCGCGCTGGAACGGGGCGAGTTCGTCTTTCCGCCGACCGGCGTGGACGGCGCCATCCCCGCAGCACTTGGGGAGAAGGCGCTCAGGACCGGTCCGCCGCGGGAAAACGGCGGCAACATCGATATCCGCCAGACGGGGATAGGTTCGCGGCTGTTCTTTCCGGTCAGGGTGGAAGGCGCCCTCTTTTCGACCGGCGACGCGCATTTCGCGCAAGGGGACGGCGAGGTCTGCGGCCAGGGTATCGAGATGCGGGCGACGCTGACGGCGCGCTTCCGGTTGCACAAGAAAGCCGACCTCGCCTATCGCTCCGACCAGTTCTACTTCATCCACCGGGAGCGGGCGAGGCCCGCTGCCCGCGAATATTTCGCCACCGTCGGCCTTTCTCTCGATGACCAGGGCAACAACGTTTCCGAAAGCATCGACCTCGCCGCCCGCAGGGCGCTGCTTGAGATGATCGCCTATCTGCAATCGCGGGGTTACGACCGCCAGCAGGCCTATGCCATCTGTAGCGCGGCGGTGGACCTGCGCGTCAGCGAGGTGGTCGATATTCCGAACGTGATCGTATCGGCCTTCGTGCCTCTGGATATCTTCGTCTGATCCCACGCTGGAGCGCGGCCTGTCCTGGTCAGGCCTCTCCGCTCTGGGCCTTGAGGGCGAGGACGACGTCGGCGGCGGAGCCGGCCAGGAGGTCGACATGCTCGCGCATCAGCCGGTGGGCCTTCTCCTCGTCGCC
>JBASAA010000002.1:0-8543 GCA_049650385.1 Mesorhizobium sp.
ATCATCTCGGCAAGGCCGGGCTCGAAAATCGGCACCTCGCCGCGCTTCAGCGCCGCCACCCTGTCGGCATCGATATCCACGCAGACCACCTCGTGGCCGACATCGGACAGGCAGGCACCGGTAACCAGGCCGACGTAACCCGAGCCGAATATGACAATCTTCATGACCGTAGTCCCGACGGTTGCGCAAAAGTCATCAGTGACGTGTTGACCCGCTATAGCCAAACCGGCCTTGCGTCAAACGGCGAGCCATAGCGCAAGCGGCGCAACGCAGCCGTCAAAAGCGTCAGGCGACAGCCATTCGGCCCGCGCAAGGCATGAACGGATACGTCTTTCGGAGGTGCCCATGGACGCACGGATGCGGCCTGAAAACCGATGGTTGGACGCTTACCGACAAAGTCGGGATAAACGGCCCGGCCCCGGCTGCTTGACCGGCTTTCTTCCCGTCGAATAATGCACCGCGCTTGCCGTCGGCACCTATGGCGGCACGCGGGCATCGCCATTCACACGGGGCGCGCAATCATCCATGGTCAGGACAGCCCTCATAACCGGGATTACCGGACAGGACGGCTCCTATCTCGCCGAACTCCTGCTGGAAAAAGGCTATGACGTGCACGGCATCAAGCGCCGCGCGTCGCAATTCAACACGCAGAGGATAGATCACCTCTACCGCGACCCGCATGCCAACCACGTGGCGATGCGGCTCCACTACGGCGACCTCACCGACACCAGCAACCTGACCCGCATCCTCAACGACGTGCGGCCGGACGAAGTCTACAATCTCGGCGCCCAGTCCCATGTCGCGGTCAGCTTCGAGGCCCCCGAATACACCGCCGACGTCGACGCCATCGGCACGCTGCGCCTGCTGGAGGCGATCCGCTTCCTCGGGCTCGAGGGAAAGACCCGCTTCTACCAGGCCTCGACGTCCGAACTCTACGGGCTCGTGCAGCAGGTGCCGCAGCGCGAGACGACGCCGTTCTACCCGCGCAGCCCCTATGCCGTGGCCAAGCTCTATGCCTACTGGATCACCGTGAATTACCGCGAAGCCTACGGCCTTTATGCCTGCAACGGCATCCTGTTCAACCACGAGTCGCCGCGCCGCGGCGAAACCTTCGTGACGCGCAAGGTGACGCGCGCCCTGTGCAACATCGCCCAGGGGCTGGAAAGCTGCCTCTTCCTCGGCAACATCGACAGCCTGCGCGACTGGGGGCACGCGCGCGACTATGTGCGCATGCAGTGGATGATGCTGCAACAGGACGAGCCGGAGGATTTCGTCATCGCCACGGGCAGGCAATACTCGGTGCGCCAGTTCATCACCTGGGCAGCCGCCGAACTGGGGCTGGAACTGGAGTTTTCCGGCAAGGGCGTGGACGAGATCGCCACCGTCGCCGCCGTCAGGGGAGACCAGGCGCCGGCGCTGCGGCGCGGCGATGTCGTCATGCGCATCGATCCGCGCTATTTCCGGCCGGCCGAGGTGGAAACCCTGCTCGGCGACCCCGCCAAGGCGAAGCGGAAGCTCGGATGGGAGCCCACGGTAACGGTCCAGGAGATTTGCGCGGAGATGATCGCGGAGGACCTGCGCACCGCCCGTCGCCATGCGCTGTTGAAAGCGCACGGCATGGACGTCCCCGTCTGCCTCGAAGACTAGCGTCGAAGGGATACAGGCCGCCGATGAAAATCTATGTCGCCGGGCACGCGGGCATGGTCGGCAGCGCCATCCGGCGGCGGCTGCGGCAGGACGGTCGCCACGAAATCGTGACGCGCTCGCGCGCCGAACTCGACCTGACGGACCAGGCTGCGGTGCGTATCTTTCTGGAGGCGCAAAGGCCCGATCAGGTCTATCTCGCCGCCGCGCGGGTCGGCGGCATTTACGCCAACAACACGTTTCCGGCCGACTTCATCTACGAAAACCTGATGATCGAAGCCAATGTCATCGAGGCCGCGCACCGTGCCGGCGTGCAGAAACTGCTCTTCCTCGGCTCATCCTGCATCTATCCGAGGATGGCCGAACAGCCGATGCGCGAGGACGCGCTGCTGACCGGGCCGCTCGAACCCACCAACGAGCCCTACGCCATCGCCAAGATCGCCGGCATCAAGCTGTGCGAGAGCCATAACCGCCAGCATGGCCGCGACTATCGCAGCGTCATGCCGACCAATCTTTACGGGCCGGGCGATAATTTCCATCCCGACAACGCCCATGTCATCCCTGCCCTGATGCGGCGCCTGCACGAAGCGGTGGAGAGCGGCGCCAGCGAAGTGACGATCTGGGGAAGCGGCCGGCCGAGGCGGGAATTTATGCATGTCGACGACATGGCGGCGGCAAGCCTCTTCGTCATGAATCTCGACGAGGCGACGTATCGCGCCAACACCGAGCCGATGCTCTCCCATATCAATGTCGGCACGGGCACCGATCGCACGATCCGCGAACTGGCCGAAGCGCTGGCCAGGGTGACGGGCTTCAAGGGCAGCCTGCGCTTCGACGCCGGCAAGCCGGACGGAACGCCGCGCAAGCTGCTGGACGTCTCGCGACTGGAAGCGCTCGGCTGGCGGGCCTCGATCCCGCTGGAAGACGGCCTGCGCTCGACGTATGCGTGGTTCCTGGCCAGCGGGAACTCGCTGCGATCCTGAAGAGGGCGTTGCCGGCTTAACGGCCGGTCAGCAGACCCCGCCAGCTTTCGGGCGCGTTGCCGTGGCAGACGAAGTGCGGATTCGCCAGATCGTCGGGCTCGCCCGGCAGCCGTTTGCCATAGGCGAGCGGCCGGCCGTCGAGCGTCAGCGTCGCGCCGCCGGCGGCGCGCAGCACGGCGTCGCCGGCGGCGGTATCCCATTCCATGGTGCGGCCAAGGCGTGGATAAAGATCGGCCTCGCCTGCCGCCAGAAGGCAGAATTTGAGCGACGAGCCGACCGAAACCAGTTCCGCTCCCGGGAAGCGGGCGATCACGTCATCCGTTTCCGGCGTCCGGTGCGAGCGGCTGGCGACAATCATCGGCGGGCTGGCAGCCGCACGTACCGAGATCGGGACGCGCCCCTCGATTGTGCCGGAAGCGGTGACCGTCGCGCGCGAGGCCTTCCTGCCGCCACCCGAATAGAGCGTGCCGCGCGCCGGCGCGTAGACGGTGCCGGCGACGGGAACGCCCGCCTCGACCAACGCGATGTTGACGGTGAAATCCTCGCGCCGGTTGACGAATTCCTTGGTGCCGTCGAGCGGATCGACCAGGAAGAACGCCCCGTCGCCGAGCGCGGGCAGCTTGCCGGCGGAAACCTCTTCCTCGGCAACGCATGGAATCCGTGGCCAGGCCTGCCGCAGGCCGGCGAGGATGATGGCTTCGGCCTGACGGTCGGCCTCGGTGACCGGCGAAGCGTCGGCCTTGCGCTCGACGTCGATCGGCCCGGCGTAAACCGCCATGATGGCCTTGCCGGCCGCAACGGCCAGCCGCTCGAACACCGTGACGAACTCTTCCAGTTCGGCCTCAGTCGCCACCGTTGCCCTCCCGATCGGACGGTCGATGCTCGCGAAGCCAGCGCTCCACGGCCTCGGTCATTTCCTCCGGCGTGCGCCCCACCGTTTCGAGGTGGATTTCGGGCGCTTCCGGCGCTTCGTACGGCGAGGAAATGCCGGTGAAATTCGGGATTTCGCCCTTCAGCGCCCGCGCATAAAGCCCCTTCGGGTCGCGCCGCACGCATTCCTCAAGCGGGGTATCCACGAAAACCTCGACGAACTCGCCCGGCCGCATCATCTCGCGCGCGGCGCGGCGCTCGGAGCGGAACGGCGAAATGAAGGAGACGATGACGACAAGCCCGGCATCGGCCATCAGCCTGGCGACCTCCGCCACCCGGCGGATGTTTTCCACCCGGTCGGCATCGGTGAAGCCGAGGTCGCGGTTGAGCCCGTGGCGCACATTGTCGCCGTCGAGGATGTAGGTGTGCCGACCCTCCGAATAGAGCTTTCTTTCCAGCAGGTTGGCGATGGTCGATTTACCGGAGCCGGACATGCCGGTGAACCACAGCACCCGCGCGTGCTGGTTCTTCAGCGCCGCGCGCGCGCTGCGGTCGACGTCGAGCGCCTGCCAATGGATGTTGGTCGCGCGCCGCAAGCCGTGGACGATCATGCCGGCGGCGATGGTGCGGTTGGTGGTGCGGTCGATCAGGATAAAGGCGCCGGTGGCGCGGTTTTCCGCATAAGCGTCGAAGGCAATGGGGGTTTGCAGCGAGACGTTGCAGCGGCCGATCTCGTTCATCGACAGCGAGGAAGCCGCCTCATGCGCGAAATTGCCGATGTTGACCCGGTATTTCAGTTCCGAGACGGTCGCCGGCGTCTGGTCGTTCTCGGTGCGCAGGATATAGGAGCGGCCCGGAAGCAGGGGGTGCTCGTCCATCCACACGATATCGGCGGTGAACTGGTCCGCCACCTCGGGCGGCCTGTCGGGGGCGACCAGCATGTTGCCGCGCGAAAGCTCGATTTCGTCTTCCAGCCGCAGGGTGACGGCCTCGCCAGAACCCGCGCTCGCGACGCTGCCGCGCGGCGACAGGACCTCGCGCACGCGGGACTGCTTGCCCGACTTGGCGACGCGGACGAGGTCGCCCACCGCCACCTGGCCTGCCGCGACAGTGCCGGCAAACCCCCGGAAATCAAGGTTCGGCCGGTTGACGTATTGGATCGGGAACCGCAAGGGCGCGTCCGCGCGGCTGTCGTCCACAACCACCTGCTCCAGATGCTCGATCAGCGTCGGTCCCTCGTACCACGGCATGTTTTCGGACCGCAGGCTGACATTGTCGCCGTAGCGCGCCGACAGCGGGATCGGAACGATCGAGACGAAGCCGAGCGTATCGGCAAAGGCCCGGTATTCGGAAAGGATCGCCTCGTAGCGCGGCTGGTCGAAATCGATCAGGTCGATCTTGTTGACCGCCAGCACGACGTGGCGGATGCCGAGCAGCGAGGCGATGAAGGAATGGCGGCGCGTCTGCGCCAGAATGCCCTTGCGGGCGTCGACCAGCACCACCGCGAGGTCCGCCGTCGAAGCGCCGGTCGCCATGTTGCGCGTGTACTGCTCATGGCCGGGCGTGTCGGCGACGATGAACTTGCGGGCCGGCGTGGCGAAGAAGCGGTAGGCCACGTCGATGGTGATGCCCTGCTGGCGCTCGGCCTCCAGCCCGTCGACCAGAAGCGCCAGATCGATGTCCTCGCCGGTGGTGCCGAATTTGCGCGAGGCGTTCTCCAGATCGGCAAGCTGGTCCTCGAAAATCAGCTTGGTGTCGTAGAGAAGCCGGCCGATCAGGGTCGACTTGCCGTCGTCGACCGAACCGCAGGTCAGGAACCGCAGCAGGCCCTTGCGCTTCTGGGTGTCGAGATAGGCGCCAAGCCGGGCCTCGGCCTCGTCGCGGGAAGACGTTTCGAGAAGCGCCATCAGAAATAGCCCTCGCGCTTCTTCTTTTCCATCGAGCCCGCCTCGTCCTTGTCGATGAGCCGCCCCTGCCGCTCCGAGGTGCGAGCCGTCAGCATCTCGCCAACGATCTTCTCAACCGTATCGGCCTCGGATTCGATGGCGCCGGTCAACGGGTAGCAGCCGAGCGTGCGGAAGCGCACCATGCGGTTCTCGACCGCCTCGCCGTCGCGCAGTCTCATGCGCTCGTCGTCGCGCATGATCAGCATGCCGTCGCGCTCGACAATGGGGCGCTCTTTGGCGAAATAGAGCGGCACGATAGGGATGTTCTCGGCCAGGATGTACTGCCAGATATCCAGTTCCGTCCAGTTGGACAGCGGGAACACGCGGATCGATTCACCCGGCATGACGCGCGTATTGTAGATGTTCCACATTTCCGGCCGCTGGTCCTTCGGGTCCCAGCCGTGCTGGCGGTCGCGGAACGAGAAGATGCGTTCCTTGGCGCGCGACTTCTCCTCGTCGCGTCGCGCTCCGCCGAAGGCCGCGTCGAACTTGTAGTGGTCGAGCGCCTGCCGGAGCGCGACCGTCTTCATGACATGGGTGTGGACGCTGGAGCCGCTGTCGAAGGGATTGACGCCGGCGGTCACGCCTTCCCGGTTGATGTGGACCAGAAGATCGAACCCCGTTTCGGCCGCCATCCGGTCGCGAAAAGCGATCATTTCGCGGAATTTCCACGTCGTATCCACGTGCAGCAACGGAAAGGGCGGCTTTGCCGGCGCGAACGCCTTCATCGCCAGATGCAGCAGTACCGACGAATCCTTGCCGATCGAATACAGCATGACCGGATTGGAGAAGGTCGCCGCCACCTCCCGGAAGATGTGGATCGATTCCGCTTCCAGCCGGTCAAGGTGGGTAAGCGCCGCTGGTGTATGGTTCGAACTGAGCATGCTTTGACTTCGGATTTTCCGTCCTGGCCCCTCACCGGACCGAAGGCCGGTAAAATGTATCTACCCCGGCCGACAAACAAGGTCGATACGCCTATTCGCACCGGCGCGCCGGAAGGTTCTTTGCAAAATTCATCCCGGCCGTGGAAATCGAGTTTGGCCGCAAAGCCAACCGAGCCCGCATCGATGGCCGGTCGTCAGCCGGCTTCGCGCATGGCCTCCGCCGCCTGAAGGTCCACCGATACCAGTTGGCTGACGCCCTGCTCGGCCATGGTGACACCGAACAGCCGGTTCATGCGCGCCATGGTGATCGGGTTGTGGGTGATGACGATGAAGCGCGTCTCGGTCGAAGCCGCCATCTCGTCCATAAGGTTGCAGAAGCGCTCGACGTTCTGGTCGTCCAGCGGCGCGTCGACCTCGTCCAGCACGCAAATCGGCGCCGGGTTGGTCAGGAAGACGGCAAAGATCAACGACATGGCCGTCAACGCCTGCTCGCCGCCCGAAAGCAGCGTCATCGTCTGCGGCTTCTTGCCCGGCGGGCGGGCGAGAATTTCGAGGCCGGCCTCGAGCGGGTCCTCGGATTCGATCAGTTGCAGTTCCGCCGTGCCGCCGCCGAACAGATGCGAGAACAGCCGCTGGAAATGGCCGTTGACCACCTCGTAGGCGGCCAGCAGCCGCTCGCGGCCCTCGCGGTTGAGGCTCTGGATCGCCTGACGCAACTTGCGGATCGCCTCGATGATGTCCTCGCGCTCGGAGACGATGGTTTCCAGTTGCGCCGACAGTTCCCGCTGCTCCTCCTCGGCACGCAGGTTGACGGCGCCGAGGCGCTCGCGCTCGATCTTCAGCCGCTCCAGCCGGTGCTCGACATCGGCCATGTCCGGCAGCGCCTCATCCGCCTCCAGCCCGGTATGGCGGATGACCAGATGCGGCGGCGTGGCGAGCGTTTCCTGGATACGAGCCTCGACCTCGGCGCGGCGTTCGTCGGCGGCGGTCAGGCGCTCTTCGGCGCGCGCACGCGCCTCACGCGCCTCGGCCAGCCCCTGGATGGCGGAAATCGCCGCCTTGTCGAAAGCCGCCTGCCGGCTTTCCGCCTCCTGCAAGCGGTCGGCGGCGGCCTTGCGCAGGGCCTCGGCCTCGGCAATCTGCGATAAAAGGGCACGCCGCCTCGCGTCGATCTCGTCCGGCGCGTCGATCAGCTTTTCGCGCTCGGCCTCGGCCTCGGCCTTGCGCTCGCCCAGCGAAGCGATCTGCGTGGAGGCGTTCTCGGCGCGCGCCAGCCAGTTGCGACGCTCCGCGCCGATCGCCTCCAGCCGGCGCGTCCGCGCTTCGGCCTCGCGCCGCAGCCCCTCGTGCAGGGCACGCGCGTCGGCAAGGGCGACCCGCTCGCTGGAGACGTGGCCGGCGGCCTGCTCAAGCTGCGCCTGCAAATCGCCGAGATCGGCGGCATCGCGCAACAATTCCTCGGCCTCGACGACCGCCGCCGCCGCTTCCTCGTGGCTGTCCACCACCCGCGCCCGCGCTTCCTCCAGCACGGCGCGCCGGCTGGAAAGCTCGCCGGCCGCCTTTTCGGCCTCGGCCAGGGCGCTGCGGGCGGCGTCCAGCCGGTGCTGGGCATCGCGCCATCCCTGACGGGACTCGCGCTCGGCTTCGCCGGCCTGGCGCAGGGCGTTTTCCGCCGACGCCAGAGCTTCCTCGGCGGCGCGCAGGGTACGCGTCGCCTCGACGGCCTCGGCATCAAGCTCGGCCAGCCGGTTCTTCTGGGCAAGGCGCAGCGCGGCCGCCGTCGGCGCATCGGCGCTGGCGCAAAAACCGTCCCAGCGCCACAGCGCGCCTTCGCGGCTGACCAGCCTCTGCCCCGGCGCGAGCAGCCCTTGCAGCCTGCCGCCCTCGCCCTGCTCGACAATGCCGATCTGCGCCAGCCGCCGCGCCAGTTCGGCCGGCGCGCTGACCATCTCGGCAAGGCTTTGAACGCCTTCGGGAAGCGCCGGATCACCGGACTGAACCGCGCTTTCGCCCCAGTGGACAGGTGCGCTGCGGTCGAGCGGAGCATCCAGATCCTCGCCCAAAGCCGCACCCAAGGCCGTCTCGAAACCGCGCTTGACGCCGATCTTCTCGAGCACCGCCGGGAAAAGGTCGCCGCTGGCGGCATTGAGCATCCTGGCCAGCGTGCGGGCCTCGGTCTCGATGGCGGCGAGCGCCGCCTTCGCGTCCTGCACCGG
>JBASAA010000003.1:0-99048 GCA_049650385.1 Mesorhizobium sp.
CAGGTAGCCCCGCCCCAACCAGGGCTTCCACCAAAGGTGCGAACTTGGTGCTGATGCCAGGCTTGAGGGCGAGAGCGCGGTTTATATCGTGGTTCCCGGGAACGATCCCGACCGGAATATCGCGAAAGAGACCTTTTGATCCGATCTGCAACGCGCTAGCAATGTAGCTCGCGCCGGCAGTATAGCCTTCAAGCTTGCCGTAGTCAGTAAGATCGCCCATGAAAAGAACAGCGTCGATATCCTGTTCCTTGATAATTTCGAATATCCGCCGGAAAACGGTCTTTATCGGGCTGCGCGATATGATGTTCTTAAGGTTCAGCGGAAACGTGGTGTCCTTGTCGTCCACGAAGGCTTTATTGCCTACGTTGGAGATCAAATGGACGTCGCCGATTTGTAGTAGCCGAACTCTTGGCAGCACTTCATGCCCTCTCCCGAGGTTTTCAGTAGCGCCCTTGGCAATGCGTTGCAACGCAAAGGCGAGAATTTGGCGAATCCAGGAGATGGGTGTTGCTATCGTCTGACCAGCGAAGGAGCTTTAGTCGTTGAGGTCGCCTATGAAGCAAAGATTCGCCTGGCAAAGGTGCGGTGCAGATAGTCATCGCAGCTACCGTCGCCGACGTGCACATTCAAGTCGGGGCGCTGCCTGTCGGTCTGGATCGGGGCAGTCCAGTTAACTTAACTCCGTCTCCGAAAAACCGGCAGCAGGCCAGATCCCCGCTCCTTGGTCAATTGGCTTTCTGATCCCCGAGTCGGCATACATCGCGGGATCAAAGATTGAGCAAGTCGTGTTGCCGATTTTTGTGAGTTCGCCCTTCAACCATAACTTGTATTTCCGACTCGATCCATCCAACGCGTCTGATAGGCTAATCTCGCCCAGGTCGAAATCGTCGGGAATTGAGAATTTTAGTTGGGACCGCACGAGCCGCTCGACAATGTAGTCGTAGCCAATGTTGTGATCTTCGTGAAATTCAATTGCATGAAGACCAAATTTTGAATGAATCAAGGGGTCGATAATCGTATAGATGAACTCGAGTGAAAGCTTCCTGAAGTCTTCATTATCTGGTGCGCAGAAATGTTGGATCGCGTTACGGGCCCTACGCAAACGCTCAAAACACTCTCGGTTGGAAATGCGAATGCCGCTCACCGCCCAGAGGATCTGCGGAAGCTTCTCGAAATCATGAGTCTTGCCCTTCTTAATCAGGCTCTCGATGTCAATCTCGGCTGCCTGTCCGTCATCGAACCCAAACAAATCCTTGAATATTAGAAGCGGATGCTCTTCCGCAATCGCAGCCTTAAGAAATAACTCTCCGGCATGAGCTGTGTTCAGTACACATATAAAATCCCAATGCTCATTCCCAGGATCAGCAAAGGTTGAATGCATATTCGCTTGCGCTAGGGCACCTTTTGCCAAATCGAGGATTCGATGAGGAATTTCTTTCAGTACTTCGTTCATGATTTAATCTTCGCTAAGCGCCCTCTCGGGCATCTTGCGACCGTTATAAAACGGGTATTTTGAAATTGTGGTTACCATAGTGGTACTATCTGTACATCTGAGTTTAGCGTTGAAGAGGATGGCAGGCAGAGGCCCTGAAATGCGGTTAAGTGGCAGCGGCAATGGGGTCGGAAGCGGTCGTTAAGATCAACCCACGCTTAACGGCAACTATACGATCCTCTACACCCAGAAGCGGACATTCCGGAATCGGCCCCCCTTTTGCGACGTTTGATTAGGACTTCTGAAGACTAACACAGAGCTGTTCAGGTCGCCTTGCGGGGTCCGGAACTTCACCTTAGGGCGATGAAGGGTAGTTAGGGATGATCATCGAACATGGTCTGCGCCGCCGGGGGACCTAATGATCGTCGGTGGGAACGTCCGATTTAGTCAATTTAAGACCGCTAACATCCACCATGTAATGTGGGGTAAAACGAGGGTCGCCGCTTCTTGAAAAGTGTAAACATCTTATCTATCAATGTGATAGCATGAGGAATGGCGGAGGGGATGGGCCTGATATCCAACCTTCTCCAGGTTTCACCCGGGTCGCGATGACAGCTAAAACGGCGCCGCGGGATATTGCTTCCGCGCGAAGCTGTTTTGCGGAGAGTTCAAGAATTGTCGCCTTCACAGATACTTAGCCGTCGGGACCTCTACGACCTGGTCTGGAGCAAGCCGATGACAGCGCTTGCACAGGAATTCGGGATATCGGATCGGGGGCTCGCGAAGGTCTGCAGTCGTCATCGCATTCCCGTACCGCCCCGGGGGTACTGGGCCAAGGTGGCAGCCGGAGAACAACCGAAAGTGCCGCCCTTCCTCGAACTGAGGGATCGAAGCCTCGATCGGGTAAGCATCCGCGGGGCCAGCTCAGCTCTTCCTGACAGCGTCGCCGAACTCGCCCGGAAGCGAAAGGCTGAGCGGGAAGTCCGGGCTGCTACCATCAAGGCGACGCCAGAATCCCCAATGCCTCTAGTGGAAAACCCACACGCCTCGGTGGCGAAAACGGTGAAGTTCCTTCGGACCAGGAAGCCGGACAAGGAGGGCGTACTCAGCGCCACGGCGCCAGGCCCGTGTGGCGTGATCGTCGGCGCTCCGTCCGCCGAACGGGCTTGCTTCTTCCTCGACGCGTTGGCGCGGACACTCGACGAGGTCGGGCTGAGCCTGACAGCGGACGGCGAGAAGATGTCCGTTCAGAAGGGCGCGGACAAGATCAGCTTCACCCTGCTCGAACGAACGAGAAGGCTGAAATACGTACCGACCCCAGAAGAAATCGCTCGGGAGGAGAAGAGGAAAGAGAAACAGGCACGGTCCCTTCGGCGCAACGATTGGGACAGCATTTCGTTCGGCAGCAGTCCATCTTGGCCGGAATATGTGACCGCGTGGACCGGCGAACTCGTGTTCTCTATCGATGCGCGGGCGGACGGCCTGCGGAAGACATGGGGTGACGGCAAGACGCAACGCGTGGAACGGATGGTCCCCGAAATAGTCGCAGGCATAGAACTCATTCTCGAGACCATTCGCGTGCGCCGCGAGGAGCGTGAGGAGCGCGAGAGGCAGTGGAAGATTCTGCAGCACCGGCGACAGCTGGCGCAGGCCCGCCTCAAGCGCGAGGAAACGCGACTTTCTCGCTTGCGGCAGATAATTGAGCTGCGTCGGGAGGCCCGAGAAATCCGCGAGTGGATCTCCAGCCTGCCGCAAGAAGACAGCCCATCCGTCGACTCGGGTCTGGGCCGAATGCTGCAGTGGGTAGATTCACGGTTGGCCGAGATTGATCGTCGAACCGGACTGGATGCCGCGAAATCGTTTGCGGGCGAAGGCGATCTGTTCCCGGCCGTCGACGAGCTTGAAGATCCGCTTGGCGATCCCCCCGTCAGCTCTGGCTGGGGCTACTGACTACTTCGCTTCGGCCTCAGTTGACCTTGCAAGCAATCTTGTTGCCGCGAAGGTCATAACGCAGCCTCGTCGAAAAAACCCTGCAGTCGGCTGACAAGCTCTGGCTCACCCAACGAGGCCAGGCACGTAATCTCGTTGTCGATCCTGATTCTTCGCACCGCTCGGCGAGTCACATCCTCCATTCGGCGCGCACCAATCCGGTTCGCGGTCGCGAGCCAAGCTTCTGCAATTGCGCGAGCGAGCATGGGGTCGCCCCCGATGGAAGGCCTTTCCACAATCTGAACCACCGCATCCTCCGACAGCGCCTCGACGAGTTGCCACCGTTGCGGCGCTCCTGCGCCCCGATCCAGCGAACGTGCTCGGAGCCAGAGCCGCTGGAAGGTGTTGCGCAGACCACCATGGAAGCGATCAGCGTGGCCGTCCTCGAAGCGCCAGAGCACCACCTCCGGGGCGATACAACATGCAACGAATGCCCAGACATCATCCCGCAACGCCTCACCGCCGCTGATGATGGGAGCCTCCACCAGCCACTGCGCACATTCTGCATCGAACGAGGCCCTGCCGGCGGCTCGACCCTCGTTCGGAAATCCGAAGCGTTTGGCAAGGGCAACGATTTGCTCTTGGAGTACTTTCAGATCGGCCGCGTCGGCTCGCGATCCGCCACTGGAAGCATATGAGACCGAAGTGCCGGCCGCCTCCATTCGCTCGCTGATGGAGCCTGTTTGCAGCAAGTCTGGCAGGCTAATCAGTCGCCGAACGCCGTGATTGTCGAGGCGGGGCATGAGGCGGAACTCACTCATTGCCGAGCTCTCCTGCAAAGAGGCTTCCGATCGCGAGTTCGAAGCGTGAGGGGTCATGCTGTGCCAGCGTCCGCACAGCCTCCGCCGACTGACCGGGGAACGCCTGTTCCACCCATGCCTCGATCACAGCTGACACCGAGGAAGGACTGGCCTCCGTTTGGTCCAGCGGAAAATGATCGAGATCGATGGCCGACCTGACCATCTGGGTGGTTACCGAGCACATTAGCATCCTCAGTGTGACCTCGTCCGCTTGCTGCACGGCTTCAACAAAGGCCGGCCTGTCCAGGTTGATCAGCAGTCGGACCGACGTCGCGAAGTCATGGTGGAGGGTCTGCGGTGACCAGTCGAGGTACCAGAGTGCATCACCATGGCCGGTCGGGAACACAGTCGCAAAGCTCACGGCTTCCATCGGGAAGCGCGCACCCAGCGGTTCTACCGCGGCGCGGAATTCGTCTCGCCAAAGTCTTGCACCTGTCGTGACTGGCGAGACCCGGCGACGAACTGTACCCGACGAAAGAAGGATGATTTCGGTCGTGAGCACGAAGAGCTCTGAGACCTCGCGACCATCGATTGCTAGCGCCAGTACAATGGCCTCGCGACCGGCTTGGATCACTTCCCGGGTAACAATTCTTCTCGCGCGCTGGAGGCGGCGGCCACCGGTGCCGAAAGTGACGACGCAGAGGAGCTTGATCTCGTCGGCCCTAAGCCCAGTGTCAGCGGCTATCCCTTCCACATCGACCTTGAAATGACGAACTGCCTCGAGGTTGGTCGAGTAGTCAAAGTGATCGAGGTGGCCGTCCGCGAAGACGCAGGGTTCGCCGTCACGCGTGACGAGCCAAGGCCCGGCGCTGATCCGGTCGGGGCCGGGACGAAGGAAGGGATAGGCAATGGCCGTCATGACGGTGCCTGCTCAGCTGCCGCCACTCGCACTCCGGCCGCTGCAACATCAGGCACGATGATCCGCGCACGATAGCTGCCGCTCTCGTCCGGCGTTGCGACCAGCTCAGGCGATGTGGTCAGCTGATTGCCGTCCTGATCTTCCCAGCATACGAACGTGACGACGACGTCACCCTCGTCCGGACCTGCCAAGACACCATCGATCACAGGAGCAGGTATGGCGGTAAGGCGGATTGCCCGCTCCGTATTGTTGTCCACGTCGATCTCGAAGAGCGCTTCGGCCCCGGTAGCGCCTTCCTGCAACGCTACGAAACGTGGCTCGCTGACCCGCCAGCTACGGCCTCCGCCGCGACCACCACCGCCTCGGCCATTTCCGCGGCCGCGCGACCCGCCGCCACCGCCGCCCGTACCTCCGATTGCGGGCATGCAGCTGCCGAGAAGGTCGGCCGCCTTGGCAAGCGGTGGCTGCTCGGATGCTCCGGACGTGGAGGACGAAGCCGGATATGCGTATGATGCCGCGAGGTACTTCAGCCTTGCCAGCGCAACCCGCACGAAGGTCTTTGCCCAGCTCTTCGGCATCTTGTCCGGGATCCAGTCGTCGTGGGCAGGTGGCTCAGCGTCGGCGAAAGCTTGCTCAACTACGGGATCGTCGTCACAGATGAAGACCCCGGCCCATTCGACGGTGTCACTTGGCAGGTGGGTGCCCTCGATGTACTTCACGACAAGTTCAACCGGACGCATGAGGGCTATGTGCGCACTGGTGGCCGGGATGATGCTGTCAGCGGGGTCGCCGAGAAACTGCCGAGGCCTCCTGAAGCCGCGTCTGATGGAGCAGAGGCCGAGGTGCTGGATGGGCCGCTCGGAAGCGATCCTGGTCAGGTTTGGCCCTCCAGCCTTCACGGTGCGATAGGCCTCAACGAACAGGTCAAGTGGCGGGAAATCTTCGGGTGCCGGAAGCGGCAACAGCTCTCCGTTGAGTTCGACCTCGATGGCCATGGCCCTTTGGCCATCGGCGCCGATGAGCATCTTTGGCCAGAGGTACCAGAGAAGCGCCTCCTGGATTTCGGCCACAACCGCCTCGATCGGGCGGTCCTCGAGATCGGGGTCGAGCACGACCAGCGTTGTTCCCGTGGCGTCGGCTCCCCGATCAGGAAGCCCGAGCGCCTTCCGCAGCCGAACGGCGCTGCGACCAGTAACCGGATCGACCACGTCCGCGTCGTCGGCATCGGCCACGCCCCACCAGTGGCGACCGGTCAGCCGGCCATGGCGCTTGCTGTCGTGGGCATCGCCCAAGTGGCATCCAATGAAGCGGTGAACGATCCGCGCGGAAGGAGTCAGCGAGACCGAGTCAACGAGGACCGTGGCACATCGACTGAGCTGATAGAGCGAACTCTTCCCGTAACCATAAGTGCCGCCACCGCCCGCCATGTCACGACGGGCACCCATGTTGCGCACGAAATTCACGAAGTCGTTGTGCTCCCCTGGCTTCGGCAGCACGTTCGCCCGAGATGGACCGCCGAGGCCACGGGTCCTCCAGTCGGAAATCTCCATGACGACCGGATGCTTCGAGGAAAGGTAGGCAAGCAGTGGGTCTGCGGACTCCTTGGACGGAGGGAGCTTGGCGAGAACCTCATCGCGGAGAATGGCAGCCTCCTCAGGCCGCAGCTCCCGCAAGCCAATCCTGTAGCCGACGCCGGACTCGACGAGCCGTGCATCCCAGCTGTTCTGGACCGTCTCCCTCACCACCGTCTCCAGCAGGGACAGCGCAGGTGTGCCCAGAAGCTTCTTCATGCCATCGGCAGCCATGCCACCTGCAGCCGCGAAGCATTCCGCATGAAGATTCAGGGGCTTAGACATGACACTATCTCCTGAAGCGCATTGTCGGCCTCGGCGGGCCTGACTCGAAACTCCGACGCAAAATCGAGATTCACCCGGTAGCGGAAGTGGCTGACCCCGACCGGCAGTTCTCCCTCCGCAAACGAGGCGGGAGTGAGCCGCGGAAAGCCGTCGGTCACCGAATAGAGCTCCTGCGAGAACAAGGAGAACCTGAACGAGGACCACTCATCGGCCTGGGCCTGGTCATATCCAAGCAGGGCGAGCCGATCGGCCACGCCGGCAGGATCGCTTGCGATCGTGCACGCATGCGTCGCCTCACCCACAACCGAAAGAGGCCCAGCCCCGTCATACTCGAGCACGCAGTGCGCTAGCAGCAGATGTCCACCGGGGGGCGCTGCCAGCTGGTCAATTGCAGATACCTCCACGATCCGGGACTGGGCACGAAGCGAAGTCTTGACCTCGATCGCCCGATCACCGCCACGGAAGTCGTGGCGGCCGCCAGCGGGCCCGGTCCAGAGTTGCCAGGCGTCGGGTTCAACGAGAAGTAGCCGGTTCAGGATGATGAGCTCGCCAATCAGCCCGAGTGCTGTTTCGATCGAAGGACGTTCGCGGTTAGCGCCCGAGAGAAGGTTGCGAAAGTCGGTGATTGCATCCTCGAGCGCGTTCGCCGGCGCGGCGCCCCCCCTCAGGCGCCGAACGACTTCATCGACCAGCTTCTCGAAAACGGCCTCGAGACGCTCGCCGCGGCAGGCGACATCGATGAACCGGACCGGCAGTCCCTGCAGCAGAAGCACGCTGTCCCTGAGTTCAAGACCGTGCGTATCGTGGACCATCGGGAACCGCTCACCGGCTGCGAGCGGGACAAGAAGCCGCGCTTCGCGCTCAGCTCCTATCGCGAGGCGGGCCGGGCCAGCGCCAGCCGAGGCGTCAAGCACCAGGGAGGGCACGCCCAGATCACTCGCCTGCGCACCTGACTCCTGCCGCAGGCGTTCCCAGCCGATGCCCGCACGGGTTCCGTCCGTCATTTCGCAGCCTGTCCGGCATCGCCGTCGATGTCTGCCTGAACGTCCTCCTCGTCGCCGTCGTCCTGGTTGATCGGGACGCGGACATAGCTTGTCTTCGCGCCCCGCTCTGGCAGAACGAGGCCAATTCCCAGCATGTCGCGCACCGCACCGAGGGGTTCGCGCAGCTTCTCAGACCTCGGTACCGACGCCTCATCGATTGCGTAAAGGAGCAGCAGTGGAATCCGGTCACCGACTAGCGCCTGACGGAATTCCTTAACGCTGTCCCAAGACCTGTCATCGGGCGAACCGGTGACGTCCATAAGCACGTCGTCCCGTGACATCAGAGCCTTGATGTCGGCGAGACCGTCGCGTGTCAGTCCCTTGAGGCGTGCCCGGTTGACGAGGCCGACATTGCCGAAGGCACCAAGCGGCTCAACGGAGCGGCGGGTTCCGCCTGTTTCGACGATCGCGATGTTCCAGGTTTCGTACGGCTGATCGGCCCGACTCGCCTCGAGCCGGATGTATTCCAACAGCTTTCCCGAGATCAGATCGCGCTGGTCACTTCTGTAAGTCTCCAGAAACTTCATGGCGAGATCGAAGGATACGCCTTCGATCAGACGGCCGCGCCGCGCAGGCTTGATGCCTTGGCTCGCTGCCGCATCGACCAGCTCGGCCGCAGCCTCCCAGTTGTGCCGAAGAAAGTCCTCGTCACGGTGCGGGAAGCGTATGGTCTGGATGTGCTCTCCCGAGAAGCTCACGTCGCATGCCTTGGCCGCATACATCTTCTTGGCAGCGGTGATGGCCAATCCAGGAATGCGTCGCACCCGGATCGAGAAATCCGCCGGTGTCACCTCGCGTTTGCGGTACTGCTGAATGTCGGCCCGGATCTCGGCCTCGACCGTCGCCAGATCACGGAACGATGTCCGCAGGTCGTCGGTCATCCAGATCCGCGGGAGGTCCTCGTAACCGGGCCGATATCCGAACCATCGGCCCATCTGAAGGAGGGTGTCGTACTGGTTCGATGAGCGCACGAAGTAGCTGACAACCAGCCCCTCAATTGTGAGACCACGCGCGAGCACCGAGCCGCCGACCACGATGTACTTCTTCGGCCCCGACGCGTAGTCGAGCCGCGTCTCGCTGTCGCTGTTCTCGACCACGATCGCGATGTCATCGAGGACCTTCTCGAGCTCAGGCCTCAGCGCGCTGAACGATGTCGGCGCAAGGCCGAAGCGGCCCGCATCGACCTTGGCCACCTCTTCGAGCCAGAGCCTCTCAAGTCGATCGAACGTCTTCTCGTCGCCCTTCGAGATCTTCTTGGCAAGCCCGTTCTGCCAGGCCGCGATCTTGTCGGCCAGCGCGTGATGCGGGTGCGTGTAGACCGTCGTGTGCACCAGCATCGAACTGTGCTGGCGCGACTGCCCACGTACATAGCGGGCGGCGGTTGCAAGCACGAAGTAGGAAAGCGCCTTGTCGAGAGATTTCGGGATGCCGGGCTCAAAGGTGAAACGGTCCTTCGCTGACGGTGGACGGACGAGGGCTACCTCGGCGTCATCGACCCCACGGATCATGTCGAGTCCGGACTCCTCCGGTTTCTCGTCATCGGCATCGATCGGGTCGCGCCCGAACAGGCTCTCCGGACCGAAATAACCTTCGGGCTTTGGCAGGCTCGTGATGAAGTCCTCGGGATATAGGTCGTCCAGGCCACCGGTCGGCTTCTCCGGGTTGATCAGCACGTTTGCAAAGGGCGTCGCCGTGTATCCGACGTATTGGACCTTCGGCAGTGCCGCGAGAATCTTGCGGATGAGCGCGTTGATCGCCGTCATGTTGTACTGACTGCCGGTCGCATTGACGCCGGCCTGATCGCATTCGTCATCTACAATAAGCACAGGCATGCGCGCGCGGTGCGTTGGCGGCGTCTTCTCGATCGTGCCGAGAAGCGCTTCAAGTGGCGCCACATTCTTCTTCACGGCAGCGATCTGCACCGGGTCCATAATCGAAAACCACTTACTCGCCGGCTTCCGGAAGTCGGAGTCGCTTGTGGTGTGGCTGTGCCACCCGTACTTGTTGCGCTCGACCAGATCGGACTCGATGCGATCCTGAGTCTGCGTTCGCAGCGAATTTGTCATGCCTGTCAGGATGATCACGAAGCGGTACCCTGCATCGACCGCCTTGGCGATGACCGCTTCCATGTTGGCAGTCTTCCCGCTCTGCACATAGCCGACCACCAATCCTCGGCCCCGGAACTCGCTCTGGGCGGGATTCTCGAGAAGCGAGACCACCTCGGTCGATGTTGCGTCGATGCTCGCAACAGTCTCCTTCGACCAGCCCTTGCGAGACAGCAGGAAGGCCTCGAGCTTTGGCCAGTGCAGATCGCCTGCGCGCGAACCGTCATACCAGTGCGGCCGTCGCGGCTTGCGAAGCGAAAAGTTACCAAGATACTCGATCTTCCGCTCGAACGCGGCTTCAAGTTCTCTGACAGCCGCCTTCCAGTTCGCCTCGTGCTGCGGGTCGAGCGGGCCAAGAAGCCGCTCGAAGGACGCGCGGGCCTCGTTGGCCGCGGTTTCGAGATCCAGCCCGGCAGCCTGCTCCTTCCGGATGTTGCTGACCCATGCCTCGACCTGACCCGCCACGGGCGGGGGCAACGGCGCCGCGTCGGCTTCGCCAATCAGCGTCGCAACGGAAACGCCGTAGTTCTGGGCCAGTGCCTTCAGCACGTCGATGCCCGGGTTCTTCGCCACGCCGCGTTCGAGCTCGGACAGGTAGGCCTTGGACGACCCGACCTTTTCGGCGACCTGCTGGAGCGATTGGCCCGATTGGACGCGCAGGTCCTTCAGAAGGGATGAGAGCGACATGGGTTCTCCGCGATGATCTGGAAGGGAATGCGGTCGCAGTCGAAGAGACATCTCCACAGACCCGCCGTGGACTGGGCCCAACGACGCTTCTGCTCGGGATTTGCCTCGCCCCTACGCTCTATCCAGATGAGTTACACACAGCGCCGTATGCTGGCACGAACCATATATCTCACCTGAGCGAACGATTGTCAATCGTTCGCTGAAACGAACATATTCGTTCGCTGAGATGCTGGCTTCTGAAGCGTGACGTGCACAACCGCTGCGATCTGACGTGCCAGGAGCGGCGGCACAGCGTTTCCGACCTGGACATACTGCTGCGTTCGGTTGCCTAGAAACAGGTAATCGTCAGGAAATGTCTGCAGCCGCGCGGCTTCGCGAACCGTCAGGCTCCGGCACTGGATCGGATCGGGGTGAATGAAGTAGTGGCCATCCTTCGAGATGTGGCTCGTGACCGTGGTCGATGCCTCGTCCGCCAGCTGAACCCGGAAGCGGTCATTGAACACACCGCTGTGCCAGTTTCGGTGATCGGGGCTGAGCGCCAGAGGGAAATCGGCGGCTTTCGGGCTGCAGCCACGGACGGCTCCGAACACTGCAGCAAACAAGTAGCGGCCCAGATCCGACGCCATGTGCCCGCGCGTCTCGTGCTGAGCGATCGCGCGAAGTTCCGGTCGCTCGAGCCACTGCAGCAACTCGTCGTTCGAAGTCCCATAGTCGTCTGGCAACCGTGACGAGGCACGAACCGTAGGCGGATTTTCCCTCACTTGCTCTGAAACGGTCAGGAACGCTTCGCGGAGCGCCCGGTCATCCTTCCCCCCGAATATGCCAGCCAGCATGTTCGCGGCGCCGAGGACTTCTTCTCGCCAGGCGGCCGTGTTGTCGAGCCCGCGGCTGATGCCGCTCCGCAAGGCGGGCATCTTTCCGATGACGTCGCGGACGGTCCGTACGCTGCCCGACACAGCGATCTGGGCATCGCTAGCCCGTTCAGCGAGGTCCGAACGTATGCCGACGATAATCACCCTGTGGCGACGCTGCGGAACTCCGAACGCTTCGGAGCGCACGATGAAATCCGAGGGCTGTGACGCCTCCTGCAGGCTGGCCTTGCCATCCTCGACCCGGACGGCATGAAGTTCGTAGTGATGGGCGTGACCTGTACCGAGCGAGGACAAATCCTCCATCAGCATCTCGAAGACAAGCCGGCTCTCGACTGTCGACGAGAGCATGCCCTTGACGTTTTCCATAACGAAGGCGGCCGGGCGAAGCTTGTCGAGGACCCGGATGTACTCGCGAAAGAGGTAGTGCCGCGCATCCTCCTCCGGGACGTAGCCGACCTTGCCTCTGGAACGGACGCGCCCCACCAAGGAATAGGCCTGACAGGGCGGGCCGCCGATCAGGATCGTGTCGTCGTACTTTGCTTTCAGCGTCGCGATGGCGCCATCTATGGCGGTCGCCGCAGCCCCGGTGCCGAGCTCAAGCGCGCGAGCTTCGTCGATGGCATGCTGCCACGATTCGGCATCGACGGCTGACCAGTCCGGTTCGGATGCCAGCCCGGCATGGAAATCGATGAACTCTTTCGGCAAGACGCCATGACGTGCACGATACTCGCGCAGAAAGGCACGCAGTGTCAGGGTCCGATGGGCCGACGCCTCCTTCTCGACCGAAATGCCGATCCGGAACGGCGCATGGCCGTCCTCGACGAGGGAAGCGAACCCCTCGCCAAGTCCGCCCGGGCCGGCGAACAGATCGACAATGCCGAAAGTGGAAGGCAAATCAGGCTCCTGACGAATTTCATTCAGCCGGTGTATACCAGGTTCAGGGACGAAGACCAGGACGGATGTGACCGATATCGTGGACCAGCAGACCCGATCCCGGATGATGTCGGGGATCAGGGGAAAGAACACCAAGCCCGAGCTGGCTGTCAGGCGGGCATTGCACGCGCGCGGGTTCCGCTTCCGGCTTCATTCCGGCAAGGTTCACGGTCGACCGGACCTCGTCCTTCCGAAGCACCGAGCCGTGGTCTTTGTGCACGGCTGCTTCTGGCACCGACACGAGGGGTGCCGCTACGCGACCGTACCGGCAACCCGGCCGGAGTTCTGGCGGGCGAAATTCGATGCGAACGCCGCTCGAGACAGCGCCGTTCGCACAAGACTCCTCGAAGACGGGTGGCGCGTGGCGACGGTATGGGAGTGCGCCCTGCGGAAGCCGGAACAGGTGGAGGCCTCGACGGAAACCCTGTCGATCTGGCTGCGAACAGAAGAACTTCAGATCGAGATCGGCGACAACAACGCACGTCAACCCTGAGCGGACCGCGCTACGCTATTTACAGGCCCGCGCCTGGTCGCGCATGACAGAGTAATCGCTCAGCATTTCAACGATCATCGATCCCTCCGGCAGTCCGGCCAGTTCCTCGGCCGCCCGCGCCTGAAGCTCCCGGCCATACTCGACCACGGGCGGACACGTCACGAGCCTGCCGTCCTCAGAACTCACCGTCGCGCAGCCGGTCAGCGAGATCGCTGCGATCGCGAGGGCGGCGAGCCGCCGCTTCCAGCATCCGGCGTCTGACGTCATTGGCATTCTCCGTTGTTTCGAGGCGTTCGGCGAGGCGTCCCGCGCGCTCGCCGGACCGCCGAAGCGAAAGCAGGAACAGGAGCACGGCGACCGCGATGGCTCCGTAGCGCAGCGCCGCCCGCATCCACGGGCTGACAGCTATTGCGCCGAGCAAGGTGGCAATCATCGCTGCCCCCGTTTCCAATCATCGAGCCGGGCGTAGATCGTGACCGCGATGCCACCCAGTGCCACGGCGATAAACACCCAGCGGAGCGCATCGAGATACGGCACGAGCGGCAGGATCGCGGTCTGGGTCTCGGCGAGGACGCTCTGCGCCACCTCGACACCCGCGGCACCCAGCGTCGCCACTCCGGCCGCGCCTCCACCCTTCATGGTGCGGCTGTCAGCCAGCAACTCGCGCGCGGGCGGCGTCTCCGCTGCAAATGCCGTCGCCCGGACCGGGAACCGCTCGCCCCACTGACGCGCGGGGCCAAGATCGACATGAATGAACCCTGATCGCGGGTAGAACCCGAAGCCGAGGAACCCGACCTCGCGCGCCGCGGCCTCGAACGCCACCGGGTCGTGGTTCGCCATGGCGATGTCGAAGGCGGCGCCGTCGAGATGCTTCGACCGGGTGGCGCCACCCACGGCGCGATTGTGCTCGGGGCTGCGATAGGCCGAGCGAACGATCAGCGGCTTGCCCAACCGGTCGCGCAACGCCTGCAGTTTGTCGAGCGCGGGTTCGTTGATCAGCAGCTTTCCAGTGCCCCGGCAGGCGATCTCGGCTGGGCTGAAATTTCGCCAGCGCCATGCGCTCTCCGGAACTTCGCGCCAATGGCGATGGAATGTCGTGGTCATGGGGGTCCTCCGAAACGAAAGAACCCGCCTCGAAGGGCGGGTCATTGCGGGCTGATGAATGGGGATGGGGCGCGGCTACGGGCCGCCGCCGAAGATCTTCAGCTTGATGGCGATGCCCGCGAGCAGCGCCAGCATGACGCCAGTGGTGATCATGCGGACGGCAGTCTGCATCGCGGTGCGGCGCACGAGCCGGATGCAGTCGACGAGCGAACGGAGATCGCGGATGTCGAGCGCGGCCTCGTCGCCGTCGAGCCCGACATCCGCGAGCGCGCGCTTCGCGCCTTCCTCCGCCGCCCGGGTCAGGATCGCCTCGAACTCTGCGTCGGGGATGCGGACGAAGCCGTCGGATCGGGGTGGTGTCATCGGATCCTCCTTCCGCCGCTCAGCCGATCTTGCAGCCCCAGAAGGACGTGTGATCGGCGGCGAAGTAGCCGTCCGCGACCCGGAAATACCCCTGCAGCTCGACGGTATCGCCCGCGGTGAGCGGGACCATGGTCTGCAGCCAGATCGCGGTGGCGAGCGAGACGTGGGTGGCGGAGATTTCGCCGAGGGAGCCACGGATTTCGGTCGTGCCGTTCAGGACGAGCCGCCCCCGCATGCGGGCGGTGGTGCTGGCATTGACCTTGTACATGAGCGTCGCGCCGAAGAGGTAGGTGCCGTCCACGGGCGCCACGAAATGGTTGTTCGCGGCGTCGAACGCCCCCTGATCGTTGGTGTCGGTGTTGTTGAGGCCGATCTTCGTCCAGGTCCCGATGCCGACGTAATTGTCGTAGTTCGTGTACGCCTTGAAGCGCGGCAGCCGGGGCTGGTCGACGATGCCGTTGGCGTTGTCGACGCTGAGCCCGTCGAAGAAGGTGCTGCCATCGGCCGAGACCGCCAGCCGGAAGCGGTCCGACCCGAAGAGGCCGACCAGCGCCTTGGTCACGAAGCCGGTCTGCAGCGTCAGCCCGAGATCATCGCCCGCCGCCTCCTTGTTCATGGTGTAGAACAGATCGCCGCTGCCGCCCTCGGCGACGCTCTTGGCGGTCCAGAGCGCCGCGTTCAGCTTGGCCG
Source organism: Mesorhizobium sp. (assembly GCA_049650385.1). GTDB lineage: Bacteria > Pseudomonadota > Alphaproteobacteria > Rhizobiales > Rhizobiaceae > Mesorhizobium. The sequence continues at coordinate 15,227 of JBASAA010000003.1, forward strand.
AGAACGGGTTCGAAGCGTCGGCCGTGGTGCCGATCCCGAGCAGTGCCATGTTCTGTAGCGCCGCAGGCGTGGTCCCGACCCAGCTCGCGCCGTCGTAGACGAGCAGCAGCCCCTCGTCCTCGACCCACGCCCGCCAGCCGGTGCGGGGCGGCAGGCGGAGCCAGGCGCCATCGGTCCAGAGCGCGACGTTCAGGTCCCAGCCCGCCCAGTCGCCCGTCGCGCTTGAGCCCACGATGTAACGGTCGCCGTCGGCGGGGCTCGCCGGGGGCGCTGCCAGATCGCGATCGAGAACCGAGAGCTGAACGAGCCCGTCGAGGATGCGCAGCGCCTCGTTGTGGGTGACGTGCTTCTGGGCCTGCGCCGCCAGGATGTAGGGCAGCAGGAGATGGGTCGTGGCGTCGGACATGGGATGGCCTTCAGAGTATCAGCGTGACGGTTTTGGGCGCGCCCCGCCCGACGACGGCGGAGAGCTGATAGATGCGGATGTCGAGCGTGTCGCCGGGCCCGAGCGGCCCGCCCCAGTCGTCGGTCTGCTGGGCGGCGGTGTAGGCCGCGCTGGTGGTGGTCGCGCTCAGCACCCGCTTCACGGTGGCACCGTCGAGAATTTCGACCTCATAGGCCTCGAGCTCCTCGGTCATCGGCACCTCGAGTCCGCCCCAGCTGTCGGCGGAAAGCGCACGGGACCGGCGCGTCCAACGGATCGCTAGGTCGCCGAGTGTGCGGGGTTTTCGCCACGGCTGCTCGACATGCGCGACGGAGAACGGCCGCAGTCCGATGCCTGCGGGCGTGAAGACCTGCGCCACGTAGGTCTCGTCGCTTACCGGGCGGCTCGCCGGGCCGATGCGCCAGTTCCACGGGATGCCGAGATCGGCCTCGGCGGTCGGCAGTGACGCGAGCGCGGTGTCCAGCACGACGACCCGCGCGCCTGCAGGAGCCGGGGTGCCCATCGCGTTCCCGGTGCCACGCTGTCCGCGCAACAGGCGCGTCAGACGATAGCGGCCCGGCGCCAGCAATTCGGCCGTGCCCGCCTGCACGATCTCCCAGACGCCGGGCGCGCGCTCGATGGCCAGCGCGTTCGCCCCGCCGAACAGGGTCAGGTCCGTGACGCTCTCCAGCGTGCCGGTGAGCAGATCGACGACCAGCGCATTGCCAAGGTCGAAGCGCGACTCGGGCCCGGCGTAGAAGTCCGACACCAGCGTGCCGATCCGGGCCCGTCTGCCGAAGCTGGTCAGCAATTCGAACCCATCCGTCGAAGGGCTGCGGAACACCGCCATCTCGCCCGGCCAGGGAACGGCGTGCGCGGCGACCAGCGGCCGATGCGCGGGCTGGTCCTCGCTCAGCTGCGGCAGGTCCATCAGCACCGCAACCGGCGCGCCGAAGACGACGGCCCGCGTCAGTGAAGCCGCGCGGGGATCGCCGGGCGGGAGATCGTAGGTCGCCCGATCCTGGCGGACCGCCTTGATGCCGCGCGCCTCGGCATCGGCGATGGAGACCAGCCGCAGATCGACCAACCGCCCGTCATGCTCCAGTCGGATCGCATCAGCCGGATCCAGCGCCAGGCGCGAGGGCGGCAATCGGAATCCCGCCGTCTCGCGCCCCACCCATGCCTCCATCAACGCGCGGCGGCAGCGGCGCTCGGCCTCCTCGGGCGGCACGGCCATCGGGAAGGACTCGGACGCGATGCGAGTCGTGTCCACCGTGATGCGCCGGGCCTCGACGAGAGCCGCGTCGTAATCCTCGTCGGCGCGGGCGATCTGCCACTTCAGCGCCTGCGGCAGTTCGGTCTCCTGGCCGCGCGTGAGCTCCAGCACGTCGCCCTCACGACCGGCGACCAGATCGTCGGGCGCAAGGGTGGCGACGGAGGCCCGGCCGCGCATGAGGAAGCGGATCAAGCCCTCGGTCTCGACGGCGTCGAAGCCGAAATGCCGCGACAGCGTGGTAATCGAGGCGCGCGGGCTTTCCAGCGCGGTGATGGCGTAACCTTCAACCGCACCCCAGAGGCCGGTGACGTCGATCCGCGCCTCGGGCAGCCCGGCGCGCCGGCAAAGGTGCCGGACCAGCGCCGCCAGCGATACCGCGCCGAGCCGCCCCGTCAGCCAGTGGCCAAGCCGCCAGTTCGCGCCGTCCGTCCAGACGTCGGTCAGCGCCGGAAAGAACGGGTACGGCCGCGCGTCCCAGGTCCAGGCGGCGCATTCCGGCACATGCACCATCCGGCCGCCGTAGACCGATGACACCGGGTTGTTCGCCGGGACGCCCCACCAGAGGTACGTCGCCTCGAGATAGGCGCGCTGGATCGCGTCGTCGCGCCAGCCCCGCGAGAAATGCGGCGTGAAGCTCTCGGACGACTTCGGGTCGAAGAAGACGTTCGGCTGGTTCGTGCCCCGGTCGATGGCGGGACAGCCGAGCTCGGTGAACCAGATCGGCTTCGACTCCGGCGCCCACGCCGTCAGCGTGCCGCTCTCCACCCCGCCCGGGCGGTCGTAATGCGCGTTCGACCACCAGGCGCGAAGATCCTTGTAGCGGAAAACCCATGGCTTGCCCGCCGCGCCATCGCTGATCGGGGTGCGCACCTGTGCCACCCGATCAGCCGCACTGGCATAGAACCAGTCGAAGCCTTCCCCGCCCGCAATGTTCCCCTGCAGATAGGCCCGGTCGTAGATCGCAGGCCAGCCCGCCTGCGCATCCGCGTGCTCGAACCCGTCGCGCCAGTCCGACAGCGGCATGTAATTGTCGATGCCGACGAAATCGATCTCCGGGTCCGCCCAGAGCGGATCGAGGTGGAAGAACACGTCGCCCGAGCCGTCGCCCGGCTGGTGCCCGAAGTATTCCGACCAGTCGGCGGCGTAGCCGATCTTCGTCCCGGCCCCGAGAATGGACCGCACATCGGCAAGGAGGTCCCGATAGCCCTGCACCGCCGGATAGGTGGCCGCGCCCGAGCGGACCGTCGTCAGCCCCGGCATCTCGGTGCCGATCAGGAAGGCATCGACCCCGCCCGCCGCCGCGCAGAGATGGGCATAGTGCAGCACCATGCGGCGCAGGCCCCAGTCGCCGGGCGTGCCTGTCCACGAAACCGATTGACCCGCCACGCTGAAGCTCGCAGGTGTCGCCGCGCCAAACAGCGCCGCGACCTGGCTTGCGGCCGTGGCAGTCTTGTCGACCGATCCCGCGTAGCCTGCCGCTGGAGAACAGGTGATCCGGCCCCGCCAGGGGAAAGCGGGCTGGCCGGTCTCGGCGGCGTTGTCGGAATAGGGGTTCGGCAGGGTGTTGCCGGGCGGCACGTCCATCAGGATGAATGGGTAGAATGTCACGCGCAGCCCGCGCGCCTTCATCTCCTGGATCGCCTGCACCACGGCGAAGTCGGACGGCGTGCCGCCATAGACCGGGCGGTCCTGGTCGTCGCGGCTGACCAGGAAGGCGTTGGCACGGCTCACGCCGTTCACCGACCAACTGGCGGGCGTGGTCGACTTGGCCGAGACCTCGACGCCCGGCCGCACCTTGCAGGAGCCCGCGCGCAGGTCGTCGCCGAACCAGGCCACGACGAGGCTGACGCTCTCGACCGCAGGCGCCATCGCTTGCAGCCGGTCGAGCGCCTCCACCATGTCGGTGGAGTCGGCCAGCGCGTTCAGGTTCTCGGGCATCGTCGCGCCGCCATCGGTCTTGCGGATGGCCTGCGTGGCATATGTGAACTCGCCCGAGGCCGGGATCATGGTGACGGCGCGGGTCAGCCCCTCGGCGGTGTCGGGATCGGCGAGCGGCCGGAAGACTTCGAAGGACAGCTGCGGCAGGCGGTTGCCGTAGGTCGAAAGCGCCAGTTCCTCGAAGACCACATAGGCGGTGCCGCGATAGGCGGGCGTGTTGGCTGCGCCCATCTTCCCCGCAATGAACGGGTCCGCCGTCTGCGCCTCGTCGCCGGGATACCAGCGCCAGGTGACGCCGGAGAGGTCCATCGGCTTGCCGTCGGCCCAGATCCGGCCAATGCCGGTGATCGGGCCTTCACACAAGGCCACCGCGAAGCTGGCGTAGTACAGATACTCGGTGGTCTTGACCTTGCCGCCCCCGCCGCCCTTGCCGCCGCCCTGCGTCGTGGTCTTCGTCTCCTCGCGGAAATCGGTCGCCCAGATGATGTTGCCGCCCATCCGCATCCGGCCATAGAGCCGCGGGATCACCGCGCCCTCGGTGGCCGAGGTGATGCGCAGCGTGTCGAGCCGCGCGCCCTCGATGCGCTGGGTCGGCGCCAGCGACGAGATGATCCAGCTGTCGACGACCGAGCCGATGCTCGAGCCGATGAAGCCGCCGATGGTCGCGGCGCTCACGCCGAGGATCGCCCCGCCGATCGAACCGCCGATGGCGGCGCCGGCTGCACCGAGAACAAGCGTTGCCATGTCGGGGTCTCAGCGTTGCGGGAAGAGGAAGGCGAAGGCGATGCGCCGCCGCCAGGCATTGGTGAGCGGTTCCTCGATCACGCCGAGCCGCTCATAGGCGTGGAGGAAGGTGGCAGGACCGGTGAGGATCCCGACATGCTTGGCGATGGCGCGGGGCCTCATGCAGAAGAGGACCAGCGCGCCGGGACCGGCCTCGGCAGGCGACACCTCGATCATCATGCGCCGCGCGCCTTCGGCCAGAACCTCGCGCGGGCCGGTCTCGCCCCAGTCGCGGCTGTAAGGCAGAATCGGGAACGGCTCCGGCCCCACCACGTCGCGCCAGACCCCCCGCGCGAGCCCGAGGCAATCGCAACCGACGCCGCGCAGGCTGGCCTGGTCGTGGTACGGCGTGCCGAGCCAGGAGCGTGCGACGGCGACGACACGCGCGGGGTCGGCCGATGCGAGAGGTTGCGTCACAGCACGCCTCCCTCGTGGCCGCCATCCTTGGTGGCGTAGCGCAGCACGGCATCCTGGCCGGGGATGTGCGGGAACCCCCGGAAGTTGGCCGTGTTGGCGAACCTGGCGCCGCAGGTCTCGATCCGCTTATCGCAGCCCGCACGGATGGTGAAGGCATTGCCCTCGGAGATCTCGCGCACCGGCGCCTCGAGAAGGGTCAGCACGGCGATGCCGTCCGTCACATCATGGCCGAGAACCTCGGCCCGACGCCCCGCGTTGGAGCCACTGGTCCATTCGATGGTCCCGAAGGTGAACCAGCCGGAGGCGAAGCCGCCGAGGCCCGAAGCGGTGAAGGCGCGGTCGCGCAGAAGATCAAGGACAGCGCCCGTGCCCTTGTATGCCAGGTCCTCCAGATCGACGCCGCAGCGCGCGTCGCCGAGCGCAGCGTCGCAGGTCGCCTGGAAGGTCCGCCCGACCGTCTGGCCGAGCACATGGGCGAGCGAGCGGACCTCGGCGACGAAGGCAAGCCGCCCGCGCCGGATCTGACCGATGGCGCCGCGCCGCATCAGCACCCGCTGGCCGGTTTCGGCCCAGTTCACGCGCCAGACCTCGACCTCCGCGTTGTCCCAGCGGCCGTCGAGGATGGCCCTGTTCCTCGACCGTGCCGGGAATGACATAGACGGCGGCGCCCTCGCGGTTGGCCCATGCGGCGAAGGTCGCGAGTTTCCCCGGCGCGGTGTCGTCGGCCAGGATCCAGATGTTGTGCGGCTTGCCGTCCCGGCCCTGACCCTTGTCGACGAAGCCACGCAGCGGGATCAGCCCCTCGCACCAGCTGAACACGGTGTCGAGGAAGACGGCGATCTGCTCGGGGTCGGGGTCGCAGCCGAACGGGTTCTCGGACGGCGGCCCATCGTTGAAGTCCATCCAGGGGTTGAAGTGCAGGATGCCGTCGTCGCTCATGCCGGCAGCCTCCAGCAGCGCTCGGACCACGGGCAGAAGCGGCACTCGAAGAAGTCGGGCGTGGTGGCGACGCGCGGCAGAAGCTCGCCTGCGTCGGTCGCCTGCAGGATCCGCACGCCCCGGTCGGACATGCGCTGTGCGAGATCGGCGTCGAAGGGCACCAGTTCGTGGTGCATCTCGGCCGTGTCCTTGTTGATCGCGGTGAACACGGCAGGCGCGGCCGAGATGCCGGGGACCGTCCCTTCCATGTAGGCTTGGTAGACCGCGATCTGGGCGGCGTAGACCGGCTTCGACTTTGTGACGCCGTCCTTCACGCAAGCGCGCCAGTTCTTCGCGTTCATCGTCTTGCATTCCCAGAGTGCGGGAACGGCCAGACCGATGCCTTCGGGCCCCGCGGCGATGATGCCGTCGACATGACCGCGGATAAGCCCGCCCGCGACCGAGAAGCCGAACTGGCCGCCATCGGGCCTGTTGCCCTTGCGGGTGTAGAGGTCGAACCCGGCGCCGCGCAGCCAGGCGACGGCCAGATCCTCGAGCGCGTGGCCGATCGCGAAGATGCGCAGCGACTGGCCGCTGAAGTTCTGGCCCTCGTCCTTCGGCGTCGCCGTGAACTCGAACTGCAGCGCCCGCTCGCAGGCATGGCCGAGGCGCGAGCCGCCGAGATAGTCGCGGGGCGGCCGTGTCGCCTGATCGGCGGTGAGCGCCCGATCGACGGCGGCGTTGACCCGGTCGGCGAAGCTGGGCCGATGATTGTAATCGAGGGTCAAAACGGCACCTCCGGCGTCTGCGCCCGGGCGATGTCGGACATGGCCTCGCGGAAGCCCTCGACGGCCTCCTCGATCAGCGCGCGCACCTGCGCCTCGGTCAGATCGGCAAGCGGGGTGGCCCAGCCGATCTCGTCCATCAGCAGCGCCACGCGCTTCATGGTGGCGGTGATGGCGGCGCGCTCGTCCTCGGTCAGGTCAACCATGGCGAAACGCTCCCGCGCCAAACGCGTCCAGAAGGACTGGCAGGGCATCGAGCAGAACCAGACCGAGGGCCGGGGCCGCTTCGACCGGTGCGGATCGAACCAGCCAAAGCCACGGGTGGGTTGCCGGCAGATAGCACAAAGCGTTCCACGCGGATGCCAGAGCCGCCGCCGGTCCTCGGCGGTGATGGGGGTGGATGTGGGCATGGGTCATGCCGCCCTCCGTTCGGGAGAGGCCGCCGTGTCGATCAGCTGGCGGATGGCGCGCTTGTTGAAGCCGAAGGTCATCAGCGCCGAGGCGCGGTAGCGCTTCAGGCCGAAGTCGTGGCGGCACTCGGGCGGCAGGTACTGCAGCTGCTTCTCGGTTGGCGGCTGGCGGAGCCAGGAGCGGGTCTTGAAGGCGCTCTCGTCGGTCTCGTGCGTGTTCAGCCAGTCGTCGGCCTGCGCGAGGCAGACCGTGCGCTCGCCCACGCCGAGCAGATGCGGGCGCTCGCCCTTCGCCCCGCCGATGGCGTACCAGACCCCGTCCAGCCAGAAGATGCCGCCCCAGGCCGTGAAGCCCGTGGCCATCAGCGCGTCGTCCGTGCCGTAGAGGTCGACCCACGCGAAGCTGGACCGCTTCAGCAGGTCGATCTCGGTCATCATGAAGCCCGAGAGCGGCGCGGCACCGCCGCCTTCACCAGCCTCTTCGTTCTCCCGCGGGAACGCCTCACCGCAGAGGGGGCATTCGGTGGCGGCCAGCGGGATCTCCGCCTCGCAGGCAGGACAGGTCTTGGTCGGCGCTTCGCCGGTTTCGGTCTTGCCGTCGAGATCGACATCCTGTTCCAGCGTGCCGTGGATCAGGCTCGACGTCCCGAAATCCAGCACGACGCAGTCGGTCTTGACGGTGCCGGGGTGTTCCTCGGGATCGACGGTGCGCAGCCCGCGCCCGACCATCTGGATCATCGTGGACTTGTAGGAGCTGGGCCGCAGCAGCACGACGCAGGAGGTGGGCGGATGGTCCCATCCCTCGGTCAGCACCGCCACGTTGACGACGACGCGGATGTCCGAGACGGCGTGCGAAATAAAGAGGGAGGTCAGAGTCCTCTGCTCGCCACCGACCGAGATATCCGAGATCTGGATCCAGCGACTCAAAGGATGACCGTCCGATCATCGGCTTCAAAGCGGTGATAACGGTCTCTTCCAGCCAGTCCCGCTTGATCACGTACTGCCGCATATCATGGAGGGGAACAGCCCCAAGTTCCTCCCCGAAGCTGCCGGTGGCTGTCGCTTCACCTGGCTTCGAGCCCGGCCCAACTTCTACATCGCCGAAGTCGTCCTCATCATCAATCAGGATGATGTTCTGACGACTTCGCAAGCTGATGATGCCCGCATCGAGCAGACGTTTGGCGTCAAGACCAATCCGACGGAGGTGGCCGCCGCTGATGTCATCCTCGGGCGAGTCGTGAAGTTCCAGAAGATGCGGCAATAGTTGCGCCACTTCATTATGATCAAGTTCGCGGAGGCGGTTGAGTACACCCCAGAATTGGAGCAAACGGTAGCCAAGGTCGCGCTCGTCCGGATCGCTCTTGCTTTGCAGATTCGACCTTCGATCGCCGAACGAGATTTCCAACGTCCGCGGTTTATTGTAGCCGGTCCTGCTATAACGAACTGCGACGATGAGGCGGCTGAATCCCTCCACGTGCTTGAGAAGGTCGCTGCCGCCGAGATAACGTTTCGCGATGTCCTCGATGTCGTCATCGATAGTCACGCGAAGCGACAATCTGCGAGACCAACTGCCGAGGCGCATCTCCACCTCGATCAGTTGCGCCGCCGAGATTTCCACGTCGTCCCATGGAGGCAACGTTAGTCTAAGCGATTCATGGAATGGCGACAGATCGTAGTGACGCCAATTCAGGGGCTTCTTTGATAGATCCGCCCCAAGCACCACTTCGGCAAATCCATCCCCTACCTTCTTGCGGACCTGTGGGCTCGGACCGCAGATTTCCATGACCTTGTCGTCCGGTGTCCAAATCAACGTGGCTTCGTTTGGAGGCCGATAGTAGATCGTACCCCGCATTCCGTTGTCCCTATGGCTGAAGACACTGGACAACGGACCGGCATGGCGAACGATTACCATAACAGATGCCGGATGGTTCGCTGTCTTCGGCAAATCCAAAGTCCGAATGGAAACCTTTGACGGAAGTTCCAGTCGAGCCGTCAGCAAAGAGGCTAAGGCATCTTGGTCAATGGCACCGGCGGCGTCCGCGATCGTCCCTTCGACATCTGCTTCGAACGAGTCATACATCTTGCCATGATCACGATACTGGCGTGCGGCATAAAAGGCTTCAGCATCTTCGAATTCTTCTGGGTAGCGCAGGTAAACCCAGATGCTACGGCACAATTCATTCGGCTCATTGACAAACGTTTCATGTTCTTCATGAGAGAGCCGCTGCTTGGCAACGTGTTCCAGTGACGTCGGTCCCTTCCCAATCGAAAGCCTCCTGATCCGCCGGCACCGGTCTTCGAGGGGGCGCAGGGCTTCGGCCGCGCCCTCATTCAACTGCTCAAGGGCAGCAAGCCCGCAACGGTCCGACGGCTGGAACGGCTGGGCGAGGAACTCGACGGCGGCGACCGCACGAAGCGTAGCATCCGCGCCGATCGCGACCGCCCGATCACCGGCACGCGGCTGCTGCGAGAATGGCAGGGGGTCGAGCAGATCGTCACCGTCACCGCCGATGGCTTCGAATGGCAGGGGCGACCCTACAAGTCGCTGTCCGCTATCGCTCGGGCGATCACCGGCACGCGTTGGAACGGGTGGACTTTCTTCGGGCTGAAGAACCACAGGGGGCGGACATGACGAAGCCGCCGGAAAAATCGAAGGTCGGCCGCAAGCTGCGCTGCGCGGTCTATACCCGGAAATCCTCCGAGGAAGGGCTGGAGCAGGAATTCAACAGCCTCCACGCCCAGCGGGAGGCCTGCGAAGCCTACATCGCCAGTCAGCGGTCGGAAGGGTGGGTGCTGGTCCGCGATCAGTATGACGACGGCGGCATCTCGGGCGGCACGCTGGAACGGCCCGGCCTGAAGCGGCTGCTGGAGGACATCGAGGATGGGCTGGTCGACGTGGTGGTGGTTTACAAGATCGACCGCCTCAGCCGCTCTCTCGCCGACTTCGCCAAGCTGGTCGAGGTGTTCGACCGCAACGGCGTGACCTTCGTCTCCGTCACCCAGTCGTTCAACACGACCACGTCCATGGGCCGGCTGACGCTGAACATCCTGCTGTCCTTTGCCCAATTCGAGCGCGAGGTGACGGCCGAGCGCATCCGCGACAAGGTCGCCGCGAGCCGGAAGAAGGGCATGTGGATGGGCGGGGTGCCGCCCTTCGGCTACCGGGTCGAGAACCGGAAACTAGTGGTCGACGATGAGAGCGCCGCGCATGTGCGCTGGATCTTCGCCCGCTTCCTTGAGATCGGGTCCTGCACGGAACTGGCGCGAGAGGTCGGCGCACGCGGCATCCGGACACCGCGCGGCAACCGGATCGACAAGAAATACATCTACCGGATGCTCAGCAACCGCGCCTACATCGGCGAGGCGGTCCACAAGGGCGATAGCTACCCCGGCGAGCACGACGCGATCATCGACCGCGAGACTTGGGAGAAGGTTCACGCCATCCTCCAGGAGAGCCCGCGCAAGCGCGCCGCGCGCACGCGCGCCGACACGCCCGCGCTGCTGAAGGGGCTGCTGTTTGGTCCCGATGGCGCCGCGTTCTCACCGACGCATACCCGCAAGGGCGACAGGCTCTACCGCTACTATGTGAGCCAGACCGTGCTGAAGCACGGTGCCGGGTCGTGCCCGGTGGGTCGTGTCCCCGCAGGCGAGATCGAGGCCACCGTGATCGACCAGCTGCGCGCAGTCTTCCGCCAGCCCGAGATCGTTGCGGGGACGTGGAAGGCGGCGCGCGCCCACGCCGACGACATCACCGAGGCCGACGCCCGTGCGGCTCTGCAGCAGTTCGATCCGCTTTGGGACGAGCTTTTCCCCGCCGAGCAGGCGCGCATCGTGGAGGTGCTGGTCGAGCGCGTAGAGATCGGGACGGACGGTTTGAACGTCCGGCTCCGTGTGGATGGGCTCGGTGGCCTCGCACGCGAGATGCTGGCCGGAGACATGGGAGCGGCCGCATGACCCGCGGCACTCTGATCCCCGAAACGGTGACGCTCCATGTCCCGTTTCACATCGTGAAGCGCGGCGGGCGGAAGGAGATGCAGATGCCCGACCGCGTCCGACCGGAGCGAACGGCGGACAACACGCTGGTCAAGGCGCTGGCCCGCGCCTTCCGCTGGATGCGGATGCTCGAGTCGGGTGAGTTCGCCACCATCGCCGAACTGGCCGAGCGCGAGGGGATCGCCTCCTCCTATATGACGCGTATCCTACGCCTGACCCTGCTCGCGCCAGATATCATCGAGGCGATCCTCGATGGGAAGCAGGGGCCGGAGGTGACGCTGGTGTCGGTGTCGGAGCGGTTCCCGACCGAGTGGAAGGGTCAATTGATGCACTTCAAGCTTTGGGTTCACAGGACGTAAGGCCACGGCCACCCCTTCAAGCAGAAACACTACGGCAATCCAAGAACCTGTGAGAAAGCCCTCCGCGCTTAACCGAGCGCTTCTAGTCAACTCAAGTTTGACCAAAAAGTTTCGGCCCGCGCTGGAGTGCGCGGATTTTCCCGACGTGCTAAGCATCTGGGTGAGAATGGGAATCGGAGTGACGAGTGGCGGACGGCTTCATCGCGTTCGAGCTGGATTTGATGGGCGCGGTCATGAACCAGCTCGTCCCGACGCTCGATGCCATGGCCAGCGCGCCTCTCTCGCTGCAGAACGCGCAGGCGCTTCCCGATGCCCAAGGAGTGTACCTGCTGATCTATGACGGCGAGGTCCGCTATGTCGGAAAGACCGATGCCGAAGCCGGGCTCCGAACCCGCCTCGCCAGGCACGCTAGAAAGTTCGAGCAGCGGCGCAATGTGCGTCCCGAGGACGTCCAGTTCAAGGCCGCCCAGATCCTCGTTCTGACCGCGATGGATATCGAGTCCAGAGTGATTGCCCACTACGGTTCCGAGTGGAACGGATCGGGCTTTGGGTCGAACGATCCCGGCCGGGAACGCGAAACGACGAACAAGCCCGAGCAGGGGTTTGACGCGCGCTTCCCGATCGATATCGACACTCCGCTTGATGTGCTCGAACCTGGACAGACGACCGTCCACGAAGCGTTGGTGGCGCTGAAGATCGCCCTGCCTTACACGCTGCGGTTTGAGCTCGAGCCCGGTGCCAAGGGCAGCCATTCCTTTCGGTTGCGCCCGCACCCCGACCTCCCGGCCGCTCCGCTCACCATCCCCGCGGGTCGATTATCGCTGCGTGACGCCATGGTCCTGATCAAAGCGGCCTTGCCCGCTGGTTGGCAGGCGACCTACTTCGTTAGCCACGTGATCCTCTACAAGGAAAACCGCCAGTATGCTCACGGAGTGCCTATCTAGGCTGCGCTGAGCTTGTCGCGCACGCCAGATGCGACGATCCGGGCTAGCTGGCAGGGCACGGCGTTACCGAGCTGCCGCATCGTCTCCGTCCAAGAGCCGTGGAACACCATGTCGTCTGGGAAGGTTTGCAGGCGAGCGCTTTCTCGTATCGTGAAATAGCGCACCGAGCCATCCGGCCTGCGCAGCATGTTCTCGCCGCCAGGAACACCGTGCACGCCCGCCTTCAGCGTCTTGGCGGGCTCGTCCAGAGGGCTTCCCGTGTGGCCGGCATAGGATCGGGCGCCGGGCTGGAACCTGTGGTCATGAAAGCCGCGCGCCGTGCCCGGTGCGTGTTCGGGATCCGGAAGATCGGAAATCGCGTCGCGCACGGTTAACCACGGCTCGTCCAGAGGTCGATCCGCGATCTTCAGGGCCCGCGCCTTGGCCGCGCCACCTTCCGGCCGGTTCTTGCGAGCGACGCGGTGCAGGTCCCAATATACCTCGTCGCGCCACTGCGACCAGAGCAGCGCGTCTCGCGAGTGTGTCGGCTTCGGGAAGTGCCACTCGATCCCGGTGTCCGCGCGGAAGCCGACAAGGAAGACGCGCTCGCGCCGTTGGGGAACGCCATAATTTGCCGAGTTCAGAACCCGCATCACCACCCGATAGCGCAGGCCCTTCTCTGTCCCCTTGGTGTGGTGGTCCTCGAGGCGCGCGAGGTGGGCCAGCCATTCCTCGTCCCTCTTGGCAACGAGATCGGGATAGGTCAGCTGCAGACGGATGTATTCGAGGTAGTTCGCAAAGCTGCTGCGCGTGAGCCCCTTCACGTTTTCGAAAATGAACGCTCTCGGTCGAAGCTCGCGCACGGCGCGGATCGCCTGCGGGAACATGTCCCTGCCGTCGAGGAACGCCCGGTGGCGTCCGCCCATCGAGAACGGCTGGCAGGGCGGTCCGCCCGTCACCAAGTCAACGGTGCCGTCCACGGTGCCGAAATCGAACTGTCGAACGTCGCCCTCGTGGATCGGCCAGTGCGCGATCGGATCGAGGCCACGTTCCTTGTTCTCGCGAAGGGTATCGCAGGCCCAGCGGTCCCAGTCCATGACGGTGGCCGGTCGGAAGCCCGCTTGGCTGACGCCGATCCCAAGGCCTCCAGCGCCCACGAAGAGTTCGACCGATTTCATCATCCCAGGAACTCCCCGATCCGTGTCTGCAATTCTTCCCGGTTCTTCGTCTGGCATTCCCAGATTACGAGGACGTCCCATCCGAGTTCCGCGAGCGGGACGAGATTACGCTCATCCCGTTCTCTATTCGTTTCCAACTTTGGGCCCCAAAAGTCCAGCTTCGATTTAGGGAGCCTGGCAAGCTTGCACCCAGGGTCCAGGTGCCGGTGCCAGAAGCAGCCATGCACGAAGATCACCTTCATGCGCGACGGGAAGACCAAGTCTGGCGATCCGGGAAGCCCACGTCGGTGCAGCCGGTAGCGATACCCCATACCGTGCGTCAAACGGCGGACCAGCATCTCGGGCTTGGTGTCGCGGCCGCGCACCCGGCTCATACGCTCGCTTCGCTGTTCTGGTGTAAGGATGTCCACGAGTCACCATAGACTAGAGAGCTAAAGAAATCGACGCGGAGCCAGCTTCGGCGTGAATAATTAGTCCAGCCAAATCAATCGCTTGATGCCAAGCCTCTCCGCTGCGCTCTCGACAACCGCGCGCTGCGAAGCCAACCCGAATCTTGCGGCGGCTTCGCTCAAGACCGCTGCATAGGGCTCGCCCGCCTCGAACGCACGCTCATGAAGAGCCATCAACGTCAGCTTCCAGTCGGAGGCCTTGCTCCAGGCGATCTGGCGCCCATCAGGAAGGAGGCAGCCATGCGGCTTGATGAACGTCGTGGTGACGACCGTAGTCTCTTCAATGCCGAGCACCCTGAAAACGCGCGCAGGGCTGGCTGAGGCCTCCCTCGTGTAGGACTTGAGAAGCGTGTCCTTGATGTAAACGCGGATTTTTCGCGGGTCCATGTACTGACCCAACTTCCCACCAACCGCCTCAGTTTCGGTCCACATCGAATAGTAACGCGATTTATCGGAAGCCGAGAGTGCGGACCAATTGAGCCGATCAGCTTCCGACCACAATCGTTCCTTGATTTCTCGCCGAATGCCAGCAGGCACGCTCATTGCACGCCTCCAGGCTGCGGCGTTGCTGGGAATTCAAACTTCGGTATTTCAAGCTGCGCGTCTCCCTCGCGGAGAATCAGGTCAGCTTGATCCTTCATCCATTCAAGCATAAAGTTGCCTGCCGAGGTATCGCGGAAATTAATGAGATTGTGTCCGAGCGGCAGCCTTTCCAAGGGGCCGACGGAGGCTTTCTCGAGTTCGATTACTTCCGCCACTCGGCGGAGATCGGTCACGAAATCCATTACGATCACCTTGTCTTTCCCATGACTCAGGCGGAGCCCCCGCCCGAGTTGCTGGACAAAGATCCGACGACTGTGCGTCGCGCGCATGAAAACGACGAGATCGACATCAGGCACATCGACGCCTTCATTGAACAAGTCGACACTGGCTAGGACATCAATATCCCCTCGCCGAAACATCGCCATTAGTCGATCCCGCTCACGGGCTTCCTGCCTCGAAGAGATCGCCTCAGCACGCAGCCCGTAGCCACGAAGCGTTCCCGCGAAGCTCTCGGCGTGATCGACCGTTGGAGAGAATACAATCCCACCCCGCCGCTTCTCGCGGCTGAACACTTCAACGATGTGCCTGGCCGCCTCCTCGTCTCGAGTTGGCATCAGAAGCTTCTTGTTAAGCTGGTTCAGGGAATAGTTGTGCGAAGAAATTTCCTGTACGAAACCCCAGTCGATATTATCCGCCAGCAATCGGTAGTCGACCTCACTAAGGTATTTCTGCCTTAAGCCGTCCGATATTCCGAGCCGGACGAGTGGCTTACCCAATAGCTCGTCAATGTCGAAGCCATCTCCGCGCCACGGCGTGGCCGTTGCGCCACCAACCATAGGTGGCTCCAGCGCATCGAGGGCACGCCGGAAACTAGTTGAACCGATATGATGTGCTTCGTCGATAAGCACCAAGCCAAAGCTTGGCAAATCATCGATACGTCCAATAACGCTCTGGACAGTTGCAAAGGTGATCCCGTCGTAGAACGATGGGGTCTCATCGCCCGAAAGCATATGCGTAGGAACCCACTTTGGCAGCTGATGCCAAAATCCAAACTGCAATTGCCGAATGAGCTCACGCTTATCGGCAAGAACAAGCACCCGATTGTCACGTATTAGGCCATCTCGATAAAGGTCAGCGACAACTTCCGCCATAACAACCGTTTTACCCAAACCCGTCGCCAGTACAACTTGAGCGCGTCCGGTGTCCGTGAGGCCCTCCCGAAATTTACTAACTGCCTCTTGTTGATAGGGCCGGAGTTCGCGCCTCGATTTCGCGTACTCTGGTACTTCTTGAGATAGGTGTGCAAGCCGAGCAGGATCCAGTAGTTCGACATTAATTCCGATCCGACGATAACGCTCGATTTCAGCCTCGACACCACCACCAATTGCGCGGGAAGTCGCAAGAAGCATTCGGTTAGCGCCGTAGTAGGTTCCCGACTCGACGACCTCTTGGACCGCTTGCTTCGTGGGTGGGGCAGTCGTGGTGTGCTTGCACTGCACAACCCATATTTCGCCATTCTTGACGCCTACGACATCTGCGCCCTGATCGCCCGAGCCGCCAACAACGCGCACGTCATCAAAGCCTGCATGCATCAAGAGCCGGGCAACATCGCGCTCGAACGCCTGCCATGGACCACGCAGGAGTCGCCGGTCGTCGAGGAAGTGCTTCATGCAGACGCCTCGACATCTGGCTTAAGTAACTCGAGGGACATGACAGCTCGAATGACCTCACTCCGCGTGCTGCTGGAAAGAACCCCGCTGTCATGCTTGGAGAGCCAGATCGCGTCGTCAACAAGTGCAACATACCGCGCTAACACGCTTGCACGTGCTTCGGCGGTGATTTGGGGGTCGCCATAATCGAGGTCGGCATAAGCGGCATCCCAGATCTTCCCGTCGAAGCAAAGGTCGGGTCGTTTTTCAACGACCATCCGGATGATTTCGAATGGTCCCGCAACGAGGAAGCTGCCGTTTACAGTTGCCTCAGATGGTTTGATCTTCTTCGCTGCCAGCGCGCGCATTACCGCAGTCTGCTCTTGCACGCCCAGGTCGTTGAACAGGGCCGCCCGCTCCGCCTCGGGACAAGCCGACACAAGACAACGCGCCACATCAGTCAGGACCGTCGCTGCGCTATTAGGCAATGCCTTAAGGTCAAGAGCGGTCTCTTCGCCATAAGCGCCACGAAATTCTGCGAAAATTCGGGCAAAGTTGGGTTCCTGGCTCGAGTTGCGGGTCTGGTCCGCTGTCATGTAGGCAAGATGCGCGAGAAGCGCGTCCTGCGGCGTCATCGTTATTGATTCAAAAGTTGAGTGCCCAGGATTGAATAGAAAATGATAGGTCTTTGTCGGGACGTCGCCCAAGACCATTGTCCACGGAACATCTGCCGGCAACTCGGGATCCTTGGCTTCGACCTCGTACGCGACAACATTCCATTTTATTCCCGTCCCGCCATGTTGATAGCGGCGGCTAAGGAGTGGCGATTCGCGGCGCGGCGGCGGCGCGGGCTTGACTGGGGCAGTTGGGGTAACTGGGGTGGGCTCGGGAGCGGTGCCACCGGATGGTTCGCCGCCAAGGAGTCCTGGGGGGAGTCCTCCACCGCCGCCAGACGAGGGTTCGTTGCCGCTCGCGCCACCTCCGCTCGTTCCGTAGAGCAACTCACGGTCGGCGGCCTCAACCAACTCCCACCACTTGCTGTCGTCCTGATAGTCAGGATTGCCATCGTGGAAGGCGCTGAGCATTTCGACTGCGCGAACGTTGTCCTTCACGATCAGAATTCGCCCGTAAGCGCCTGCCGTCTTGGACTGAGGACTTGTCCGCCGGAAGGCTTTAAAAAGTTGAAAGAGCGGTGAATCGTTCGGGCCATACCCAAGATCCTTGGCCTTCTCAGGACGGAGCGGCCCCTCTCCGCGGATGACTCGATGCATCTCGTCCCATGTTGGGTCAGCTCTGTCGAAGCGGTCCTTCGCATAGCTAACCCGGCAGTGATCGATGTGGATCTCGCCGACAATGCGCCCGCGGTTCCGTTGATCATCGATCGGGTATTCCCGCTCGTCGCTTTCACCATCGTTCCACGAAAATAGATCCTTGTTCCCGATCTCAATCTTCCGTCCGTTGCGAATGAAATCGATCCCAAATTCGGACTGGTCAAGATATCGCTGAATCCCGAGCCAGCCGGTTACCTTCCGCTCGCGTTTAACTACGGAGTTCACTGTTTCGCAGTGGGGGCAGGATCCGCCAACCTCCGCGTCCACGAGCCAACTCATGCAGTTGATACAGTACAATCGTTCAGCGAGCGGGTGGTTGATCCTAATGACTGCGGGAACAGTCGTACCGCCAGGGCCTGGCACCAACCGATCCTCATTCCACAGACAATGGCGTCTCGCCTCGACGCGTTTGTGGTTCAAATAGAGCTCAAAACTGATCGGGGTTCCGCGAGGTCGTAGCATCGATGAATAAGCTTGTGCCAGCCTTTTGCGCATTGCGGTCTGGTTCGCGTTTTTTGCCAGCCACTTTCGTTGCTCGGGCTTGAGCTGCTTGATCGTGATTTCGGTCCCGTGCTGCTCAGGATCGGCCTTCGCACGGGACAAACGCGGCGTCCGAAAATGTCGCTGCAGACGCAATTTGTCGAAATCGATCAGGAGACCGTGCCATTCGCGCTCGCCCTTACGTGTTGTCCAAACCTCCGTGACCGAACCAAGACGGGCCGTAGCGATATTGAAGCCCATTCCAAAAAGGCCAAGGCTGTCGATCGGGTTGTTCCCCGACCACCCGGCTCGTACGGCACGCTCCAGCATGTCCGGTGTCATGCCCGGGCCATTATCGATGATCCGAAGGGTCGCGGCCGGAGCGTCTGCTTGCGGTAAGTGGACATCCACCTTCGCACCAGCGATCGAGCTTCCAGCGCGACTCTCCTTCAGGAAGCCGTCAACAGCATTGTCGACGAGCTCCGCGACGCAGCGCCACTGGTCGATGTTGATCTCGCCGAGCATCGGCAAGACGCGGGGATCCGGCTCGAGATTGAAGTCGCTTGCTTCCTGCCGACCGTTCGCATCGATGCTCGCCATTACACGTGTTCCCCACTAACCTAAGGAAATCCATCCAGTATCTCTGTACGATATGGAGGCCCAAGGTTGAACACAAGCGAGGGAAGAACACTTGTCGGCACGTCCCCCTGTTCCACCGAGCTCGGAACTCGAAAACTACTTCGAGCGCATGCGACCGACAGTGGACGAAACGATCGACAGGCTCGGTGCAGCCCGCTTCAGGGAAGATCCAATCGCAGGGAGGAAGTACTCGCGAGCAACGTCGATCATCAGCTCGGCCTACAAGCGTCATGGCGCGATCCTCCAACGGGCACTCCTCGAACGACTGAAAGACTGCGCTCGTCTGCGGGTATGGACAGAGGACGACTTCAAGCTGTCACATGAGTCCCTGCGTCAGGTCCGCGTTGCCGAACGGCTCGACTCCTTGTTGCAAGCGCAGCTTCCGTACGGAGATCGCGAGCGCTCTGTGCGCGTCGACATCCTGGTCTTCGACGAGGCACGCCACTCGATTAACGCGTACAATGTGAAACGCGGCAACGGCTCATACGACGGCGGCAAGCGTCGGATCATCCACGAGGAACTCGTACGCACCCAGATGCTTCTTTCCGACTATGGCCGCGGGATCGGGTTCGTGTCGGAGACCAGCCATGCCCACATCATCTTTTATTACGGCCTTCTATCGTTGCCAGCGCCACTCGCGATCTCTGGTGACGACCTCGACGAGCATTTTCAGTTTCCTGTTCGTGAGGCGATCGAGTTCGTGAACGCCTACTTCGTTGCTCGGCTATCAGCGTTGATCGAGCAGGAAGATTAGCCTCCACGCGCAGCCTTTTTTTGCTCCGTCGTTGTTCGATCCCGGTTCCATTTGAGGCGGATGGACCTGACATCGAAAGCAACGTTGATCACGGTAAATTATTGTTCAAGTACAGACACTTACAAGAAATTCACCAAACCCGCGCAGTCATGAGGTCAGGAGAATACTGGCCCCGAGAGAACGCTTCCAGGCCTTCTGGCGAGGCGGCCAGTGCTCAGCCTCCACCGCATAACCCTTGAATATAACGGAAAAATCCGGCCACGGCCGGATCGGGAGAACGCTTTCGCGAGGGCAAGTGGCGGAGAGGATGGGATTCGAACCCACGATACGGTTCCCCGTATACACACTTTCCAGGCGTGCGCCTTCAACCACTCGGCCACCTCTCCGTCCTTGGCGCAGCGTCGCGGCCGGTTTCGCCGCGCGGGTCGGGACATGCGCCATGTCCTTGAAAGCAGGCGCGGTGTTTCCGCGCCCCGGTTGCCGCCGACCAGCGGCACCTCGCGCATCCAAGCCGACAAAGCATGGGATGCGGGGCTCATCTAGTCGATCCGGAGCCGAATGCCAAGCCATAAGGCGCTGCTTTTTGGCGATCTCGCCGGCTTTGTCGTCATGGGTGCGGGGCAGGGCACGTTTCATGCGGCGGCTTTCGCACGGTCATTGCGCGGCAAGCGGCCGCGTCCTATCAGTGATGCGTGAAGAGAACCGCTGAAGGGTCCGCATGCTCCGCTTTCTTTTCAGGCTTGCCGCCATGGTCGCCCTGTCGGTCGCCGTTATCATGGCGGTGCTGGACACGACCCGCTCCGTGGCGGCCTCGGCGCTGGTGATGACGCCCTTGAAGACAAGCTGGCTCGCCGTCTCGCCGGATACGCTTGCCGCCTTCGAGGCTTTCGTGCGGGAAAAGATCGGCCCTGCGGCCTGGGATATGGCCATCACGCATGTGCTCGATCTTCCGGGCTTTGCCGTCTTTGCCGGGCTGGCGTTGCTGCTTTATGCGATCGGCTACCGCCGCAGGCCGCGCGATCCGCGGTTCCCGCCGGCGCGGTGACGGGATGGGAAAGCGCCGATGTTTTTTCTCGCGGATATGCTGAACAAGAAGCTTCACCTGCCTGAGGCGGAGGAGGCCCTGCCGGGGCGCGAAAAGCCGCTTCGCACTGCCTCGCGCCATCGTGTCTCCAGGCGCCCGCTGAAGGGTCCGTACCCCGAGGGGATGGAATGCGTGGTCTTCGCCATGGGCGATTTCCATGCGGCCGAGCGCCTTTTCTGGCCGCTGGAGGGCGTGTGGGTAACAGTCGCGGGCTTTTGCGGCGGCATGACGCCCAATCCGACCTATCAGGAAGTGGGGACTGGCCTTACGGGCCATGCTCAGGCCGTGCTCGTCGTCTTCGACCCTGCGATCGTTTCGCTGGCCGACCTGCTGAAACTGTTCTGGGAGACGCATAACCCGACGCAAGGCATGCGCCAGGGCGGCGATATCGGCACCTTGTACCGGTCGGGAATTTATCCGCGCGGCAGCGCGCAGCACCGGTTGGCGCGCGTCTCGCGGGACGCCTATCAGGCCGCGCTGCATGGCGCGGGGCTCGGCGCCGTCACGACCGAGATCGCGCCGGAAGCGGCGTTCTATTTCGCCGAGGCCGAGCATCAGCAATATCTTGCCGGGAACAGGAGCGGCGGCGTCGGCCTGGCGGGAACCGGCGTCGCGTTCCCCCATCCAACCGGGGCCTGAGACGGGGTTCGGGCGGCTCAAGATTCCGGGTGAATTTTGCGACAGGCCATGCCAGATTGCCCTCGGCTTGAGCGAACGCGCTTCTGCTGACGGCTGCGCCGGCCGACCGGGCGGCAGGCCACGCAACCACGAGACGAACCGACAGGGTGGATTTTATGAAACGTATTGTGCTTGGCCTTCTGGCCGCGACTGCAATGGCGCTTCCGGCCTTCGCCGCGGATGTGCAGCCAGCGCTGCTTTATGATCTCGGCGGCAAGTTCGACAAGTCCTTCAACGAAGCCGCCTATAACGGCGCCGAGAAATTCAAGGCCGAAACGGGCGTCGCCTATGTCGAGTTCGAGGTGTCGAACGCCTCGCAGCGCGAGCAGGCCCTGCGCCGCTTTGCAGAGGACGGCCGCAACCCGATCGTCATGGCCGGTTTTTCCTGGGTCGAATCGCTGCAGAAGGTGGCGGCCGAGTATCCGGAGCTGAACTTCGCCATCATCGACGACCAGGTCGACCTGCCCAACGTGCGCTCGCTCAAGTTCAAGGACAATGAGGGCTCCTACATCGTCGGCGTGCTGGCGGCGATGGCCTCCAAGACCAAGAAGGTCGGCTTCATCGGCGGCATGGACGTGCCGCTCATCCGCAATTTCGAATGCGGCTATGTCGGCGGCGCCAAGGCGGCGGGCGCGACCGAGGTCATCCAGAACATGACCGGCGACACGCCGGCGGCGTGGAACGATCCGGCCAAGGGCGGCGAGATAGCCAAGACGCAGATCGACCAGGGCGCCGACGTGATCTATGCGGCGGCCGGCGGCACCGGCGTCGGCGTGCTCCAGGCGGCGGCGGACATGGGCAAGCTCGGCGTCGGCGTCGATTCCAACCAGAACGGCCTGCAGCCGGGCCATGTGCTGACCTCGATGCTGAAGCGCGTCGACGTGGCCGTCTACAGCGCCTTCATGGACGGCAAGAACGGCACCTTCAAGGGCGGGCTCAACGATCTCGGCCTCAAGGAAGGCGGGGTCGACTACGCCATGGACGACAACAACAAGGACCTGGTCACGCCCGAAATGAAGGCGGCAGCCGACAAGGCCAAGGAAGACATCATCGCCGGCAAAATCCAGGTGCATGACTACAACACGGACAACAAGTGCCCCTATTGACCGGGGAACCCGCGGTTTCCTGAGGATCGCCGGGCTTGTCCCGGCGACCTTCGCTTCGCACGCGCCGTCTTTCTACGGCGGGCGTTTTCCCGCACTGCCCCTACCAGTGCGGCGGCCTGGTGACCGGGATTTCCGGTGCCGCCTGCTCCTCCAGCACCAGGAAGCGTTCGGTGAGCGCATCCAGCTTGTGTTTCAGGTGCTCGATCGTCTTCCACTGCTCGGCGATCTGGCCGGACAGGTCCTCTATGGTCCTTTCCTGTTCCGCCACGCGCATTTCCAGCGTTATTACTCGCTCGGAATCGATTGTCATCGGGCATTTTCTCCGTTCGTGGCGCGGCCATCATCCCAGCCGCGTTCGTCCCTGGCAAGCATACGCGTTGCTCGCGAACCGGATCGGTTATAGGCCGATTGGCAGCACGCAGGCACCATGCTAGCAAGGATAAAAGAGTGGGAAGCGCTGCATGGCTGAGGCCGCGATCGAGCTGATCGGCATCAACAAGAGCTTCGGTGCCGTCCATGCCAATCGTGACATCAACCTCGAGGTCGCGCGCGGCAGCATCCACGGCATCGTCGGCGAGAACGGCGCCGGAAAATCGACGCTGATGTCGATCCTTTACGGCTTCTACCAGGCCGACAGCGGCGAAATCCGCGTCAACGGGCACGTAAAGGCGATCCGGACTTCCAACGAGGCCATCGCCGCCGGCATCGGCATGGTGCACCAGCATTTCATGCTGGTCGACAATTTCACGGTGCTGGAAAATGTCATTCTGGGCGCGGAGAACGACCCGCTGCTGATGAAAAGCATCGCGCGGGCGCGCTCGGAACTGGTGCGGCTGGAGCGCGAATACGGCTTGCAGGTCGATCCCGACGCGGTGGTCGAAGACTTGCCGGTCGGCCTGCAGCAGCGGGTCGAAATCCTCAAGGCACTCTATCGCGGCGCCGAAATCCTCATCCTCGACGAGCCGACCGGGGTGCTGACGCCGGCCGAGGCCGACCATCTGTTCCGCATCCTGCGGCAGCTCAAGGAGCAGGGCAAGACGGTGGTGCTGATCACGCACAAGCTGCGCGAGATCATGGCGATCACCGACACCGTGTCGGTGATGCGGCAGGGCACCATGGTGGCCACCCGAGAGACGGCGAAGACGACCGTGGAGGGACTGGCCGAACTGATGGTCGGACGGCGCGTGCTGCTGCGCGTCGAGAAGGGCGAGGCGAGGCCCGGCGCGGTCAAGCTCGCCGTCAGCGACCTGACCGTCAGGGACGCGCGCGGCGTCACCATGGTCGATCGTGTTTCCTTCGAGGTACGCGCCGGCGAGATCGTCGGCATCGCTGGCGTTGCCGGCAACGGCCAGTCCGAGCTGATCGAGGCGATCGCGGGCATCCGCGCCGCCGTTTCCGGCACGGTGCTGCTCGATGGCAGGCCGATCGACGTGACCGGGGCCGCCGATCCCGGCGACCTGCGCGAGCGAGGGCTGGCGCATGTGCCGGAGGACCGCCACCATGTCGGGCTGGTGCTGGCTTTCGAGGAAAACGAGAACGCGATCCTCGGCTATCACGACCACAAGCGCTACGCCAAGGGTGTGTTCCTCGACATCGATGCCATTCGCGAAGCGGCGAAGGAGAAGATCGAGAAATACGACATCCGCCCGCCCGACTGCCGGCTGAAGACCGCCAATTTCTCCGGCGGCAACCAGCAGAAGATCGTTCTTTCGCGTGAGATGGAACAGGATCCCGGCGTGCTCGTCGTCGGCCAGCCGACGCGCGGCGTCGATGTCGGGGCCATCGAGTTCATCCACAAGCGGCTGATCGCCATGCGCGATGCCGGCAAGGCGGTGGTGGTGGTTTCGGTCGAACTGGACGAAATCCGTTCCCTGTCCGACCGTATCCTGGTGATGTTCGAGGGCCGCGTCGTCGGCGAAAGGGAACCGGAGGCGAGCGAGGGCGAACTCGGCCTGCTGATGGCCGGGGTCGAGCGGAGGCAGGCGGTCGAATGAGCACGCCCTACGCCAAGCTGCCCGCATGGGCCGATTACGGGCTGATCCCGTTGCTCAACCTCGTGGTCGCCTTCTTCGTCGCCGGCCTAGTCGTGCTTCTGGTCGGCGAAAGCCCGTTCCGCGCCGCCGCCATCCTGATCGAGGGGGCGTTCGGGCGCGGGCAGGGCATCGCCTACACGCTCTATTACGCCACGACCTTCATCTTCACCGGCCTGTCGGTGGCGGTGGCGGTGCATTGCGGCCTGTTCAACATCGGCACCGAGGGGCAGGCCTATATGGGTGGGCTCGGCGTGGCACTCACCTGCCTCGCCTTCGATAGTGTGCTGCCGTGGTGGCTGACGTTCCCGCTCGCCATCCTCGCCTCGGCCGGCGTTGGCGCATTGTGGGCGCTGATCCCGGCCTGGTTGCAGGCGCGGCGCGGCTCGCACATCGTCATCACCACCATCATGTTCAACTTCATCGCCGCCTCGATCATGGTCTACCTCCTGGTCGGGCCGCTGAAGCCGCTGGCCTCGCAGGCGCCGCAGACGCGGCTGTTCCTCGAAGGCGGGCAACTGCCCAAGCTCAACTGGCTGATCGAACTGTTCGGGGGCAGGGTGCGTTCCGCGCCCTTCAACGTGTCCTTCCTGCTGGCGCTCGCCATGGCGTTCTTCATGTGGGTGCTGGTCTGGCGCACGCGCTTCGGCTACGAAATGCGCACCTACGGTTTTTCCCCCAAGGCCGCTCGCTACGCCGGCATTTCGGAAACCCGCATCATCATCCTGACCATGATGATCTCCGGTGCCTTTGCCGGCATGATGGCGCTCAACCCGACCATGGGCGACCAGCACAACGTCGCCATCGACTTCGTCGGTGGCGCCGGCTTCGTCGGCATCGCGGTGGCGCTGATGGGGCGATCGCACCCGGTCGGCATCGTGCTGGCGGCCATCCTGTTCGGCATGCTCTACCAGGGCGGCGCGGAACTCGCCTTCGAGATGCCGGCGATTTCGCGCGACATGATCGTCATCATCCAGGGGTTGGTGATCCTGTTCGCCGGCGCGCTCGAACATATGCTGCGGCCGCAGGTGCAGGCGCTGTTCGCCGTGTTCAGCCCGCGCTCGGTCGGCATCGCGGCTGCGGCAAAGGACGGCTGAGATGGATATCTTCGACGCCTCCCTGCAGGTCCTCAACTCGACCATCCGGCTTTCGGTGCCGCTTCTTCTGGCCTGCCTCGCCGGCCTTTACTCGGAGCGCTCCGGCATTTTCGACATCGGGCTGGAGGGCAAGATGCTGGCCGGCGCCTTTGCCGGGGCGGCGGCCGCCGCCGTGTTCCATTCCGCGCTGATCGGCATCGGCATGGCGATCCTGGTCTCGGTCGGCTTCGCTCTGGTGCACGGCTTCGCCTCGATCACGCATCGCGGCAACCAGATCGTCTCCGGCGTCGCCATCAACTTCATCGCCGCCGGCTCCACCATCATCCTGGGGCAGGCGTGGTTCCAGCAGGGCGGGCGTACGCCGGCGTTGGGGGCCGGCGAGCGGTTTTCGTCGATCGCCCTGCCGGGCGCCGATGCGGTCAGGGACGTGCCGGTGCTGGGTGCGCTCTATTCGGGACTTTTGTCAGGCCATTCGGCACTGGTCTATCTCGCCTTTGCGATGGTGCCGGTGACGTGGTGGGTGCTCTACCGGACCCGCTTCGGCCTGCGCCTGCGCGCCGTGGGGGAAAACCCGGCAGCGGTCGATACGGCCGGCATTTCCGTCACCTGGCTACGTTACCGGGCGCTGATCTGCACTGGCGTGCTGACCGGCATTGCCGGCGCGTATCTGTCGATGGCGCAGAACGGCGGCTTCGTGAAGGACATGACCGCCGGCAAGGGCTACATCGCGCTGGCGGCGCTGATCTTCGCCAAGTGGAAGCCGGTCAACGCCATGTTCGCCTGCCTGTTGTTCGGCTTCCTTGACGCGCTGTCGATCCGCCTGCAAGGCACGCCGCTGCCGCTGGTCGGCAAGGTGCCGGTGCAGTTCATGCAGGCGCTGCCCTATGTGTTGACGGTGGTGCTGCTTGCCGGCTTCATCGGCAAGGCCATCCCGCCCAAGGCGGGCGGTGTGCCCTATGTGAAGGAGCGGTGAGCATGGCGGATTCCACGGCGCATGGCCTCTACCTTGCCGCGAAGGCCGCCATGGCGAAGGCCTATGCGCCCTATTCGAAGTTCCCGGTGGGGGCGGCGCTGCGCACCGAGGACGGCCGGGTATTTTCCGGCGCCAACATCGAGGTGGCCTCTTTCCCTGAAGGTTGGTGCGCCGAGACGACCGCGCTCGGCCACTATGTCATGGGCGGCGGCGGCCCGATCGCCGAAGTCGCCGTCGTTGCCGGGCGCATGGCTCGTTGCACCCCCTGCGGCGGCTGCCGCCAGCGGCTGGCGGAGTTCTGCGGGCCTGGGACGAAGCTTTATCTGTGCGACGAAACCGGCGTGGTCGAGACCCTCACCATGGCCGACATATTGCCCTACGGCTTCGCGGGCGAGATCCTGAAATGAAGCAGGCGATCGACAGGCCAGAGGAAGGCAACGTAGGGCGCTTTCCCCGGCAGGGTGGGTGAAGCCATGCTGCCACAGGAGATCATCCGCAGGAAACGCGACGATCAGAGGCTGACTGCCGACGAAATCGCGACTTTCATCGCCGGGCTGACGGCGGGTACGGTTTCCGACGGCCAGGCGGCGGCTTTCGCCATGGCCGTGTTCTTCAACGGCATGAGCCGCGACGAGGCGGTGGCTCTGACGCTGGCCATGCGCGATTCGGGGACCGTGCTCGACTGGTCGCACCTGCCCGGCCCGGTCACCGACAAGCATTCCACCGGCGGCGTCGGCGACAACGTCTCGCTGGTTCTGGCGCCCATCGTCGCCGCCTGCGGGGCCTATGTGCCGATGGTTTCGGGGCGCGGGCTGGGCCACACGGGCGGCACGCTGGACAAGATGGATTCCATCTCCGGTTACGCCAGCCAGCCCGACCTGGCGCTTTTCCGCAAGGCGGTGCTGGAAACGGGCTGTGCCATCATCGGCCAGACGGCCGACGTCGCGCCCGCCGACCGGAAGCTCTACGCCGTCCGCGACGTTACGGCGACCGTCGAATCGGTGCCGCTGATCACCGCCTCCATCCTGTCGAAGAAACTGGCAGCCGGGCTAGGCTCGCTGGTGCTGGACGTGAAGCTCGGCAATGGCGCGTTCATGGAGAAGTCGCGCGACGCGACCGCCCTGGCGACCAGCCTGGTCGAGGTCGCCAACGGGGCTGGCCTGAAAACCTCGGCGCTGATCACCGGCATGGACCAGCCGCTGGCCTCGGCGGCCGGCAACGCGCTGGAAGTAAGGAACGCGGTCGATTTCCTGACCGGCCGTGCGCGCGATCCGCGCCTCGAAACGGTGACGCTGGCGCTGGCCGCCGAAATGCTGCAATCGGCGGATCTGGCGCAGACCCATCAGGACGCTGCCCGGCGAGCCGTCGATGCGCTGGACAGCGGCCGCGCCGCGGCGGTGTTCGGACGGATGGTGGCGGCGCTTGGCGGGCCGGCGGATTTCGTCGAGAAGATGGAGACCTACCTGCCGAAGGCGCCGGTTGAACATGCGGTGCTGGCGCCGGCAGGGGGCTTCGTCTCCGAGATTGCTACCCGCGACCTCGGTATTGAGGTGGTGGCGCTCGGCGGCGGACGCAGCCGGGCCGAGGATGCGATCGACCATTCGGTCGGTATCGACCGGCTGTTGCCGCTGGGTGCGGAAGTAGCGGCGGGCGAGGCGCTGGCCGTGGTCCATGCGCGCTCGCAAGGCGATGCCGAGCGGGCGGCTGCGACCGTTCTGCGCTGCTACGGGATCGGCCCGGCAAGGCCGGCGACGAAGAAAGCGGTGCTGCGGCGCATCGGCTCGCGCGAGGCGGCGTAACCTACTGCGCCAGCAGCAGTTCGCCGTCCTTTGCCTGGAATTTTTCCAGCCGGTTGAGGAAGCTCATGCCGATCAGGTTGGTTTGCAGCGCATGGTCGTCCAGCACCACGGCCTGCACGTTGTCGAGTGAAATGCGGCCGATCTCCAGCCGGTCCAGCGTGACCAGCGCTGCCCTGGTGACGCCGTTGGCGGTGGATACCGATTGCCGGAAATCCGCCGGATTGAGCGACAGGCCGATGCGTCGCGCCGTCGAGCTGGTGATGGCGACCAGGGTCGCGCCGGTGTCGATCAAGGCTTCGACCTGCCTGCCGTTCAGCCTGAACGAGGCCGCATAGTGGCCGCGCGCGTCGGCCGGAACGCTGACCTTGCGGCCAAGCGGCTGCGGCGTGGTTGGCTGAACCGCCGCCATGGTCGAGGCGGGCGCCTCGTCGCGCGGCGCGGGAGAAAACAGGGCGTAGAAGGCGTCCGGGTTCGATTGAAAGACAACCGGTACGGCCGCGAAGGCGACGGCTATTCCACCCAGGATGACGAGATTGCGCAGCATGCCGATACCCTCCGAGGCGGGCATGCTGGGCCGGTAATGGTGTTTTTCGCCTTTATCCGGCGCGCAACTCGTCTGCGCGGCTGGGAAAACCGCGCGTTTCGGTCAATGGACGGTAAAAACCCAGCCTATTTGGTGCCGTAGAGGCGGTCGCCGGCGTCGCCGAGGCCGGGCAGGATATAGCCCTTCTCGTTGAGCTGGCGGTCGATGGAGGCGGTATAGACCGGAACGTCGGGATGCGCCTTGGTGAACCGCTCGATGCCTTCGGGGGCGGCCAGCAGGCACAGGAAGCGCAGGTTGGTGGCCCCGCGCTCCTTCAGCTTCTCGACCGCCGCGATGGCCGAATTGGCGGTCGCCAGCATCGGGTCGACGACGATGACCAGCCGGTCGCCGAGGTCGCTGGGCGCTTTAAAGAAATATTCGACCGCCTCCAGCGTCTCGTGGTCGCGGTAGAGGCCGATATGGGCGACGCGCGCCGCCGGCACCAGGTCGAGAAGCCCTTCGAGCAGGCCGTTGCCGGCGCGCAGCACCGAGGCGAACACCAGTTTCTTGCCCTCCAGGATCGGCGCTTCCATGGTTTCCATGGGCGTCTCGATCGTGGTCGTCGTCAGTTCGAGGTTGCGGGTCACCTCGTAGCCGAGCAGCAGCGATATTTCGCGCAGCAGCCGCCGGAAGCCGGCCGTGGAAGTTTCCTGCTTGCGCATGATCGAAAGTTTGTGCTGCACCAGCGGATGATCGACGACGGTGACGCCCTGCATGATGTGCTCCGGCAAAAGGTGATCCTTCGTGAATAGTGAATGGCGCGTGGTTTGGCGAGTCTTTGTCGAAGCCGATCAGGGCCAACTCCACAACTGATGCTGATTTGGTTCTGCGCCATCGCACGATCCGTCGCCGCCGTCATGCGGCCACGCGGCGCACCGCCGCGCCTTAAACGATAGCGCCCGCTATCCTGATCGGTTATGGTCGCGCCCGTTTCAAGGCGGATCGGAATAATGTCAGTTGAGCGAACCAAAGCCACCGGTGGCATGGAAACCTCCTATGGCTTCAGGCAGGTGGCTGAGGGCGAGAAGCAACCGCTGGTCAACGAGGTATTCCACAAGGTCGCCGACCGCTACGACCTGATGAACGACCTGATGTCGGCCGGCATGCACCGTGTGTGGAAGGACGCCGCCGTCGCCTGGCTGAACCCGCCCAAGCGGTCGGGCTGGCGCTCGCTCGACGTCGCCGGCGGCACCGGCGACATCGCCTTCAAGATCGTCGAGGCAAGCCAGCGAAACGCCCATGTGACGGTGCTCGACATCAACGGCTCGATGCTTTCGGTCGGCCGCGACCGGGCCGAGAAGCGCGGCCTCGCCGCCAACGTCGATTTCGTCGAGGCCAATGCCGAGGAACTGCCGTTCGAGGACGCCGGCTTCGACGCCTATACGATCGCCTTCGGCATCCGCAACGTGCCGCGCATCGATGCCGCCCTTTCCGAGGCGTTCCGGGTATTGAAGCCGGGCGGGCGCTTCCTGTGCCTGGAGTTTTCGGAAGTGGACATGCCGCTGCTCGAAAAGGCCTACGACGCGTGGTCGTTCAACGCGATCCCGAAGATCGGCAAGGCCGTCACCGGCGACGGCGAGCCCTATTCCTATCTGGTGGAATCGATCCGCAAATTCCCCAACCAGGCCAATTTCGGCGCCATGATCGCGCGCGCCGGTTTTGGCCGCGTCACGTGGCGCAACTATTCCGCCGGCATCGCCGCCGCCCATTCTGGCTGGAAGCTTTGATTTTGAGAATGAGGTGGCGATGAGCAGGTTCGGCGCCGGGTTTCGGCTTGCCAAGGCCGGCTGGGTGCTGGTGCGCGAGGGCGTGGTCGCGGCATTGCCGGGCGACCAGCTTTCCGGCCTGCCGAAATTCGGCTGGCGGCTGGCACGCCTCGCCACCCGCCGCAGCGCGCGGCGCTATCGGCGCAGCGACCGGCTGGCCAAGGCGGTGGCTCGGCTCGGCCCCTCTTATGTCAAGCTCGGCCAGTTCATGGCGACACGGCCCGACGTGGTCGGCAACGACATCGCGCTCGACCTCGCCCTGCTGCAGGACAAGATGCAGACCTTTCCCAAAGCCGAGGCGCTTGCCGCCATCGAGTCTTCGCTCGGACGCACGGCCGGGGACCTCTATACCAGCTTCGGCGAGGCGGTGGCGGCCGCCTCGATCGCGCAGGTGCATCCGGCGGAAGTGGCCGGCGCGAACGGCGGCACGACGGTGGCCGTAAAGATCATCCGGCCGGGTGTGCGCCGCCGTTTCGCCCACGACCTCGAAAGCTTCTTCCTCGCCGCACGCCTGCAGGAAAGATACATTCCCTCGTCGCGCCGGCTCCAGCCAGTCGCGGTTACCGAGACGCTCGCCCAGACCACCAGGATCGAGATGGACCTGCGGCTGGAGGCGGCGGCTCTTTCGGAACTCGGCGAGAACACCAAGCACGACCCGGGCTTCCGCGTTCCCACGGTCGACTGGGAGCGTACCGGCCGCGACGTGCTGACGATGGAATGGATCGACGGCATCAAGATGAACGACGTGGCGGCCCTTGCCGATGCCGGCCACGACCTCGAGGCCATCGCCGCCAACCTCATCCAGTCGTTCCTGCGGCACACGCTGCGCGACGGCTTCTTCCATGCCGACATGCATCCGGGCAACCTGTTCGTGGAAGCGGATGGCACCATCGTCGCGGTCGATCTCGGCATTGCCGGGCGTCTCGGCAAGAAGGAGCGGCGCTTCCTGGCCGAAATCCTCTACGGCTTCATCACGCGCGACTATCTGCGGGTCGCCGAAGTGCATTTTGAGGCCGGCTATGTGCCCATGAAGCACGACGTCGCGGCCTTCGCGCAGGCCATCCGCGCCATCGGCGAGCCGATCCATGGCCAGCCGGCCGAGACCATTTCCATGGCCAAGCTGCTGACGCTTCTGTTCGAGGTGACGGAACTGTTCGACATGCAGACGCGGCCCGAACTCATCCTGCTGCAAAAGACCATGGTGGTGGTGGAAGGGGTGGCGCGCACGCTCGATCCGGCCTTCAACATGTGGAAGACCTCCGAGCCGGTGGTCGGCGGCTGGATCCGCGACAATCTCGGCCCGCGCGGGATTTTGAGCGATGCGCGCGAAGGCGTCGGCGCGCTGATGCATCTGGCGCGCCAGGCTCCGGAGTTTGCACAACGCACCGAACGGCTGTCGCGGGAAATCGACCTGATGGCCGAACACGGCCTGCGTTTCGACGACGCGACGGCAAGGGCGATCGGCAAGGCCGAGGCGCGCGCCACCCGCTCCGGCCGGTTAGCGCTGTGGGTGATCGCGCTGGCGCTGGTGTGGCTGGTGTGGAAATTGGCGTGAACTGGTTTAAGCTCCAACGGATTGGACCTTGAGGCCTGTACCGTGAATACGAAGTTGGTCGTGAAGGAGTGAGCGTCATCGCAGAACCTGCCCAAGTGACCCTTTCCGGCAAGCGCATCCTGTTGATCGTCGGCGGTGGTATCGCCGCCTACAAGGCGCTCGACCTCATCCGGCGGCTGCGCGAGCGCGGGGCGGCGGTGCGCTGCGTGATGACAGCGGCGGCGCAGGAATTTATCACACCGCTCTCCGTGGGCGCGCTGAGCGCCGATCATGTCTTCACCGACCTGTTCGACCGGCAGGACGAGCAGGATGTCGGCCATATCAGGCTCGCCCGCGACGCCGACCTCATCGTTGTCGCGCCGGCCACCGCCGACCTGATGGGCAAGTTGGCGAACGGGCTGGCGAACGACCTTGCCTCCGCCGTGCTGCTTGCCGCCGACAGGCCCGTGCTGATGGCACCGGCAATGAACCCGAAGATGTGGGCGCATCCGGCGACGCGACGCAACCGCTCGACGCTGGAGAAGGATGGCATCGCCTTCGCCGGGCCGGGCAGGGGTGAAATGGCGGAAAGCGGCGAGGCGGGCGAGGGCCGCATGGCCGAGCCGCTGGAGATCGTCGCCGCTGTCGAGGCGCTTGTCGATGGCGGCGACAGGCCTCTTGCCGGCAAGAAGATCGTCCTGACCTCAGGCCCGACGCATGAGCCGATCGATCCGGTGCGCTACATAGCCAACCGCTC
The DNA here is from genome assembly GCA_049650385.1 of Mesorhizobium sp. Lineage (GTDB taxonomy): Bacteria > Pseudomonadota > Alphaproteobacteria > Rhizobiales > Rhizobiaceae > Mesorhizobium. The sequence goes on from JBASAA010000003.1 coordinate 47,883, forward strand.
GTCTGGGAAACAGGGCCACGCGATCGCCGCCGCATTGGCGAGGCTCGGCGCGGAGGTACGCCTCGTTTCCGGCCCGGTGGCGATCCCCGATCCGGCGGGCGTTCGCACAATCCACGTGGAGACGGCGCGCGAAATGCAGGCCGCGGTCGAAAAGCTGTTGCCGTCCGACGCGGCCGTGTTCGTCGCCGCCGTGGCCGACTGGCGCATGGCGGATTCGGCCGGCGAAAAGATCAAGAAGGTTGCGGGCGAGGGGCCGCCGGCCCTGCAAATGGTCGAGAACCCCGATATCCTCGCCGGCATCGGGCATCATAAGAACCGTCCGGCGCTGGTTGTCGGCTTTGCGGCCGAGACGCAGAACCTGATTGCCAACGCCGAGGCCAAGCTGAAGAAGAAGGGCGCCGATTTCATCGTCGCCAACGACGTTTCTCACGGCGGCGGCAAAGCTGGCGTGATGGGCGGCGAGCGCAACCGCGTGCGCATCGTTTCCAAGGCCGGGGTCGAGGAATGGCCGGAGATGAGCAAGGACGAAGTGGCCGCGAAGCTGGCTGCCCTCATTGCCAAAAAGCTCGGGGCGGCGGACGGCTGACAATTCCGGACCTGTATTCGCTGGGCAGATACCCCCACCTCTGACTCATCCCCACAAGGGGGAGGGGTCAGGGTGGGGATGCTGGAGCCCGCCACGAAGGTGGATTTTCGACAGGTGGTGTCCTGTCCTCGGGAAAATCCCTACTTGAAGGAGCGAATGAGTTCCAACTGGGTCACCGCCACGGCCAGGTTGAGGCCGGTCTGTGCCTGCACGCTCAGCGGTTGCAGGGTGATGGAATCGCGAAAGCCGCCGACCAGGAGGTTGGCGCCGCCGCCGGTCACTACCGAGGCTTCGGCGTTGACGCCGACATAGTTGCCGGCGAGCTTGTCGCCTACGCCGCCCCGGGTGGCCGCAAGCACGGCCCATTGCAGGCTGCCCTGGTTGGTGGAGCCGAGATCGACGCCCAGCTTGCTGATCATGCCGGTATAGACTTCCGAACCGCCACGGTGCGGTCGGAAGGTGCAGGTCACGCCCTTGTTGGAGGTGACGACATAGCCGGTACCGCCGTCGATGGCACAGTCGAGGATGCCAAGTTCGAGTGCGGCGGCGCTGGCCGGAGCGGCCATCAGCGTGGCGAGAAGCGCGGTGGCGCAGGCAAGTTTGATAGTCATCGGGAGATCCCTCGTTTCAGTTCACTGGAATAATGATGAACTGACGAAAGGGTTCCTGCCAAACCATGGCACAAGCATGGCAGGGCAGGCTGATGCGCGTTCAGCCGGCGCTGGTGCGGCTGAGCCCGTCCCTGGCCGGCTGGTAGTTCGGGTTGAGGCGCACCGCCTCGCGGTAGGACTTGGCGGCCTTCGCCTTGTCGCCGCGCCGCTCGTAGACGAGAGCCTGGTTGGCCCAGGCCTCGGCATTCTTGCCGTCGAGCTTGATGGCCATGTTGAAGTCGGCGAAGGCGTTGTCTTCCTGGTTGAGCGCCAGATAGGACAGGCCGCGGCCGTTGTAGGGCTCGGATGCGTCGGGCGCCAGCGAGATGGCCGTCGAGAAGTCCTCGATGGCGAAGTTGTGCTGGCCCTGCTGCTGGTAGATCAGGCCGCGATTATGGTAGGCGCGGGCATCCGTGGTGTCGAGTTGGATCGCCTTCTGGAAATCGTTGAAGGCATCCGTTGTGCGGCCCGCCTTGCGGTACAGGTTGCCGCGCCCGATATAGGCCGCGTCATAGCTCGGGTTGATCTGGATGGCGCGGTTGTAGTCGTTGAGCGCGCTCGCCTGATCGCCCATGAAGCGGTAGATCAGCGCGCGATTCGAATAGGCCTGGTAGAAATCCGGCTTGAGCTGGATAGCGGTGTCGAAATCCTTCAGCGCGGCCTGGTATTTGCCGCCGCGGCCGAGGGCCGAACCGCGCACATTGTAGCCTTCGGGGTCGCGCGGGTTGGCGTTGATCACCTGCGTCAGCGAGGAGATGTTCTCGCTCGATCCCTGCGCCGTGTCGATCCTGGAAAGTTCGCCGGCAGGGCCGCTCTGGCAGGCCGCCAGGGCCAATCCCGAAAACAGGGCTGCCGTCAGAGCCAGTCCGCGTGCGGCGCCCCCGCGCTTTTCGGTCACTGCGTTCATGTCGTCCTGATCCTCACTGGCTCGCCGCCGTTAAGATCCGGGTCCCCCTCCGGGCCTGGTCAATTAGAAACAAAAAGGTGGCGACGATTCAACATCGCGCCACCTCGGGGTATTCGTCGAAAGGGACGAAAGATAGGCGCTTCAGCGCGCCGGGCGGGCGGCACCGGCAGCGCCGACGGCCGGACGGGGCGTCATCGGCAGCAGGCCTTCGCGCTGGGCGCGCTTGCGCGCCAGCTTGCGGGCGCGGCGAACGGCCTCGGCCTTCTCACGCGCCTTCTTTTCGGAAGGCTTCTCGTAGTGACCGCGCATCTTCATTTCGCGGAAGATGCCCTCGCGCTGCATCTTCTTCTTCAGCGCGCGAAGCGCCTGGTCAACATTGTTGTCGCGGACGAGTACCTGCACGGGCAATCCTGTCTTTCGTGTTTGAAATCAGAAGGCAAGCGGCCACGGCCACCCACCTCCGCGGGGAATTCCGCCGCGAATTGCGGGGGCTGATAGCAGAAAGCGGGAAAGCTGTCCACAAAAAGAGTGCGTGCAAGGCATGATTTCGCGGCCGCTATTCGGCGGCGTCGCGCGTCGGCGTGGCCGTGTCGGGCGCTTGCGGGTCGCCGGGGGCGGTTTCGCAGCCGAGATCGGGGAATGCCAGCACGCGGCGGCCGTGGAAATCGGTGCGCGCCACCAGGAGATCGCGTTCCTCGAAATAGGCGAGCAGGCGCGCCGCGCGGCGGGCGGAATGGCTGCCATAGATGCGCGCCAGCGTCGCGTCCGGCGGGCAGGGCGCTCCGGCAAGGGCCGCCTGCGCGACGAACAGAAAGACCCCTTGCAGGTCCGCCGGAAGCCCCTCGGACAGCTTGAGCGCGACCGGCCAGCCTTCGCCGCTGGCCGTGCTGCGGTCGACCCCGGCGCGCGCGACCGCGAACATCCGCCGAAAGGCGGCAAGGTCGAGCGGCTCGCCCGGCACGCGGCGGATGCGGCAGCGAACGAGGAAATCCTGGTATAGCACGGCGTCGGTGCGGAACGCCGCGTCCGGGTCGTCCAGGATTTCCTGCAACACCATTTCTATTCCCGCCGTGCGCTCCGCTTCGTCGATGATGGCGAACACCGGTTCGGCGGGCGGCTCCGGGGCAGGCGCGGGGCGCGCCAGTTGCGCCAGCAATTCGGCGGTGGGCACCGGGGCTGGTGGCGGCGGGCGGCGCACCGGCATGCGGGCCTCTTCCGGGCCGGGCGTGAAGATGAGGTCGTGGGCGTCTTCCTGTGCCTGCGGCAACGGCGTCAGCCTGGGGCTGGTCGAGCGGGCCGAGGTCTCGACCGCGCCGATGGTGACCGGCAGCGGCCGCCGCGACAAAGCCGGGCCGAGGGCAACGAAGTGGCCACGCGCCAGATCGCGGAACATTTCGGCCTGCCGGCGGTCCATGCCGAGCAGATCGGCGGCGCGGGCCATGTCGATGTCGAGGAAGGTGCGGCCCATGAGGAAGTTGGAGGCTTCGGCCGCCACGTTCTTGGCAAGCTTGGCGAGGCGCTGTGTGGCGATGACGCCGGCAAGGCCGCGCTTGCGCCCCCGGCACATCAGGTTGGTCATGGCGCCGAGCGACACTTTGCGCGCCTCGTCGGAGACTTCTCCGGCGACGGCCGGCGCGAAAAGCTGAGCCTCGTCCACCACCACCAGCACCGGATACCAGTGGTCGCGCTCGGCATCGAACAGGCCGCCGAGGAAGGCGGCGGCGGCGCGCATCTGTTGCTCGACGTCGAGGCCTTCGAGATTGAGCACGACGGAGACGCGGTGCTGGCGGATGCGCCCGGCGATGCGTGTCAGTTCCGCCTCGGTGCGCTGCGCGTCGACCACGATATGGCCGAAGCGGTCCGCGAGGGTAACGAAGTCGCCCTCCGGGTCGATGACGCATTGCTGCACCCAGGGCGCGCTCTGTTCGAGCAGGCGGCGCAGGAGGTGCGACTTGCCGGACCCTGAATTGCCCTGCACCAGCAGGCGGGTCGCCAGCAGTTCCTCGAGATCGAGCATGGCGGGCTTGCCGGGGGAAGCCGCTCCCATGTCAATGTCAACCTTCATCGTCGCTCCTTGTCGGGGCCTTCCTAGCATCCGTTTCCGGCAATGCGAACCACTGGGCCAGGATACCCACAGACGCCTTAGCCGAGTCGGCCGTTGCGGCGCAAAACGCCACGTGTCGTCGCAAACAGCGCAAGGATGACAAAAGCGTTTCGCTAGTGATACACCACGCGCGCCGGACGCTGAACGATGCCGGCTGCCATTCGCGAGGCCAGAGACGTGAAGAGATATTCGGTATTCGCCATCGCCCGAGAGGCCTTGCGCGGCCACAAGGGCTGGGAACAGCAATGGCCGTCGCCAGAGCCGAAGAAGGAATACGACGTCGTCATCGTCGGCGCCGGGGGACATGGTCTGGGTACCGCCTATTATCTCGCCGCCGAACACGGCATCACCAACATCGCGGTGATCGAGAAGGGCTGGCTCGGCGGCGGCAATACCGGCCGCAACACCACCATCATCCGCTCCAACTATCTCTACGACGAATCGGCCGGCATCTATAACCACGCGCTGAAGCTGTGGGACGGGCTGTCTCAGGAACTCAACTACAACGTCATGTACTCGGCGCGCGGCGTCATGATGCTGGCGCACAACACCCATGACGTGCAGAGTTTCAAGCGCCACATCCATGCCAACCGGCTGAACGGCATCGACAACGAATGGCTGACGCCGGAACAGGCCAAGGAATTCTGCCCGCCGCTCAACATCTCGCCGGACGCCCGCTACCCGGTGGTGGGGGCCGCCTTGCAGCGACGTGGTGGCACGGCGCGCCACGATGCGGTCGCCTGGGGCTATGCGCGCGGTGCGGCAGCGCGCGGCGTCGACATCATCCAGAACTGCGAGGTCACCGGTATCAAGCGCGCTGCCGATGGCCGCGTCACCGGCGTCGAAACGACGAAAGGCTTCATCGGCGCCAGGAAAGTCGGCGTCGTCGCTTCCGGCCATACCTCGATGATCATGGGCATGGCCGACGTGCGCATGCCGCTGGAAAGCTATCCGTTGCAGGCGCTGGTTTCGGAACCGGTCAAGCCGGTGGTGCCCTGCGTGGTGATGTCGAACACCGTGCATGCCTATATCTCCCAGTCCGACAAGGGCGAACTGGTGATCGGCGCCGGTACCGACCAGTACACCTCCTATTCGCAGACCGGCGGCCTGCATATCCTCGAGCATACGCTCGACGCCATCTGCGAAATGTTCCCGATGTTCACGCGCATGAAGATGCTGCGTTCTTGGGGGGGCATCGTCGACGTCACCCCCGACCGTTCGCCGATCGTCGCCAAAACGCCGGTCAAGGGCCTTTACGTCAATTGTGGCTGGGGTACGGGCGGCTTCAAGGCGACGCCGGGTTCGGCAAACGTCTTTGCCCACACCATCGCCAAGGACGAGCCGCACCCGATCAACGCGCCGTTCACGCTGGAGCGGTTCCGCACCGGCCGGTTGATCGACGAAGCGGCCGCCGCCGCCGTGGCGCACTGAGGATGGGATTGTGACCAGAAAGGCGAACAAGCAGTTTGTTCTGGCGGGTCTTATCGCAGTCTTGCTCGCCGTGGCTGTAGCGCAGATCAGCCATCAGACTGATTCTGGAATTGCGCGAATTGCAATTGGGTTTCTTGGATTCGCTGCATTCATTCTACTTGTCGTGCTAGGCGTTGCGCCTTGGGTGGGTAACATTGCACTGAAACACCCGATCCACAATACGCAAGGATACCTGGACGACTACGCCGCCGAGCCTGAAAAAGAAGGCGATCGGTACTGGTCCCAGGGCTGGCGGCGAAAGCGAGAGCGAGCGAGCTTACGCAACTTGAAGGCATTCGGCCTTTACATCGAACCGGACGAGAAGGGCTGAAAGATGCTTCTGATTCATTGCCCCTACTGCGAGGAAGAGCGCCCGGAACTCGAGTTCCGCAATGCCGGCGAGGCGCATATCGCGCGCCCGACCAACATGGCTGAGATCAGTGATGAGGAGTTCGAGAAGTTCTTCTTCATTCGCACCAACACCAAGGGCATCGTCTACGAGCGCTGGCGGCACGTGCATGGCTGCGCGCGCTTCTTCAATGCCGTTCGTGACAGCGTGTCCGACAAGTTCGTCATGACCTACAAGGCCGGCGAGCCCAAACCCACCAAGCTGCCGGGAGCCGGCAAATGAGCGCCTCCTCTTTCCGTATCCAGAGCGTCGGCCGCCTGAAGCAGTCGAGGACCGTAAGCTTCACCTTCGACGACAAGGCCTATACGGGCGTGGAAGGCGACACGCTGGCTTCGGCGCTTCTCGCCAACGGCGTTCATCTCACCGGCCGCTCGTTCAAGTACCACCGCCCGCGCGGCATTCTTTCCGCCGGTGCGGAAGAGCCCAATGCGCTGGTCGGTATCGAGCGCGACGACGCGCGCAAGGCGCCGAACGTGCGCGCCACCGTGCAGGAAGTCTATGACGGGCTGAAGGCCGTGTCGCAGAACCGCTGGCCGTCGCTGTCCTTCGACGTCGGCGCGGTCAACGACGCCTTTTCGCCGTTCTTCTCGGCCGGCTTCTACTACAAGACCTTCATGTGGCCGAAGTCGGCCTGGAAGTCGCTTTACGAGCCGAAGATCCGGGCCGCAGCCGGCCTCGGCGTCGCGCCAGACAAGGCCGATCCCGACCACTATGCGGCGCAGTATGCACATTGCGACGTGCTGGTGCTGGGCGGCGGTGCCGCCGGCATCGCGGCGGCGCTGGCCGCGGCCGAAACGGGCGTCCGCGTCATCATCGCCGACGAGCAGGCGGAACTCGGCGGTACGCTGCGGTTCGAATCGGGTGCAAAAATCGACGGGCAGGACGGCTGGACGTGGGCGCAGGCCGCCGTCGCCAGGCTGGCGGCGATGGACAACGTCAAGGTGCTGTCGCGCACGACCGCCTTCGGCTACTACGCGCAGAACTTCGTCGGCCTGACCGAGCGTGTCAGCGACCATCTGCAGAATCCGGGTGCGGATCTGCCGCGCGAGCGGCTGTGGCAGGTGCGCGCCAGGCGCGTCGTGCTCGCCACCGGCTCGATCGAGCGCCACATGGTGTTTGCCGACAATGACCGGCCGGGCGTCATGCTGGCTTCGGCAGCGCGCACCTACCTCAACCATTACGGCGTTGCCGTGGGCAGGAACGTCGGCATCTACACTGCCAATGACAGCGCCTATGCGGCGGCGATCGACCTCAAGAAGGCCGGCGTCAACATTGCCGCGCTGGTCGATCTGCGCGACAACCCGACCGGCGACCTGATCGACGAGGCGCGCGGCCTCGGCATCGAGATCCACGCCGGCCGCGCGGTGGTTCGCGTCGGCGGTAAGCTGCGCGTTTCCTCCATGGTCGTGCAGCCCAAGAACGGCGGCGGCGGGCGTATGATTCCGGTCGATGCGGTGCTGATGTCGGCGGGCTGGACGCCTTCGGTGCACCTGTTCTCGCAGTCGCGCGGCAAGGTCGCCTTCAACGACGAGGTCAAGCGCTTCCTGCCCGGCACCTATGCGCAGGACTGCGTGTCGGTCGGCGCCTGCAACGGCACGGACGGGCTGTCCGCGACCATCGACGAAGCCTATGCGGCCGGCATGAAAGCCGCGAAGGACGCGGGCGCCAAGGTGGCCAAGGGTACCAAGCCGAAGGTCGACGCCAGCGAGAACTGGTCGCGCGGCATGGTGGGCGCTGCCCCCGGCGCCGGTCCGGGCACGACGGTCAAGGCGTTCGTGGACTTCCAGAACGATGTGACCGCCAAGGATATCCGCCAGGCGGTGCACGAGGGCATGCGCTCGATCGAGCATGTCAAGCGCTTCACCACCAACGGCATGGCGACAGACCAGGGCAAGACCTCCAACATGCACGGGTTAGCGATCGCCGCCGACGAGTTGGACAAGCCGATCCCGCAGGTGGGGCTCACCACCTTCCGAGCGCCCTATACGCCGGTGACCTTCGGCTCCATCGTCGGCCACGCGCGCGGCAGTCTGTTCGACCCGACGCGGCGCACCGCCACCCATGGCTGGGCGCAAAAGAACGGCGCGGTGTTCGAAGACGTGGGCAACTGGAAGCGCGCCTGGTATTTCCCCAAGCCGGGCGAGGACATGCACGCTGCCGTCAACCGCGAATGCGTGACGGTGCGCAAGACGGCCGGCCTGTTCGACGCCTCGACGCTGGGCAAGATCGAGGTGGTGGGGCCGGATGCGGCCACCTTCATGGAACTGATGTACACCAACCCATGGCAGAAGCTCGGGGTCGGGCGCTGCCGCTATGGGCTGATGCTGCGCGAAGACGGTTTCATCTATGACGACGGTGTCGTCGGCCGGCTGGCGGAAGACCGCTTCCACGTCACCACGACGACGGGCGGGGCCGCGCGCGTCATGAACATGATGGAGGATTATCTCCAGACCGAGTTCCCGCATCTCAACGTCTGGCTGACCTCGGTTTCCGAGCAGTGGGCGGTGGTCGCCGTGCAGGGGCTGAACTCGCGCCGGATCATCGAGCCGCTGATCGAGGGCATCGACATTTCGGACGAGGCGATGCCGCATATGTCGGTGCGCGAAGGCAGGATCTGCGGCGTGCCGACGAGGCTGTTTCGCATGTCGTTCTCGGGCGAGCGCGGCTTCGAGGTCAATGTGCCCGCCGATTACGGCGAGGCGGTGTGGGAAGCGCTGTGGGCGGAGGGCCAGAAGCACGGCGCCTGCGCCTACGGCACCGAGACCATGCACGTGCTGCGCGCCGAAAAGGGCTATATCATCGTCGGCCAGGACACGGACGGGACCGTGACCGTCAACGATGCCGGCCTCGACTGGGCGATCGGCAAGAAGAAGACCGATTTCGTCGGCATCCGCGGCATGAAGCGGCCGGATCTTGTCGCCGGTGGGCGCAAGCAACTGGTCGGCCTCAAGACCAGGGACCCGAAAGTGGTGTTGGAGGAGGGCGCGCAGATCGTCGCCGACCCGAAGCAGCCGATCCCGATGAAGATGATCGGCCACGTCACGTCGAGCTACTGGTCGGAAAACTGCGGCCGTTCGATCGCGCTGGCCGTGGTTGTGGACGGCCACAAGCGCATGGGCGAGACGCTGTATGTGCCGATGCCGGATCGCACGATCGAAGTGGAAGTCTGCGGCACGGTATTCTTCGACGAGAAGGGGGAGCACCTCAATGGCTAAGGCAACTGGGGCTAAGGCAACCGGGGCTAAGGCAGCTGGAGCGGACATCAAGGCCACCGCGCCTTCGGTCGAGCGCCGCTCGGCGCTGGGCGGCAGAACGGTTTCGGTGAACGAGGTTTCGCTGGCGGAAATGCCGCCGGCGGAGCGGGTTTCGCTGCGCGTGCCCGCCGCTTCGATCGCCTCGCTGTCGCGGGCGCTCGGCGTCACCCTTCCGCAGAAGCCGAAGACCTCCGCCGCCAAGGGGGAGCGCGCCGCGCTGTGGCTCGGACCGGACGAATGGCTAGTGCTCGACGCCGAGGGCAGTGACATCCTCGGCGACTGCGCCAAGGCCAAGGGGCTGCATTCGGCGGTCGGCATCTCGCATCGCAACGTCGCCATCTCGGTGACCGGGGCGAAGGCGGCTGCGGCCATCAATTCCGGCTGCCCGCAGGATTTGTCGCTGGAGGCCTTTCCGGTCGGCGCCTGCTCGCGCACGGTGTTCGGCAAGGGCGAGATCGTGCTCTACCGCACGGCTGCCGACGCGTTCCGGGTCGAGTGCTGGCGCTCCTTCGCCGATTACGTCTTCACGCATCTGAGCGAAGGTGCGCGCGGCGCCGCCTGACAATTCGTCCTACGGCCGGAACCTTCGCCGCCGACATTCGTTTTAGCGTGAACTGAAACGGGAGGGACGCATGGCCGGGCCTTCAAGAACCGCCGGACGCAAGGCGTCGAAAACGTCAGCCGTCCGCTCGCTTGAGAAAGAGCAGCGGGAAGAAACCCCGTCGACGCCGGAAGAAGAACTGGAAGAGGGGCTGGAGGGTACTTTCCCGGCCAGCGATCCGGTCTCGTCCATTTCGACGTCGATCCCCGGCAAGCCCAAAAGGCGTCGGCCCGAGGAAGGCAAGTAGAAGCGGCGTCAGGTCGCCGCGCGTCAGGCCGCTTCTTCTTTAGGCTCGACGAAAGTCAGCGTCAGCCAGCGGGCGGTGAGCGCCGGCGTTTTCTCGCCCTCGATCTCGAGCGTCACGTCGTGCGCCATCTGCACCCAGCCCGACGGCCGGACCTTGACGCTTGCCAGCACGAAGCGGGCGCGGATGCACGAGCCGGTCTTGACCGGTGATTTGAAGCGGATTTCATCGAAGCCGTGGTTGACGCCCATCTTGCTGCCCGCGATCGGCGGCATGGTCTCGAAGGTCATCGCCGACAGCAGCGACAACAACAGGAAGCCATGCGCGATGGTGCCGCCATAGGGTGTCTCGCGCGCCGCGCGTTCCGGGTCGCAATGGATGAACTGGTGATCGTCGGTGGCGTCGGCGAACTGGTCGATCATGTTCTGCGTGACCGCCCGCCAGGGCGAGACGCCCACTTCTCTGCCTTCACTGGCGACAAGGGTTTCTAGGCTGATCGGCTGCATTCTTCCTACCGTCCGGCTGCTTTCCGGCGACAGATAAAGCCTCGCGCCGGCAATGTCACCCGTGTGGGCCGGCCTATTCGGCCGGTTCCATGTCGATATAGGCGGCTTCCGACAGTTCGCGCTTGAGCCGGCCCTCTTCCTCTACGTTCGGTGTGATGAAGCGGCCGAGAAGGAGGTAGGCGACCGGGGTCAGGAACAGCGTCGATATGGTGGCGAGCCCGAGGCCGCCGACGATCACCCAGCCGAGCGCGATGCGCGCTTCCGCGCCGGCGCCGCTGGCCAGCACCAGCGGCACGCCGCCGAGGATGGTGCAGATCATCGTCATCATCACCGGGCGCAGGCGGATGGTCGCGGCTTCCTCGATCGCCGCGCGCACGTTCATGCCGCGGTCGCGCATTTGGTTGGCGAACTCGACGATGAGGATGCCGTTCTTGGCCATGACGCCGACCAGGAGCACGAGGCCGATCTGGCTGTAGGCGTTGAGGCTGGTGCCGGTCAGGATCAGCGCGATGATGGCGCAGGCCAGCCCCAGCGGCACGGTCGCCATGATGATGACGGCGCTGACGAAGCTTTCGAACTGGGCAGCCAGCACCAAGAGGATAATGACCAGCGCGAAGCCGAAGATGGTGGCCATGGCGCTGTTGGATTCGCCGAGCGTCGCGGCTTCGGCCAGGGGCAGCACGCGGGCGCCGGGCGGCAGCAGCGGCTGGGCGATGCCTTCGGCGACCCCCAGCGCGTCGCCGAGAGCGAAATCGCTGCGCAGGTTGGAGGTGATGCCGACCGAAGGCTGCCGCTGCTCGCGCGTCAGCGAGGGCGGCACCGCCTTTTCCGTCAGCGTGGCGATGGTCGACATCGGCACGAAGCGGCCGTCCTGCGTCTTCAGGAACAGGTTTTCGAGGTCGGTCGGGTCGTTGACCGGATTGGTGGTGGAGACGAGCTTCACGCCATAGCTGCGGTCGGCGATATAGACGTCGCCGATCTTGTTGCCGTCAAGCATGGCCTGGAGCGTGTCGGCAAGGCCGGTGATGTCGATGCCGAGGTCGGAGGCGCGCTGGCGGTCGATGGCGACCGCAAGCTGGGGCTGCGTCGGGTCGACGCTCAGGCGCGGCTGCTGGAAGCGCGGGTCCTTCTGCATTACGTCGATGATGTTGTTGGCGGCTTCGCCGAGCGCCTGGCGATCGTTGCCGACCAGCGCGAACTGCAGGCCGTTGCCGGCGCCGCGGATGCCGAGGCTGTTGGGCTGCACCGGGAAGACGCGCAGGCTGGGCACTTGCCGGGTCAGGGTGCTGATTTCGGCCATGATCTGCTGCTGGCTGCGCGTGCGCTGCTCCCACGGCGCCAGCGTCATCACCATGAAGCCGGTGTTGTAGGCGCCGTTGTTGCCGGCGAACTCGAACGTGCTTTCGATCTCGCCGGAATCGCGCATCGGCTGGATCAGCCGCTCGATCTTCTCCATCTGCGAGGCCGTGTATTCCAGGCTGACGCCCTGCGGGGCGTTGATGCGCAAGAGTACGGCCGAGCGGTCCTCGGTGGGGGTGAGTTCCTGGCGGATGGTGCCGAACAGAGAGAAGGCGACGCCGGCGAACAGGACCGCGACCAGAACCACGATCCACGGCGCGCCGAGGCAAGCATGCAGGCAGCGGCGGTAAAGCACGTTCAAGGCACCGCCGATGCGGGAGCCGATGCCCTGCTTGCGGGGGGCTTCCTCGTGCGAGGGGGCTGTGGTCAGCAGGCGGGAAGCCAGCATCGGGCAGAGCGACAGCGCCACCACGCAGGACAGGATCACCGACATCGCCAGCACGAAGCCGAACTCGCGGAACAGCCCGCCGGTCTGGCCGGGCAGGAACGAGATCGGCACGAACACGGCGACGAGGGTTGCGGTCGTGGCGATGACGGCGAAGAACACTTCCTTGGTGCCGAGCACGGCGGCGGCGCGCGGGCCCATGCCCTGGTTGCGCCGGCGCACGATGTTTTCGAGCACCACGATGGCGTCGTCGACGACGAGGCCGGTGGCCAGCACCAGCGCCAGAAGCGTCAGGATGTTGATGGAAAAGCCGGCGAGGTAGATCGCGGCGATGGTGCCGATCATGGCGACCGGCATCGACAAAGCGGGGATCAGCGTGGCGCGCCAGTCGAGCAGGAACAGGTAGATGACGAGCAGGACGAAGCTGACGGCGAGGCCGAGCGCGAGTTCCACCTCGTGCACCGCGCCGTTGACGAACACGGCGTCGTCGCTGGTGATCTTGATCGACATGCCCTTGGGCAGCGTCTGTTGCAGCCTGGCGACGGCGGCCTTCACGCCTTCGGAGATTTCCAGCGTGTTGGATTCGGCCTGGCGCACGATGCCCATGCCGATGCCGGCCTTGCCGTCCGAGCGCAGCGTGGATTGGCCGATGTCGGGGCCGAGCGTTACGGTGGCGACGTCGCGGACGCGGGTGTTGCCGCCCAGCACGATGTCCTCGAAGGCTTCCGGCGTGGTCACGTCGGCGGTGGTGCGGACGATCAGGTTCTGGTTGGAGGTGCTGATCGAGCCGGCGGGAGAATCGAAGGCGACCGAGGCGAGGGCGGCCCTGAGATCGGCGATGGTGAAGCCGTGGCTGGCGAGCTTGGTCTGGTCGACGTCGATGCGGAAGATCTTGTCGCGATCGCCATAGACCTGCACGTCGGCGACGCCGGGAACGGCGGCAAGCGTGTCCTCGATCTGGTCCTCGACGATCACCGTCATGTCCTGGATCGACATGTTGTCGGCGGTGACGGCGAGCCGCATCACGGCGTCGGAATTGGCGTCCGCCTTGACGATGCGCGGCGGGTCGGCCTCGTCCGGCAACTGGTTGGCGACACGGCCGACCGCGTCGCGCACGTCGGAGGCGGCGACGTTGAGGTCGACGCCGTCGTTGAACTCGATGGTGACGCGGCTGCGGCCATAGGAGGAGGTGGACGAGATCGACTTGACGCCGGAGACGCGCGCCACCGTGCCTTCGACGGTGTCGGTCACCTCGCGGTCGACGGTCTCGGCCGCCGCCCCGGTGAAGTCGGTGGTGACGGAGATGACGGCGCGGTCGACGTCGGGCAGTTCACGGATTTCGACGCCGTAGAAGGCGGCGAGGCCGGCAACCGCGATCAGCGTGTTGAGCACGAAGGCCATGACCGGCCTGCGGACGAAAAGAGCGGTGATACCCGTTTCGCTGGCTGCGTTGCGGACTTCCGTCATGAGCCGCTGGCGCCCGTTGCCGGCCGGCCCTGGTTGGCGGTAAGGACCTCGCCGTCCTCGCGGACGCTCTGCACGCCTTCGGTCACCACCAAGTCGCCGCTGGTCACCGGCGCGTCGATGAGCACGGTCTCGGTGTTGCGCTGGATGATACGCACGGCGACGCGCCGGGTGCGGCCGTCCTCGACCGTCCATATGTAGGCGCCGTCGGTGCCCCATTGGATGGCGAGCGGGCTGACCGCCGGATAGGTGTCGCCGGGAAATTTCATCGTGACCTGGAAGGCCATGCCGGCGCGCAGCGAATCGGCGGGGTTCTCGATCAGCCCCTGAACCCACAGCGTGCGGCTTTTCTCGTCGACCCGGTTGTCGATCGCCGAGACGGTGCCCTGGAACACGCCCTTGGCGTTGGCGATGGGGGAGGCGGTGAGCGGCGCACCGACCTTAACCGCAGCCGCGAAACGCTCCGGCACCCAGAAATCCACCAGGATGGCGGAGCGATCGTCGATGGTGGCGATGGCCGACTGGCTGGTTACGTAGTTGCCGGCCTCGATCGGCAGGATGCCGACGGTGCCGCCGATCGGCGCGACGACGGAGCGGCGCTTGAGCGCAAGCTCGGCTTCGCGCAACTGAAGCCGGGCGTTGTCCAGCGCCACCTGCGCGTCCGAGACGGCGACCGCCGTCGCGGCCTTGGACGCCTGCAAGCGGGTTACCCGCTCCAGCTTCGCTTCGGTGTCCTCGACGCCGACCTTGGCACGGTCGACGGCGATCGCCTCGGTTTCGGAATCCAGTTCGGCGATGGTCTGGCCCTTTTCGACATGGGCACCGGACTCAACCAGAAATTCAGTGAGGCGGCCGGCCGTATAGGGGGTGACGGTGACCGTCGCCTTGGCGCGGCCGGTGCCGATCGCCTGCAGGCGATCGTTGATGGTGGCGCTCGCCACCGGCGCGGTCACGACCGGGACCTGCGCGCCGGCACCGCCGCCGGTGCGGGCAGCGGCTTCGCCCGCGTCCTGCTTGGGCGTCGAGGCATGCGCCCATTCGATGCCCCAGCGGTCAAGGATTTCCGGCGCACCCGGAAAGTACCGGACCCACGCGACACCTGCGGCGACCAGCACCACGAGGGCAAAAGCTATTTGTTTCCAGGCAGCCATCGGCACTCCGGTTGGCAAAAAGTCTTTCTCAGGCTCACCGGCTCCTTGGGGCAGGCCCTCTCCGGAGTAGACAACGAAAAATACGGCGTCACCCGGACACCGCTCTATCGCGCCTTTATGTCAATTTTCCACCACTTGCGCACATTAAATCTGCGTAAGGTTTGCTTGCTGCCGAAACGGCGCGGTCAGCGCAGGCGCTCCATCTCCTGCAGGCGGTGGGCGGTATCCGTCTCGGACTGGCGGGTGACGGCGGCGATAACCGCTTCCGTCGCCACGAAAAGCGAGGCCGAGGAATCCCAGGCGGACGGCACGGCGGTGCGGCCGGCGACGACGTGACGGGCGAAGCGGGCGACCGGCGACAGCCACTGGTCGGTGAACAGGACGATCTGCGCGCCGCGGCCATGCGCCAGTTCGGCCAGCCGGATCAGGCTTTCCTGATAGCGGCGGATGTCGAAGATGAGCAATATGTCACGCTTGCCCATGTCGATCAGGCGGTCACGCCAGATGCTTTCCTGCCCGGCCAGGTGGAAGACGTTGGGCCGGATGATGGCCAGGTGCGCCGCCATGTAGCGGGCCAGCGGGTCGGTGAAGCGGCCGCCGATCAGGTAGACGTGGCCGCGCCGGTCCGAAAGCCGCGAGGCGATCTCGTCGAGCTGGGCGTCGGAGAGATGCCGGAAGGTCTCGCGCATGTTGTCGAGGGTGGCCTCCAGCAGCGGAGAAACCGCGCTGTCCTTGATCGCGTTGGGCAGCGTCGTGCGGGTGGCCGGAGACTGCAACTGGGCGGCCAACTCCTCCTGGAGCGCCGACTGGAAATCCGGGTAGTGCTGGAAACCGAGCCGGGCGACGAAACGCAGGATCGTCGGCGACGATACGCCCGCTGCCTGCGAGAATTCCGCCACGGTCTTGAGGCCGATCACCGGATAGTTGGCGATCAGGGTCTGGGCGGCGCGGCGTTCGCCGGCCGGCATGGCGTCGATCCGCTCGGCGATGCGTTCGGCAACATTCGAGGCCATTCCTGCCCACTCCCGTGTTGAACCGGCGCTGCCTGAAAAACGTATTTGACAAAACCGGATATTGTGTATGAAATCATCCATGATGGCGCGGTAAAACGCAATAAGTAACATATGATACGGCGCCGAGGAGGATTTCGGAGGGGATGGGGACAGCTTCGGGGGAGCATCAGGCGGCTGCGAGCGCGGCCAGGGTAACGAACCCCGAGGGGTCGAGCCCTTACGTGTTCACCTGCGACCACGCGTCGAATTTCGTGCCGCAGGCGTTCGGCACGCTCGGGCTGGCGCCTGAGGAGTTCGAGCGGCACATCGCCTGGGACCCCGGTGCGCTGCCGGTGGCCCGGCTGATGGCCAAGGCGCTCGATGCGACTCTGGTCGAGACCTGCGTTTCGCGGCTGATCATTGACTGCAACCGCCCGCTCGACGCGCATAACCTTATTCCCGAAACCAGCGAGACGACGACGATCCCGGGCAACGCCGGGCTCTCCGCCACCGACCGGCAGGCGCGAATCGACCTGGCATGGCGCCCTTTCCACGACGCGGTGGAGCAGACGATCGAGGCGCGCCTGGCGGCTGGGCGCGAGACCCGGCTGGTTTCCGTCCATTCTTTCACGCCGGTCTATTTCGGCAAGCAGCGGCCGTGGCACATCGGCATCATCCATGACGAGGACGAACGCATCGCTACCCCGTTGGTGCGGGCGCTGAACGCGGTGGCCGGCACCACGGTCGGGGTCAACGAGCCCTATTCGCCGGCCGATCTCGTCTATTTCACGCTGGAAAAGCACGCGCGCTCGCGCGGGCTCGCCTGCGCCATGATCGAGATCCGCAACGACGTCATCGCGGACGAGGCCGGCCAGGCGCGCTGGGCAAGGCTGCTTTCGGCCATTTTGGGAAAACTCGAGGTTTCAAGCGAGGGAGGGACGGCCATGGCCGCGACGGCAGGGGGGCGGCATGCCTGAACCCATCAAGCTTTTCGTTCGCACCGTCGACCGCGTCAACTACCGCGTCGGCCGCTTCGCCATGTACCTGATCTTCCCCATGGGGGCGATCCTGCTCTACTCGACGGTGATGCGGCTCATCCTCGGCTACCCGGTCAACTGGGCGCTGGAGATGACCCAGTTCATGCTGTCGGCCTACTACCTTTTGGGCGGCGCCTACTCGATGCAGCTCGACGCGCATGTGCGCATGGACCTGTTCTACTCCAACATGAAGCCGAAGACGCGGGCGGTGACCGATTCGATCACGATCCTGGCCGTCATCTTCTATCTTTGCGTCCTGTTCTGGGGTGGCGTGTCCTCGACCAACTATTCCATCGTCTACAGCCAGAAGAACTACACGGCCTGGGCGCCGGTGCTGTGGCCCGTCAAGATCGCCATGACGACCGGCATCTTCCTGATGTTGTTGCAGACCATTTCCCAGTTCTTCAAGGACGTCGCCGAGGCGCGTGGAAAGCCGATCGCATGAGCTCCGAATTCATCACCCTTTTCATGTTCGCCTCGATGCTGATCCTGATGGCCACAGGCCAGCGGGTCTACGGCGTCATCGGTGCGGTCGGCTCGGCGGCCGCGTTGTGGCTTTGGGGCACCGGCTCGTTCGAGATGCCGTTCAACGCAGCCTTCCAGGTGCTCAACTGGTATCCGCTGATCACCGTGCCGTTCTTCGTGTTCATGGGCTACATGCTCTCGGAATCCGGCATCGCCAACAACCTCTACCGCATGTTCCACGTCTGGTTCGGCAATGTGCGCGGCGGGCTGGCGATCGGCACCATGGGGCTGATGATCGTCATCTCCATGTTCAACGGTCTGTCTGTCGCCGGCATGGCCATCGGCGCCACGGTGGCGCTGCCGGAACTGCTCAAGCGCGGCTACGACAAGGTGATGATCACCGGCGTCATCCAGGGCGGTTCCTCGCTCGGCATCATGGGTCCGCCCTCGGTGGTGCTCATCCTTTACGCGATGATCGCGCGGCAGCCGGTGCTGCAACTGTGGCTCGCCGGCGTCTTTCCCTTCTTCCTGATGGCGATCGTCTTCACGCTCTACATCTACATCCGCTGCCGCATCCAGCCGGAGCTCGCGCCGATCCTGCCGGCCGAGGAACGCGCCAATATCACCCGGCGCGAAAAGATCGCCCTGTTGCGCGAGGGCCTGCTGCCGTTCGGCCTGTTTGCGGCGATCATGGGCCTGTTCTTCTCGGGCACCACCAGCCTTGTCGAAACCTCGATGGTCGGCGCGCTCCTGTCGCTGCTGGCGGCATGGTTCTCCGGCAAGCTGACCAAGGACGTGCTCGAGGTGACGACGCGCAACACGCTGGCGGTCTCGGCGATGTTCCTGTGGATCATCCTCGGGGCGCTGTGCTTCAGCGCCGTCTATGACGGGCTCGGCGCCATCAAGGCGATCGAGAGCCTGTTGCTCAACACCTTCGACCTGAGCCCTTGGGGCGTTTTGTCGATGATGCTGTTTTCCTTCATCATCCTCGGCATGTTCCTGGACGACACCGCCATGCTGGTGATCGTGGCGCCGCTCTACATCCCGCTGGTCAAGCTGCTCGGCTTCGACCTGATCTGGTTCGGCATCCTCTATACGATCACCTGCCAGATCGCCTACATCGTCCCGCCCTTCGGCTACAACCTGTTCCTGATGCGGGCGATGGCGCCGCCGGAAATCACCATCGTCGACATCTACAAGTCGATCGTGCCGTTCTTCTTCCTGATGGTGTTCTGCATGATCATCATCATGGTGTTCCCCGATATCGCGATGTACCTGCCCGACCTCTATTCGGGCAAGAGATGATGAGGTTCAAGCTTTTGGGAGGGTCAATGGAACATTGGATGAATAAGACCGCAAGCAGGGCCGGTTCGGACTGGACCTTGCCTGCCGCGATAACGGAATTGATCTAGTCACTTCAACGGGAGAGAGATGAAATGAGCGATAAGAAAGCGATCAGCAAGCGGGACTTCCTGCGCAAATCGGTCCTGACCGGTGCGGGCGCCGTCGGCGCCACCGCGCTCGCCACGCCCTATGTGAAGGCGCAGGCGCCGATCAAGTGGCGTCTCCAGACCTATGCCGGCCCGGCACTCGCCGACCACGTCTGCAAGCCGGGCGTCGAGGCCTTCAACAAGGCCGCGCATGGCGAGATGGAAATCGAGATGTACACCTCCGACCAGCTCGTGCCGCAGGGCGAACTGTTCCGCGCCGTGCAGTCCGGCACGCTCGATGCCGCCCAGAGCGACGACGACTCGGCCGCCGCCCCGGTGGACGTCAAGGTGTTCGGCGCCTACTTCCCGCTCGCTTCGCGCTATTCGCTCGACGTGCCGGCGCTGTGGCACTGGCACGGCCTCAAGGAGATCTGGGAAGAGGCCTATGCCGAGATTCCCGGCGTGACCTGGCTTTCGAGCGGTGCCTGGGATCCGTGCAACTTCGGCACGACCAAGCCGATCAAGTCGATCGACGACCTCAAGGGCCTGCGCGTCTACACCTTCCCGACCGGCGGCCAGTTCCTGTCGCGCTTCGGCGTCGTTCCGGTGACGCTGCCCTATGAAGACGTCGAGGTCGCGTTGCAGACGGGCGAACTCGACGGCGTGTGCTGGTGCGGCATCACCGAGATGCACACGGTGGGCTGGGCCAACGCGCTGAAGTACTTCCTCACCAACCCGCTGTCGGGCGCCTGGGCCGGTTCCTACTTCGTCAACACCGACAAGTGGAAAGCCGTGCCGGAGCACCTCCAGGCGCTGTTCATGATGTCCATCGACACCTCGCACTACTACCGCCAGCACTGGTACTGGGCGGGCGAGGCCAAGTACCGCAACGAGGGCAAGCTGGAACTGACGACGGTGCCGGCCGACCAGTGGAAGCAGGTGGAAGACGAGGCGACCAAGTTCTGGGACGAGATCGCCAGCCAGAGCCCGCGCTCGGCGAAGGTCGTCGAGATCATCAAGAAGTACAACGAATCCATGGTCAAGGCCGGCGCGCCCTATCGCTACAGCTGAGCCCGTGGAGCATGGCAACCCGGCCGCCTCGGCGGCCGGGTTCATCCGTAGAAATCATAAGCGCCCGCCCATGCGGGGGAGAAAAGAATGGCCGGAAATCTTTCGTTCGATCAGTTGAAGAGTGCGGTGTCGGCAGGTGAGATCGACACGGTGCTGGCGGCCGCCACCGACATGCAGGGCAGGCTCATCGGCAAGCGGTTCCTAGCGTCCTTCTTCGTCGATTCGGCGCATGACGAGACGCATGGCTGCAACTACCTGATGGCCGACGACATCGACATGGAACCGGTGCCCGGCTACAAGGCGGCGAGTTGGTCGAAGGGGTACGGCGATTTCGTGCTGAAGCCGGACCTGTCCACCATCCGGCTGGTGCCGTGGCTGGAAAAGACCGCGCTGGTGCTGTGCGACGTGCTCGACCACCACACCCATGACGACCTGCCGCATTCGCCGCGCGCGATCCTGCGCAAGCAGGTGAAGCGCCTCGCCGAACGCGGCTACATGGGCTATTTCGCTTCCGAGCTGGAATTCTACCTGTTCTCGGAGACCTACAACTCGGCCCGCGCCAAGCGCTGGCACGACCTTGAGACAGCCTCGCCCTATATCGGTGACTACCTGATCGGCATCACCACCAAGGAAGAAGGCTACATGCGCCGCCTGCGCAACGACATGAACGCGGCCGGCATCCCGATCGAGAACTCCAAGGGCGAATGGGGCCCGGGCCAGGAGGAGATCAACGTCCGCTACGCCGAGACGCTGGAGATGGCCGACCGCCACGTGTTCCTGAAGAACGGGGCCAAGGAAATCGCCGACATTGAGGGCAAGGCCGTTTCGTTCATGGCCAAGTACAATTACGGTCTCGCCGGCAATTCCAGCCACATCCACAATTCGCTGTGGAGCGCCGACGGCAAGACGCCGCTGTTTTTCGACAAGAACGCGCCCTGGACCCTGTCCGAACTCGGCCAGCAGTGGTCGGCCGGGCAGTTGAAATACGCCAAGGAATACACACTGCTGCTCGCGCCCTACATCAACTCCTACAAGCGCTTCCAGTCCGGCACCTTCGCGCCCACCAAGATCATGTGGTCGGAAGACAACCGCACTGCCGGCTTCCGCCTGTGCGGCGAGGGCACCAAGGGCATCCGCATGGAGTGCCGCATCGGCGGCGCCGACCTCAACCCCTACCTGGCCTTTGCCGGGCTGATCGCGGCGGGGCTGGCCGGTATCGACGAGAAGCTCGACTTGCAGAAGCCGTTCGTCGGCGACGCCTATCAGGCGGCGCGGTTGCAGGACGTTCCCAAGACGCTACGCGACGCTACCGAAGCTTTCGCCAGGTCGAAGATGCTGAAGGAAGCGCTGGGCGAGGAAGTGGTGGACCACTACGTCCATACCGCGCGCTGGGAGCAGATGGAGTATGATCGCCGCATCACCGACTGGGAACTGCATCGCGGCTTCGAGCGGTATTGATGGATCAACGAACCGGGCAGAACCTCCCAAGCTGCCCGCAACCCTGACTGAAGGACAAGTACGATGACCGAGACGGTCAAGCTGAAATCCCCAATCGACGGCTCGATCTATGCTGAACGGCCCGTCGCCACCGATGCGCAGGTGAGCGCTGCCGTCGAGCGGGCGCGCGCCGCGCAGGCCGACTGGGCGCAGGTGCCGATCGCCAAACGCGGCCAGTACATGCTCGCCATGCTGGAAAACCTCGTCGCCATGACCGACGAGATCGTGCCGGAGATAGCCTGGCAGATGGGCCGGCCGGTGCGCTACGGCGGCGAATTCGGCGGGGTGAGGGAACGCACCCAGTACATGGTCGAGATCGCCGAGCAGGCATTGAGGCCGGTGCCGGCCTCCAACCCCAAGGACGGCTTCCGCCGCTACGTGAAGAAGGACCCGCTCGGCGTGGTCATGGTCATCGCGCCGTGGAACTATCCCTACCTGACCGCCGTCAACACCATCGTGCCGGCGCTGATGGCGGGCTCCACCGTCATCCTCAAGCACGCCGCGCAGACGCTTCTGGTCGGCGAGCGCTTCGCGCAGGCGTTCGAGAAGGCTGGTCTGCCCAAGGGCGTGTTCCAGAACGTCGTGCTCAACCACGCGCAGACGGAAAAGCTGCTCGGCTCCGGCAAGATCGATCACGTCAATTTCACCGGCTCTGTCGGCGGCGGGCGTGCCATCGAGAAGGCGGCGGCCGGCACCTTCATGACGCTCGGGCTGGAACTCGGCGGCAAGGACCCGGCCTATGTGCTGCCCGACGCCAAGATCGAGCATGCGGTCGCCAACCTCGTGGACGGCGCCTTCTTCAACTCCGGCCAGTGCTGCTGCGGCATCGAGCGCGTCTATGTGCACGAGAAGGTCTATGACCAGTTCGTCGACGGCTTCATCGCCGAGACGAAGAACTATGTCGTCGGCAATCCGCTGGAGCAGGCGACCACCATGGGGCCGATGGCGCAGGCCCGTTTCGCCGACCTGATCCGCGAGCAGAAGGCCGAGGCGCTGCGCAAGGGCGCCGCCGCGCACGTCAACATGAAGGTCGATAAGGACGTCGCCGGCTCGCCCTATATCGCGCCGGAAGTGCTGACCAATGTCGATCACCAGATGTCGGTGATGCGTGAGGAAAGCTTTGGCCCGATCGTCGGCATCATGAAGGTGAGGAACGACGAGGAAGCCATCGCGCTGATGAACGACAGCCCCTACGGGCTGACCGCCTCCATCTGGACCACCGACACCGAGCACGCGATTGCCATCGGCGACCGTGTCGAGACGGGCACCGTGTTCATGAACCGCTGCGACTATCTCGACCCGGCACTGGTGTGGACCGGCGTGAAAGACACCGGCAAGGGCGCAGGCCTCAGCCAGATCGGCTACGACAACCTGACCCGGCCGAAATCCTATCATCTGCGTGAAGCAATCTGATCCTCTGAAAGCGCGAACATGACCACCCTCGTCTCCAAATGGAACTACCCCACCACCGTCCGCTTCGGCGCCGGCCGCATCAAGGAACTGCCGGAAGTGCTGGAAGCGACCGGCATCAGGAATCCGCTGTTCGTCACCGATCCGGGACTGGCGAAGCTGCCGGTCGTGGCTTCGACGCTGAAAATCCTCGATGACGCGAAAATCCCGCATGGCGTGTTTTTCGACGTCAAGCCGAACCCGGTGGAATCCAACCTCACCGCCGGCATCGAGGTCTTCAGGAAGGGTAAGCATGACGGCGTCATCGCCTTCGGCGGCGGCTCGGCGCTCGACCTCGGCAAACTGATCGCTTTCCAGGCGGGCCAGACGCGCCCGGTTTGGGACTTCGAGGACATCGGCGACTGGTGGACGCGCGCCGACGCCGACGCCATCGTGCCGATCATCGCCGTGCCGACGACGGCCGGCACCGGCTCGGAAGTCGGCCGCGCTGGCGTCATCACCCATGAGGCGACGCACACCAAGAAGGTCATCTTCCATCCGAAGATGCTGCCCGAGATCGTCATCGCCGATCCGGAACTCACCACCGGCATGCCGCCCTTTATCACCGCCGGCACCGGCATGGACGCGCTGGCGCATTGCCTGGAAGCTTACTGCGCTCCCGGCTATCACCCGATGGCCGACGGCATCGGCGTCGAGGGCGTGCGGCTGGTGTTCGAGAACCTGCCCAAGGTGTACGCCGACGGCAACGACCTTGTCGCCCGCGCCCACATGATGTCGGCGGCGGCCATGGGCGCCACCGCCTTCCAGAAGGGGCTCGGCGCGATCCACTCGCTGTCGCATCCGATCGGCGCGCTCTACGACACCCATCACGGCATGACCAACGCCGTGTTCATGCCCTATGTGCTGGCCTTCAACCGGGATGCGATCGAAGGCAGGATCGAGCGGCTTGCCGCCTATTGCGGCATTGCCGGCGGTTTCGATGGCTTCACGAAGGCGATCCTCGATTTGCGCCAGACGCTGAAGGTGCCGCATACGCTGCCCGAATTCATCAAGGGGCTGGACATGGACGCCGAGCGCAAGGGGCTGATCGCCGACATGGCGATCGTCGATCCGACCGCAGGCGGCAACCCGATCGAGCTTACCCGCGAGGGGGCTCTATCGCTGCTGGAAAGCGCCTTGAAGGGATAAGCTCCAGGGGCCGGCAGGTGCGTGCGCCTGCCGGCCTGAAGGGGCAGGGAACACCGGGAAACAGGATGGGAGAGGAGGGCAAATAATTAGCCGGAAAAACAAATCGGCGCCAATTGCAGGCGACCGACAAAAGTAGTTAACTTTCATGCCTTTCGGGTGCGGGCGGTTCGATCTTCATCGGACTGTCATGGAACGTGGATACCGCATCGCAGGCGTCCAACGGCGTCAGTTCAACGGAGAGAGCGAAATGTTCAGATTCACCGGGAAAATCCTTTCCCTTTCGGCCGTCGCCCTTTTGGCGACCTCTGCCATCTCGTATGCCGAACCATCGGAAGAACTCATCGCGGCGGCCAAGGCGGAAGGGATGTTCTCGCCGATCGCGCTGCCGCACGACTGGTGCGGCTGGGAAGGCATCTTGAACGGCTTCAAGGCCAAGTATCCCTTCATCACGCTGAACGAACTCAATCCCGACGCCGGCTCGGCCGACGAGATCGAAGCGATCAAGGCCAACAAGGACAACAAGGGCCCGCAGGCGCCCGACATGGTCGACGTCGGCCTGTCCTTCGGCCCTTCCGCCACCAAGGAAGGCCTGTTCCTGCCCTATAAGGTCGCCACCTTCGACGAGATCGAGAACAAGGACCCCGACGGCCACTGGTACGGCGGCTATTACGGGGTGCTTTCCTTCGAGGTGAACACGGACATCGTCAAGAACGTGCCGCAGGACTGGGAAGACCTCTTGAAGCCGGAATACGCCAACAGCGTCGCGCTGGCCGGCGATCCGCGCGCGGCTAACCAGGCGATCCTGTCGGTCTATGCGGCCGGTCTCGCCGCTGCCGGCGGCGACGCCGCCAAGGCTCCGCAGGCCGGTCTCGACTACTTCAAGAAGCTCAACGACGCCGGCAATTTCGTTCCGGTCATCGGCAAGGCCGCTTCGCTGGCGCAGGGCACGACCCCGATCGTCATCCGCTGGGACTACAATGCGCTCGCCGACCGCGACACGCTGAACGGCAACCCGCCGGTCGAGGTGGTGGTGCCGAAGTCGGGCGTGCTGGCCGGCGTCTACGCGCAGGCGATCAGCGCCTACGCGCCACACCCGAACGCGGCCAAGCTGTGGATGGAATACATCTACTCCGACGAGGGCCAGCTCGGCTTCCTGAAGGGCTACTGCCACCCGGCGCGCTTCAACAAGCTGGTCGCGGACGGCAAGGTGCCGCAGGAAATCCTCGACAAGCTGCCGCCGGCCGAGCTCTACAAGCAGGCGATCTTCCCCACGCTCGAAGAGCAGGACGCCAACAAGACCGCCGTTACCGGTGGTTGGGATAGCGTCGTGGGCGCCAACGTCCAGTAAGCTTAGTGGAAAAGGGCGCGCCGTCCCACACGGCGCGCCCGCTTCGATGAAACGGTAACGGATGACTTTCTCGACAGGCGAAGGGAAAAGCCCGCGCGCGGCGGCACCCGTATCGACCGCTCGGCGGCGGATTTCGTTCGCATGGCTCGGCGTGGTGCCGTTCCTGCTGTTTGCGCTCCTGTTCCTGATCCTGCCGACGATGAAGATCGTTATCGGCAGTTTCCAGACCAATGACGGCGGCTTCACGCTCGCCAACATCGCCAACCTGTTCCAGCCTTCGATCCTCGCGGCCTACTGGATATCGATCAAGATCAGCGTCGCCTCCGCCCTGCTCGGCTGTTTCTTCGGCTTCCTGCTCGCCTGGGCGATGGTGCTGGGCGGTTTGCCGGGCTGGCTGCGCTCGCCGATTCTGACCTTTTCGGGCGTCGCCTCCAATTTCGCCGGCATTCCGCTGGCCTTCGCCTTCCTCGCCACCTTCGGCCGCCTCGGGCTGGTGACGCTGATCCTGCGCGACTGGTTCGGCGTCAATCTCTACGGGCTGGGCTTCAACCTGTTGAGCTTCGGCGGCCTGACGCTGACCTACCTGTTCTTCCAGATTCCGCTTACCGTGCTCATCATCACGCCGGCGCTTGACGGCATGCGGCGCGAATGGCGCGAGGCCGCCTCGATGCTCGGCGCGACCGGCTTCCAGTACTGGCGCATGGTGGCGCTGCCGATCCTGTGGCCGAGCCTGCTCGGCACCTTTGCGCTGCTGTTCGCCAATTCGTTCGGCGCGGTCGCCACCGCCTATGCACTGACCGGCTCCTCGCTGTCGATCGTGCCGATCCTGCTGTTCGCGCAAATCCGCGGCGACGTGTTGCAGGACCCGCATCTCGGCTACGCGCTGGCCTTCGGCATGATCGTCATCACCGGCATCGCCAATTTCATCTACATCTGGCTCAGAAGCCGTAGCGAACGGTGGGTCAAATGAGGGCGAACCGAATCTGGTCCTGGTTCTTCATTGCGCTGGGCATCGTCTATTTCGCGCTGCCGCTGATCGGCACGCTCGAATTCTCGCTGAAGCTCAGGCGCGGCGCCTACAGCCTCGACGCCTATTGGGCGGTTCTCGGCGACCCGCGCTTCCAGCAGACGTTCATGTATTCGGTGCTGATGGCGCTGGCGACCATCGTCGTTGGCGTGCTGCTGGTGGTGCCGACCGCCTACTGGGTCCGGCTGAAACTGCCGCGCTGGCGGCCCTTCATGGAGTTCATCACGCTCCTGCCGCTGGTCATTCCGCCGATCGTCATCGTCTTCGGCTATATCCGGCTCTACAATACCTCGTCCTGGCTGCCGTTGACGGGTTCGGCCATGGGCACCAACATCCTTCTGATGTTCGGCTATGTCGTGCTGGCGCTGCCTTACATGTACCGGGCGGTCGATACCGGCCTGCGCGCCATCGACGTGGCCACGCTGACGGAGGCCGCGCAAAGCCTCGGGGCAGGGTGGGTGACCATCCTTTCGCGCGTCATCCTGCCCAATGTCGCGGTGGCGGTGCTGTCGGGCGCGTTCCTGACCTTCGCCATCGTCATCGGCGAGTTCGTCATGGCTGCCCTTTTGAGCCGGCCGGCCTTCGGCCCCTACATGCAGCTACTCGGCGCCAACCGTGCCTACGAGCCGGCGGCGCTGGCGGTCATCGCCTTCGCCATCACCTGGGCCTGCATGGCGCTGATCCAGGTGGTGTCGCGCTTCGCGCCGAAGCCGCCCGAACAGTTGCACTGACCGGAGAGAGAATTCGATGACCGATCCGTTCCTTTCCATCCAGCATGTCGAAAAATCCTTCGCCTCCACCAAGGTCGTGCAGGATTTCAACCTCGACGTGAAGGCGGGCGAGTTCGTCTCCTTTCTCGGGCCGTCGGGCTGCGGCAAGACCACGGTCCTGCGCATGGTCGCCGGCTTCGAGGAGCCGAGCGCGGGCGCCATCGTCGTCGGCGGCAAGGACATCACGCGGCTACGGCCTAACCAGCGCAATATCGGCATGGTGTTCCAGGCCTATGCACTGTTCCCGAACCTGACGGTCGCGCAGAACATCGGCTTCGGCCTCAAGGTCGCGGGCGCTTCCCGGGCCGATGTCGACAAGCGCGTGGCCGAGATGCTGGCCCTGATCAGCCTGCCGCAGATGGCCGACCGCTATCCCTACCAGCTTTCCGGCGGCCAGCAGCAGCGTATCGCTCTGGCGCGGGCGCTGGCGCCCAAGCCCAAGCTGCTCCTGCTCGACGAGCCGCTGTCGGCGCTCGACGCCAAGGTGCGCGTGTCGCTGCGCGAGGAAATCCGGACGATCCAGAAATCGCTCGGCATCACCACCGTGTTCGTCACTCACGACCAGGAGGAGGCGCTGTCGATCTCCGACCGCATCGCCGTCATGTATGGCGGCAAGGCCGAGCAGGTCGGCACGCCGTTCGAGATCTACAACCGGCCGCAGACCAAGTTCGTCGCCAATTTTGTCGGCACGCTGAACGTGCTGGAAGGCACCGTGACCGACGCCGCGGCGGGCAAGGTCGGGGTCGACGGCGGCGAACTGGTGCTGAAGGACCGGCTTGGCGGAGCCAGGACCGGCGACAAGCTGTCGTTGGCGCTCAGGCCCGAGGCGATTTCGCTTGGGCCCCAGCCGGGGCGCGACACCCGCCTTGCCGGCGAGATTTCCGAGGTGCATTTCCTCGGTTCCGTCATCCGCGTGCGGGTCGGCGTCGCCGGCCGCACCGTCTCGCTCGACACCTTCAACAATCCGGCCTCGCCACCGCCCGCCGTCGGCGAGAAGGCCGAGATCAGCTTTTCTTCTGGCGACCTGCTGGTGCTGGGATAAGCCAGCTACCGGCGTGCCGCAGCGGCGCTTGTCCTGCGGTCCAACGCGGCGTGGCCCAAGCTGTCACGCCGTTCCTGCTCATTGCCTTGGTCGTGCCGAACGGCTACTTGGCGGGCGAAAGTGAGCCGGGTAACTATGAAACTCGTCAGCTACAACATCCAGTATGGCTTTGGTTCCGACGGTCGCTACGACCTCACGCGCGCCGCGCGTCTGATCGACGGTGCCGATATCATCGCCTTGCAGGAAGTGGAGCGGCACTGGCTGCGCAGCAACGAAGACGACCAGCCCGAGATACTCTCGCGCCTGCTTCCCGGCTACTATTGGGTTTACGGGCCGGCCTACGACATGGATGCCAGCGAGCAGCGCGACGGCCGCGTGTTCAACCGCCGCCGCCAGTTCGGGACGATGCTGCTTTCGCGGTTGCCGATCGCCTGGTCGCGGCTGCACGCGCTGCCGATGCGCCGCACCGTGCGACCGCTCAATACG
Organism: Mesorhizobium sp.; assembly: GCA_049650385.1. Classification (GTDB taxonomy): domain Bacteria; phylum Pseudomonadota; class Alphaproteobacteria; order Rhizobiales; family Rhizobiaceae; genus Mesorhizobium. The sequence continues at coordinate 76,736 of JBASAA010000003.1, forward strand.
CGCAACGCCGCGCTCGAATGCATGATCCGCACGCCGGCTGGCCCGGTGCGGGTGCTTTCGCTGCATCTCGCCCATATCGCCGCCGAGGAGCGGCTCGAGCAGATCGACTATCTGCTGGGTCAGCACCGGCGCGCCGATGCCGACGGCGGGCCGTGGAGCGGTGTCGACGACGAACCCGCGCGCAACTGGTCGAACGGGGAAGGCGAGCCAGAAAGCCCGCTGGCGACGATCTGGATGGGCGATTTCAATTCCGAGCCAGGCAGCGCCGAGTACCGGCGCATCGTCGGCGACATTCCCTATCATCCGGGGGCTGCCTATGCCGACGGCTTCGTCGACGCGGCGGTGGCCGCCGCTGAGCCGGCCAGCTATCACACCCATGTCAAGACGATCGCGGGCGAGGTGCGGCGGCGCCGGCTCGACCATTGCTTCGTCGGCGGCCTGCTCTCGGACCGTGTGCGCTCCGTCCACGCCGATATCGGCGAGGTCGCTTCCGACCATTTTCCAGTGCGCATCGACATCGATCTCGAAACGCCGTTTGCGGCTGGAACGCAGGGGCGTGCGGGCCGATGACGCCTTTCGTCTTCGCGGTGGTGCTTGCCGCAGCCATTATGCATGCGACATGGAACGCGCTGATCAAGGTCAGGGCGGATCGTTTCGCCTCCATCTCGCTGACCACGTTCGGCATGGCCTGCACCGCGTTGCCGGTAATCCCCTTCGTCGCCTTTCCTTCGGCCGCCGTCTGGCCGTGGATCATCACCTCGACCGTCATCCATGTCGGCTACAGGCTGTTCCTGTCGCGGGCCTATGAGGCAGGCGATCTGGCGCAGGCCTATCCGCTGGCGCGGGGAACGGCGCCGCTCATCACCACGATCGGCGGCATTGTGCTGGTGTCCGAACTTCCCGGCACGGTCGCGCTTGCCGGCATCGTGCTGCTTTCGCTGGGGACGTTCCTGATGTCGCTGCGGGGTGGCGGGCCGCTTGCCAAGCTGAACGGCGCCGTCGTCGGCTATGCGCTGACCACCTCGCTGTTCATTGCCGGCTATACGCTGTCGGACGGCATCGGCGCCCGGCTTGCCGACTCGGCGCTGAGCTACGCCGCGTGGATGTTCTTCTGCGATGGCCTCAGCGCCATGACGATCGGCTTTTTCTACCGGGGACGCCGCATGCTGACGGTCCTTGCCGCCGAGTGGAAGGTGGGCGCGCTTACCGGCTTCCTCAGCGCCGCCGCCTACGGCATCGTCATGTGGGCGATGACCCAGGCGCCGATAGCCTCGGTCGCGTCCCTGCGCGAGACCTCGATCCTGTTCGCCATGGCGATCTCGGTGTTCGCGCTGGGCGAGAAGATGACGGCATGGCGCAGCGCGGCGGCGCTGAGCATCCTTGCCGGCGTCATCGCGTTGCGGCTTGGCTGAACCCGCGCCGCTGCCGGACATGGGCGAGCCGGCGGGGAAAAGTTTGCCTGGCCACGAATTTCGGCTAAAAGCCCCATCGACAGCAGAGTCGGCGGCGTTGGAGCCGCCCTCGCAAGCGGCAGGCAGCGCCTGCCGTTCACGAATGAAAGTCTACCCATGACAGAAACGACACGGATTCCCGACAAGGCGGCCGATCCCGAAAACGCGCGGCCGGCGGTCGATCTGTACGATCCCTGGCAGCGGCAGTTCACCTCGCACAACAAGCAGAACGAATTCCGCAAGGCGATCGAGTCCGCCGGTAAGTCCGGTGCCTGAACGACCGTCTACCCGGCTCCGGTTACCCTACTGAGCGGCCGCGAGGCGGGCATCGGCGCTGTGGACCAGCCCGATCGGTCCGCGCTGGGCGGCGAGGTGGTCGGCGAGCCTCAGCGTAAGCGCCACGATGGTCAGGGTCGGCATGTCGTTGCCGCAGGTCGGGAACACGGAACTGCCGGCGATGTAGAGGTTGTTCATGCCGTGGACCCTGCAATTGGTGTCGACGACGCCCAGGCGCGGGTCGGGGTCCATCCGCGTCGTTCCCATGTGATGGTCGCAACCGAGGATTTTCGGCAGCCGCCCTTCGTCCGCCTGTTGCAGGTCGACCGTACCCACGCCGAAGGCCTCGAATTCCTGTTTGATCAATGACAGCATGCGCACGAGCGTGCGCTTCTCGAGGTCGCCGATGCGCCAGTCGAGCCGAGCCTCGTTGAGGCCCAGCCGATCGCGCCGTGGCGACAGGGTGACGCGGCTTTCGGGGTCGGGAACGGGCTCGACGACGCTTTCGACCTGGAAATAGGTCGAGGCGGCGGCAAGCTTCAGCCGGCGGTAGAGCAGCGATGCGATCAGGTTGGGGCTGCGGCGCGCGACGGTCGCTATGGCGCCCAGCCGGATGTTCCTGACCAGGCGCCAGCGCAGCGCATCGTAGAGTTCGTGAAAACTGTCGTTGACCTCGCGGTCCTCGCCGGCCCGGCAGGCGCGGAAATAGGTGCGGCATTGCACCAGTTCCTCTTCGCGCTGGACCCGTTCGACCAACCCGATATAGGCGCTGGTGCTGGTCCCATCCACGGCCAGGGCCGGATTGTGATAGGTGTAGCTGGTGTCGTAGAAGCGGAAGCCGGTCGCGTTGTCCGACGAGATCATCCGCCCGATGCGGATGCGCGGGTGTTCCATGAAATAGCGGCCGACCACGTCATGGCGGTTGCCGAGGCCGCGTGAGTCGACCTTGTTCGACAAAAGCAGCAAGCGGGCGTTCTCGATGCCGCCGGCGGCGAGGATGGTCCGGGTCGCTCTGACGAAGAAGCGCTTGCCCGCCGAATTGGCGAAATGGACGCCGGTGGCGGTCGCGGCATCGTCGGTGGTGGCGATCTCGGTCGCGCTGGCGTTGAGCAGCACCTTGGCGAGCTTGGCGGCGGCGAGCTGCTTTTCGTAGACATAGCCGAAATGGGTAGGCGGGCTGAACTTGTTGACCACCGTTTCGATGGAGCCGCCCTGCAGCGTGAGCAGCCGGACCTGGTCGTGGTCCAGGTGCTCGTACCAGGCCTGCGGGTCGAAATCGCGGTCGTTGACCTCGACCAGCCGGTTGGCCCGGGGGTAGAGGGCCGCGATCTCCGAATAGGCCAGCGGCCAGCCGCTGTTGGGCATCCAGTCGCGTTTTTCGAAATCGATGGGGATGAACGGGCGTATCCAGCCGCCCCAGCAATTGGAACTGCCGCCCAGTTGCCGCGTCCGGCTGGTCTGCAAATTATAGGGGAGGCCGACATTCTCGCCGTGGTAAAGGGCTTGCGAGGCCGCGCTGAAGTCTATCCTGCCGCCCTCGATGACGCAGGTGGCGATGCCCCGTCGTTCGAATTCCAGCGCGAGCGTGATACCGGCAACGCCGCCCCCGATAACGCAGACCTCGGTCTCCAGGGCTATTCCGCCCGGCAGTTTTCGCGCATCGATGAACATGACGGTGCGACCATCTCTCACGCTGGAAGCTTTCCGACCAGTGATAGAGTGGAAGCCGGCCGGGTAGAATTGCGCCATGGTGGGTGAGGGGCGTATCCTTTTGGTGGAGGCAGCCTCCATCGCAGGGATGCCGCTACTCGCCAAAGGCGGATGGCCGATCTCGCAGCATATTGCCCTCCGCAATGCCCCGGCTGCGAGGCCGAGATCGGCTTTTGAGGAAAGGAAATACCTGCGATGCCTGGAAGTTCTAAAGCCGTGCTGGCCCTGGCGCTGGTCCTGCTGCTGGCGATCGTTGCCGCCTGCGCGAGCTTTGGCGTGATCCCGACGCTGCTCACGGTGGCCATTGCCGCCTCGGCCGCCATCCTGGCGACGATGCTCGGCGTTGCCATGAACCGGCATGGCTATTGACCGACACGGCGTTCCGCTGAAGCAGGCAGCCCGCTCTTGTTATTCCTTGCGCGGGCGCAAAGCGGCGGGCCCGTCAGGCGGCTAGGGAAGTCGAAAGCGTTTTCGACTTTACAGGAGCCTGCCATGAACTACGTCGTCTTCCTCGGATGCCTTGCCTTGGCGCTGGTGGCGGCGCTGTATTCGTTCGGTTTTTCCTGAAAGACGAACTGAATGACGCGGCGCTGTCGGCGCCGCGTCATAGTGGATCGCGGGGGGCAGAGATGCTTGCGGGCTTCCCCGCCCCGGCCGATTATCAGCGCACCACCGGGCAGTTGCGCGCCTTCGAGAAGGTCAGGTTCACCCGGTGCCCGTAGCGGGTGCCGGTGACGCGGATCGTGCGGGGGCCGACGCCGCGCACGCGGGCGTGACGAACACCAAGGCGCTGGGCCTTGGCAACCGCCTTGCCGGGCGTGCAGGCGCGATTCCAGCCATGGCCGTAGCCGACGTTGAGGTTGTGGGTCGAAATCCCGATCTGGACGGTGGCGGCTTGTGCCGTTGCAGGGACGGCGGCCAGCGCGCCGAGGCCGAGGAAGGCGGAAAGGGCGGCGATCTTGATGGACTTGAGCATGGTGTTCTCTCCCGTTTCAAAAGTCTGTTTCCAAACGACACGGAGAGAATGGCGCGAACGGCCTGAACCGGCTCGGAACGGCTCGTTCACGCCACGTTAATCGACGCCAGCCGGTCTATTGGGACGGCATCTGCGGCGGCGCGAAGACGATGAACGGCGTTTTGGGCGCGTCGCCTGGCTTCACATAAGCGGGAGCGGGGTCTCCCGGCGCCCCGAGCGATTTCACGTATTGGTAGATCGACCGCAACTCGCTGTCCGTCATCGCGTGAAGGGCGAACCACGGCATGGGGGGCCGTGTCTTGACCTCGTGGCCGTAGCGGACGAAGTCGTCCTCGCTCATCTTCGACAGGACGGCGCGCACATTGGCGGGATAGGTGGTGCCCCAGGGGCCCTGGAACCCCACCTGGCTGCCCAGCAGCGCCTTGGCAGGGTTGACCTGCCCGCCGCTGGCAGCAAATCCGTCGGTGTGACAGTCATGGCAACCGCCGATCGTGGCGATGCGCAACCCCTCCTCCACCGAAACCACGTCCGCCGCCATGGACGTCGACGTGACCATCATGAAACAGAGTACCAGAGCCCCGTGACGCATCGTGTCCTCCTTTGCAAAAAAATGGGCGGCGGGCACTTTATCAGAATTTGCTAAAATTACCGGGAATCTTTACCGGGCGGCAGTGCGCTAGCGGTCGAAAATTTTGCTCCAGATCGTCGTTTCCATCGAATCCGGCCCTATGCGGCAAGCTGGCCCAAAACGCGCGGCTTGCAGTGGCCAGCGGCATTTGATTTGCTCTTCGGCAATCATCGGAGGGTGGAAATGTTCAGCCACATCGTCGTCGGCAGCAATGATCTTGACCGGTCGCGCAAATTCTATGACGCGACATTCGCCACGCTGGGGGTTGCGGCGGGGACCCTCGACGCCAAGGGCCGGCTGGTCTACTCGAAGGACGGCGCGCGTTTCCTGGTCACCGCGCCTATCGACGGCAAGGACGCGACACACGCCAACGGCGGCACGATCGGCCTGCGGATGGAAGGCCCCGAGATGGTCAAGGCGTGGCATGATGCCGGCGTCGCCAACGGCGGCAAGTCCATCGAGAACCCGCCCGGCGTACGGGAAGGGACGCGCCGCCTGTACCTGGCCTATCTTCGCGATCCCGACGGCAACAAGCTCTGCGGCGGTTGCCTGGCGCCATAGGCGGTTCCCGCTTTCGCGAGACATGCGTCAGGCTCCATGCCGTCGTGGGAGCTTGACCTCGATCTGCGGCATCTTTCTCGCGAACGACAACTCATCGCTTCTCCGGGATGTGCTGAGCGAGTTCCTGGCGGGCGATCTTCCGTCTGACCTCTTCGAGTGCCACTGCCAGAAGCGTGTCCACCTCCTCGAGCTCATCATGAGCTTCGCATGTCGAGATGTAACGGCGCAATTCTTCGATGGTGCTGCGGACATGGTGCATCGTGGTTCCTTTTCGAACCAACCATCGGCTTCAAAGTCCGTTCCGACGGAGAACACAATGTTATCAAGGAACGATCTGGCTTCTGACGGCTGAGTAGCCGGAACAAAACGGACGTCGCACTCGTTGGCGTGCATGGCTGACACGATCCTTAGCGACGCTGGTTTCCTGCCCTTTATCCGCAGCATCTCGCGCAGGGACAATCTCTCATCGAGGGAGGTTGCATTGATCAATGCGCTACCCAAGCGGATACAAACGTTTTTGAACGGCGGCGAAGTAGTAGCTGAAGACAGCAGGCCGGGCGAAAGTTGCATGATACTTAAGGGCTTCGCAGCAAGGACCCATTATTCTCGAGACGGCAGCCGCCAGATAACCGCGCTTCACGTCCCGGGTGATTTCGTAGATCTGCATGCTTATCTGCTGAGGGTCATGGACCATGGAGTGGTCGCAATAGGGACGTGTGATGTCGCCTACGTTTCCTATGACACAATCCGGCGCGTTACCGAGGAAAGTCCTCACCTCGGCCGATTGTTCTGGCTCTCCACGGTGATCGATGCCGCTATCCAGCGGGCGTGGATCACCTGTCTGGGGCGCCGAACGGCGGAACAGCGAATGGCGCATCTCTTTTGCGAACTGTATTTGCGGCTGGAAGCTGCCGGGATTGCGACAGGGAATTCTTTCCACCTGCCTTTGACGCAATCCCAACTGGCCGATTTGCTTGGCCTGTCCGTCGTGCACGTCAACAAGAGGCTGCAGAAACTTCGCTCGTCCCGGCTGATCGACTGGCGCGGCGGCGTTGTCGTCATCCGTGATTTCGGCGATCTGGCCAAGCTTGCGGAGTTCGATCCGACTTACCTGAGCCTGCGGGTCGAGCCCCGTTAGGCCTGCTCTCCGTCGCTGTCTTCCAGCCATTCGGATCTTAGTGAAAATCTCGATCGAAAGACGATACGGCCTTGTTCGTTACGAACCTCCACGCAAAAATCGTGGTCGGGGCCTTTGGGAAGCTCTTCCCGTGCCATATCCGGCAGGGCGCTGATGGCGCGCCGCTGCACTTCCGCCTTCGTACTGCACTCTATCCCGTCCTCGTCGCGGAAAAGACCGTCCTGACCGTAGGTATCGAAGAAATAGCGGGGCATTGCATCTCGTCTCGCGAATCTATTCCCAATGCCTAAGGGTCGTCGGTTGTTCCTGCACAACTAGGAAAAAGACCCTCCGACTTCCGCAATAAGAGCTTCCTCGGTTGTGATGCCCGCCTCAAATAGGTGAATAAGCGTTGCCGCGTGCGCTTGACGTTCGCAGTCAGAAGCACCTTCTGGTAGTGTCAGTTTCAATACTCTTGTGAGCATTTCCAAGTCTTTCGACGAGAAATAGCCATGCTCCGAATAGCGCCGCATTTTTTGTGCCTTTTGGCGATGAACCAAAGGGCAGCTATGAGGAGACGTCTGATCAGCGCAATTAACTATTTTAATCGGTATTGAAATTTGACATGGGCAGAGTCGGCCGACGTGAGCGGGTTTGGACCCGGTGAAGCTGCAAACCAGAGTCAACCGCCTGAAGACAACAAACAGATGCCGGTCATCAACGCGAAATGATTTGACGATGATGATCCGAACGGTGCGGCATGACCCCGGAACGTATTCGCGCCACTGAGGCATGCTGACATTCGGACAAAGGCAGGCTTGGATGTTCGAACCTGCAAAACAAAAACCCGCCAGCCTTTCGGCCAACGGGCACTTGTCCGTAGGTCGCTGGTGACGCTGTTTTTCGTCGGCGATGTTCCGGAGATGGAGCAATCGGTAGCCTAGGAGAGGCAGATGAATGCCGGAAAACAGATTGGATGGTTGACCGTCATAGGGATCGCTGCCTTGTTTTGGGTGGGTTTCTTCATTTCGATCATAGCCATACAGGCAGTTTTTATACGCCGCACTTATACGATCGATGGGGACTGGTTGCTCTTCTGCATAGCTACAGGAATCGTTGTGCTCGCGTCGACACTAGGCATTGCTCTCGTGCGGACATATTCGAAGGGACAATTGTTCACCTACCTCGCAGGAAGCGTTGCAGGTTCTACAATCGTCTTTAGCTGGTTCGGGGCATTGGCTGGATCGCTGAGCCAACAGGGCTTTGTCTGGATTTACATACCGATGGGTGTAGTGCCGGGGGGCCTTACAGGGATTGGTCACCTACGTTGCTGTCAATCGCCCCCAAGATTTCTGAAGACCTTTGTGGCCCATTCAGAACGACAAAAAAAACCGTCCCGGCGAACCGGAGCCGGGTGTCACCTGATCTTGTCGGATTCATCGCCGCGCCGCGCACGCGACGCTTCTCTCCTCGCTCCCATCTCCACAATACGCGCGTAAAATGAAACGTCTGGTCTGCCTTTTGCTCCAGCCAACAATGAAATGGCTATGTAGCCGAGCGGGCCAAAACAAAAGCCCAGTATGAAGCCGACCAGGGTACTTAAGCGCCTATTTCGTGCCATGACTGCGCCGACAACGCCAAAAGCCATAGCAGCGAGAAATAACCGGAAAACAACGACTGGATCGCGCATGCGATCAATCTACGGGCTGTGCCGGCCTCCAGCAAATGGTGAAGCATGGTCCAAAAAGGGCTCAAACGGCAAAAGCCGGCCAGCCGGGGCCAGCGAAGAATCCGGCAACGGCAGCCGCCTGAATTATCCACAATTGCAGCCTTGATTTTTGGGTCGGCCAATAGTGGATACTGCTCCCATGATCATCCTCCTTACGACACGCGGAAACGGCTACACGTTGAAGAGTTGGATCAAGGGGACGTTCGGGGTTCCCACACCGAAATTCCGCACAAAAAGCTACGACAGCCTCTTCGGTGCGTTCCATGTACGTCGGGCGACCTATATTTTCGGTGATCTCGAGCGACTTGCGCCCTGGGAATTACGGATAGCAGCCGACCTTTTCAAAGCGATGAAGGACGCCGGCCTTCGGTGTCTCAACGATCCCGCCAGGGCGAAATGCCGGGTGGAACTGTCCGAGGCTCTTCATGCGGCGGGCATAAATCCTTTCCGCCTGATGCGGGCCGACGCTCGCCCGCGACCGGAACGGTTTCCGGTGTTCCTGCGTAACGAAGACGACCATGCCAAGGCCGATGCGACCCTCTACCACAATCAGGACGAGTTGGACGCGGCGCTGGAGCAGCTTCCTGACCGCCACGTTCCTCTGCGTGGGATGCTAGTGTCCGAAGTGGCCGCAGAGCCTTATTCGGACGGTCTCTGGGTAAAATGGGGAACGTGGCGGATCGGCGACAGGATCATCGTCGAGCACATTGCCGCCGACGATACATGGTTGGTGAAGGTCGGCGACCATGCAAAGGTCACGGAGGCTGCCGCCAACGATGAAAACGATGCAGTAGTCACGAACCGTTACGCGGACGAGCTTCGTACCGCGTTTGAGCTTGCCGACATAGAGTTCGGCAGGGCCGACCACGCGACGCTTGAAGGACGGCAGACGGTTTTCGAGATCAACACCAATCCCTATATCGGCGCCTTCACCCCTGGGAAGCTCTCGCTGCGGCGCAGGACGAGCCTTGCGGCACGTGCGAGCATCGCAGACGCCTTGCGTACCATCGACACCGAGGAAAGCGGCTGGCTTCGCATCGCGGCCACCAGAATACGCCGTCCGATAAGATGGTGGCGTCCGGGCTTCGTTACGCCCAGACGCAAATAAAGCCAGACGCAAATAAAGGATGTCTCCCACATGGCATGGCGCCGAGGCCTTGCACTCATGCGTCAGGTGTTTCATTATCCATCTGTAGTCAATGATGTAGAGGTATGGAAATGACGCGTTCGATAGGGCCGACGCCGCCGCCGATCGATTAAGAACCAGACTTAATCCAATCAAAGCCCGGCCATCGTGTCGGGCTTTTTGTTGTGGAGCCGACACAAAGCTCGCCAGCCTTTAGATCAGCGGACGGTAACGATTGGCAGTGAAGGTAGTCGTCAGGGCGGCGTCCCTGCTGGATCACGGTCCGGCCCATGTTGCCCACACCTTCTTCCCGAACGTGACCAGCAGCCCACCGATCGACGCGGCTACGAAGCCGATGAGCATGATGGCGCCGACACCGCGCTCCCGCCACCGGCTGCTCGCAATCGCAGAATTTAAATTTCCACGATCGATATACGCTGTTTTGATAACATCGCCTCTGAAACTACAATCCTTAAATTCCGTCGACCCTTGCGAGACGCCAAAGACATTGGTGTCGTTGAAGTAGTGAGGAATGATGGCGGAAGGCGCCTGCCTCTGGCGTTCCTCGCGTTGCTTCTCGCTCGAGTGACAGGACGCGCACAGGGACTGGAACGGGCCGCACCAGAACCTTACCGGCTCGCCGCCATGCCGCTCGATGTGATCGCAGACCGTCGCCGGGATCAGCCTGCCCACTTCCCTGCACATCCGGCATAGCGGCTCAGCAGTAAGCTGGCGCTCTCTGGTCGCCTGCCAACTGCCGTCTTGTACCAGCCGCGCCATTCCTGCTTGTCGCGTGTCTGATCATAGGCGCGGCGCTGCTGCTGCCTGTCACCTACGCTGGGCGGGCGGTGGACTGGTGGCTTGCTTGGCATGACAGGCAGTGTTTATCTCTGGCCATGACCGATGATCCAAGGTGGGGGCTTCAAGAACTCGGGCAACGTATCGACGAAGCCCGATTGAAGCATGCTCCTAAACCCGATCCAGCTGACGCTCGGTTCAAAGGCGAACCGCTTACCCATGTCTTCGATGACTGGAACGACGAGATTCGGCGTAGGGATGACGAAACAGGGCGATTGCACGCTCCCAGCAGGTGGCGCTGGTGTTCCTGCTGGTCGCGTTTTTGTTGCTCCTCAATTGGCTCTGGCCGATCTGATGGAGGTCCATCCGTCTCGTTGGTGACAGGCGTGCTTGAGCGAGCGCCAGTGAGATGTCTGGTAATAGGCGTTACGGGCCATGGTGCCGGTCGCCTACTATACCGTCAGGGCGAAGGACTGGTGGCTTGCGGGGCATGGGAGATGGTGGTTACCTGCTCGCAAGATGGACCGCAGAATGCAATGCTGACGATACTGGGGCCGATAATCGTGCTGGCAGCAATTCTGGTTGCTGTCAGCCCAATTGCCGCAGCGGTGCATTTTCTGATGCATCTCTTACGACGCACTCTCGGAATCGTAATCGCCGTAGCGATCTACGCTGTAGAATTGGCGGTGCTATACTATTACGTTAGCCGAGTAATGCATCGGATCGATGCCGGCATACAGTCAGGAAAATATGACGGCCCCGTTGGATATGGGGAAGGTATGTTCGGCGGCTTCATCCTCATGGCCGCCTGCGCGCTGGCCGCGCTCAACGGGTTCGGCTTATGGCGCCTCTTTCGAAAGCCCCGCCTCCCAGGGCCTCGCAAAACGATCTCTGCGCCGCCGACCTGATCTGGTTGCAGCGAACGGATTCGAACCGTGCATCCATTGTCATAACCAGTCGATATCTGGGAAGCGGCCGGCTCGCCCGGCATGTCGGCCAAGATGCTCGACAAGGTCTACGGCCATCACCACGTCGACTTCCAGAAAAACGCTGCGGAGGTCTAATTGCCGGGTTTCTGTGCCAACCGGCAGAGGCAATCGGCCAAGTTATTGATTGGATGGTGGGCGTGACAGGGATTGAACCTGTGACCCCTGCAATGTCAATGCAGTGCTCTCCCGCTGAGCTACACGCCCATCCGACGCGGGGCTTACACCACTTTTGATGCAGCGCGTCAATAGCCGCTGACGCGAAACCGACAGGCTGTTGAAACGGGCGTTCTTTCGCGTGCCGTCGCGCTATCCGGGCATGGTTCGCCAGCCCGCATTCCGGCGATGATGGGCGGCTTGCAGGGCAGCGAATACGGGAAAAGGCCGGAGGTCAGGCCGCCTGCAGCATCTTCTCGACCTCGTTGACGAGATCGCGCAGGTGAAAGGGCTTGGACAGCACCTTGGCGTCCTTGGGGGCCTTCGAATCGGGGTTCAGCGCCACGGCCGCGAAGCCGGTGATGAACATCACCTTGAGGTCGGGGTCGATCTCGGTGGCGCGGCGCGCCAGTTCGATGCCGTCCATCTCGGGCATCACGATATCGGTCAGGAGCAGGGAAAAGGGCTCTTCGCGCAGGCGCTCATAGGCGCTGGCGCCGTTGTCGAAATCGCTGACCTGGTAGCCGGCGCGCTCCAGCGCCTTGACCAGGAAACGGCGCATGTCGTCGTCGTCTTCCGCCAGAAGAATGCGTGCCATTCGTATTCCGTCCGAATCACCCACCGAGGCTGCCGTTGGAGGCGCCCGTTAACCATCCCGTATATGAAGGCGCGACGGTAAAGATCAAGTGAACAATGGTGAAAGACGACGCCTCCCGGGGCCTGCCCGAAGCGCCGGGGCGCTGGACATGCGCGGCTTGCGATGGCACGTTCGCGCCATGATGCGTCATTGCGTGCGATTGGGGTTCAAGTGACTACGGCGGCCGAGGATTTCGCGGGCGTGGCGCCGTTCGAGATTCGCTCGAGCGCCGAGCAGCGCGTGCCGTTCGTCTTCAGTTCCCCCCATAGCGGCCGCCTCTATCCCGAGCGCTTCCTAGCCATGAGCCGGCTCGACCGCGAGGCCATCCGCCGCTCCGAGGACTGCTATGTGGACGAGTTGTTTTCGGCAGTCGTGCCGCTCGGCGCGCCGCTCCTGGCGGCGAACTTTCCGCGTGCCTGGCTCGACGTCAACCGTGAGCCGTGGGAACTGGACCCGCGCATGTTCTGCGAGCCGGTGCCTTCCTATTGCAACGTGCGCTCCTCGCGCGTGGCCGGCGGCCTCGGCACGGTGCCGAGGCTGGTGGGCGAGGGGCTCGAAATCTATTCCGGCCGGCTGCCGCTCGGCGAGGCCATCGACCGGATCGAGACCGTCTACAAGCCGTTCCACGCGACGCTGAAGCGGCTTCTGATGCAGACCCATGCCGCCTTCGGCTACGCGGTATTGATCGATTGCCATTCCATGCCCGCCGGCATTCGCGTCGGTGACAGCGGCCTGCGCCCGGATTTCATCATCGGCGACCGTTTCGGTACGTCCGCGTCGGCCGTGCTTGCGGAGGCGGCGATCGATCTGCTTTCGGGCATGGGCTACCATGTCACCCGCAACAAGCCCTATGCCGGCGGCTTCATCACCGAGCATTACGGCCGGCCGGCCAGGCACCTGCACGCGTTGCAGATCGAGATCAATCGCGGCCTCTACATGAACGAGCGCACCTTGCGCAAATCGGTCGGGTTCGAGGCGCTGGCCGACGACCTTGCGCGTTTTGCGGCCGACCTGATGGCCTTGCCCGATCACTATTTCCTCGACCTGCCATTAGCCGCGGAATAGACCTCCATAGCGGCCCATTTTTCTTTCCAGGAGACGGTGTTGGACATTTCTTCCGAAATCATGCGGCGGATCGCCGAGGTGGCCGCCGCTGAGACGCTGCCGCGCTTTCGCAAGCAGGGCGTGGTCAGCAATAAGGAGTTGGAGAGCTTCGACCCGGTGACGGAAGCCGACCGCGAGGCCGAGCGTGCCATTCGCGCGCTGATCCACGCCGAATTTCCCGACCACGGCATCCTGGGCGAGGAGCACGGCAACGAGAACATGGCGAGCCGCCATGTCTGGGTGATCGACCCGATCGACGGCACCCGCGCCTATATTTCCGGCTTGCCGGTATGGGGAACGCTCGTCGGCTTCACGGAAGACGGCGATGCGGTCGCCGGCATGATGTCGCAGCCGTTCACCGGCGAATTGTTCTACGCCAACGCTTCGGGCGCCCATTACGAAGGGCCGGGCGGGCCGCGTGTGCTCGCCACCCGCAAGACCACCCGTCTTGCCGATGCGACGCTGTTCACGACCACGCCGGCGCTGTTCAAGGCCAGGGAGGCGCGGCAGCGCTACGACGGGCTGGAAGCGAAGGTGCGGCTCGCCCGCTACGGCACCGACTGCTACGCCTTCGCCATGGTGGCCTCGGGCAGCGTCGATGTCGCTGTCGATCCGGGGCTGAAGCCCTATGACATCGTGGCGCTGATCCCGATCATCGAGAAGGCGGGTGGCGTCATCACCACCTTCGACGGTCGGCCTGCCGAGAACGGGGGCGACATCGTGGCGGCGGCGACGCCGGAACTGCACGAGGCGGCAATGGCGGCGCTGCGGGGCTGACTCTATCTCTTTGTTCTGGCCGCATTTCCCGAGGCAAAAGCGCTTCATGCTTTTGCTGGAAATGCTCTACAAGGTGCCGTCGTCGATGCCGGGGATGAAGGCGTCGAAGGCGGCAAGGAACTGCTCGCGGTAAAGATCCGCCTCCTGCAGGATCTCGTGGGCGGCGCCGTCGATGGTCAGCAGCGAACCGAGGCGCAGATGTCTGGCATAGGCCTCCACCGCCCGCGTCGAGACCACGCGGTCGGCACCGGCCGCGACCACCAACATCGGCACCTTGATGGCGGCCATGAACTCGGGCCGGGAGACCTTCTGCGCCGCCTCGCTGGCCGCCCGCAGCCAGCGGATCGTCGGGCCGCCGAGCGCCAGTTGCGGAAAGGTGTCGTAGAGATGCACGTTGCGCCGATAGCGGGCAGCGTCGGTGGTGAGCTTGTTGATCTCGAACGGCGTGCCGCCTTTCGGGCGCGGTCCCCATGCCGCGTAGAGGCGGCCGAGGCCGAACAGGCCAAGCAGCGTGGTGAGCCGGTGGATGGCCTTCATCGACATGCGCTGGCCGGGCAGGGCGAGGAACGGGGCGATCAGCACCATGCGCCGCACGCGGTTGACCATGGACGGGCTCGAAAGCAGTGCGATCAGCGCGCCGCTGGAATGCGCCAATATGTAATAGGGGCCGCGGCAGTCGGGCAGCACCACTTCCTCGAAAAACTGTTCGAGGTCCGCAGCATAATCCGAGAAACTCTTCACGTAGCCGCGCTGCGGGTCGCGGATCAGCCGGGCGGAATCGCCCTGGCCGCGCCAGTCGATCAGCGCGCTGCCAAGCCCGCGGCTCGACAGGTCGCGGATCGTTTCGAAGTATTTTTCGATGCACTCGTTGCGGCCGGGCAGGATGACCACCGTGCCCTTCAGCGGCCGGCCGGTCGCGGCGAAGCGGGCGTAGCGGATTTTCTTGCCGTCGCGTGCGTTGAAAAAGCCGACAGTCGCCTGCCTCGGCGTCGGATTCTCAGGAATTTCGTGGAAACTATCCGTCATTCGGCGCTTCGGCTGGCAAGGTGCGCCCGCGCGGGACGGGCGTTTCATGGTGATAGAAAGCAAAGCGGCCAAAAGCAAATGACTTTGGATCAGGCCCTCAGGCAAGGGCAAGGCCGGAAGCGACCTGCGGAACGCTTCCGGCCTTCTGTCGATCCGGGGGAAGGGACGTTGCACCCGGACCGGCCTCGTCGCGGCCCTTGGCCTGGCCGCCTGTCGCTAAATGCCGGGTTATTCTAGCGCGGCCTGCTGAACGCAGCCCGAAAGGTCGGTTCACCTGCCGTTCATCCGGCAAGCCGCGCACTGCGGCCGTAAGGGGCTGGGGAAAAGGGCCTTGAAACCGCGTTTGGCCACCCCCAAATGTCTGGTGCGGTCGCCACATCGGGGCCGCTGGCCACGCCGATACGCCACTCAGGGGTCGGCACGGACCAACCGCAAACCATGTTGCTCGACAGGAGAACACACTATGCGTCATGTTGATTTTTCCCCCCTCTATCGCTCGACCGTCGGCTTCGACCGGCTGTTTACGATCCTCGATTCGCTGGCCCAGCCCGAGGGCGGCCAGACTACCTATCCGCCCTACAACATCGAGAAGACCGGCGACGACGCCTATCGCATCTCGATGGCGGTAGCGGGCTTTTCAGAAGACGAGATTTCGATCGAGGCCCATCGCAATGTGCTGACCGTGAAGGGCGAGCGCAAGGAAGAGGCCGATGAGGAAGGCAGCGAACTGCTCTACCGCGGCATCGCCAGCCGCGCTTTCGAGCGCCGCTTCCAGCTTGCCGACCATGTCGACATCACCGGCGCGGTGCTGAAGAACGGCCTGCTTTACGTCGATCTCAAGCGCAACATTCCCGAGGAGCTGAAGCCGCGCAAGATCGCGATCACTTCCGCCCCGGCGAAAGCCAGGCAGATCGAAGCCAAGGCCGCCGCGTAAGGCCGGCCTGAACGGTTAGTCTCCTCCCGAGACGGGAACGGCGCCGAAAGGCGCCGTTTCTTTATCTGGCGATGAGATCACCGAAGTGGTCGACGGCTTCCGGCGTCGTCGCGAAACTGGTGACGAAGCGGTAGAGCGCCTCTTCCCCGGCGATCCAGCCATCGAATCCGGACGGGATGTGCCAGTCGTAGAATGCGGCGCCCGCGGCCTGCGCCTTCTCGGCGTCGGCTTTCTTCATGATCGCAAATACCTCGTTGGCCTGCGGCTGCCAGGCGAGCCTCGCCCGGGCGGATGCGTCGATGGCCGCCGAAAGCCGTGCCGCCATCGCATTGGCATGGCGGGCGGTTTCCAGCCAGAGTCCGTCTTTGAAATAGGCATCGAACTGGGCGGCGATGAAACGCGACTTGGAGAAGAGCTGGGCCGAGCGCTTGCGCAGGAAAGCGAGTTCGCGCGCCCTGTCGAGGTCGAACAGCACCACCGCTTCCGCACACCAGCAGCCGTTCTTGGTGCCGCCGAAGGAGACGATGTCGACGCCGCGCTTCCAGGTCATATCGGCTGGTGTCACATCGAGCGAGACCAGCGCGTTGGCGAAGCGCGCGCCGTCCATGTGCAGGGGCAGCTTGTGGTGCCTGGCGAGCGCCGAGATGCGGTCGATCTCGTCCAGCGAGTAGACGGTGCCGATTTCCGTCGACTGGGTGAGGCTGATGGCCATCGCGCGGCCGGCGTGGACGAATTCGGGCTCCAGGCGGCGCAGCGCCTGCTCCAGTTCCTGCGGGTCGATGCGACCGAGCGCGCCGCCCACCGGCAGCAGGCGCGAGCCGCCGGTAAAGAATTCCGGCGCGCCGCATTCGTCTTCGACGATGTGCGATTCGCGATGGCAAAGCGATATGCCGCCGGTCTTGTTGTAGGCCGCCAGCGACAGGGAGTTGGCGGCCGTTCCCGTCGCCACGAAAAACACCGCCACCTCGCGCTCGAAGATTTCGCTGAACCGTTCGTAGACGGCGCGGTCGAGGTCGCCGTCGCCATAGGCGGTGGAGAAGCCGGCGGCGTTGGCGGCAAGGCCGGCCGCGATCTTGGGATGGGCGCCAGCCCAGTTGTCGGAAGCAAAAAACATCAAAGGCTCGATTGTCGGGTATCAGGGGCAGACAGGCTTGCCGGGCACGACCGTGAATTGTCGTGCGCCGACCATGCCGGTGTTGTTCGGTTTGGAAACGATTTTGACGTCGAGGTGGCAACTGCCGCCGGTCACCCGATAGAGGTCCGGCTTCACATATTCCACCTTGTCGATCGGCTGGCTGACCGAAAAGGCGCCGATGACATCGGGGTGCGTCAATACTGCCTGCAATTCCGCCAGACGTTGATAGTTCGGCGCCAGTGCTGCCCATGCGGCAGTGCCGCTTGTGCCAAGCATCAGCATGCCTACGGCGGCAGCTACGGGGGATAGGGCAAGGCTTTTCATGAGCGTCTCCCGAACAGGCTTCGTTGTGACGCGAAGCAGGTCCGGCTGCAAGCCCTTCGTTGTGAGCCAAGGCAAGGCCGGTTGTGCCAGAGTTGGCTAGTCGCGGCCAATAGTGTCTCGGTTTGCAGCTGCTGCGACATTTTCTTTCGGGAACGCTGCCGGTTTTTTTCGAATCGGTCTTGTGCTGGGTGAATCTTTCTGCCATAAAAATTAGGACAGCAATGCTGTCTTATTTAAAACCGTTACTGGTGCCGGTCGCAGATCGCCGGTATCCTGAACGGGTGCAGTGCGCGCACGGACTTGCGGCCCGGCCCATGGCGAGGCGGCGGGCCAGGTAGGCCGTGCGCATCGGCGGTCTATAGACTTTGGTTAGGCAGGCATGCCGCATTGTGGGGGAAGCGAATGCTTCCTGGCGCAGCCGGCGGCCGACCGGAAGAGGACGAAGAAGATGACGGAGCTGACGCTTTCTGCGGTAAACGGCATGGCCGCGCAGACGAAAGCGACCACCGTCAAACGCGCTGCCGGCAACGGTTTGCCGCCGCCGGCGCAGGGCCTCTACGACCCGCGCAACGAGCACGATGCCTGTGGCGTCGGCTTCATCGCGCAGATGAAGAACAAGGCCTCGCACTCGATCGTCGTCGACGGGCTGGCGATGCTCGAGAACCTGACCCATCGCGGTGCGGTCGGCGCCGACCCGCTGGTCGGCGATGGGGCCGGCGTTCTGGTGCAGGTGCCCGACCGCTTCTTCCGCGAGGAAATGGCCGGACTCGGCGTGACGTTGCCGCCGGCCGGCCAGTACGGCGTCGGCCACTGGTTCATGCCGCAGGACGAGAAGCTGCGCGCCCATATCGACGACATCATCCGCGAATCGGCGCAATCCGAGGGCCTGCCGCTCATCGGCTTCCGCGACGTGCCGGTTGATAATTCTTCGCTGTCGAAGGCACCCGAGATCGTCGCCGCCGAGCCGTTCCATCGCCAGGTGTTCATCGGCCGCACGCCCGACATCACCGACGACGAGGAATATGAGGCGCGGCTCTATCTGCTGCGTAAGGTCATTTCCGGCCGCATCTATGCCGAAAACGGCAACAAGGACATCGGCGCCTACTGCGTGTCGCTGTCGGCGCGCACCATCGTCTACAAGGGCATGTTCCTGGCCTACCAGGTCGGTGCCTATTACAAGGACCTCAAGGACCCGCGCTTCGAGACGGCGTTGATCCTCGTCCACCAGCGCTTTTCCACCAACACTTTTCCGTCGTGGAAGCTGGCGCATCCCTACCGCATGGTCGCGCATAACGGCGAGATCAACACGGTGCGCGGCAACAACAACTGGATGGCGGCGAGGCAGGCGTCGGTCGATTCCGAATTGTTCGGCAACGACATCTCCAAGCTGTGGCCGATTTCCTATGAGGGGCAGTCGGACACCGCCTGCTTCGACAATGCGCTCGAGTTCCTGTTCCAGGGCGGCTACAGCCTCGCCCATTCGATGATGATGCTGATCCCGGAAGCCTGGGCCGGCAACAAGCTGATGGACGACGACCGTCGCGCTTTCTACGAATACCACGCGGCGCTGATGGAACCGTGGGACGGGCCGGCGGCGGTGGCCTTCACCGACGGCCGCCAGATCGGCGCGACGCTCGACCGCAACGGCCTGAGACCCGCGCGCTACATCGTCACCGACGACGACCGCGTCATCATGGCCTCGGAAGCCGGCGTGCTTGCCGTGCCGGAGGAAAAGATCGTCAGGAAGTGGCGCCTGCAGCCCGGCAAGATGCTGCTGATCGACCTGGTCAAGGGCCGCATCGTCTCCGACGAGGAGATCAAGTCGAAGGTGGCGTCGCGACATCCCTACAAGAAGTGGCTGGCCAATACCCAGCTCATCCTCGAGGATCTTGCCCCGGTCGAACCGCGTGCGCTGCGCCGCGACGTCTCGCTGCTCGATCGCCAGCAGGCCTTCGGCTACACGCAGGAAGACCTGAAGCTTTTGATGGCGCCGATGGCGACCACGGGCCAGGAGGCGGTCGGCTCCATGGGCACCGATACGCCGATCGCGGCGATGTCGGACCGGCCGACGATGCTCTACACCTATTTCAAGCAGAATTTCGCGCAGGTCACGAACCCGCCGATCGATCCGATCCGCGAGGAACTGGTGATGAGCCTGGTCTCCTTCATCGGTCCGCGCCCCAACATCTTCGACCTCGTCGGCACCTCGCGCCGCAAGCGGCTGGAGGTGCGCCAGCCGATCCTGACCAATGCCGACCTCGAAAAGATTCGCTCCATCGGCCACACCGAGGACCGGTTCGACACCAAGACCATCGACATCACCTATTCGGTGAACGAGGGCGCGGAAGGCATGCCGGCTGCGATCGAGCGGCTGTGCGAGCGTGCCGAGGCGGCGGTCGCCGGCGGCTACAACATCATCATCCTGTCCGACCGCATGATCGGGCCCGACCGCATCGACATCCCGACGCTGCTGGCCACGGCCGCCGTGCACCATCACCTGATCCGCAAGGGGCTTCGCACCTCCGTGGGGCTGGTGGTGGAATCGGGCGAGCCACGGGAAATCCACCATTTCTGCTGCCTTGCCGGCTACGGCGCGGAGGCGATCAACCCCTATCTCGCCTTCGATACGCTGGCCGACATGCACGCCAACGGCGCCTTCCCGCCGGAGGTGGACGCCTCGGAAATCGTGTCGCGCTACATCAAGTCCATCGGCAAGGGCATCCTCAAGGTGATGTCGAAGATGGGGATTTCGACCTACCAGTCCTATTGCGGCGCGCAGATATTCGATGCAGTCGGCCTGAAGTCCGATTTCGTCGACAAGTATTTTACCGGCACGGCGACGCTGATCGAGGGCGTCGGGCTGGGTGAGATCGCGGCCGAGACGGTGAAGCGCCATGCGGCCGCCTTCGGCGACGATCCGCTGTTGCGCAATTCGCTCGATGTCGGCGGCGACTACCTGTTCCGCATGCGCGGCGAGGCCCATGCCTGGACGCCCGATGCCGTCGCCACCTTGCAGCACGCGGTGCGGCAGGGCTCGTGGAAGACCTTCAAGGCGTTTTCGGCGCAGGTCGACAACGCGGTAGCCAATGCCCATGCCATCCGCGGCCTGTTTCGCATCCGCACCGCGGACGAAACCGGCCGTGCGAAGGTGCCGCTGGACGAGGTGATGCCGGCCAAGGAGATCGTCAGGCGCTTCTCGACCGGGGCGATGTCGTTCGGCTCCATTTCACGCGAGGCGCACACCACGCTGGCGCGCGCCATGAACGCCATCGGCGGCAAGTCGAATACCGGCGAGGGCGGCGAGGAAGCCGACCGCTACCGGCCGTTGCCGGGCGGCGGCGCCAACCCGGAGCGTTCGGCGATCAAGCAGGTGGCGTCCGGCCGCTTCGGCGTGACGGCGGAGTATCTCGTCAATTCCGACATGATGCAGATCAAGGTGGCGCAGGGAGCCAAGCCCGGCGAGGGCGGCCAGCTTCCGGGCCACAAGGTCGACGCCACCATCGCCAAGGTGCGCCATTCGACGCCGGGCGTCGGCCTGATTTCGCCGCCGCCGCACCACGACATCTATTCCATCGAGGATCTGGCGCAGCTCATCTACGACCTGAAGAACGTCAACCCGACGGGCGAGGTTTCGGTCAAGCTGGTGTCGGAAGTCGGCGTCGGCACGGTGGCGGCGGGTGTTGCCAAGGCGCGTGCCGACCACATCACCGTGTCGGGCTATGACGGCGGTACGGGCGCGTCGCCGCTGACCTCGCAGAAGCATGCCGGCAGCCCGTGGGAGATGGGCCTTGCCGAAACCCATCAGACGCTGGTGCTGAACGGCCTGCGTTCGCGCGTTGCCTTGCAGGTCGACGGCGGTCTGCGTACCGGCCGCGACGTCATCGTCGGCGCGCTTCTGGGGGCCGACGAGTTCGGCTTCGCCACCGCACCGCTGATCGCGGCCGGCTGCATCATGATGCGCAAGTGCCACCTGAATACCTGCCCGGTCGGCGTGGCGACGCAGGACCCGGTGCTGCGCAAGCGCTTCAAGGGCACGCCCGAGCATGTCATCAACTTCTTCTTCTACGTGGCGGAGGAAGTGCGTGAATTCCTGGCCGAAATGGGCTTCACCCACCTCGACCAGATCATCGGCAATACGGACCTTCTGGAGAAGGACCGCATGATCGCCCACTGGAAGGCGCGCGGGCTCGATTTTTCGCGCATGTTCCACAAGATCGAGGCAGCGGACGGGCAGACACACTGGACGGAACGCCAGAAGCATCCGATCGACGACGTGCTCGACCGCACGCTGATCGAACGGGCGATGCCGGCGCTGGAAGCGAGGCAGGCGGTCGAGATATCGGTGCCGGTGCGCAACGTCGACCGCTCGGTCGGCGCCATGCTGTCGGGCGAGGTGGCGCGGCGCTTCGGGCACAAGGGCCTGCGCGACGACACCATCTCGGTCAAGCTGTCGGGCACGGCCGGCCAGTCCTTCGGTGCGTTCCTGGCGCGGGGCATCTCGTTCGACCTGGAAGGGGCGGCCAACGACTATGTCGGCAAGAGCCTTTCGGGCGGCCGTCTCGTCATCCGGCCGCCGGCGGGCAGCCGTACGGTGGCGCAGGAATCCATCATCGTCGGCAATACGGTGCTGTACGGCGCCATCGAGGGCGAAGCCTATTTCGCCGGCGTAGCGGGCGAGCGCTTCGCCGTGCGCAATTCCGGCGTCGTGGCCGTGGTGGAAGGCGTCGGCGATCATGGCTGCGAATACATGACCGGCGGCATCGTCGTCGTCATCGGCCAGACCGGGCGCAATTTCGCCGCCGGCATGTCGGGCGGCGTCGCCTATGTGCTGGACGAGGCGGGCGACTTCGCCAAGCGCTGCA
>JBASAA010000004.1:0-23480 GCA_049650385.1 Mesorhizobium sp.
ATCATCTCGGCAAGGCCGGGCTCGAAAATCGGCACCTCGCCGCGCTTCAGCGCCGCCACCCTGTCGGCATCGATATCCACGCAGACCACCTCGTGGCCGACATCGGACAGGCAGGCACCGGTAACCAAGCCGACGTAACCCGAGCCGAATATGACAATCTTCATGATCGTTTCCTTGCACCTTGGGGCTCAATGAACTGCTAACGGCAAACATGCGTCGCGGCAAACGCGAATAGTGCTTTGCGGAAATTCCTCATGTTCTTGCCAAATGCTCAGCCGTAGCGATCACAGGCGAAGCTCGCCACGCTGCCAGGCGTTTGCACGCCACAACCTTCGCCTCGCTTCTGGATGCTCGAGGTGTCGATATTTCCCGCCTGAGAATTTTGGCCAATCGAGCGCTAGGCCGCAAGTAGCCATTTCGGCTGACAAATCGCGTCCGTCGGTCAAAAGACATTCAACCACGAACGTTGCGAGACGGACTGTCATTTGTACCCGGTTGTCCCGCGCCACACTATCGCCATGCGGTCAAAGCGCATGACCCGATTGAAACAGACAGGGCGAGCATAGCGCCCGCCCCGTCCGGCCCCACGCTTACTGTGCCGGCTTCTGCTGGCTCGCCTTGTGGTGCCAACCGCTGGCTTTGCTGTGCTTGCCGTGCCACCCGCGCTTGCCGTGGTGGCCGTGATGAGTGGTGCGAAGTTCCTTGCGATCGAGCTGACCATCATCGTTGCGATCCAGGACAGCGAATTGCTTGGCCTTTTGCTTCTGAATTTCCTCCAGTGTGACCTTGCCATCGCCGTTGATGTCGAGGCGCTTTTCCATGCGGTTGGCCATACGTTCGATCATGCGCTTCATGACCATGTTCTCGATCTCGTCACGGGACAGCGTGCCGTCACCGTTCGTATCGGCTGCCTTCAGCCTGTCCATCTTGGAGAACTTCTCCAGATCGATAGGAGCGCGCTTGAAGTTCTTGCTATCCTTGGCCGGCACTTCGACCGAAGTCTGGTTGGCGTCGGCCTGATTGTTGTCTTGTGCGAAGGCATATCCAGCGGTGGCAATCGATGCCACGAGAATAACGGAAGCAGAGATACGTTTCATTACTCAAACTCCATTTATTAATTTCGAATACGTCATGGGAGAACGCACAGGAAATATCGAAGTTAGCGCATGAACGTCGGATGAACGCAGCGATTAAACATTTGTAATGTTGGCTTTATCCATGAACGCCAGGCTGCCGCCAACCCGGTACTCGCTCGGGCTCGCCGGCGGGTATTTTGTCGTTCAGTCGGTCGTAGGCTTTGCCGCACCTTGCTTCGGCGAATACCGGTTGTCATGCGAGACGCGTGCGAGAGCCATGCGCTTGGCCTCTATCCTCTCTGCAGCAACTAGCAGCAGGTCGATCATCTCTGCTTTTGAAAGGGCCGCTGGATTTGCAGCCGCCTTGCGAAGGTCGTCAACGATTGTTGTCATTGTGTTTCCTCCTGACGATCTTCCTAACTGGAATGTTCCAGTTATCGCAAGTGAAGGACCGAAGGACTTTTTATCGTTTCAGGGCAGCAAAAAGCCCGGCGCGATGGCCGGGCTCTGTGTCGATGCCTGAAAGGGCAATCAGAACTTGTAGGCGACACCTACGGTGACCGTGTGAAGCTTGACCTTGGTGTCATTCTTGCTGCCGAAGTCGTGATAGCGATACTCAGCCCGTCCGATCAGGTTGTCGGTGAACGCATATTCCAAGCCCGCACCGGCCGTCCATCCGACATATGTGTCGGCTTCCTTGATACCGCCGTCTTTGCCATATGCCTTTGTGTAGGCCACGCCAGCCGTAGCGAACGGCAAGAAACGATCAACGGCCAAGCCAACACGCGCCCGGGTCGAACCATACCAGTCGAAACCATATTCAGCTGGCCCGAGGAACGCGTCGACATTGCCCTTCACGTCCGAGTAGTTGAAATCGGTTTCCAGACCGTAGACGAAATTGCCATTCTGAAAATTCCAGCCGGCATAACCACCCGCGACGAAACCGTCGGCATCAAGGACCAGGCGCGGTCCGCCAATATCGCTGGAAGCCTCGCCTGCACCATAACCGAGCTGAACGCCAAGGTACGGACCCGACCAATCATAGACGGCGGCCGGCGCTACGGGGGCATACTCCTGAGCGACGATGACATCAGCAGCAAAGGCCGGTGAAGCGCCAAGCGCGAGAGCAACGGCGGCGGATGCGCCAAGAAGATAGTTTGCCATCATGAGATCAAGCCCCTTTCCATAAATCGATAGTCGACCAATACGTGCGCTGGTTGCATGAGTCTGTCACATAAATATCACGCGTTGCTCGTTTCGGCCTGGCCCGCGCTTGGCCGGGCGGCTTCGCGGTTGTCAGTTGGCAGCCTTCGGTTTCCTGGCGCGCTTCGCGGGGGCGACGACGGGTTCGGCCTTCGGCTTGCGGCCAAGCCCCGTCTTCTTTGCCAGTTCCGAGCGGGCGGCCGCATATTCGGGAGCGACCATGGGGTAGTCGGCCGGCAGGTTCCACTTCGCGCGATACTCGTCGGGCGTCAAGGCGTGTTGGGTCATCAGGTGCCGCTTGAGCGACTTGAACTGCAGGCCGTCCTCCAGGCAGACGATGTGGTCGCCACGCACGGAACGCTTTGGGTTGACGGCAGGGGCCTGCACCTCGACTTCAGCCTTGGGCGGGCTTGCCAGCCTGGAGATCGTGGCGCTGATGCTGGCGATGAGCGACGGCAATTCCGCTGCCGGAACCTGATTGTTGGAAACATAGGCAGAGACAATGTCCGCGGTCATTTCCAGATGAGTTTCATTTTTCTCTGATGTGTCGCTCATATACGTTACGCACCTGATGATTTTCGAATCGATACTTGGATAGAGATAATTCGAACGAGGCGCAACTGACGGCGCTGTGGATGCGAGTGAGGAGAACGGAGGAGAGAATCGATATTGCGTTAGCCTGTTAGCGCACGGTGCGCCTTAGCGCGATGACCCGGCAATTCGGTCGCACCTGTCGTGATACGTAATGTGATACAAATCGTGACACAAACCGGGCGTTCATGCGAATAAAATACAATGGAAACAACATGGGCGGGTCGATACCGACCCCAGCCAACGGTACCAAAAATCTCCAGGTAAAATCAGGCGGTTGGGAACTCCCCTTTGCGGGGAAGGCGCTCGCCATGTCACCTCCGTGTTGCAGCCGGCCAGTCCCTGCGGCTTGAACGATCGTATCGGGCATGCCAGTTTCCGGCATTGATTTGTTGGGGGCGTCGGGGCTTTCTGTGCGAAGCGTGTCTAGCTGTCTTTTGAAGGCCCTGAGCCTCGCCGCCGTGCTTTGGGCCGCGGGCTGCGGGACGATCGACACGACACCCATCAACCTGATCAGCCAGCAAACGCCGCCTGCGTCTCCCGAATATCTTCCGGACCCGGGGGACGACGGTTCGACGGTGGTCGCACTCGCGTTCTCGGGCGGCGGCACGCGAGCCGCCGCGCTGGCCTATGGCGCGCTTCTGGAGCTCGATGCCCTGGCCATAGATGACGTTCCGTACCGCCGCACCTTGGTCGACAATATTCGCACCGTTGCCGGCACGTCCGGTGGATCGATCATGGCTGCTTATCTGGGGTACAAGGGCAAGGACGGCTACCAGGATTTCCGCGAACGGTTTCTCGACCAGAACGCCGAATCCTCCATGACCACCCAGGTGTCGCCGGTATCGCTGATAAAAACCGCCATGCACGGGGGGGCCAATGATCGAAACACTCTCGCGCGCTGGCTGGACGACAATCTATTCGATCATGCGACATTCACGGCACTGCGGAGGCAGGACAGGCCTATGGTCTGGATTACCGCCTCCGACATTAATAACAACACGCCCTTTCTGTTCACCGAAGACACGTTCGCCGCGCTGTGCAGCGACATAAACCAGATGAAAATCGCCGAGGCCGTTGGCGCGTCTGCCGCGTTTCCGATCGCCTTCGCACCAATGGTCCTGCGAACGCCTCGAACCAATTGCAACTACCGCCGGCCGGCCTGGATACAGCGCGCCTTGGATGCGCAGAACCCGTCGATCCGTTTGCAGGCCTATGCGCGCGCCCTCGATTCCTACCAATACAACCGAAAGCTCGATTATGTCCGGCTGCTGGATGGCGGACTGACCGATAATCTGGGCATCACCGGCCTGACGCTGCAGCGGGCCTCGGCGGCGACGCCTTATGGACCGCTTTCTCCTCGGGAAGCAGTTCGGATACGGAACTTCATCTTTATCGTCACCGATGCCGGCAAGCATAGCGAGTATGAATGGAGCAAGACGCAGATTGCCACGCATCTCGGTCATGTCCTGCTGGCGGCGTCGGATACGGCCATCGCAGCAGCCACCCGTAGTGGCTTCGATGCCGTCGACCTTGCCCTGAACGAATGGCGGCACGATCTCATTCGCTATCGTTGCGGCCTTTCCAAAGAGCAGGTGCGAAAACAAAGGGGGACGCTGGTCGGGTGGGATTGCAGGGACGTGAATGTCACGACCGAGCACCTCTCGTTCCGCAATGCCGACGCAGACCTGTTCGAACGGCTGAACAAGGTGCCTACGCGGCTGCGCCTGTCCCGGGAAGACGTTGACGTCGTCATTGAAGCAGGCAGGCAAGCCGTGCGGCGAAATGCCAATATCCAGCGCATCGCGAAGGAAGCGCGTAGCTATGCATCGACCTTCGACAATGCCGAAGCATCGATCGCGCTACAGGATTGATGCGTCGGCTTAACGAGACCAAACTTCCCGAATGAGAGCAGGCTGTCGGAATTTCCCCATCCCGGGGCTGTGCCGGGCCTTCGAAGCGGATCGCGACCACGGCATTAGGCCCAGCTAATCGGCAAGGCAGGGTTGCGGGCGAAGGGCTTGCCCTGCCGATATGCAAATGCAATAGGTCCGCCGCTGTCTGGGCTGCCTCTGGAGCCGGATCGGCGGGCCGTGGTGGCCAGGGTCATTGCTGAAAATGGTGCAGGAATGCCGGACGCGGTAGCGTTGTCCCGACTGGTGATGTATATGCCCGCCTGCGTTCCCTTGCCTTAGGCGGCGGGCGCTACGGCGGGACTGAGACACGACGGGCTCCGGCATCCTTTCGCGATGCCGCGCGTTGGATACGACGAACAGGCATGAGGTTTTTCCCCGGATGAGCGAGCAGGCCATCGAATTCCTGCAGGAGTGGATCGGCGAGAAGGTCCAGGCTCCGGCGCATCCGGCGCTGGTGGAAAGCCATGCCCAGTCGCTGGCTAGGGAATGCGCCGCCAAGGCGGCCGAAGCCGGGATTCCGCTGGAGGATATCCAGGAGGAAGTCGGCGATATCGAGGAACTCATTGCCGCCAGGCTGGAAGACGCCGTCGAGGCGGAACAGTCGGCTACGCCGGACAATTCCGGAAGGGAAGCCGAGTCGCAGCCGAAATCAGAATAACGAACCCTGTCTTCCGGGATCGCCGGGCTTCGCCGCCGGCTTGGCGGCGGTTGGCTTCTGGGCCGGCCGTGCCGGGCCGCCGGTAGCGATCGCGGCTGCCGCACCATCGGCAAAGCGCAGTTCGAGGGCTTCTCCCGGCTTTACCCCGGCGGCGCGCCGGATCAGCGCGCCCGAGGCGTCCAGTACCAGCGCATAGCCGCGGTCGAGAATCGCCTGTTCGGAAAGTTTTAGCGTCGACAGCAGTCGCTGCGCCTGGTCGAGCCGGCCACGAAGCCGTTCGAGCCGGCTCCGGACGGCAAGGTCGTGCCTGCGGGCGGCGGTGCCGAGGCGCGCCCGCGCCGCTTCGCTCAGATGCAGCAGCGGCCGTAGCGACAGCCGCGCCGCGCTGGTTTCGAGCCGTTGCCGTTTCGCGGCGCGCGCGGCGTCGGCGCATTTCGGCAACTGGTCCGCCGTCCTGTTGAATAGGTTGCGCTTTTCACGGGCGAGCGCCCGCAGCGCCACCTGCGCCCGCATCACGTCGCGGTCGGCCAGCACCCGCCATTCGCGGATGCGCCGCGACAGCGTCGCCGGCGACAGCCGCGTGGCACCGAGCCTGGCGCGCCGTCGTTCGACCCCGGTGACGAGCGCCCGTTCCAGCCGGCTCACCGCGTCGTCGAAGCGGCGGCGCGGCAGCGCCAGCAACTGATCGGGCGAGGGCAGGGCGCGTGCCGCCGCGCGCACGGATTGTCGCTTGCGGTCCATCCCGCGCGAGACGCAACTGCGCAGCCGGGCGGCAAGGCCTGCCAGCGTGGCTTCGAGGTCGGCCTTTACCGGAACCGCGATTTCGGCCGCGCCCGTCGGTGTCGGTGCGCGGACGTCGGCGGCGAGATCGACCAGCGTCCAGTCCGTCTCGTGTCCGACCGCCGAAATCACCGGAATGTTGGAAGCGGCGACGGCGCGCGCCAGCGCCTCGTCGTTGAAGCCCCACAAATCCTCGAGGCTGCCGCCGCCGCGCGCCACGATCAAAAGGTCAGGCGTCGGAATGCCGCCTTCCTCGGCCAGCCTGTTGAAACCCTGCACGGCCGCCGTCACTTCCGCGCCCGAAGTCTCGCCCTGCACCCTCACCGGCCAGACGATGACGTGCAGCGGGAAGCGATCCTTGATGCGGTGGAGGATGTCGCGGATGACGGCGCCGGTCGGCGAGGTGACGACGCCGATGACGCGCGGCATATAAGGCAGGAGCTGCTTGCGCGCCGGGTCGAACAGGCCCTCCGCCTGCAAGCGCCGCTTGCGCTCCTCGAGCAGCGCCATCAGCGCCCCGGCGCCTGCCGGTTCCAGATTGTCGATGACGATCTGGTATTTCGAGGAGCCGGGATAGGTGGTGAGCTTGCCGGTGGCGATCACCTCCATGCCCTCTTCGGGGCGGAATTTCAGCCGGCCCATGGTGCCCTTCCACACCACGGCTTCCAGCCGGGCACGGTCGTCTTTCAACGCAAAATAGGCATGGCCGGAAGAATGCGGGCCGCGATAGCCGGAAATCTCGCCGCGCACCCGCACATGGCCGAACGTGTCCTCGACCGTGCGCTTCAGCGCACCGGAAATCTCGCTCACCGTATATTCGGTGGCGTTGCTGCGTGATTCGGGGGCCAGGTCGCTCATGGCCCGATTGAGCGGCCAACGCGGCTTCGGGTCAAGGTGCCGATCCTACCATCCCGGCATGATCTGGTTGGGCTTCGGCCGCTTCATACGCGATAGCGCCAGGGCGGCGAAATCGAAGCTGCCGGCTTCCTCGCCCGTCGGGACGGTGATGTTGTCGAGGCTTTCGGCGATATGGCGCGCCAGCGCGTCGACGAGTTCCGGCTGCGAGGTCTGGCCGCGCATGATGCCGATGCGGCAGTCGGGCAGCGCACCGAAACCGTCGGCATCGCCCAGCACCCGCATGCCGGTGCGCAGCGCGCATTCGGGCAGCACCGAGATCGCCAGGCCGGAAAGCACGGCGGCGGCGATGACCGTGGCCGAGAACGAGGTGAACAGGATGCGGTAGTCGCGGCCCATCTGGTCGAGCACGTCGCAGGCCGCGCGTCGCCAGATGCAGTTCGGCCGCCCGAAGGCCATCGGCAGCATTTCCTGCTCGTGCGTCGCATGGTTGGCGGAACTGACCCATAGCAGCGGCTCCCGTCGCACCACCTCCGACTGACCACGCGCGTCGTTGTGCGTCACCAGCGCGATGTCGAGATTGCCGCGCTTGATGTGCTCGACCAGCCCCGGCGTCGGCTCGCAGATGACGGTCAGTTCCACGCGCGGGTTGGAGCGGGCGAACCGCGCCATGATCTCCGGCAGGAAGCGGTCGGCATAGTCGTCCGGCGTGCCGATGCGGATGGTGCCCTCCAGCCGCGTGTCGTCGAAGGCCGCCAGGGTCTCGCGGTTGAGGAAAAGCAGCCGTCGCGCATAGGCAAGCAACTTCTCGCCTTCCTCCGTCAGCCGGTTGGTGCGCCCGTCCTTCTCGAACAGCGCCTTGCCGATCCGTTCTTCCAGCCGCCGCATCTGCATGGAAACGGCCGATTGCGTGCGGTTCACCTCCTCCGCCGCGCGCGTAAAGCTGCCGGTATCGGCGATGGTGAGGAAAGTTTGGAGTTGATCGAGGTCGAGAGGCGCTTTCATCCGTCCAACTTATCATTCGTGTTGATGCTAAAGATTAGAAACATTCGTTGGATTAATCAATTGCCACATGGCAAAAACCATGCGCCCCAGCAAGGTGCGTCGAGCGGGCGTTTAGGGTGACCGCCACCCCTGACGCATCGCTTCGCGCCGCTACGATGAAGGAAAACCGCCATGAGCACGTGTGAATTTGCTCCTGAAACCGCCCGGATAACGATCCGTCCCGCCGTCACGACGCGGGTGTGGAACGGCATCGCGGGCCTGTTTCGTGCGTGGAGGAACCGGCTTGCCTTTCGCCGCCTCGGCGAACTGACTGACGTAGAACTGGCCGACATCGGCCTGGCGCGCGCCGACCTGCGGGTCGCGACCGACGTGCCTTTCGGCGCCGACCCGACGGCCAAGCTGCATTCGCTGGCCAGCCAGCGCGCCGCCACGGCAGCCGACCTTGCCCGCATGGTCGGCTGACTGCCTGGTTTGCAGGCTCTCCCACCCTGCCGGTTTCCCACCGGTTGCCTGCACATTGCCCGGTCCCCTTGGGGGCCGGGCTTTTTTCTTTCAGGGGAAAGACGTCTCTCAGCCGGCGGTGTGCAGGCCAAGCGAGGGGCGCAGGGAGAACGAGCGCACCCGGCTCAGGGCTCGGGCCGCCACGCCCATCGGCCAGGGCAGCGGGTGCCGGCAGAAGGCGATCTTGCGGACATAGACCGGGACGTGCCAGCGCGCCGTCGTGCCCGCGCGAAACAGTGCGACATCGCCGGCGCGCAGGATCCGCTTGCCGAAACCCGGTGCGCTGACCTCGACCTCGCCGTCCAGGATGTGGACCGTCTCGTCGATGCCGAAATACCAGTTGAAGGTGCCGGCAGTGCAGTCCCAGACGGCGCTGTTCGTCGTCCGATCCGTGGACTTGACGATATCGCCGACGCGGGCGACGGGCGTCCCTTCCAGAATCCAGTCCGGATTTATCGGCGCCGACCGCATGACGATGGCGTCGACGTTTGCTGCAACGATGGATTGATCAGTCATTTTGCCCACTCCGCTTTCAGGCAGGAAAGCCGGAACAGGTTAACTGTCGTTTACTTTTTTGCGATATCCGGCCGGGCGGTTAAGAAGGCCTTAACCGGCTGCGCCGCCTAACGGCTCCGGTCCATGCCCTTGCGGAACTGGTCGAAGATGGATTCGACGCCTTTCTGATACTCGTCGCGCTGCTGGCGGCCGGTTTCGAACATCTTGCCGAAAATATCGTCATAGGGGTTCTTCGCCTGGCCGGCGCCCGTATCCGGCGGCGAGGCTTCCTGCGGCTGGCCACCGCCGAGCATGTCTTCCAGGATCTTGCCCCAGGGGTTGGCGCCGGCCGGGCTTTGCCCCTGCGGTTGCGAGGCGTTGCCGCCGAACATGTCCTGCAACACTTTCCCGAACGGGTTGTTGCCCAGCGGGTCGAACGGGTTCTGCTGTTGCGGCGCCGACTGCTGCGGCACGGGCTGCCCGCCGAACATTCCGCCGAGGCCGCCCTGCTTCATCATCTGCTCAATGATGTCGGCAAGCGGGTTGTTGCCCGTTCCCGCCGCCGCGCCGGCGGCCTGCATCTGGTTGGTCGATTGCTTGAACAGGCCACCCATGATCATGGACGCGATGACCGGCAGCATCTGCTGCAACACCTGCTGGCCGATGCCGGTCGCCTGTGCCGCCTGTGCCGCCACGGCGCGGGAAAGGTCCTTGGAGCCGAACAGATGGCCGAGAATGCCGTTGCCCTCGTCGACGCCCTGCGGGGAGAAGGCGCGGCTTGCCTCCTCGAAATATTTGGCGTGGTTGCCGCTGGCCATGGCATTGAGGAAGCCGCCGAGGTCGGCCGGGTTGGCGGCGTTGCGCTTCAATCCTTGCGAAAAGGCGGGCAGCAGCGCCTCGACCGCAAGCTGCGCCTGCTGCTGCGACAGGTTGAACTGCCGGGCCAGGAGTTCCATGCCGCGGCCGTTCTGCGCCTGCGTGAGCATGTCGAACAAAGGAAGCATCGGGTTCTCCTTGCAGCTATCGCTTCAGGGAAAACAGCCTAAAGCACTTTCGGCAAAAGTGCGAAACGCTTTCTCAGTAGGCGTATTCCATGAACACCGGCTCGATCGAGCCACCCCAGCGGGTGTGATAGGCCGACAGCATTTCTTCAGCGCTGGTGGTGCCGCGCGCCACCACCTCGTCCAGCGTCGAGAGGAAACTGGTCTCGTCGTAGCCATCGCGGTTCAGCTTGCCGCGCCGCTTCAGCCCTTCGCGCGAAATGGCGAGCACGTCGCGGGCAAGCTCCCGCAGCGTCGCGTTGCGGAACGGTGCCGAAATACCCTGTTCGGGAACAGCGTCGCGCATCGCCAGCACTTCGGCATAGCTCCAGTTCGCCGTCAGTGCCTCGGCGGCGTCGAGCGCTTCCGCGTCGTAGAGCAGCCCGACCCAGAAGGCCGGCAACGCGCAGATGCGCCGCCACGGCCCGCCGTCGGCGCCGCGCATTTCGAGGAAGCGCTTCAGCCGCACGTCTGGGAACAACGTCGACAGGTGGTTCGCCCAGTCGCCGATCGTCGGCATGCCGTCGGGCACCTCGTTGCGCGCGGCCCCCGCCATGAACTGGCGGAAGGTCATGTGCGTCATGTTGTGGTAGCGGCCCTCGCGGATGACGAAATACATCGGCACGTCGAGCGCCCATTCGGCGTAGTCGGCAAAGCCGAACTGCGGCGAGAAGCAGAATTCCTTCAGGCCGGAGCGCCGGTTGTCGGTGTCGCGCCAGATATCGCCGCGCCACGACAGGAAGCCGTTGGGCCTGCCCTCGGTGAACGGCGAGTTGGAAAACAGCGCCGTCGACAGCGGTTGCAGCTTCAGCGAAACCTGCATCTTGCGGCGCATGTCGCGCTCGCTTTCGAAATCGAGATTCACCTGGATGGTGCAGGTGCGGTACATCATGTCGAGGCCCTTGGTTCCGACCTTGGGCATGTAGCGCGTCATGATCTCATAGCGCGACTTCGGCATTTTCGGCGTGTCGGCGAGCGACCATTTCGGGCTGCCGCCGAGCCCGAGGAAGCGGATGCCGAGCGGTTCGGCGATTTCGCGCACCTGCGAAAGATGCGCATTGCCCTCGCGGCAGGTCTGGTGGATCGTTTCCAGCGGCGCGCCCGAAAGCTCGAACTGGCCGCCCGGCTCCAGTGAAATGGCGCCTTCGCCGGTCGGTTCGACCAGCCCGATGATGCGCCCGTCGTCGATGATCGGGTCCCAGCCGAGCTTCTGCTGCATACCCTCCAGGATGGTGCGGATGCCGCGCTCGCCGCCATAGGGCACCGGGGCGTTGCCGTCGACATAGAAGGGGAACTTCTCGTGCTCGGTGCCGATGCGCCATTTCTCGCGTGGCTTGCAGCCCTCGGCGAGATAGTCGACGAGTTCGTCCATGCCTTCGATAGGCCGGAAATCGGTGGTGTCGCGCGCCATGGAAACCCCTTCTACGACAGGCCGGATGGCCGCCGCTGTTAGATGGCGAAATGCCAGCAGCCGATCAAGCGAAATTTGCTGAGGTCTCGTCAATCGAAATTGATCGATGGCTTTCGCCGCTCGTTGCCGTTCACCAGTCGCCGAGCGTCGCCTGGATCAGTGCCAGCGCGGCCACCGCGGCCGTGTCGGCGCGCAGGATGCGCGGCCCGAGCGGAATGGCGGTGACGAAGGGCAGGGCGCGCAGCATGCGCCGCTCGTCCTCCGAAAAGCCGCCTTCGGGGCCGACCAGCAGCGCCAGTTTCTTGTCGCGCAGGTTCTGGAGCGCGGGCAGCGGGTTGTTCGTCGCCGCATCCTCGTCGCAAAACACCAGCCGCCTTTCATGGTCCCAGCCGGCCAGCAGCTTTTCCAGCTTCTCGGCCTCGCAAAGGCGCGGCACCGCAAGGATGCCGCATTGCTCGGCGGCTTCCACGATGTTGGCGCCGAGCCGCTCCATCGAGGGCTTGGCTACCTGCGTGTGCTGGGTGACGACCGGCTGCAGCGTGCCAGCGCCCATCTCCACCGCCTTCTGCACGAGGTAGTCGAGCCGCCCCTGCTTCAGCGGCGCAAAGCAGTAGACGAGATCGGACGGGGTGGGTTGCGGCCGCTGCCGCTCCAGCACCTTCAGCCGCACCGTCCGTTTGCTTTTCGAGGCGACGGCCGCCGACCATTCGCCGTCGCGGCCATTGAACAGCAGCAGTTCCGCGCCCTCGGCAAGGCGCAGCACATGCATCAGATAGTGGCTTTGCTGTGCGCCGGCCTCGATTTCGGCACCGGTGGCGAGGTCGTCGGGCACGAAAAGCCGCTGCATCTTGTAATTGGCGCGCATCGCCGAGCAATGCGGCAGGCGACGCCCGTGCGTCAAGGCCCAGCGGTGGGATGCCAGACCGGACGAAAGCCCAGCCGCAACACGGCGAGCGTGGTGGGCGGGGTGAGCAGCCGCACCTCGCGCCCGGCAAAACCGTCGGCAGCGAGCCGTTCGCCATAGCACGCGAACGACCAGCGAAGCGCCGTGCCGTCGCGCAGGGCATAGGCCGCATCGCCATCGGCGAACATCGCCCCGTCCGGCAGGCCGGCAAGGGTGGCGCCGTCTACCTTCGCCGGGGTGCCGCCCGAGGCCAGACGCTCCCGGTGCAGCCGCTGGTCCAGCATCGGCGCGCGCGGCATGTCGATGCCGAACGCGGTTCCGAAACGGCGGCGGAAGTCGCTGGCCTGTTCGCGGCGGCAATAGAAGCAGGGGCGATGGCCGGCGGCGAGCGCGGTCACCTCGTCGAGGAAGAAAAGCTCCGTCCATCCGGCGCGGTCGGGCTCGCCGGGAGCGCCCCTGCGGTTGCGTCCCATCGGTTCGCGCCGCACGCCCTTGAATTCGCAGCGGCAGATGATCCAGGCTTTCAGCACCCAGCGCTTATGGAGCAGCGTTTTCGTATCCGGATCGTGCAGGATGCCGCGGTTTCCGGTGAACAGGCCGCGCTGCGGCACCGCATGGATTTCGCCGAACGGGTCGACCCGGTTTTGTAATGGCATGAAAAGGGTCCAGACGGGACTTTTTGACAGCGCGTACCGCCATGCTACTGCTTGCCGGGCATGCTGTCAGGGGGGATTCGGTGCGGGTACTGGTCGTTGAGAATTTTGCCGATACCGGCTTGGGCGAAGTCGGGGTGGCGCTTGCCGAGAAAGGCGCCGGGATAGACCTGCGCAAGACCCATGCCGGCGATCCGTTGCCCGCCGATGCTTCCGGCCATGACGCCATGGTGATCCTCGGCGGCGCGCAGAACGCGCTCGACGACGCGGCCTGTCCCTATTTCCCTGCCTTGCTCGATCTGATCCGGGCCTTCGAGGCGAAGGATCGCGGGGTGCTGGGCATATGCCTGGGCAGCCAGCTCATCGCGCGCGCGTTCGGGGGCCGCAACCAGATCGGCGGCGCCACCGAATTCGGCTGGCATGAGGTGCGGCGCGCCGAGGTCGCGGAGCCGGACCCGGTTTTCGATGGCTTGCCGGCCCGATTCCCGATCTTCCAGTGGCACGACGACACGTTTTCCCTGCCGCCCGGCGCCATCAGGCTGGCCGGCAACGATGTCGCGGCCAACCAGGCTTTCCGGATCGGTCGCGCCGTCTACGGCTTCCAGTTCCACTTCGAGGCCAGCCGGCCGCTGGTGTGCGCGTGGAGCACGACTTTTGCGCATCTGATCGCAGGGCGGAATCCCGATTGGCCCGATCGGCTGGAGGGCGAGATGGAAAAGCACGGCGCGCAAGCGGATGCCGTCGGGCTGGCGATCGCCCGCGCCTGGACCAGCGTCATCTGAGAGCCCGTTTCACATGACGCGGGGGAAGCCGTGGCAATTTTGGCACGCTGCCGGGAATCCGCTGTGGACACGGCTTTTTCGGCTTTGCTTTGGTCCGGCCGCTTCCTAGAAGGGCGCCGCTGACGTGCATTCCCCGCCCTTGTATCGGCCTGTTGCCCTGCGGCAACAGCCTGTGGGTATTTTGCGGTCGGTAGCGAAGAAGCGCTGAAACTTTGACGCGAATTGATCGTTTCAACGCATTGGTAACCGTGCTCGTGCAGGGATCGAGAAAGCTCAACCAGAGATGACCACCGTGAAAGCCGCGCTTCTTTCCTTTGCCATGCTGTCCGCCATCGTTCTCGGCGGCCTCGGCATCTATGCCGCCGATGCGGCCAACAACCACAACGCCGTCGACGGCTACGGCGTTAGCGCTTCGCTGCGCTGAACCGATCCATCTTCCATTATCGTCAGGATGTTTTTCGACGCGCCGTCGACGACGAGCGCGGTGAGACGGCCTGACTGCCACGCCTCCGTGTCGACATTGACGCGGTTGGCCTCCACCTCTGGCAGGGCGTGGGGCGTATGGCCATGCACGATCACTTTCGGGTGGAGCCCGGCGTGGAAGTGGAAAACATCGCGGATCCACGTCAGGTCCTGCGGGCTCTGCTCGGCCAGCGGCACGCCGGGCCGGATGCCTGCATGGCAGAAGAAGAAATCGCCGAAGCTCACGCTGGACGGCAGGTATTGCAGGAAATCGACATGGGCTTGCGGCACCGCATCGCGCAGCGCCGCATGGCTTGAGCGCAGGGCGGCGGTGCTGCCGGACGCAAGGTTCACGCCGTAGGAGCGGGCCGTCTCGATACCGCCGTAGCGCACGAACAGGCTGTCCGCCTCGGGATGGTCGATAAAGCCGAGCAGGCCGACGTCGTGGTTTCCCGCAAGCATGATGTTGCGCGGGTCGCGCTCGCGCGCGCCAACCAGCAGGTCTAGGACGCCCCTCGAACCCGGCCCGCGGTCGACATAGTCGCCGAGATGGACGATGCGCCAGTCGGCTGGCCGGTCATTGGCGATCTCGGCGGCGATCCGGGCGTGCATGGCGGTGAGAAGATCGAGCCGCCCGTGCACGTCGCCGATGGCATAGAGCCGCATGCCATCGGGCGCGCAGGCATCGCGCAAATGGATGCCGGTTCCCATGCTAGCGATGAAGCATGTCCTTGCTGGCCTCGCCGATATCGCGCTTGCCGCACAGTGCCAGCGTGGTGTCGAGTTCCTTGCGGATGATCTCCAGCGCCTTGGTGACGCCGGCCTTGCCGTGCGCGCCGAGCCCGTAGAGGAACGGCCGGCCGATATAGACGCCCTTGGCGCCGAGGCACAGCGCCCTCAGCACGTCCTGCCCGGAGCGGACCCCGCCGTCCATATGTACCTCGATCTTATCGCCGACCGCATCGGCGATCCCCTCAAGCACGGAGATGGAGGAGGGCGCGCCGTCGAGCTGGCGGCCGCCGTGGTTGGAGACGATGATCGCGTCGGCGCCGGTCTTGGTCGCCATCACCGCGTCTTCCTTGTCGAGGATGCCTTTCAGGATCAGCTTGCCGCCCCAGCGCTCCTTGATCCATTCCACGTCCTTCCACGACAGCTTAGGGTCGAACTGTTCGTTGGTCCACGAGGCGAGCGACGACAGGTCGCCGACACCCTTGGCGTGGCCGACGATGTTGCCGAAGGTACGGTGCTTCGTTCCGGCCATTTTCAGGCACCAGCCGGGGCGGCTGGCCAGTTGCCAGATGCTGCTCGGGGTGAATTTCGGCGGAGCGGAAAGGCCGTTGCGCAAGTCCTTGTGGCGCTGCGCCAGGATCTGCAGGTCGAGCGTCAGCACCAGCGCCGAGCACTTCGCCGCCTTGGCGCGGTCGATCAGGTTATAGACGAAGTCGCGGTCACGCATGACGTAAAGCTGGAACCAGAACGGCTTTGTCGTCGCTTCCGCCACCGCTTCCAGCGAGCAGATGCTCATGGTGGAAAGCGTGAACGGCACGCCGAATTCCTGCGCGGCTTGCGCGGCGAGAATCTCGCCGTCGGCATGCTGCATGCCGGTCGAGCCGGTTGGCGCGAGCGCTACCGGCATCGACACCTTTTCGCCGATCATGGTGGAGGCGAGCGAGCGGCCCGTCATGTCGACCAGCACGCGCTGGCGCAGCTTGATCTTGCCGAAATCCGCCTCGTTGGCGGCATAGGTGCTCTCGGTCAGCGCGCCCGAATCGGCGTAGTCGAAGAACATCTTCGGCACGCGCCGGCGCGCCTTTTCCTTCAGGTCGGCAATGGTGAGGTCGAGACTCATGATGGGTTCCGATATTGTTTGTCAGGAATTGGTTTCGTTGGTCGTCGAGCGTTGCCGCAGCCTGAGCCGCGACACCCGCTGCCAGTCGCCGCTGCGTTCGGCGTCGTGCATGGAGCGCTCGACATAATTGATGTGGTCCATCGCCGCCTGGCGCGCCGCAAGCGGGTCGCCGGCCTTCACCGCCGCATGGATCGCACGGTGCTGGGAAAGCAGCGTCTCGCGCGCGCCGGGCAGCGTGAACACCAGCAGGCGGTTGTGGAAAACACCCTCCGACAAAAGCCGGTAGCAGGAGCGCAGCGTGTGCAGCAGGATGATGTTGTGGGCGCACTCGCCGACTGCCTGGTGGAACTCGACGTCGATCTCCGCCTCGTCGTCGAAGTCGCCGCTGCGGTGCGTTTCTTCCATGCGCGCCATGATGGCGTCGAGCAGCGCGATATCGTCGGCGGTGGCGCGCCGCGCCGCATATTCCGCGGTGATCCCCTCGATCTCGCGCCGGTATTCCAGATAGTCGTTGCTTGCCTTGCGATGCGTGGAAAACAGGTCCGCCACGGGCTTGGAAAACACCTGGCCGATGATGTCCGCGACATAGGTGCCGCCGCCGTGGCGGGTGGTGAGCAGGCCGCGTGCCTCGAGCAGTTTCAGCGCATCGCGCAGGATCGGCCGCGATACGTCGAACTGCCGCGACAGTTCGCGCTCGCCGGGCAGCCGGTCGCCGGTCGAGAGCACGCCTTCGAGGATAAGCGTCTCGATCTGCTCCACCACCTCGTCGGCGGTGCGCGAATGTTCGATCCTGGAAAAGATGTCGCTCAACGAAATGCCTGCGTTTTGACCGGCGCCGAGAATAAAGGGTGTGGCCATAACTGGTCAAATTATTTATCCAATTTACCCGCTGCTGTGGCCGCCCCGTCTTTCATGCCCTCGCTGGCCGTCTTGAAGTTCCGTTTGCGTCGTGCCGCAATTGGCCCTACTCGCAAAATGTTGCAGGCCTAGGGGAACTGCCGTGCCGACCGACCCGACCCGACCGGAATTCCAGCCGCTTTCCGCTGGCAGCGTCATGGGATTCCCCTCGCATGAGGGGCGTTCCGGGGCGTTGGGCGAGGTTCATGCCCGGCCGCATCCGCTGGTCGGCTCGCCACGCGTGCTGGTGCAACTGTCGTTCATGACCGAAGGCGGCGCGACCGTCGACCATGCCGTGCTGTGCGAACTGGCGCGCCGGCTGGGTGTCGCCGCCCCCGAGCGGCAGGCCCGCCACTATGCGATGAAGTGGGGCAACGGCTCGCTGCGCTGGGAGCGCCACACCGAGTTTTCCACCTATCTGTTCGAGGGGCCGCTTTCCGCCAGCGGCCGCCCGCAGGAAGAGCAGCCCTTCGGCAACGGTTTTTCGCCGCCCGGCACGGTGATATCGGGCATAAGGCTGGAAATCCGCAAATGGACGGCGAGCACCGAACGAAAACTTCTGGCCGCCTTCGATCCGACCAGCCTGTGCTATTCGCTGGTCGAGAATGGCAAGGCCGCGATCGTCACCGACTTCCGCCAGGACGGCGACGGCCTCACCCATATCCTCGTGCTCGACAAGGGGCTGACGCCGGCGCGCACCGGTGCGCTGTCGCAGCGCCTCATCGACATCGAGACCTACCGCACGCTGGCCATGCTCGGCCTGCCGCTGGCGCTGTCCCTGTCCGGCCGCGTGCGCCGTATCGAGGACCGGCTTGCCGTCATCACCCGCGAGATGAAGGTTGCCGAGACGCGCGACAGCCAGACATTGCTGGCCGACCTCACCGAACTCGCCGCCGAACTGGAGGCCGACGCCGCTTCGAGCCTTTACCGTTTCGGCGCCAGCCGTGCCTATGACGGCATCGTGCGCGAGCGGCTCGACGCGCTCGACGAGACGCCGGTGCCCGGCTACGACACTTGGGCCGGCTTCCTGCAACGGCGCGTGGCGCCGGCCAT
The DNA here is from genome assembly GCA_049650385.1 of Mesorhizobium sp. Lineage (GTDB taxonomy): Bacteria > Pseudomonadota > Alphaproteobacteria > Rhizobiales > Rhizobiaceae > Mesorhizobium. The sequence continues at coordinate 18,132 of JBASAA010000004.1, forward strand.
GCGCACCTGCCGCTCGGTCGAGGAGCGCCAGGCCAACCTGTCGCGCAAGCTGACCCGCGCCACCACGCTGTTGCGCACCTGGGTCGATGTCGAGGTTGAGCGGCAGAACCGCGATGTGCTCGCCTCCATGAACAACCGCGCCCGCCTGCAACTGCGCCTGCAACAGACGGTGGAGGGCCTGTCGGTGGCCGCCGTTTCCTACTATGTCGTGGGCCTGATCGGCTATCTGGCCAAGGGCTTTTCGGTCTTCGACCACATCGTCCCGCCGGAAGTCATCACCGCCGCCTCGGTGCCGATGGCGGTGCTCCTGGTCTGGTGGGGCGTGCGCCGTGTCCAGCGCAGCCACTCCGAGCCGGGCAAGGCAGCGGGCGAATAGGGCACGCATAGACAGAACTTGCCGTCGTCACGGACTTCGATATCCTTTCCGCCGGATAGCTAAGCCAGCGTCAGATTGACGCTGCGAAAGCATCGGGGTTCTCTCGCGCTCCCGTTCGACTAACGCTGCAATTGCAAGCTGGCCGGTCGACTGGTAAAAGCTTTTTACCAGTTGAGGGAGGAAGCGTGCGATGTCCGGTCTGGTCATGCCGAAACCCGACGACGCCACGCTGGCGCGCCGGGCGGAGATCGTCGCCGACCTGCGCCAGATCGTCCCTGGCGAGGGCGTCGTCGATACGGTCAACGAGATGCGTGCCTTCGAGAGCGACGGGCTGACCGCCTATCGCCAGCTTCCGCTGGTCGTGGTGCTGCCGCAAACCGTGGCGCAGGTCTCGAAAATCCTCAAATATTGCGACCAGCGCAAGATTCGCGTGGTGCCGCGTGGTTCGGGAACTTCGCTGTCGGGCGGCGCGCTGCCGCTGGAGGACGCGGTGCTCCTGGTGATGAGCCGCTTCAACCGCATCCTCGAGATCGATTATCCCAACCGCGCCGTCGTCGCCCAGCCGGGCGTCACCAATCTCGGCATCACCATCGCCGTCGAGCAGGAGGGCTTCTACTACGCCCCCGATCCATCCTCCCAGATCGCCTGCTCGATCGGCGGCAACGTCGCGGAAAATTCCGGCGGCGTGCACTGCCTGAAGTACGGGCTCACCGCCAACAACGTGCTCGGCATCGAAATGGTGCTGATGAACGGCGAGGTGGTGCGCCTCGGCGGCAGGCACCTCGACGCCGAGGGCTACGACCTCATGGGCATCATGACCGGCTCGGAAGGCCTGCTCGGCGTCGTCACCGAGGTCACGGTGCGCATCCTGAAGAAGCCGGAGACGGCGCGCGCGCTTCTGATCGGTTTCCCGACCAGCGAGCAGGGCGGCCAGTGCGTTGCCGATATCATCGGCGCCGGCATCATCCCGGGCGGCATGGAAATGATGGACCGGCCGGCGATCCACGCGGCCGAGGATTTCGTCCATGCCGACTACCCGCTCGATTGCGAGGCGCTGCTGATCGTTGAACTCGACGGGCCGGCGGTCGAGGTCGACCACCTGATTTCGGCGGTGGAAAGGATAGCCCTGAAGAACGGCTCCACCACCTGCCGCATCTCGCAGAGCGAGGAGGAGCGGCTGACCTTCTGGGCGGGCCGCAAGGCGGCGTTTCCGGCAGTCGGCCGCATTTCGCCCGACTATTACTGCATGGACGGCACCATCCCGCGCCAGCAACTGCCGAAGGTGCTGGCCGGCATGCGGGAGCTTTCGAAGCACTATGGGCTTGGCGTCGCCAACGTCTTCCATGCCGGCGACGGCAATCTGCATCCGCTCATCCTCTACGATGCCAACGTGCCGGGCGAGTTGCACAAGGCGGAAAGTTTTGGCGCCGACATCCTGCGGCTGTGCGTGAAGGTGGGCGGCGTGCTGACCGGCGAGCATGGGGTGGGCGTCGAGAAACGCGACCTGATGCCGGAAATGTTCAATGAGGCCGACCTCGACCAGCAGATGCGGGTCAAATGCGCCTTCGATCCGGGCCACCTGCTCAATCCCGGCAAGGTCTTTCCGCAACTGCGCCGCTGCGCCGAACTCGGCCGCATGCACATTTCCGGCGGCAAGCTGCCGTTCCCGGACATTCCGAGGTTTTGAGTTGACCACCTTTACCCCAACCTCCACCGAGGAAACGCTTTCCGCCGTCCAGTGGGCGCTGGCGGAAGGAGCGACGCTGGAAACCGTGGGCCACGGCTCCAAGCGCGGCATCGGTCGGCCTCTTCAAACCGAACACACGCTGGACCTGTCGAAACTCACCGGCGTAACCCTCTACGAGCCGGCCGAGCTCGTCCTGTCGGCGCGGGCCGGCACACCACTGGCCGACATCGAAAAGCTTCTCGCCGATAACCACCAGCAACTCGCCTTCGAGCCGATGGATTATGCGCCGCTGCTCGGTGCAGAGGCAGGGCGCGGCACCATCGGCGGTGTACTGGCGGCGAATCTTTCCGGGCCGCGCCGGCTGAAGGCGGGGGCCGCGCGCGACCATATCCTCGGCATCCACGCGGTGTCGGGCCGTGGCGAGGCGTTCAAGTCGGGCGGCCGCGTGGTCAAGAACGTCACCGGCTACGATCTTTCCAAGGCGGTGGCCAATAGCTGGGGCACGCTGGCGGTGGTCACCGACGTCACCTTCAAGGTGTTGCCGGTGGCCGAGACCGAGGCGACGATGGCCGTGCGCGGCCTGCTCGACGACCGCGCGGTGGCCGCCATGGCGCTGGCGCTCGGCTCCAGCGCCGAGGTGTCGAGTGCGGCACATCTGCCCTATCCGGCGGTCGGCCGCATCGCCGGTGGCGCGCTCGGCAACGAAGCCGCGACACTGCTGCGGGTCGAGGGTTTCGGCCCATCGGTGGCCTACCGCATGGAGGCGCTGAAAGGCCTGCTGAAGAACGCCGGCCGCCTGGATGAGCTGGCGGCCGAACTGTCGCGGACGGTCTGGCGCGAAGTGCGCGATTGCCTGCCCTTCGCCGGCAGCGACAAGCCGCTGTGGCGGGTGTCGATGGCGCCCTCCGCCGGCCATGAAATGGCGATGGCGCTCAGGATGCAGACGGCGGTCTCGGCGTTCTACGATTGGCAGGGCGGCCTGATCTGGTTGCAGATGGAGCACGGCGACCCAGAGGCCGAATTGGTGCGCGCGCTGGTGAAAAAGCACGGCGGCGGCCATGCGACTTTGGTTCGCGCCGCGCCCGCCCTGCGCGCCGCCATCCCCGTGTTCCAGCCGCAGGCCCCGGCGCTTGCCGCCCTGTCGGCGCGCCTGAAAGAGCAGTTCGACCCCAAAAACATCCTGAACCCCGGCCGGATGGCCTAGGCACGCATCATGCAAACGAATTTTTCCCTTGCCCAGCTTGCCGATCCGCATGTGGCGGAATCGGAGAAGATCTTGCGCAAATGCGTGCATTGCGGCTTTTGCACCGCAACCTGCCCGACCTATGTGACGCTTGGCAACGAGCTGGATTCGCCGCGTGGCCGGATCTACCTGATCAAGGACATGCTGGAGGGCGGACGCCCGGCCGACAAGGAGATCGTCACCCATATCGACCGCTGCCTGTCTTGCCTCGCCTGCATGACCACCTGCCCCTCCGGCGTGAACTACATGCATCTTGTCGACCACGCCCGCGCCCATATCGAGAAGACCTACAGGCGGCCGTTGGCGAACCGGATGATCCGCGCTCTGCTGGCTGCCGTGCTGCCTTATCCGCAGCGCTTTCGCGCCGCCCTGAAGCTGGCGAGGCTCGGTCGCCCGTTTGCCGGGCTGTTGGAGAAAGTGCCGGCGCTGAAGCCGCTTTCGGCCATGCTGAGGCTGGCGCCCGCCGCGGTGCCGGCCGCTTCGCCGATGGCCTTGCCCGGCGCCCATCCGGGGCAGGGGGCGGCGAAAAACGGCCGCGTCGCCATCCTCACCGGCTGCGCGCAGCCGGTGCTCGACCCCGGCATCAACGAGGCGACGATTTCGCTGCTCAACCGGGTCGGCGTCGAGGTGGTGGTGCCTGAGGGCGAGGGCTGCTGTGGCGCGCTGGTGCATCACATGGGGCGCGAGGAACAGGCGCTCGCGTCGGCCCGCCGGAACGTCGACGCATGGACGCGCGAGATCGAGAATGGCGGGCTCAACGCCATCATCATCACCGCGTCGGGCTGTGGCACGACAATCAAGGATTACGGCTTCATGCTGCGGCTCGACCCCGCCTATGCGGAAAAGGCGGCAAGGGTGTCGGCGCTGGCCAGGGATATCACTGAGTATCTCGTCACGCTCGATCTGCCGGAACCGGCGCGGAAGCCGGGCACCGTGGTCGCCTATCACTCGGCCTGTTCCATGCAGCACGGCCAGAAGATCGTGCGCCAGCCGAAGGAACTGCTGGCGAAGGCCGGCTTCGTGGTGAAGGAGCCGCGCGAGGGGCATCTGTGCTGTGGCTCGGCCGGCACCTACAACATCATGCAGCCGGAGATTTCCGCCCGCCTGCGCGATCGCAAAGTGAAAAATATCGCCGCGACGGGCGCGGCGGTCGTCGCCACCGGCAATATCGGCTGCATCACCCAGATCGCGTCGGCCGCGAATATGCCCGTGGTGCATACGATCAAGCTGCTGGACTGGGCCTATGGCGGGCCAAAGCCGGAAGGGCTGGGGTAACGGCTACTCCGCCGTGCCGTAGGTCGCCTGATAGAGCGCGCGCTGGCGGGAAAGCGCCACCATGGTGTTGCGCAGCAGGATGGAGACCGTGATCGGCCCGACACCGCCCGGCACCGGCGTGATCCACGACGCGACTTCCTTGACGCTGTCGGTATCGACGTCGCCGACGATGCGCTCCTTGCCGTCCGGACCGGTCTCGGTATTGATGCCGATGTCGATGACGGCCGCGCCGGGCTTGACCATGTCGGCCTTGATCAGGCGCGGCTTGCCCACGGCTACGAACAGCGCATCGGCGCGCCGCGCATGCGCCGCCACCGAGCGCGTCATGTGGTGGCATACCGTCACCGTCGCGCCCTCGCTCATCAGCAGGAAGGCGATCGGCTTGCCGACGATTTCCGAATGGCCGACCACCACCACTTCCAGCCCTTTCAGGTCGAGGCCGGTTTCCTTGAGCAGTTCCACCGAGGCGGCGGCGGTACAAGGGGCGAGGTCGAGTTCGTTATAGACGATGTTGCCGATGGAGGCCGGGTGCATGCCCTCCACGTCCTTCAGCGGATGCACGGCCGCCTGGATCGCCTTGATCGGGATATGGCGCGGCACCGGGCGCTGGATGATGATGCCGGTCACGCGCGGATCGGCGTTCATGCCGTGGATCGCCGCTTCCAGTTCGGCGGCGGTGAGGTCGGCCGGAAAGTTGCGCTCCTCGAAGCCGATGCCGGCCTGCTCGGCCTTGGCGCGCTGGTTGCGCACATAGACGCCGACCGCCTC
>JBASAA010000005.1:0-95360 GCA_049650385.1 Mesorhizobium sp.
ACGTGATCGACTAGCGGAATCCACGTCGCGCAAAGCGCCAAATTCGTGACATTGCCGTTTCGGATCATGACACCAAAACAGAAATCAATGTAATTTCAACACGATAGGATGGCTGGGGAACCTGGATTCGAACCAGGACTAACGGAGTCAGAGTCCGTGGGTCTACCGTTAACCTATTCCCCAAGACGGCGCCGGCGTTCGGCGCATATGATAAAACGAGGTCGGTCAAGGACCGTCTGGCGGCGCGATCTCGTTTCTGGGCTGCCTTTTATCCGCCACCGCGAAATAGTCAAGCCTTGTACGCCGACTTCTGCACACGGGATAACAGCATCAACCACCTTCCCCGGCGCGCCCGAAAATCGCGCGGAAACGTACCGTACGCACGCGCAGCAGCGGATCCTGCGCAGCCGGCGGCGATCTTTTTGCGGCTGGCGCTCTTGGTGATCGCGCAAGGCGCTGCTAATCTGTTGCCAACGTAAGAAATAGATGCGCACGCTGCGTCGGCTAGGCCGGTTCGCGCGGCGCCGGAAGGAACGACAGTGGAAGACCGCGACTCCGACGCAGATGCGTCGGCGCCAGGCGTGTCGAGCGGTTTGCCGAAGCCTCCGGGCGGCGGAATTCCATCTGCGGCACCGCCTGCGGACCAGATTGCAGCCCCATCGCCCGCAAACGGGTCGGCGGGCGAACGCAATCATGAACCAAAGAAGAGACGGCGGAAGCGGAAGCGGGGCCGAAAGGTCTTCGCACGCGGCGAATCCCCTTCCGTGCGCGGGACCGCCACCGCCAATGAGACACCGACAGCCAAGCTGATCGATCATCCTGCACCGGCAGCAGCCAAGGCGGTGCCCGGTGCAGCCCTTGGCCGACCGCCGTCCGGCCGCACGCCGGTGGCCGCACAGGAACTCCCTGTCTTCGCCGCGCTCGATCTCGGCACCAACAACTGCCGCCTGCTCGTCGCCGTGCCGACGCGCTACGGGCAGTTTCGCGTCATCGACGCCTTTTCGCGCATCGTACGGCTGGGCGAAGGCCTGTCGTCGAGCGGCAGGCTGGGTGAGGCGGCGATGGATCGCGCCGTCGAGGCGCTGAAGATCTGCGGAGACAAGCTTGCGCACCGCAAGATCAAGCGGGCAAGGCTGATCGCCACCGAGGCCTGCCGTTCGGCTGCGAACGGCGAGGCCTTCATCAGCCGCGTCAGGCGCGAGGCCGGTCTCGATCTCGAAGTCATCGACCGCCAGACCGAGGCGCGGCTTGCCGTGTCCGGATGCGGCTCGCTGATCGAGCGGGACACGCAAGGCGTGGTCCTGTTCGACATCGGCGGCGGCTCCTCCGAAATCGCGCTCATCGACCTGACCGGCCGGCGATCGCCACGGCTGGCCAACCACATCGTTTCCTGGACCTCGCTGCCGGTCGGCGTCGTCTCGCTAGCCGAACGCTTCGGCGGCCGCGCGGTCACCCGCGAGATTTTCGCCGCGATGGTCGACGACGTCGCCGCCCACCTTGAAGCCTTCGAAGGGCGCAACCGCCTCAGGCACGTCGTTGCAGGCTCGAAATTCCACCTGCTCGGCACTTCCGGCACGGTCACGACCCTTGCCGGCGTGCATCTCGACCTCGAGCGTTACGACCGACGCCGCATCGACGGGCTGTGGATGGACCGCGACAGCGTCGATGCCATGGTCGAGCGGCTGGTCGGCTGGGATTTTCAGCAGCGCGTCGCCAATCCCTGCATCGGCGCCGACCGCGCCGATCTGGTGCTCGCCGGCTGCGCCATTCTCGAAGCGATCCGCGCCGTCTGGCCGGCCGAACGCCTCCGGGTCGCCGATCGCGGCCTGCGCGAGGGCATCTTGAGCGAACTGATGGCCGACGACGGCGCCTGGCGCAATCGCTGGCGGGGTGGCTACCGGCAATGACCAAGAAACCTGGAACACCCACATCGGCCGGCATGCGCGTCATGCGAACACGCGTCAAGAAGAAGAGCGGCCTGAAGGAATCGTCGCGGCGCTGGCTGGAGCGCCACATGAACGATCCCTATGTCCAGCGTTCCAAGGCCGATGGCTACCGGTCGCGCGCGGCCTACAAACTGATCGAGATCGACGACCGCTACCAGTTGCTCAAGCCTGGCATGAAAGTCATCGACCTCGGTGCGGCACCGGGCGGCTGGTGCCAGGTCGCGGCGGCGCGTACCGGCTCGACGGCCGAAAAGCCGCATGTCGTCGGCATCGATTATCTCGGCATGGACGCGGTCCCGGGAGCGGTCGTGCTGGAAATGGATTTCCTGGACAACGACGCCCCTGCCCGGCTGATGGAAGCGCTCGGCGGCGAGCCGGACGTGGTTCTGTCCGACATGGCGGCACCGACCACGGGGCATCGGCGAACCGATCATCTGCGCACCGAGCATCTGTGCGAGGTCGCCGCCGATTTCGCCATTTCCGTCCTGAAACCCGGTGGCCATTTTCTGTCGAAGACGTTCCAGGGCGGCACGGAGCACGAAGTCCTGGCTCTGCTGAAAAAGCATTTCCGTTCGGTGCATCACGTCAAGCCGCCGGCCTCGCGCGAGGAATCGGTCGAGCTCTACCTGCTGGCCAAGGATTTCAAGGGCCGCGCGCCGTCGGACGCCGGGTAGCTGGCCTCAGTGCGAGGAGGCGGCGGTTTCCGCCGCCGCTCGCGAACCGTTGCTGTGCCCCGACACGGCGCTGCCGGCATCGGGCGCAAGGCGCACGAACCAGATCGCCGCCAGCGCCGATATTCCCGCCACGATGAAAAAGGCGATGTGGAAATCTGTGAGCGTCAGCGTGCCGCCGTGGAAATGCGTCGACGTTTCCAGGATGCCACCAGCGACGGCCACACCAAGGGCGATGGAAAGCTGCTGCGCGACGGCGGCGATCGGCGTTGCCTTGCTGGTGTCCTCGGGCGAAATCTCGGCATAGGTCAGCGCGTTGATGCCGGTGAAGAACATCGAGCGCAGGAAACCGCCGACGAGAAGCACGGCAAGGATCAGCGCATAGGGCGTTTCCGGCGTGAACAGGCCGTTGATACCGACCGAGATGGCCGAAATCAGCGACCCTAAAACCAGCACGTTGCGAAAGCCGCCCACCCGGAACACCCATGTCGTGACGAGCTTCATGCCGAGCGCCCCGATCGCCGACACGAAGGTAATCATGCCGGACTGGAACGGCGTCAGCCCGAAGCCGATCTGGAGCATCAGCGGCAGCAGGAACGGCACCGCGCCGATGCCGATGCGAAACAGTCCGCCGCCCAGCACGCAGGCGCGGAACGTCTGGTTGTCGAACAGGTTGAGCGCCAAGAGCGGGTTCACCGCATGGCGCGCGTGAAACAGATAGGCCACGCCCGACAGCAGGCCGACAACCGTGGTTACGATGCCGACATAGGGCGGCAAAGCCGCGAGCCCCATCACGGAAAGGCCGAACACCACGCCCGACGCGGCGATCCCGCTCAGGATGAACCCCGGAACATCCAGCCGCGGCGTGACGGCGGAAGGCGTCATCGGCAGGAACCGGGTGGCAAGCCAGATGCCGACGACGCCGATCGGAACGTTGATCAGGAAGATCCAGTGCCAGGAAAAATAGGTGGTGATGAAACCGCCGACGGGCGGCCCGACCAGCGGGCCGACCAGTGCGGGGATGCTGAGCCAGGACATCGCCGCCACCAGATCTTTCTTGGGCGTGGCGCGCACCAGCACCAGCCTGCCCACCGGCGTCATCATCGCGCCGCCCATGCCCTGCAAGAAGCGCGCGACGACGAAGGCGGCCAGCGAATTCGACAGCGCACAGGCGACCGACCCCACCATGAAGACGGCAATCGCGGTGCGGAAAATGTTCTTGGCACCGAACCGGTCCGCCATCCAGCCGCTTACCGGGATGAAGATCGCCAGCGACACCAGATAGGCGGTCAGCGCCAGCTTCAGCGCGATCGGGCTGGTGTTTATGTCGACAGCGATCGCCGGCAACGAAGTAGCAATGACCGTCGAGTCCATGTTTTCCATGAACAGGGCGACCGCGAGGACGAGCGGGACAATGCGGTTCACGATCGGGTTCCAGACAAAGCGGGCATGTCCTTACCCCGAAACGGGAGCCACTTTCGGGAGACATTCCTTTAGGAATCGGTCGCCGAGCGGGGCTTATCGGCAAAAAATGCGGTTATCATGCCCGTGCGAAAATGTCGCCTGCGGGCCTGTCACATTTGCGCGAAGAGGGAGCGCCCCTACCCCACCCATTTCTCGTAGTCGGAAACCAGCAGATGCAGCGGCGCCACGTCTTCCTCGATATCGGCAAAACGGCCGATGGGTTCACGGAAGATATTGTCGGTGAGGTCGTCGTTGACCGTCGACACCTCGCCGATCAGCACGTCCTTGCCCTCGCCCCAGAAGGCGTGCCAGACGCCGGGCAGAAGGGTGACGCTCTCGCCCGGGTCTAGCTTCAGGAGCCCGCCGGCCGGCAGCTTGCGGATGGTGCCGTCGACCGGAACCGAGACTTCCGCCGTCGGGTCGATACCGCCTTCGGCATCCGGCATGAACAGTTCCAGCACCAGCTTGCCGCCGCCGCGATTGATGATGTCCTCGGCCTTGATGACGTGGCGGTGCATCGGCGACAGCTGGTCCTTGCGTGAGATCATGATCTTTTCCGCATAGAGCATGCCGGAACCCTTCTTCATGTCCTCGAAGCGGCCGTTGCGCACGGTGAACAGGAACAGGCCGAGTTGATCGAACTTGCCCTGCCCGTAATCGGTGATGTCCCAGCCCAGCCGCGAACCGAAGATGCCGGACGAACTCTCCCGCCGCGCCTTCATTTCTTCCGGGCTCCAATAGGCGAAAGGCGGCATGATGTAGCCGAACGAGCGGATGAAGGCGTCTGCCTCGCGAATGACGGCGTTGATAGCGGAGCGTTTCATGACGGTGGCCTCCTGAGCCTGCATCGTCATCGGATAGACGAATGCCGCAGCGCTGTCGATAAATCCGTGCCCCGCAAGGCTCCACCGACTGCCCGAGGCGTGACATGGAACGGGATCGGGGCCATAACCGGCGCTGTCTTTCACGAGGGACGGCCATGCCCACCATCCACGATCTCGATACACCTGCGGTTCTCATCGACGTGGACCGGGCCGAAGCCAATATTGCGCGAGCCCAGGCGCATGCCGACCGCCACGGCCAGCACCTGCGCCCCCACGTCAAGACCCACAAGCTTCCCTATTGGGCAGGCAGGCAGATGGCCGCCGGCGCAGTCGGTATCACCTGCCAGAAGATCGGCGAAGCAGAAGTCATGGCGGATGCCGGGCTGACGGATATTTTCCTTCCCTACAATATCCTTGGCCGCACCAAGCTGGAACGCCTGCTCACCCTGCATCGGCGCATCACCCTGTCCGTCACCGTGGACAACGCCGTCGCGCTTGACGGGCTGGCCGCCGCCTTCACCGACCCCGGCCACCGGCTCGAGGTGCTGGTCGAGTGCGATACCGGCATGGGCCGCTGCGGCGTCCAGAACGCGGACGAGGCGGTGACGCTGGCGCGCGGCATCGCGGCGGCGCGTGGCCTCAGCTTCGGCGGGTTGATGACCTATCCGGCGAACGGGCAACCCGAAAAGGCCGAAACCTGGCTGCGGCAGGCGCGCGATGCGCTTGCGGCATCAGGCTTCGACTGCCGGCGCATTTCAAGCGGCGGCACCCCCGATATGTGGCGAACGGGGCGCGACACCGTCATCACCGAGTATCGCCCCGGCACCTACATCTACATGGACCGTTCCCAGGTCCGGGACGGCGCGGCCACGCTCGACGACTGCGCGCTTACCGTGCTGGCCACGGTGGTCAGCCATCCGACCGCGGCGCGCGCCATCGTCGACGCCGGCTCCAAGGCGCTGTCCAGCGACACGCTGGGGCTGTCCGACTTCGGCGAGGTGCAGGGCATGCCCGGCGCCACCGTCAGCGGGCTGAGCGAAGAACACGGCAAGCTCCTGCTGTCAGGCAGCGCCCGCCTGTCGGTCGGCGAGCGCGTGCGCCTTGTCCCCAATCACTGCTGCGTCGTCGTGAACCTGTTCGACAAGGTGCACCTGATCTCGGGTGAGAAGGTGCTGGAAACGCTGCCGGTCGCGGCGCGCGGCCGCTCCGACTGACGAACCAGTCATCGGAACTCGCTATCGTTCGGCGCTGCGCGCCGCGATGCGCCGCATGGCGGCCACGCGCCGGCGCCAGATTTCCGTGCGCATCGCCATCAGGTGAAGCGTGAAGAACAGCACGGTAAAGCCTATCGCCATGACCAGCAGCGGCCACAAAAGGCTCGGGTCGATGGTCGGGCCATCCAGCCGGAACACCGATGCCGGCTGGTGCAGCGTATTCCACCAGTCGACCGAAAACTTGATGATCGGGACATTGATGAAACCCACCAGCGTGATGACCGCGGCGGCCCAGGCGGAGCGCCCCGGATCGTCCAGCGCCCGGGTCAGCGCAATGATGCCGAGATACATGAGAAACAGCACGAAGACGGAGGTGAGCCGCGCGTCCCACACCCACCACGTGCCCCACATCGGCTTGCCCCAGATGGAGCCGGTAATCAGCGCCAGCGCGGTAAAGACTGCGCCGATCGGAGCGGCGGACTTCAGCGCGACATCGGCCAGCGGATGGCGCCACACCAGGGTGCCGAGCGCCGAAATTGCCATCAGCGAATAGCACATCATCGACAGCCACGCGAACGGCACATGGATATACATGATGCGCACGGTAATGCCTTGCTGGTAATCAGCCGGCGCAGCGAAGCTCATATAGAGGCCGATCGCCAGAATGAAGGCGGCGATAGCCGCCAGCCATGGCACCAACCGATCGGCCAATCCGACGAAAAATGTCGGATTGGCGAAGTCGGTCCAGGTCGCAGGGCGCTCGCTTGTGTCGCTCATGCCTCGTTACATAGCCCGACGGGAAGGCGGCGGCAATCGATCGCCGGTGTCGCAGGCCAGAGTCCCGGCGCTTCCGGATCAGGCAGCGGCTTCCTTCACCGCGGAGATGCGGCTCAGGCGGCGCACTTCCTCGTCGTTGAGCAGGCCACCGGCACGCAGCAGGGCGGCAAAGCGACCGTTGCGCAGCGACAGTTCGGCAAAGCCGCCCATCTCGGCGATGCGGCCATTGTCCATGAACACCACCAGATCGGCATCCCGCACCGTGGTCAGGCGGTGGGCGATGATGAAGGTGGTGCGATGGCGCCGCAGTTCGTCGATGGCATCCTTGACGCGGTCTTCCGTTTCCACGTCGAGCGCGCTGGTCGCCTCGTCGAGCACCAAGATCGGCGCGTCCTTGAGCACGGCACGGGCAATGGCGATGCGCTGGCGCTCACCGCCGGAAAGCTGGCCGCCGCGCTCGCCGACCATCGTGTCGTAGCCATCGGCTTTGGACAGGATGAAATCCTGTGCGGCGGCAGCGGCGGCGGCGGCATGGATCTCGTCATAGCTGGCATCGGCCCGGCCGACGCGGATATTGTCCTCGATCGAGCGGTTGAGCAGCCCGGCATCCTGGAACACGGTCGCGATCGAATGGCGCAACGACCTGCGCGTCACCGTGCGGGTGTCGATGCCGTCGATGAGGATGCGGCCGGAGTCGGGCGTGAATACCCGCTGCAACAGGTTGATGACCGTGGTCTTGCCCGCACCGGTCGGCCCGACGATGGCGATGGTCTGGCCGGCCTGAACCTCGAACGAGACGTCGTGCACGCCCTGGCCCGACTTGCTGAATTCGAACGACACGTTGTCGAAGCGCACATGGCCGGTGACGGCGCCGAGGTCGCGCATGCCCTCCGGCTCGACGCCCTCGGCGGCGGCGTCCTCCAGCCGGTAGAACTCCTCGAGCTTGGCGCGGTTGTCGGAAATCTGGTTGACGAAGGCCGATATCTGGTCGAGCCGGGCGATCAGCACCGTGGCGAAGCCGGTGAAGGCGACGACGTCACCGATGCGCAACTGGCCGTGGGTCACCAGATAGGCGCCGATCAACAGCACGACCATCATGGAAATGGTCGAGGACAGCCGTTGCAACGCGCTGGCGATCGCCCACCAGTCGAGCACGGGATATTGGGCATTGAGAAGATTGCGCACATGCTGGCGCAGCATCTCGGCTTCAAGCCCGATGCGGTTATAGCTCTGCAGCACCGAGACGTTGCTGACGGCGTCGGTGACGTGGCCGAACACCTGATGATAATGGCGCTCGACATTGGCCTGGCCGGCCTTGGTCTTGCGCATGACCAGCCGGCCGACGGCGACATAGATCGCGCCCAGCACCAGAAGCACGGTTGCCATGCGCACATCGAGATGCAGCGCGGTCGGCACCAGCAAACACAATGCCACGGCTGCGGAGAGATGCTGGCGCATGAATTCGAGCCACAGGCCGAACAGCGCCTCGGTGGCGCGCAGCAGCGTATGCAGCGCCGTGGAGGTGCCGCGCTGCTGGTGCCACGACAGCGGCATGGTGATCACGCGTTCGAAGGACTGGCACAACAGGTCGCCGCGCCGGGCGTGCGCGAAGCGGTCGGCACCGCGCGCCACCCACACGAAGGCGATGATGTTGAACGCGCCGAGGCCTGCCCAGAGCACGAGTGTCGGCACAACGTCCTGCTTGTCCGACATGGCGTCGATGACACGGCCGAACAGGATGGGTTCAAGAATGGTTATGATGGCCAGCGTGACATTGGCGGCGCAAATGAAGGCAACGCGCTTTCTGTCGGACGCAAGATAACCCAGTGCTCTCCAGTAGATTTGCAGAAGCGACACTTGCCTACTCCACCGAACTTATTGCACAGCGTTCTGTTGCAGCAGAGACCTATCGATTGACACCCCGCTTAACAATGGCCCGACTCCCCTTCTGTTCCGATTTCGCGAACAAAACATGGCAACGGAAGGAAATTTGGCGTGATCGTCTAACGGATTGAGATGAAAGCTAAAATGTCATCCGTGCGGCAAAATAAAGGCAGCGGTCGCCCGCTGCCTCAATTTTATGCAGTCGCCGTCAGGCCGACGTTCAGGCAGGTATTGTTACCGTCACCTCGATCGAGGCATTGGCCCTGAGGTCGAAGGAAAGACCCTTCTGCCGCACGCCCGCCTTTTCGAGCGTGACCGCCTTGGCGGCCTCGTCGCGCACGACCTTTATCCTGCACTCGCCCTCCGGCATCCTGAGAGTGGCCGAGTAGCCGTTCCAATGGCTGGGCAGCCGCGGCGAAACCTCGATGCGCTTGCCTTTCTTGCTGATGCCGAGGATGCCTTCCACCGCCGCGCGGTAGAGCCAGCCGGCGGAGCCGGTATACCAGGTCCAGCCGCCGCGCCCGCCCTTTTCCTCGCCGGCGTAAACGTCGGCGGCGACCACGAAGGGCTCGACGCGATAGCGCTCGCAGGCGGCCGCGTCCAGGGCGTGGTTGACCGGGTTCAGCATCGCAAAGCACCGGTACGCCTCGTCGAAAAGCCCCATTTCGGCCAGCGCGATGACAAACCAGGTCGCGGCATGGGTGTACTGGCCGCCATTTTCGCGAACGCCGGGCGGGTAGCTCTTGATGTAGCCCGGATCCTTCCGGGTTTTCGAGAAGGGCGGCGTAAACAGCTTCAGTATCTTGAGGTCGTCGTCGACAAGGAACTTGACCGCAGCCTCCATCGCGGTGCGGGAACGCGCGGGATCGCCGTCGCCCGACAGCACGCTCCATGATTGCGCGATGGAGTCGATGCGGCATTCGTCGGAGTTGTGGGAACCGAGCGGCGTGCCGTCATCGAAGCTGCCGCGCCGGTACCACTGGCCGTCCCACGCAGAGCTTTCGAGTGCGCGCTTCAGGGTGTGGGCGTGCTTTTCCCAAGCCTGCGCGTGCCTGGTATCGCCCTCGGCCTTGGCGATGGGCGCGAAGTCGCCCAGCGTCGCCAGCAGGAACCAGCCCAGCCAGACGCTTTCGCCCCTACCCTCTTCGCCGACACGGTTCATCCCGTCGTTCCAGTCGCCGCCGAGGATCAACGGCAGGCCCCCCTCGCTGCTGCGCTGGATAGCGAGATCGAGCGCCCGGGCACAGTGCTCGTAGAGCGACACGGTTTTCTGCGAAACGGTGGGCACGAAGAAGGAATCGTGTTCCCCCTCGGCCAGCGCCTGGCCCTCGATGAACGGCAATTGCTGCTTCAGGATCGCCTTGTCGCCCGTCACCGCGATGTAGCGGGCCACGGCATGGGCGAGCCAGACGATGTCGTCCGAGATGATGGTGCGCACGCCCGCGCCGGTGCGCGGCAGCCACCAGTGCTGCACGTCGCCCTCGACGAATTGCCGGCCGGCCGCGTTCAGGATTTGCTCGCGGCCAAGGTCCGGGTCATGCGCAAGCAGGGCCATCGTATCCTGCAACTGGTCGCGGAAGCCGAACGCGCCGCTTGCCTGATAAAAGGCCGAGCGGGCCCGGATGCGGCAGGAAAGAGCCTGATAGGGCAGCCAGTGGTTGACCATGGCGTCGAGCGCCTTGTCCGGCGTCTCGACCTGGATCGTATCGAGGAAGCCCCGCCACCGGAGTTCATTGTCGGCAAGCCGCTGGTCGTAGTCGACCTTGGCGTGACGCACAATCAGCGCGCTCGCTTCCTCGGCGGAGGCGGCATCGCCCATCAGCCACAGCATCGTCACGTCGCCGCCGGCCGGGATTTCGATATCGTGCGCCATCGCCGCGCACGGGTCATCGCCGGCCTCGATACGGCCGGACAGGCTTGCCCCTTCAAGCACCGCCCGGGGCGCCTCGCTGCTGCCGTGCCGGCCCAAAAACTCCTGCCGGTCCGCGCTGACCGATTGCGGCAGGCGGTCGCTGCCGAGGAAGGCAACGCGATCGCCGAAATCGAGCCCATAGGGGTTTTGCGCCAGAAGCGCGCCCGTCGCCTCGTCGCGCGACGGGATGATGGTCGGCGCGGTGCGGGAGCGATGGCCACCCAGCACCCATTCGGCATAGGCGTAAACGCGCAGGCGCGCCGTGGCGGTTCCGCTATTGCGGATGCGCAGGCGCGAAACCTTCACCGGGTCGACGGGATCGACGACATGGGTCAGGTCCATCGCCAGCGGCCCCTTCGCCGCCCGGAAGGTGGAGAAGCCCTGCCCGTGCCATGCCTCGTACGTCATCCCCGTATCGCGCACGACGGCTGCAATCGGTGAGAACGCCTCGCCAGAGGCAAGATCGTGGATATAGATGCTCTCACCGGGCCGGTTGGTGACCGGATCGTTCGACCATGGCGTCAACTGGTAGTCGCGGCTGTTGCGGCTCCAGGTAAAGGCCGCCCCCTCCGCCGAGGCGTGGAAGCCGAAGGATGCGTTGGCAATCACGTTGATCCATGGCTGCGGGGTCGTGTCCCGCCCGCTCAGCCGCACGACGTAATGGCGGCCGTCGCCGTCAAAGCCGCCGAAACCGTTCCAGTAGGCCAATCCGTCGCCGTCGGCCGGCACGACCGGCGCCGGGCTGGTTTCCGCCACCGGCGACAAGGCCGGAACATCCTCGGAAGCGGCCGCGCCCTGCGGGGCGAGCGCGTCCCGCGCCTGGAGGCCCGCCGTCTCGGCCCGCTCGATCTGGTCGAAGATGGTGCCGTTGCGGGTATGCAGGACCACGCGTGCGACGGCGAGCAGGGTCTTGTAGGTGGTCTCGTCCATCAGGTCGCGCCGCACGGCGAAGATATGCTGGCGCGGGCCGAGTTCCGTGCCGCGCACCCGGCTGTTTTCGCACAGCGTCTCGATCGACTGCTGCAGGTCCTGCACGTAGGACGAGGCCTGCTCGTTGACGATCACGAGATCGGCCATCATGCCGCGGGCGCGCATATATTCCTGGAAGCGCAGCGCCTGGGCGACGATCTCGATGTCGGCGATGTCGGCGATCCTGACCGCGAAGATCGGATAGTCGCCCGAAATGCTGGTCGGCCACAGGCTGGACTGCTTGCCCAGCCCGGAGACGATCGTCTCCGCCGGGGCGCGCAGGAAGCCGTCCGGATAAATCAGGTAGCGCGCCAGCTTCTGGACATTGGCGGCGTCGGCGAGACTGAGGCCGAGATGGCGGGTCTGCACCTGCGAGCGGGTCCAGGCCAGCATGGCCTGCCGCGAAAAGCTCTCGGGATGGTCGAGCCGCGAAACCGTCTCCTCCATCTCCTTGCGGTCGGAGCCGACAATGGTCCAGAACGTCAGCGAAATCTTCTTCCTCGCCGGAACGCGCACGTGGCGCCGCAGTGAGGCGATCGGATCGAGCGTGAAGCCGGCCTGACCGGAAAGCGTCGCGCCCGGATCGAACGCGGCCGCGTTGGCGATGGTGCGCCCGCGCCCGAGAAAGGCGCGCCGATCCGTTTCCGCCTCGGTATCGCGGGCAAGGCCGGACGGATTGGTGACGAAATGGGCGGCTGCGATGCTCTGCTCGTTGCTGTCGCGCTTGCGCCGGGTGGCGAAGATGACCCCGGTATTGGGAACGATCTCGGTCTCCACGAACATCTTCGAGAATACCGGGTGGGCGTTGTCGGTAGCCTCGGGCGCGAGCGCCAGTTCGGCAAAGGACGTGACTTCGATGTGGCGGTCGGTCGGCCCGTCGTTGAAAAGCGTGACGCGGCGCCCCTCGCCGTTGCCTTCGGAAATGACGATGCACTCGACTTCCGACCGCAGCGTGCCGACCGTCTTCACGAAGCTCGCCTTGTCGTCCGAAAACTGGGTGTGAGCGGTTTCGCCCGCAGTGCGCTTGGGCTCGGCGGTAGTCGACCACCAGTCGCCGGTGTCGGTGTCGCGCAGGAAGATGTAAGTGCCGAGCCGGTCCTCGGTCGGATCGGGCTGCCAGCGCGTCACCGCGACGTCGCCCCATCGGCTGTAGCCGGAGCCGGTCGCGGTGAGCATGACGCAGTAGCGCCCGTTCGACATCAGGCTGGTCGAGCGCAGCGCCCACAGCGGGTCGAGGATGATGCGGGTGTCCGGGCTCTGCACCTCGGTCTCGCCTTTGGCCGTACGCTCGTCGGCCTCGGTGCGCACTGTCGCGGCCAGAATTTCGCGCGGCGCCTTCTCCTGCAACAGAAGCTCGGCCGATTCGATCACCGGATCGCTGTGGAAACGGTCGCGCAGGCGGCCCTCGAAGATCGCGTCGGCGACGGCGGCGATCGACATGCCCGAATGGTGCGCCATGTAGTTGCGCACCACGGCATGGTCGGCGCCTTCGGGCAGCCGTTGCGGCGTAAAATCGACCGCGTCGTGATAACCGTGGCGGCCGAGCGCACCAACCTTCTTCAGGCGCTCCAGATTATCGACGGCCTCGCGCGGCATGAACTGCGCGGCAAGCACCGTCGCGTAGGGCGCGATCACCGTGTTCTGGCCGAGGCCGCGCTTGAGCCCGAGGCCCGGGACGCCGAAATTGGTGTACTGATAGTTCAGTTCCCGGTCGCGCGCATTGTAGGCGGCCTCGGAGATGCCCCACGGCACGTTCTTCGAATTGCCGTACTGGATCTGACGCTTGATGATCAGCTTGCTGGTCTGGTTGAGGATGCTGCCCTGCGGCTCCTTCATCACCAGCGGCGGCATCAGATATTCGAACATCGAGCCCGACCACGACATCAGCGCGCCCTGGAAGCCGATCTCCACGACCGGCCGCCCCAGGCGGAACCAGTGGTCGGTAGGCAGGTCGCCCTTGGCGACGGCGAACAGGCTGGTCAGCCGCGCCTCGGACGCGAGCAGATCGTAGCAGCTCTCGTCGAGTTGATGTTCTTCCACCCGGTAGCCGATCGACAACAGCTTGCGTTCGGTACGCAGGAGGAAGGAAAAGTCCATTTCGAAGGCGAAGCGGCGGGCGCGTTCCCGCAGTTCGATGAGCTTGGTCCGCAGCGCGGCGATCGTCGCGTCGTCGCTGTGGGAATCCAGCACATGCGCCTCGCACGTGGCTTCAAGCCGTGCCGCCCAATCGGCGATGACGTCGCTGCGCACCGAGGCGGCCTCGGTATGGATGGCGGCTGCAAGCTTGCGGATTTCGCCGGCGAGCACCGCCAGATTGATGGTGCGGATCGAAGCCATCTCCGGCTGCTGCTTGATAGTGTAGACCGCCCGGCGCATGCCGTCGAGCCGGTCCGAAAGGCGCTGCCTCAGCGGCCGCAACTGCCGGCGATCGTCCGGCAGTTCGTCAAGGCTCTCGTCGAGGATGGCGACGACGTCGAGAATGCCGTCGAAATCGGCTTGCAGGTGGACGGACGGCGCTTCCGCCCATTCGGCGCAGGTTGCCGCCACCGCGACGAGGTGGCCGGCGAGATTGCCGCTGTCGACGCTCGAAATATAGAGCGGATAAAGCGGCTTCAGCGAAACCGTGTCGTACCAGTTGAAGAGATGGCCGCGGCTGCGCGGCATGCTCTCGATGGTGGTCAAGGTCGCTTCGATGCGCGCGACTGCGTCGGCGAGGCTGATCCAGCCGAAGTCGCGTGCGCTCACCACCGACAGCAGGTAGACGCCGATATTGGTGGGTGACGTGCGATGGGCAATGACCGGCGCCGGCGTCTCCTGGAAATTATCCGGCGGCAGGTGGTTGTCTTCGGGGGTCACGAAGGTTTCGAAATAATGCCAGGTTCGGCGCGCGGCGATGCGCAGCGCCTGGATGTCCCGGGCCGAAATGCGCAGCCGGTCCTCGGTTTCGGCCGAGCGGCTGATGACCCAGGCGAAGGCCGGCGAGCCGATCCAGAACAGGGCGAAGAAGAAGGCGACGAACGCGCCGGTGGAATCGGCCAGCACCGGAATGGCGAGGCCGACGAGGCCGACGATGACCGCGCCGTGCATCATCGCGTAATAGGAGGCGAAATCGTTGCTGCCGCTCTTTTGCGCCTGCGAGGCGGTGCGCCACTCAAGCAGGTTCTTGCGGCTTATGAAAAGCCGGTAAAGCGTGCGGATGATCGCATCGCCCATCATCCACGCGGTATGGGCCATCAGCACGATCTTGAGCGCGACCATGGCAGTGCCGAAGGCAACGTCATGCACCAGCGCCGAAAAATGCCCTCGCGCCGTGGCGTCCCGGCTCTTGGGCAGGACCGAATTGACGATATCGAAGGTCGGCGCCATGAACAGGCTGAGGATCAGCAGGGCCTGCCATTGGGCGGCCTGCGTGAAGGGCAGCAGCGTCCAGCCGGCAATCGCCGCCATGACCCAGAAGATCGGCGTCAGCGACCGGCGCAAATTGTCGATCATCTTCCAGCGTGACAGCGCCGGCACGCCGGAGCGGGGGCCGAAGATGAAGCCCAGCAACTGCCAGTCGCCGCGCGCCCAGCGGTGCTGGCGCGACGCATCGACCGAATAGCGGGTCGGGTAATCCTCGACCAGTTCGACATCCGTCACCAGTGCCGAGCGGGCCAGCGCCCCTTCGAGCAGGTCGTGGCTGAGGATGGTGTTCTCGCCGATGCGATCCCGCAAGGCCGCCTCGAAAGCGTCGACATGGTAGAGCCCCTTGCCTGTGAAGGAGCCCGCGCTGAAAAGATCCTGGTAGAGGTCGGAAACGGCAAACACGTAAGGGTCGAGCCCGCGGTTGGCCGAAAAGACGCGCTGGAAGAACGACGCCTCGTCGCCCGAGGTCAGCGACGGCGTGATCCGCGGCTGCAGGATCGCGTAGCCGGCCGTAATCGTGCGCCTGGTGGCATCGAAATGTGGGCGATTGAGGGGATGGCAAAGCTTGCCGATCAGGCGGGTAACGGCATCGCGCGTGGTGCGGGTGTCGGCATCGAGCGTCATCACGAAGACGACATTCTCCGGCAGCGGGGCCTCGACCGGCATGAAGGTGGTATCGCTGTCGCCACGCAAAAGCAGGTTGAGTTCATGCAACTTGCCGCGCTTGCGCTCCCAGCCCATCCAGCACCCTTGCGAGGGATTGTAGAGCCGGTGCCGGTGCAGCAGGTGGAAACGCGGCACGCCCCCCTCGCTCGGGTAGCGCTCGTTCAGCCTGGCGATCTGCGCCTTGGCAAAGTCGAGGATCTCGATATCCGCCTGCTCGACCTCGTCGGCGCTGTCAGGCCAGTCGGAAAGCAGGGCGAAATAGAGTTCGTCCGACGTATTGGCGAGATGGTGGACCTCGAGATTGCGGATGTTTTCCTCGACATCGTCGCGAGAACCGATCAGCGACGGCACCACCACCAGCGTACGCGCGGATTGCGGCACGCCGTCCTTGAACTCATAACCGACCAGTCTTGTGGGCTTGAGGAAGAGAAGCACCACGGTGGTGAAGAAGCCGAGCGCGCCTTCGCTCGCCGGGATGGCAAACAGCACCAGCATCAGCACGATGACCGGAAGCGGCAGGCCCAACGTCTGCAAGGCGCCACCGGTCAGGCCGAGCAAAAGCACCGTCAGCGCGAATACCGGCAGCACGATACCGATCCAGCCCGTTTTCTGGTAGGCGCGCCGCAGCCGCAACAACGGGCCGGGGCGATAGGCTATTTCCCGCTCCAGTTCCTTTCGCCGCGGGCCAACCAGGAAGAATCCGACGTCGGCCTGCGCGGCGGCCGCCAGTTCGGTTGCCTTCTCAGCCACACGGTATTCAGAAAGGTTCGAACGACGCGCCAGGTCTTCGATCGACTGGCGGTATTGATCGCGCGAGGTGAAGTCGAGCGCGTTGAAATCCGTCCGTTCGCGCAAAAGCGCGTCGACGCGGCTTACCTCCTCGAACCAGTAGGTCCAGTCGACGTCGTTGATGAGACGCAGGCCGCGAATGATGTTGCCCGTCGTGACGTTGCCGCTCGACAGGGTCTGGTGCTCGCGGATGATGATTTCCTCGGCATCGGAGCCGGACTGCTCAAGCTCCGCCTCCAGCCACTCCAGGGCCTTGCCAGAATTCTGCGAACCGTCGCGCAGGCGATAGAGAAGTTGGGTTGCGAAGGTGGTGTCGCGGGCATGGGCGCGATGCCCGGCCAGAATGGCCCGGTCGTCGTCCGTCTTCGAGGCAAGCACCTGGTCGGCGACGTCGTTGGCGACCAGGCGCATGTCGCGCGAACGGTTCACCCGGACGGCCAGCCGGCGCAGGTTTTCCACCAGCACGAAGCGCAGCAGCGGCGGCAAGGCCCATATCTCGCCGATCTTCATCGGCTCGATCGACTGGAAACCCTCGACGATGGCCTTGAACATCGGCGCCGAAACGGAGCTGTCCGAATGCGCCACATAGGCCCAGGCAAGGGCCAGCGCGCGCGGAATGCTGGTGCCGTCGGCCAGTTGCAGCGTCGGAAGCTGCCGGTAGAAGCGTCGCGGCAGGTCGCGCTTGATCTGGAAGATGGTTTCTTCGACCAGATAATTGTTATCGAGCAGCCATTGCGCGGCCGGGGTCACCACCTCGCCCCTGCCCTGCGCGGCATTGGTGGCGCGGTAGACTTCCAGTATCTTCTTGGCGTTGTCGCGCAGGCGCGCATGAAAGTCGAACGGCGCCAGGTTCGCGAGATCGCTGACGTCGCCGCCCGCCAGGCTTTCCCCCAAAGCCCGCAGCCGCTCTTCGTCCATGAACGGCAGGCGGATCGGCTCATCCGCGTCGACCGGCAAGCCACCACCACGGCCGGGTGCGCCCGCCTCGGCGCCGCCTGGCTTTGCGGCATTTGTCTTTTCCGTTCGTGACAGGCGGGATTGTATGTTCATTCAAAATTCCATGAGCGCGACGCGCGTGGCGGCATCGTCATCGCGGCTGCAATTTCTAGACCCGATTCAACCTGCTTGGTTGCATCGCAATGAAAACCGGGCGAACCCGAAGACAATATCAGGCATGGCTTTGGCTACAACAGTCCGGCATCGATTTTTGTTCCGGCCCGGACGGATGGAAGGGCGAGGATTCGGGCATTTTCGTGAACGGTCGCCGCTGCCGGCCTCATATCTTCATGAGCAACCCACCACCCCGCAGGCAGGCGGCGGCTTGGGCTGCCCGAAACCGAGCAGGCAAAAAAAGCGCGCCGTCGCGAAACGGCGCGCTTTCCTGAAACCCCGCGAAGAATTCAGATCGCGGCGGTGATGATCATCTCGACCTTGTATTCCGGCGCGGCAAGCTTGGCCTCTCCGGTGGCGCGAGCCGGCGTGTTGCCCTGCGGCACCCACTTGTCCCATTCCGCGTTCATCTCGGCAAAGGTGCTCATGTCGGCCAGCCAGATGATGGCCTGGAGGATCTTGGTCTTGTCGGTGCCGGCCTTGGCCAGCAATTCGTCGATGGTGGCGAGGATGTCCTTGGTCTGCTGCCCGACCGAGCCGCCCGGATTGCCGACCTGGCCGGCGAGATAGACGGTATTGCCGTGAATGTTGATGTCGCTCATGCGCGGGCCGACATCGATACGACGAATGCTCATAACGTTTCCTTTCAGATGAGGGTCGAGCCTGTTTAGGGATGAGCCGGCAATAGGGCAACCCCTGCGCCGACCATCCACAAGGTTCCGTCGCGCCCCATGCTCCACCCGCATTTTTTACACTACCTCCGTTGACATATGTAATAACATCACATATCCGGACTCCCCGTCGGCCACGCTCCCAATGGTGGGGGCCGAGAGATTTCATTTCGAATGCCCGAAACCTGCCTCGCCTTTCACGACCTGACCCTCGGCTACGCCAGCCGCGCGGCCGTTCATCACCTTGGCGGCAAGGTGGACAAGGGATCGCTGACGGCCGTGGTCGGATCGAACGGGTCCGGCAAATCGACCCTGCTGAAAGGCGTCGCGGGCGTGCTCAGGCCCATGGCGGGCCGGATCGAGCGCGCCGGCGGCGCGCGGATCGCCTACCTGCCGCAGCAATCCGAACTCGACCGTTCCTTCCCCGCGCGCGTCGTCGATCTGGTGTCGCTCGGCCTGTGGCCTCGGCGCGGCCTGCTTGGCCGGCATACGGCGCAAGACAAGCAGGCGGTGAAGGAGGCGTTGCAGGCGGTCGGGCTCGCCGGCTTCGAAACGCGCGCGCTCGACACGCTGTCGGGCGGCCAGTTGCAGCGCGCCCTGTTTGCCCGCGTCCTGGTGCAGGACGCCGACCTCATCCTGCTCGACGAACCGTTCAACGCCATCGACGCCAGGACCGTGTCCGACCTGATCCTGCTGATCAAGCGCTGGCATGGCGAAGGACGAACGATCCTCGTCGTCGTCCACGATCTCGACATGGTGCGGCAGAATTTTCCCGAAACGCTGCTGCTTGCCCGCCGCAAGGTGGCATGGGGCGAAACGGCGGAAACCCTGCAGCCGGAAAACCTGCTGCGCGCCCGCCGTTTTCACGAAGCCTGGGAAGACGACGCCCCCTGGTGCGAGCCGGACGAACACGACCACCCGCACCCGCATCTCCATGATCCGGCTGAGGCCGTCACCAAGAGAAGGGCCGCCGAATGAGCGCCCTGTTCGACCTGCTTATCGCTCCTTTCGCCGATTTCGGCTTCATGCAGCGCGCGCTCTTCGGCTCGCTGATGCTGTCGCTGGGCGCATGCCCGGTCGGCGTATTCCTGATGCTGCGGCGCCTCAGCCTGGCGGGAGACGCCATGTCGCACGCAATTCTGCCGGGTGCCGCCGCCGGCTTCCTGCTCTACGGCCTCGACATCCTGCCGATGACCGTCGGCGGCCTTTTGGCCGGCGCCGTCGTCGCGCTTGGCGCCGGCGCCGTGTCCCGTTTCACCATCCAGCGAGAAGACGCCTCGATGGCGGCCTTCTACCTCATTTCGCTGGCGCTCGGCGTGCTTCTGGTCTCGCTGCGCGGCTCCAGCGTCGATCTCATGCATGTCCTGTTCGGTACGGTGCTGGCGCTCGACAACGAGGCGCTGGCGCTGATCGGCGGCATCGTCGCCATCACGCTCGGCTGCCTCGCCGTGTTCTGGCGCGCTCTCGTCGCCGAATGCCTCGATCCGTTGTTCCTGCGCTCGGTCAGCCGGCTGGGCAGCCCGGTGCATTTCGTCTTCCTCGGCCTCGTCGTGCTCAACCTCGTCGGCGGCTTCCAGGCGCTCGGTACGCTGTTGTCGGTCGGGCTGATGATCCTGCCGGCAGCGGCGGCGCGCTTCTGGACCTCCCGCGTCGGCTCGATGTGCGTGCTGGCGGTGCTGATCGGTTTTGCCGCCTGCGTTTGCGGCCTGCTCCTGTCCTATCACGCCTCGCTGCCGTCCGGCCCGGCCATCATCCTGTCGGCAGGCGTCGTCTATCTGGCTTCGATCCTGCTCGGCACGCGCGGCATCGTTCGTGCCCGCGTCGCCCATCGCCACAGAACCGCCTGATCCAATCAAGGAGATCGCCGATGTTGAAGACGATTCATGCCGCCGTCGCCCTGAGCGTTATAACATTAACCGGCTTTACAGCCTCGCCGGCCTTCGCCGATCCGCTGAAAGTGGTGGCCAGCTTCTCGATCATCGGCGATCTCGCGAAAAATGTCGGCGGCGACCGCGTGGACATCACCACGCTCGTCGGCCCCGATGGCGACGCTCATGTCTACGAACCGAAACCCGCCGATGCGGTGGCCATGGCCAAGGCCGATGTCGTGCTGGTGAACGGGCTCGGTTTCGAAGGTTTCTTGCAGCGGCTGGTTGACGCCAGCGCCACCAAGGCAGCGGTCGTGGAACTGACCAAGGGCATCGAGCCAATCGAGTTCAAGCCGGAGTTCGCCGAAGAAACGGAGGAGGAAGGCCACGAAGCGCATGCCGGTGAGGAGCACGAAGGGCATCATCACGGCCCGCTCGATCCCCATGCCTTTCAATCCGTGGCCAATGCCCAAGTCTATGTGAAAAATATCGCCGACGCCTTTTGCGCCGCCGACGCGCAAGGATGCGCCGGCTATCGTGCCAACGCCGATGCCTACAATCGCAAGCTCGCTGCGCTGGACCATGAGATAAAGGCCGTCATTGCCTCGATCCCGGAAAACAAGCGGGTGGTCATCACCTCGCACGACGCCTTCGGTTATTTCGAGCACGAATACGGCCTGACCTTCCTCGCCCCGCAAGGCATCTCGACCGAATCCGAACCCTCCGCAGCCGATGTCGCCGCGCTGGTGAAGCAGGCCAAGCAGGACAAGGCCGCTGCCCTTTTCGTCGAGAACATCACCAATCCGAAGCTGGTGGAAAGGATCGCCGCCGAGGCCGGCATCAAGGTCGGCGGCACGCTTTATTCCGATTCGCTGTCGCCGCCCGGAGGCCCAGCCGCGACCTATATCGACATGATGCGCAGCAACACCGCCGAGATCAAAGGCGCGATCCTCGGAAGCTGACGGCAGAGAATCGCTTCCACGCGGTTGCCGGCCGACACCGGGAATGGCAGAACTGTCGCCGACGCAGGAACAAGGACAAGACCATGGACATTCGCGAGATCACCGGCAGCTACTCGGTTTCCCCGCAGATCACCCCGGACGAAGCGGCGGCCATCAAGGCCGCCGGCTTCAAAAGCGTTATCTGCAACCGCCCCGACAACGAGCAGCCGGACCAGCCCTCGCACGACGCCGTCAAGGCGGCGGTCGAGGCGGCAGGGCTCGCCTTCCGCTACATTCCCGTCATCAGCGGCCAGATGACCGCCCAGAACGTCGAGGACCAGGCATCGGCGCTGGCGGAGATCGAGGGGCCGGTGCTCGCCTACTGCCGGTCCGGCACCCGCTGCACCAATCTTTTTGCCGCGATCCAGCAGGCCAAGGGCTGACCGCGCCGGCCTCACGTGCACCCAGGGGAGTTTAGCCGATGGACCTCGGTATCCGTGGAAAGAAAGCGATCGTCTGCGCGTCGAGCAAGGGGCTCGGCCGCGGCTGCGCCATGGCGCTGGCGGAAGCCGGATGCGATCTTGTCGTCAACGGCCGCAACGCCGACCTGCTGGCAACGACGGCCGCCGAGCTTCGTGAACGCTACGGCGTCACGGTGACGGAGGTTGCCGGCGACGTCTCGCTGCCGGAGATCCAGCGCGCCCTGCTCGCCGCCTGCCCTGAGCCGGATATCCTCGTCAACAACAACGGCGGCCCTCCCTTCCGCGATTTCCGCGAACTCGACCGGGAAAAGATTCTTCAGGGCGTGACGAATAACATGGTCACGCCGATCGAACTGATCAAAGCCGTCATCGACGGCATGGCGGCACGCGGCTTCGGCCGCATCGTCAACATCACGTCGCTGTCGGTCTATGTGCCGATTCCCGGCCTCGACCTGTCGTCGGGCGCCCGCGCCGGCCTGACGTCGTTCCTGGCCGGCGTGGCGCGCACCGTGATGGACCGCAACGTCACCATCAACAACCTGTTGCCCGGCAAGCTGGATACCGACCGCCTGCGCGGCCCGCACGAGGCCGGATCGGTGGAGGACCCGAAGGCAGCGGCCGCCCGCAAGGCCCGCATCAGCGCCGATGTTCCGGCCAAACGCCTCGGCACGCCGGAGGAATTCGGCCAGGTCTGCGCCTTCCTGTGCTCGGTCCATGCCGGCTATATGACCGGCCAGAACATCCCGGTGGACGGCGGCCTCTATGTCAGCGCCTTTTAACGCCGGGATAGCGGGCCGGTTCGAGCCGTTTCCACGGTTTCCGTCCTAAAACTTGAATATAATTAAATTTTCAGGCGCTAACCCCGCCACGGGCGACTGTGCTATTTGTCGCCTCGAAAAATCGCGACCTCATGGTAGAAAGGTCGCGAAGCAGTAAGCGGGGAGAGCGGCCATGGAAGGCGACAGTACGAAAGCGAAATGGGCCGACCTGGAGGAGGCAGCCCTTCACTTCCACCGGTACCCTACCCCCGGCAAGCTCGAAATCCAGGCCACCAAGGCACTCGGCAACCAGCGCGACCTGGCGCTGGCCTACTCTCCCGGCGTCGCCGCTCCCTGCCTCGCCATCCAGGACAACCCCGCCACCGCCGCCGACTACACCGCGCGCGCCAACCTGGTCGGCGTCGTCTCCAACGGCACCGCCGTGCTTGGCCTCGGCAATATCGGGCCGCTCGCTTCCAAGCCGGTAATGGAAGGCAAGGCGGTGCTGTTCAAGAAATTCGCCGGCATCGACGTGTTCGACATCGAGATCGACGCCCCGGGCATCGACAACATGGTCGAGACGATCGCGGCGCTGGAGCCGACCTTCGGCGGCATCAACCTGGAGGACATCAAGGCGCCCGAGTGCTTCGAGGTCGAAGCGCAGTTGAAGGCCCGCATGAGCATTCCGGTCTTCCACGACGACCAGCACGGCACCGCCATCATCGTCGCCGCAGCCATCCTGAACGGGCTCGAATTCGCCGGCAAGGCGATCGAGGACATCAAGGTGGTCACCTCGGGCGCGGGAGCCGCGGCCCTCGCCTGCCTCAACCTCCTGGTGCTGCTCGGCGTGAAGGTCGAGAACATCTGGGTCACCGACCGCCACGGCGTCGCCTACAAGGGCCGCACCGAGGAGATGGACCGCTGGAAGGATCCTTACGTGAAGGATACCAACGCGCGCACGCTGAGCGATGTGCTGCCCGGCGCCGACGTGTTCCTGGGGCTGTCGGCCGCCGGCGTGCTGAAGCCAGAAATGCTGGCGCTGATGGCCGAAAAACCGCTGATCCTGGCGCTGGCCAATCCCAACCCGGAAATCATGCCGGACGTCGCCCGCGCGGCGCGGCCGGACGCCATGATCTGCACCGGCCGCTCGGATTTTCCCAATCAGGTCAACAACGTGCTTTGCTTCCCTTACATCTTCCGGGGGGCGCTGGATTGCGGCGCAAGCGCCATCAACGAAGAGATGAAGATGGCGGCGGTGAGGGCCATCGCCGCCCTTGCCCGCGAAGAGCCGTCGGACGTGGCCGCGCGCGCCTATTCCGGCGAGACGCCGATATTCGGGCCTGAATTCCTCATCCCCTCGCCCTTCGACCCGCGCCTCATCCTGCGCATCGCGCCGGCCGTCGCCAAGGCTGCCCAGGAGACCGGCGTCGCGACGCGGCCGATCGCCGACATGACCGCCTACATGGACAAGCTGAACCGCTTCGTCTTCCGCACCGGCCTTGTCATGAAGCCGGTGTTCTCGACAGCCAAGGCGGCAGTTTCCAAGCGCGTCATCTATGCCGACGGCGAGGACGAGCGCGTGCTGCGCGCCGCGCAGGTGGTGCTCGAGGAAGGCATCGCCCAGCCGATCCTGATCGGGCGCCCGCATGTCGTCGAGGTCCGCCTCAAGCGCCACGGTCTCAGCATTAGGCCGGGCCGCGATTTCGAACTGATCAACCCCGAGGACGATCCGCGCTACCGCCACTATGTCGACCTGTTCATCGAGCTCGGCGGCCGCCGCGGGATCACGCAGGAAGCCGCGCGCACCATGGTGCGCACGCACACGACAGTGATCGCCGCGCTGGCGCTGAAACGGGGCGACGCCGACGCCATGCTGTGCGGGCTGGAAGGACGCTTTGCCCGCCACCTGCGCAATGTCGACCTGATTATCGGCCCGCGTGCCGGCATCAAGAACCACGAACTGTCGACGCTTTCCATGCTGATCTCCCAGCGCGGCGTGCTGTTCCTGACAGACACCCATGTCTGCGTCGACCCGACCGCCGAGCAGATCGCAGAAATGACGGTGCTGGCGTCGGAGGAGATCAAGCGCTTCGGCATCGAACCGAGGGCGGCCCTGCTGTCGCTGTCGGATTTTGGTTCGCGCGACACCCAAAGCGCCCTGAAAATGCGCCAGGCGGCCGCCATCCTGGCCAGGATCGCCCCGGACTTGCAATGCGACGGCGAAATGCACGCCGACACCGCCCTGTCGGACCAGCTACGCCAGCGCGTCTACCCGCACTCGCGCCTGAAGGGCGAGGCGAACCTGCTGGTCTTCCCCAATCTTGACGCCGCCAACATCACCCTGACCGCGCTGCAGGCCACGCTGGACGCACTGCATGTGGGGCCGATGCTGCTCGGCACCGACAAGCCCGCCCATATCCTGACGCCTTCGGTCACCTCGCGCGGCGTGGTCAACATGACGGCGCTGGCTGCGGTCGAGGCGATCCACAAGGCGCAGGCGTCGCAGCCGGCGGGCTGAAGCCTACAGCCCTAGGAAACGGTTAACCATAAGCGGGCTAAGGTCGCGCCGTCGCCCGTAGCGTGGGCGCGCAGGTTACCGGGCGGCATGGAGGGCAGATGATAAGCGGGGCTGGCAGGCTGGCGGTTCGCGCCTTGCTGCTCGGCGTCGTCGCCCTTTCATGCACCGGCGGGGCCGACGCGGCATCGCGGCTATGCCGGCAGCTTCAGGCTGAGCTTGCCGGCCTCGGCAGCGGCAGACCGGCAAGCCCTGCCCGGCTTGCGAAATACGATTCGGCGATCGCCCGGCAAGGCCGGGAGATCAGCAAGGCGCGCAGCCGCGCGCAACGCGCCGGCTGCGGCTTTTCGATTTTCGGCGGCGACATCGCCACCTGCGCAGCGCTGAACGCCACCATCGAGCGCATGAACGCCAATCTCGACAGCCTGCACAGCCAGCGCTCCAGGCTCGCCAAAGGCGGTACCCATGGCAAGCGGGCGCGCCTCGTCGCGGCGCTGGAAAAGCATGGCTGCACGAGTGCCAGGCATGCCCGTAAACCGACCGCCGTCGAAAAGATCGCACCGGCCGCGCCTGAGGACCGGATAACCCTCGACGGCGCTCCTCTTTTGAACAACCGCACCGAGATCATCGAGAACAATTACCTCGCGCCCCTGATCGACTTGTCGCTCGACAAGGGCCCGCAACCGCATGGCGAGTTTCGTACCATGTGCGTGCGCACCTGCGACGGATATTTCTATCCGATGTCCAATGCCGCGACGCTGCGCGATTTCGAGCGCGACCAGAAGAATTGCGAAGTAAGTTGTCCCGGAACGCAGATGCAGGTTTTCTATATGCGCGGCATCGGCAGCGACCCGGCCGAGATGACCTCCTCGGCGAGCGGCAAGCCTTACCGCGAATTACCGACAGCGTTCCTGTACAAGAAGCCGACGCCGGTGGATGCACCGGCCTGCGGCTGCAACGCCTCGCCCGGCTATCAGGTCATCGGCAATGGCTCAGGCAGTTCAGTCAATCAGCAGTCGCCGAGCATCATGTCTTTCGCGCCTCCGCCCGCCATGCATAAGGCGTGGCCACAGCCGCAAAAAACCGAGGAGATAGCCGCTCCGCCGGAGGCTCCGGCCCTCCCCCTGCCCGCCGACCGCAAGGTCAGGGTCGTCGCGCCAGCGTTCCTTCCCGCCCCAGAAGCGGCAATAGATCTGCAAGCTCCGGCCCCGACTCCAGACCGGTGAGTGCCAGCCGCAGCGGCATGAACAGCGCCTTGCCCTTGCGCTCGGTCGCCTTCTTCACCGCGTTGGTCCATTCCTTCCAGACGGAAGCGCCCCACGGCTCCTCCGGCAGCAGGTCGAAGGCCGTGCGCAGGAAGGCGGTATCCTCGTCGGAAAACCCGGGCTTTTCCTTCGGACCGTCGACCACGACGCGCCACCACGCTTCGGCATCGCTCAGTCGGTCGAGGTTGCCGCGAACGGCCATCCAGAACGGCTCCGCGCGCTCATCCGAAACGCCGAGCAGGAACAGCCGGTCACGTGCTTCGGCAAAGGGCATCCGGTGCAGCAGTGCGCGATTGAGCACCAACAGTTCGTCGGGATCGAATTTCGACGCCGACTTCGAGGTCGCCGCGAGGTCGAAATGCTCGCCAAGCTCCGCCATGGTCGCCATGGCCTGGACGTTCTCGGACGTGCCGACCAGAACGGCGAGCGAGGCGACGGCCATCGGCTCGATGCCGGAATCGCGCAGGCCCTCGATGGAAAGCGCGCCGGTGCGCTTGGAAAGCCCCTCGCCCGAGGCGGTGGTCAGAAGGTTGTGGTGGCCGAAAACCGGCACCTCGGCCCCCAGCGCGCGGAAGATCGCCATCTGCACGCCGGTGTTGGTGACGTGGTCGTCACCACGGATGACATGGGTGATCCCCATGTCGATGTCATCGACCACCGAGGGCAGCGTGTAGAGGTAGGTTCCGTCCTCGCGCACCAGCACCGGGTCCGAAAGCGACGCTAGGTCGACGGTTTCTTCGCCGCGAACCAGGTCGTTCCAGTGGATTTCGGTGCGTTGCGGTTCCTGCGGATCGCTGGCGAAATTGGGAAGAAGGAAGCGCCAGTGCGGCTTGCGGCCATCCGCTTCGAACTCGGCGATCTGCTCGGCCGAGAGCGCCAGCGCCTCGCGGCCATAGACCGGCGGCAGCCCGCGCGTCCGGCGTATCTTGCGGCGAAGGTCGAGTTCCTCCGGCGTTTCGTAGCAGGGATAGAGAAGGCCTGCCGCCTTCAGTTTCTCGACAGCGGCATCATAGAGGTCGAAGCGCTTGGACTGGTACTCGGTCGCGTCCTGGAAAATGCCGAGCCAGTGCAGGTCATAGAGCGTGCCGTCGGCATATTCCTGCCGGGAGCGCGCGACGTCGGTGTCGTCGAAGCGCTGAATGAAGCGGCCCTTGTTCTTTTGCGCGAAAAGCCAGTTGAAAAGCGCGGTGCGCGCGTTGCCGATGTGGATTCGGCCGGTAGGGGACGGGGCGAAACGGACGGTGACTGTCATGTGCGGGGCCTAAAGGATGACACCGCTTTTTGCAACCATTCCCACCCGTGCGCAACGCGTGGCTGGACACGCCACGCACGGGCATCATGCCGTCGGTGGCTAGTTGACGGACTCCTGCTGCGGGGCGGTTCCCGTCGCGTCCGCCGCCAGGGGTGCCTCGGCGCTTGCCAGTTGATCCGCACAGAGTTCCGCCGCGCCGGCCACCGGCTTGTCCATCTTGGCGAAGGTCACCCATCCGCCATCGCTGACAAAGCTGTCGCGCTTCCAGGAATCGACCTTCTTGAACTCGGCCAGTTTCGCGGCCGCGTCCGGCGCCTTGAGGAAGCGGTTGACGCATATGTTCGCGGCCAGTTGCGCGGCCCCATGCTCGCCCGCCGCTGCGGCCTGCTTCGTGGCGGTTCCTCCCGTTACCCAGCCACCCCAGGAAAAGCCGACGATCATGGTCAGCACCGCGGCACCGACGCACGACCAGAACCAGATTGCTTTCGATGGTCGATAGGCGTTCCAGTTTTCTCCAACGGACATGGTTTTTCTCCCTTTGTGTCTATCCCTGGTGTTTGGAAGCTACCGCGACGATCAATCACGATGCGACACACTTTATCACAAATCGTGATCTTCGACACCCCTGCGGGCAACTTCCGGTTGGGGCGCGGGAAATCCGGTTCGCCCGGTGCGTGAATCATCGACGAGAAAACGCGCCGGTGACGCATTTCCTTCAGGATTCCTGTCAGGAATTGGAGTGGGTTGAAGCCCCTGCCCGCTTACGCAGCAGTATCAGCCGCGATCCCGGAAACGATTGGTGATCGGATAACGGCGGTCGCGCCCAAAATTCTTCTTCGTGATCTTCACGCCCGGCGCCGCCTGCCGGCGCTTGTATTCGGCGATGTAAAGCAGGTGCTCGACGCGGCTGACGGTGGCGCGGTCATGGCCACGCGCGACGATCTCGTCGACGCCCATCTCGTTTTCCACCAGGCATTCAAGGATATCGTCCAGCACCGGATAGGGCGGTAGCGAATCCTGGTCAGTCTGGTTCTCGCGCAGCTCCGCCGACGGCGCCTTGTCGATGATGTTGACGGGAATGACCTCTCCCCCCGGCCCAAGAGCGCCGGACGGCACATGCGCGTTGCGCCAGCGCGACAACGCATAGACCTGCATCTTGTAGAGGTCCTTGATCGGGTTGAAGCCGCCGTTCATATCGCCGTAGAGCGTCGCGTAGCCGACCGACATTTCGGACTTGTTGCCGGTGGTCACCACCATCGAGCCGAACTTGTTGGATATTGCCATCAGGATGGTGCCACGCGCGCGCGATTGCAGGTTTTCTTCCGTGGTGTCGGCCTTCGTGCCCGCAAACAGCGGCTGGAGCGCCTTGGTAAACCCTTCGACCGGCTCCGCGATCGGCACGATGTCGTAGCGGCAGCCGAGCGCGCGGGCGCAACCCTCGGCGTCCTTCAGCGATTCTCCCGAGGTGTAGCGATAGGGCAGCATCACCGCATGCACCCGCTCCTCGCCCAGCGCATCGACCGCCAAGGCCGCGCAGATGGCGGAATCGATGCCGCCGGAAAGCCCCAGCACTACATTCTTGAAGCCGTTCTTGTTGACGTAGTCGCGCAGGCCAAGCATGCAGGCGCGATAATCCGCCTCGCCGTTTTCCGGGATCGTCACCATCGGCCCCTGCGAACAGACCCAGCCCTCGGGGCCGCGCTTCCAGGTGCTGACGTCGACCGCTTCCTCGAACTGGCTCATCTGGAAAGCGAGCGACTTGTCGGCCTGGATGGCGAAAGAGGCGCCGTCGAACACCAGTTCGTCCTGCCCGCCAAGCTGGTTGGCATAGACCAGCGGCAGGCCGGTTTCGATCACCTGCCTGAGCACGATCTGCTGGCGCGCATCCATCTTGCCGCGGTAGTAGGGCGAACCGTTCGGCACCAGCAGGATCTCCGCGCCGGATTCGGCCAGCGTCTCGCAGACGCCAAGGTCGCCCCAGATGTCCTCGCAGACGGGGATGCCGAGCCGGACGCCGCGGAAATTCACCGGACCGGGCAAATCCGGGCCGGCCTGGAACACCCGCTTTTCATCGAACTCGCCGTAGTTCGGCAGGTCGACCTTGTAGCGCTCGGCGATGATCTTGCCGCCGTCGGCCACGACGACCGAATTGTGCGTGCCGCTCTCGCGCCTGAGCGGCGTGCCGATGACGACGCCCGGGCCGCCATCAGCTGTTTCCGCCGCAAATTCCTCGACCGCCCGCTCGCAAGCTTTCAGGAAGGCCGGCTTCAGGATCAGGTCCTCGGGCGGATAACCGGAGATGAACAATTCGGTGAACAGCACGATATCGGCGTGCTGGCGGGCCGCGTCCGCTCTTGCCGCCCGCGCCATGGCCAGGTTGCCGGCAATATCGCCTACCGTCGGGTTCAACTGGGCGACGGCGATGCGGATCGTATCGGGGGCGGCGGAATGAGTGCTCATGAACCGCCTCATATCGCGCCCCGGTGCCGGGAGCAATGCGCATCCCCGGACGATGCCGGCGGCAACCAGTCGGGTAGCCTAGCCTGCATTCGGTTCCGGTTGGCTCGCGGGCCTGGGTTCTCCGTCGTCAAGCCGGGCTTCGATCGCCGTCTCGATGGCGCGCTTGACTTCATCCTTCACCGAAGCGGTCTCGGCCATCACCGCATCGACCTTCATGAAGTCGAGGACGCGAAACCGCGAGACCGGCGGCCGGATCAGGATATCGGGGCGGCATTGCACCAGTTTGTTGGCGATGATCGACTGCATCATCAGCTGCGTAGCGCCATACATGAGGTCGACGGTGGTCGGGCGCTTGCGCTCGGCGTCGGTGGGCGCGCCGACCACATCGATGGCGATGGTGATATCGGCCTCGTGGTCGATCAGGTCGAACGGCACCGGGTTGTAGATGCCGCCGTCGATCAGCACGCGGCCGTCGCGCACCACCGGCCGGAACATTGCCGGGATCGCAGCCGAGGCGGCAAGCGCCGAATGCAGGTCGCCATCCTCGATCACCACCAGCCGGTGGCCGAAGAAATCGGTCGCCGTCACCTTCAGCGGTATTTCCAGCCCCGCGAACGTGTCCGGCACGGCGTCCGGCAGGAAGGCGTTGAGGATGCGCTCGACATTGAACTGGCCGACGCGAAAGCCACCTTCCATCATTTCCGCGATCGTACCGGGGCGCGCGCGCCACATACGGCTCGCGACTTCGGCACGCCGCGTCAGGATGGAATGGGCATGCTCGCGGATATCCTTGCCGCTAAGGCCGGCGGCCATGCCTGCTCCCATGATGGCGCCGATCGAGGACCCCGCGATCGCCACCGGCCGGATGCCCAGTTCGTCCAGCGCCTCGATGACGTGGATATGCGCCAGCCCGCGCGCACCGCCGCCGCCGAAGGCGATGCCGAAGGTCGGGCTCACCCCTTGCCTCCGCCGGCATCCTTTTCCTTCAAGGCCGGCCCCACCACCATGATCGCCGGCCTGGCCGACAACAGCTTCGTCGCCACCTCCTTGACCTCGCCCAGCGTCACCGCGTCGAGATAGGCGGTGCGGCGCTGCATGTAGTCGATGCCCAACCCCTGGAGTTGTAGTTCCAGCAAGGTGCCGGCAATGGCGCCGGAAGAATCGAGATTGTTGATGGCGTAGGAGCCGATGACGTATTTCTTCGCCGCCACAAGTTCCTGTTCGGTCGGGCCGCCCTCGGCCATGCCCTTCACCACGTCCCGGATCACGCCCAGCGTCTCTTCCGCGCGGTCGGAACGGGTTGCCGTGCCGATGACCAGCGACGAAGCGTGCTTGCGATTGATCAGCGCCGAATCCACGCCATAGGCGAGGCCGCGTTTTTCGCGCACCTCCTTGAACAGGCGCGAGGTGAATGTGCCGCCGCCGAGGATTTCGTTCATCAGGGCGGCCGCATAAAACTGCGGATCGGCACGCTTCATTCCCGGATAGGCCAGTTGCAGCGAGGTCTGCGGCTGGTCGTAGACGACCTGCATTTCCTCGCCGAGCCTGGGCTCGACATCAGCAACCGGCGTAAGCACCTGCTTCTCGGGAAGAGCGCCGAACAGGCGATCGAGTTGCGCTTTCAGCGTTTCGGCATCGATGGCGCCGACCACCGCGACATGCAGGCCGTCACGGGCGAAAAGCGCCTTGTGGGCGGCATGCAGGTCCTGCGCCGTGATTGTGGCGAGGCTCTGCTGCGTCCCCTCATCGCGCCGTGAATAGGCATGGCCGGGATAAAGGGCCGTAGCCCATTTTTGTGCGGCCACCGTATTGGGATCCCGCTCGCCGGCCACGATGCCGGCCACCACCTGGGCGCGGATGCGGTCGATCGGCGCCTGATCGAAGCGTGGTTCCTGAATGGCGAGCCTGAGCAGGTCGAAGGCCTCGTCCTTGCGGTCCGCGAGCATGCGCATGGTGCCGTAGATGCCGTCGCGTGTCTGCCTGAACCCCATCTCGGCCCCAGCATCGTCCAGCCGGGTCTGGAACGCCTCGCTATCGAGGTCGCCGGCGCCTTCGTCGAACAGCCCGGTCATCAGGTTGGCCAACCCCTCCTTGCCGGCCGGGTCCTGCGAACTACCACCGTCGAAAGCGAACTGGATGTTGATGATCGGCACCGAATAGTCTTCGACCAGCCACGCTGATACACCGGAATCGGACTTGACCGCCTGGATGGTCACCGCCGCTCGCGCCATGATGGCCGGCAGCACGAGGAAAAGCATCGACAACAGTAAGGTGGCCGCCGGCGTGGCGAAGCGCGTGCGCAGCAGGGTGAGGCTTGCCGTCATCTCAATTCTCCGCCCGCTGCTGCGGCAGCAGATAGCCGGTCGTCGCATGGTCCATGCCGAGATAGCGCGCAGCC
This sequence comes from Mesorhizobium sp., assembly GCA_049650385.1. Classification (GTDB taxonomy): domain Bacteria; phylum Pseudomonadota; class Alphaproteobacteria; order Rhizobiales; family Rhizobiaceae; genus Mesorhizobium. The sequence continues at coordinate 32,242 of JBASAA010000005.1, forward strand.
ACGGCCTTCACCTGGCCGGCGCTGACCCGTCGGATGCGCTCCGGCCATTGCTCGACGTCCGCCACCGTGCCGCCGGTTGCCAGCGTCGCGCCATAGATGTTTGCCATCGCCGCCTGCCGATCGCGCGCGAAGATCATCGAACGGACGAGGCGGTTCTTGGCCTTTTCCAGTTCGTCGGCGGTGACGCCGTCGGTGGCGATCCGCGCGACTTCCGCGTTCACCGCCGCTTCCACGTCCGCGAGCTTGGCGTCGCCGCGCGGCACGCCATAGACGACGAAACTGGTGTCGTCGAGCATGGTGCCCTGGAAGGACGCGCCGGCGCTGGCGGCGATGCCCTTCTTGACGACAAGCTGCTGGTAGAGCCGGCTGCGGCTACCGCCGCCCAGTATCTCCGAAAGGAGGTCGAGCGCCTCGGCCTCGCCGTTCTTTTGCGAGTGATAGGACGGGACCACCCACTGCGTCGAAAAACTCGGCACGCTGACGCGCGGGTCGCGCAACGTTACCGTGCGCGCGGCTTTCTGCTCCGGCTCGACGGGGCGGATGCGCGGCGGCAGGTCAGGCCCGCGCGCGAGCTTGCCGTAGGTCTGCTCGGCCAGTTGCTTCACCGTCTGCGGATCGACATCGCCCGCCACCACCAGCACCGCGTTGTTCGGCGTGTAATAGTGATCGTAGAAGGCCTTCGCATCGGTGCGGTTCAGTTGCTCTATTTCCTGTTTCCAGCCGATCACCGGGATACGGTAGGGCTGGTTCTGGTAGAGCGTGGCGTTGACTTCCTCGTCCAGCAGCGCGTCGGGGCTGTTGTCGATGCGCGAACGACGCTCCTCCAGGATGACATCGCGTTCGGTGGCGACCACCTCGTCGGTGAGGATCAGGTTGCGCATCCGGTCGGCTTCGTAGCCCATCATCTCGCCCAGCGCCTCGGGCGTCACCGTCTCGTGGAAGGCGGTGTAGTCGTACGAGGTGAAAGCGTTGTTGGAGCCGCCGATGGCCGCGATCGCCGCATCGAACTCGCCAGCCTTATGATTGGTCGTTCCCTTGAACATCAGGTGTTCGAAGAAGTGGGCGATGCCGGATTTTCCCGGCGGCTCGTCGGCGCTGCCGGCCTTGTACCAGACCATGTGGGTGACGATGGGCGCGCGGCGATCCGGGATGACGACGACCTCCATGCCGTTGTCGAGCCGGAAATCGGCCACCTCGGCGCTTCGGGGCGCATCCTGCGGCAGGCTGTCGGCCAGTACCGACCCCGCCAGGAGGAACGCCACTGAAGCGGCAAGGGCGGGAAGGCGCAGCCAATCGACCTGAAGGTTCATCGTGACTCCGAAACGGTTCTGTGCGGCAACGATAGGGTCTTGGCAGTGGAAAGTGAATGGTTCGTCATCTGCCCGGCAAACAAGGCCGAAGTCAGGCTGCGCGGATATAGTGGATGATGGTCTCGCCATAGCCGCGTTCGTCCACCACCGTGAAGCCCGGCCCCGGATCGAACGAGGCGGAAGCGGCTTCCTCGATGACGCACAGGGCATTGGCGGCAAGCCACCCGCCAGCGCTCGCCGAATGCAAGGCGCGCTCGCCCAGACCCTTGCCATAGGGCGGATCGGCGAAGACCAGATCGAAGGGGGCGATCGTGCCCGCCTCGCCGAGCGCCGTCGCGTCGCGCCGGAAAATCTTCGAGCGCCCGGTAAGGCCGAAGGCCTCGACATTGGTACGGATCAGGCCGCGCCCTTCCGTCGATTCCTCGATGAAAACGCCATAGGACGCTCCACGCGACAGCGCTTCGAGGCCAAGCGCGCCGGTGCCGGCGAACAGGTCGAGCACGCGCGCGCCCTCCAGCTTGTCCGCGAAGCGGTGCGCCAGGATATTGAAGACGGCTTCGCGCGTGCGGTCGGTGGTCGGGCGAATAGCGGAAGTTCGCGGCGTCGCCAACGGGCGGCCGCGAAACTCACCGCCGACGATCCGCACCGCTTCCCCCCCGGCGCGGGCCACGCGGGCCTTCGCCACGCGGCCGCCCGTTATCCCCGCCCCCATCACGCTTTCCAGCCGGGCGCTCATGACCGCCGCGCTTCGCGAATGGCTTGCCGTGTTCTTCCGGCTTATGCCCCTTCCGCTCTGCGGTTGCCGCCTTCTCGGGTTCCGCCCGGCCCTTGCCCTGCGGACGCGCGCCCGGCGCCATCCAGACATTGGCCTTGCGCTGCCCCGGCGGCTCCATCGGCCGCTGCTCGCGCTCGGCTCGTTTGCCGCCCGGCTTGCCGGCGAACCCGCCACGAGCCGGCCGTTCGCCTCTTTCCTGCCGCTCGCTTCTTTCCAGCCGGGTCGACAGCTTGCCGAGCGCCTCGTCGCGGCTGTCTTCGCGCCGCCTGCGGCTCTTGATCAGCCCGCCCTCGCCGATCGGGCGACGGTCGCCTTCCCTCGCCGGCCTTGGTCGTGGTGATTCCTCAAAATGGCGTTCGGTGCGCCGCACCGGCTTGTTGGAAAACGGCTTGGCGATCTCGGCATCGAAATTCGCCCCCGATTCCTCCACCAGCCGCTCGCCCAACTGGTCGCGCAACATGCGGCCCTTGATCTCCAGCACGTGCCCTTCCGGCAATTCGTCGAGCTGGAACGGACCGTAGGAAACGCGGATCAGCCGCGTGACCTCGAGGCCGAGGGCGCCGAGAATGTTCCTCACCTCGCGGTTCTTGCCCTCGCGCAGCGCCAGCGTCAGCCAGGCATTGGAGCCCTGCTCCCGGTCGAGCGTCGCTTCCACCGCGCCGTAGAAGATGCCGTCGACGGCGATCCCTTCGCGCAAGCCTTCGAGCGCACTCTCCTCCACCTTGCCGTGCACGCGCACCCGGTAGCGCCGCAACCAGCCGGTGGCCGGCAGTTCGAGCACGCGGGCAAGGCCGCCGTCGTTGGTGAGCAGCAGCAGCCCCTCGGTGTTGATGTCCAGCCGGCCAACAGTCATCAGCCGCGGCAGATCGGTCGGCAGGACGTCGAAGACGGTCTTGCGCCCTTCCGGATCGCGGTTGGTGGTGACCACGCCCGCCGGCTTGTGGAACAGGAACAGCCGCGTGCGCTCGATGGGCGGGATCTCCATGCCGTCGAGATGGATGATGTCGTTCGCCATGACGTTGAAGGCGGGCGAGGAAAGCACCTTGCCGTTGACCCGGACGCGGCCGGCGGCAATCAGTTCCTCGGCGTCGCGGCGCGAGGCAAGGCCAGCCCGCGCCAACCGCTTGGCGATCCGCTCGCCGGCCTCCGGCTCTGCGGCTGCGGGGCGCGGCCTCGGTTTGAACCCGCCCGGGGCGTGCGGCTTCGCACGATCGCCGCCGCCGTCGCGCTCGAAATCGCGCCGGGGTCGATCAAAACGCCTTTCGGCACGTTCGCCGTCAGCCGCCATCGGCCGCTCGCCACGCGGCGCATAAGGCTTGCGCGGCCCGTCGCGCTTCACGAAAGGTTTCTGTTCCGAACGCGGCCCCTTGCTGAACGGCCGGTCGGTCCGGCGCGTCTCGTCGCCGTCGCGGGGCTTGTATTCGCGCCTGAATTCGGAGCGCGGGCGCTCCCCTTCCCTGGTCTCGCGAGGAACAAAATCCCGCTTCGGCCGCTCGCCTTCGGCAGCCATCGGACGCTCGCCACGCGGCGCATAGGGCTTGCGCGGCCCGTCGCGCTTCACGAAAGGCTTCTTGGCGCCGAAGGCCGGCTTGCCGCCGCCCCTGCCCTTCGGCTCGCTATCCGCACCGCGCCCGCGCGGCCCCATCGGTTTCGGGCCGCGCTTGCGCGGGTATTTCTTGTCGTCGTCGTCCATGGTGGCCTTTGCCCGTTGGCGCGCCTACAGCCTATCGCGTGAAAAGGATTCTCGCGACAGGCTGTAGGCTTTTGCTTTTGCGCATGTCTTTGTCCCGAAACCGCTGCACACTTTCAGGAGACATGCTGTAGATAACAGGATCATGCCCCAGTGGCGAGGCAATAAGTGGCAAATGCAGCGATAAGGGAAGTCCGCATGAAGCGGCCCGATTTCATGGCGCTGGCGCTCGGCGAAGCGCAGGCCGCCGCCGCGCGCGGCGAAGTTCCGGTCGGGGCCGTCGTCGCCCTCGACGGGGCAACCGTAGCGGCAGCGGGAAACCGCACGCGCGAAATGCGCGACCCGACCGCGCACGCCGAAATGCTGGCGATCCGGCAGGCCTGCGAGGTCCTTTCCCGCGAAAGGCTGACGGAGTGCGATCTCTACGTGACGCTGGAACCCTGCACCATGTGCGCCGGAGCCATCTCGTTCGCGCGCCTGCGCCGCCTCTACTTCGGAGCCGCCGACGAAAAGGGTGGCGCCGTGACCAGCGGCGTGCGCTTCTTCGCCGCGCCGACCTGCCACCACGCCCCCGAAATCTACCCGGGGATAGCGGAAGTCGAATCGGCAGCCATGCTCAAGGCATTCTTTGAAGGCCGCCGCGCACCCTGACCGATCGATCCGTATCCGGCCGGATTGCCCTTACCAGGGCAACCAGTCGAACAGGCCCTTGCTCTTGGTGGCTTCCGCCTTGAGACGGCGCTCCTTCTTGTATTCGTCCTCGCCCAGTTCGCCCTGCGGCGCGGTGGCGGCGGAAACGCGGTAGGACAGCGGCGGTTCGCTGAGATACTTGCGGTTCGTCGGATCGCCCTGATTACCTTCGGCCGTCCGGCGAGCAATCTCGGCGCGGCGGTTTTGAGAATTGCCAAGTCTCCAGCCGGGCGGTGGGGGACGATCCGATTTCGATTCGGCAATCGCCTGCTTCCACGCGGCCTGGTCGACCTGGATATCGTCGACGATCTGCGCCTGGTAGGTCGGATCGCCCTGATGCTCGGTCGCTTCGTTGCGCAACCTCTTGCGGCGCTGTTCCGGCGATTCCGGCCATTGGCTGGAATCCGCCTGCGTGATGCTCTCCTGCGGAGCCGGCAACGCCTCCCTCTGCCCGGGAGCGGGCTTCACCAGAGCGGGCCTCGGCTTGTAGTCGATCCGCTCTTTCTTCTTGGGTGCAAACGAGAAAGCGTTGCCGACATCGTCGGCAAGCTGCGCGCTGGCGGTCTTGTCGGTGCCATAGGTCGGCGAACTCATGCAACCCGACAGCGCCAGTCCGGACACCGCGAGCGATGCCAGCAGCGCGACGCGCGCGGGGTGTCTTCCGGTCATGCCAAAAAGTCCCACTTCTACAAAACCTCTGGTTACTGCCGGATAAGGGCCAGCGCATCCCTTTTCCGCTCTCTGTACGGGGAATCCGGCGAGAATTTGTCTTCCGTCGTCCAGTGCTTTTACCTTAACCCCACGCCAAGGGCAACGCGCGCGCCACCAATGGTCGCGCGCGTCGTTATGCATCGCTCACAGCCGGCCGAGCGCCTGCAACTCGTGCAGCACGGCGGCATCACGGGCCGAAACGTCCGGGAAGGCAGCATCGCTGCCGACATCGGCCGTATAGCGCCACGAGCGCGCGCACTTCACCAGGCCGCGGCCCTCCGCCTTCTCCACCACCACGGCGACGCCCTTCACGTCGTCGAGCGCGAAGGCATCCGACGGCGCTTCGCCTTGCCGCAGGTCGAAGCCGCTGGTGATCGCCATCTCGGCCATGTCGACATCGGCAATCGCGGCTTCCAGCGCGGCATCGTCCAGATAGACCACCGGCACCGCTTCCAGCGAGGAACCGATGATCTTGTGGGCGCGCGCGATTTCCAGCGCGCCGGTGACGACGCGGCGAACCTGCCGCACGGCCCGCCACTTTTCCGCCAGCGCCTCGTCGCGCCATTCGGCGGGAATCCGCGGAAACTGTTCCAGATGCACGGAAGCGGCCTGCGGATGGCGGTCGAGCCAGGCTTCCTCCATGGTGAACGGCAGCATCGGCGCCAGCCACTTCACCAGGCAGTCGAACAGACGGCGCACCACCTCGACTGCCGCCTTGCGCTTCGTGCTGGCCGGGCCTTCGCAGTAGAGCGCGTCCTTGCGGATATCGAAATAGAAGGCGGAAAGCTCGACCACCATGAAATCGAGCAGCGCGCGCGTGATGCGCTTGAACTCGAAGGCGTCGTAGCCGGTGCGCACCATCTCGTCGAGTTCGGCAAGCCGGTGCAGCATCAGCCGCTCCAGTTCCGGCATGTCGGCAAGCGCGACGCTTTCGCCGTCGTCATGCGCCAGCGTTCCCAGCATCCAGCGCACGGTGTTGCGGAGCTTGCGGTAGGCGTCGATGTTGGTTTGCAGCACCGTCTTGCCGAGCCGCTGGTCTTCCCAGTAATCGGTCGTCATCACCCACAGGCGCAGGATGTCCGCGCCGGACTGCTTCATCACGTCCTGCGGCACCACCGTGTTGCCGAGCGACTTCGACATCTTGCGGCCTTCCTCGTCCATGGTGAAGCCATGGGTGACGACCGTGTCGTAAGGCGCGCGGCCGCGCGTGCCGCAGCTTTCCAACAGCGAGGAATGGAACCAGCCGCGGTGCTGGTCCGAACCCTCCAGATAGACGTCGGCCGGCCATTTGAGGTCGGGCCGGTCCTCCAGCGTGAAGGTGTGGGACGAGCCGGAATCGAACCATACGTCGAGGATGTCCTTGACCATCACCCACGGCTCGCCGGCCCGTGCGCCCAGAAAACGCTCCCGCGCGCCCTCGGCGAACCAGGCGTCCGCGCCTTCCTTCTCGAAAGCCTCGGTGATGCGCGCGTTGACTGCCTCGTCTTTCAGGACGTCGCCGTCGGTATCGGCGAAGATGCAGATCGGCACGCCCCACGCCCTTTGCCGGGAAAGCACCCAGTCGGGCCGCTCCTCGATCATGGCACGGATGCGATTCTGGCCGGCGGCGGGCACGAAACGGGTGTCGTCGATGGCCTTGAGCGAACGCGAGCGCAGCGTGTCGGATCTGCTTTCGCTCACGGCAGTCTGCTTCGCAGACGCCTCCGCGGGGACGGGCGAAACGTCGCCCGGCGTCCGGTCGGACGCTCGGCCTTCTGCCGGAAGGCCGTAACCATCCAGTTCCTTGTCCATGTAGACGAACCACTGCGGCGTATTGCGGAAGATGACCGGCTTCTTCGAGCGCCATGAATGCGGGTAGCTGTGCTTCAGGCGGCTGCGCGCAAACAGGGCGTTGCGCTTGATCAGTTCATCGATCACCGCCTTGTTGGCGTCGCCCTTCTTGCCGTTGTCGTCGATGACGCGCGCCGGCCCGCCCTCGCGATCCGGCCCGAATCCCGGCGCGTCCTTGGTGAAGAAGCCGGCGTCGTCCACGGTGAACGGGATCGCCGCGTCGATGCCGCGTGCGCGCAATTCCTTGGCCGCGTCCATCCAGGCGTCGAAGTCCTCGCGGCCGTGGCCGGGCGCGGTGTGCACGAAGCCGGTGCCGGCGTCGTCGGTGACATGGTCGCCGGGCAGCATCGGAACGGCGAACTCGTAGCCGCCGGAAAGACCCTTGAGCGGATGGGAAAGCGTAATATTTTCAAGTTCTTCTGCCGAAACACTACAGATTCTATTCAAGCTGATTTTTGCCTTGGCCGAACAATCCTCGGCCAGCGCATCGGCAAAGACCAGCTTTTCACCGGGCTGGGGGCCGAACGGGTTCTCAGCCGCCGTCACCTCGTAAAGGCCGTAGGCGATGCGCGGCGACCAGGCGACGGCGCGGTTACCGGGGATCGTCCACGGCGTCGTTGTCCAGATGACGACATGCGTGCCGACAAGGGATTCCGGGCCACTCGCGACCGGGAACTTCACCCAGATCGTGTCGCTCTCATAGTCGTGGTACTCAACCTCGGCCTCGGCCAGCGCCGTGCGCTCGACCACCGACCACATCACCGGCTTGGAGCCGCGATAGAGTTGGCCGGACATGGCGAACTTCAACAACTCGCCGGCGATGCGCGCCTCGGCGTGGAAAGCCATCGTCGTATAGGGGTTCTTGAAATCGCCGACGACGCCGAGCCGCTGGAACTCTGCGCCCTGCACGCCGATCCAGTGCGCGGCGAATTCGCGGCATTCCTTGCGGAACTCGTTGACCGGCACCTCGTCCTTGTTCTTGCCCCTGGCGCGATACTGTTCCTCGATCTTCCACTCGATCGGCAGGCCGTGGCAGTCCCAGCCGGGCACATAGTTGGAATCAAAACCCCGCATCTGGAACGAACGGGTGATGACGTCCTTGAGAATCTTGTTCAGCGCATGGCCGATGTGGATGTTGCCGTTGGCATAAGGCGGGCCGTCATGCAGGACGTATTTGACGCGGCCTTTCGCGTCCTCGCGCAGCCGCGCGTAAAGATCCATGTCCTGCCAGCGCTTGACCAGCAGCGGTTCTTTCTCGGGCAGGCCCGCGCGCATCGGAAACTCCGTCTGCGGCAGGTAAAGCGTCTTGGAATAGTCGATCTTCTCGGCGGTATCGTTCATCGGTCTGCCATATGCGTTGCCCGGCTTCATGCGGCCTGCGGCGTTGAACTATCATGATATGGAAAAAGCGCGAGGAATTTACGCGCAAAAGCCCGGCGGCTCCGGCGACCTTCAGGCCGCCTGAAACACCGGGCTGGTAATTCGTATCGCGAAGATGCAGCGCATAGCGGCGCTTCTAGCGGATCGAACGGCGGGAATAAAGCCACTCCCGGCGGATTTCGCTAAAGCGTGAAATCGAAGCGATAGGTCGCGGATACGCCGAACATATACTGGTTGCGGTCGCCCCGCTCCTTGACCAGGCTGGAATCGGCGGCCGGCCCCATCAGGCGGGAATATTCGCCGAACACGCTGGCCGTCACCGGATCGGTCACCTTCCAGGTAATGGCGCCGCCGACACCGGCCGACTTCAGGCCGCCGCCCGGATTGTAACGGCTGAGTTTGGAGGCGACCGACTCGGCCGCGCTGACGCCGTAATAGGCATCGAAATAACCCGCCGACGCCATCGACATACGCGGGCCGCCGGAAACGCGAATATCCGGCGTGACGTCGTAGAAGGCATCGGCCGCGATGTCGGCGACGATTCCGTGATGCGAGCGGATGCCTTGCCTGAGTTCGCCGCGAAGCCGCATCCAGTCCAGCGGATAGACTTCGATGAAGCCGCCGACCTCGCCGCCCCAGCGCACCGGATCGAGCCCGCGCAGGGCGTCGTCGCCATTGTCGCGGCCCCACAGGAACTTGCCCGTCAGGCCGGCGCGCACGTCGCCGTCGTCCACCAGCGCCAGCGAGATATTGTCGTTGCGGGAGGAAAAGCGAACCGCATTGCCCGCCTTGCCGAGTGAAATGAGCGGCGAGGCGTTGAACAGGTATTTCTTGCCGCCCTCGAAGTTGGGCGCGACGATGCCGGCCACGCCCACGCTCAGGTACCAGTCGCCGGACAGCCCGCCAAAGGCGCCCTCACCCGCATTGGCCGAAACAGGCAGAAGGAAAAGCGCGGCGGCAAGCGCCGCCGAGAAAGAGTTCACCGAGCACATTGCTACTCCATACCATGCTGCAACTTGCGGTCGGCCGAACCATGGTGCGCTTACGGTAAAATTTGATTTAAATTCGTAGCGACTTCCTGCTTTCCGCACGGGCCTGCAGTACCGCGCCCCCGCTGGACGAAATCATCGGCTGCGTCTATCGTTTCTGCAAGCGGTACGGGTGTTTAGGCAACAGGAGGTTGAAATGACACTCAGTGGCGATGCGTTGAGAGAGGTCGTGGACCAGACACGGGCGAAATGGGGCTGGTTCGTTGCGCTGGGCATCCTGCTTCTGCTGTTCGGCATCATCGCGTTCGGCAACCTGTTCATTGCGACGGTCGCCTCCGTCTACCTCGTCGGCTGGATGATGCTGTTTGCCGGCGTGGTCGAGATCATCCACGCTTTCGGCGTGAAGACGTGGGGACGCTTCTTCTACTGGCTGCTGTCCGGCCTCCTCTATGCGGTCGCAGGCTTCTTCGCCTTCTACAATCCGCTGCTCGCCTCGACCGTACTGACCTTCCTGCTCGCGGTGGCGCTCATCGCCGCCGGCGTGCTGCGTATCTGGGTCGGCTTCCAGCAGAAGGGGACGAGCGGCTGGGGCTGGGTCGTTGCGGCCGGCGTCATCACCTTGCTCGCCGGCATCCTGATTGCCCTGCGCTGGCCGGTGAACAGCCTCTGGGTGCTCGGCCTGTTCCTCGCCATCGACCTGATCTTCCAGGGCTGGGCCTTCATCGCCCTCGGCCTGGCGCTGAAAAGGGCGTGAGCCGTTAAAAGGCGACCTGTCGGTCGAGGTCCGAAAGCGGCCTGACGCCGGCAAGCAGCGCCCTCGCCTCGCTTTCGTCGCGTTTCATCTGCGCGACGAGAGCGTCGAGCCCATCGAATTTTTCTTCTCCGCGCAGATAGCCGAAGAACGATACGTCGCAGACCTCGCCGTAGAGATCGCCGGAGAAGTCGAACAGAAACGTCTCCAGCAGCGGCGCCCCGTCTTCGTCGACCGTCGGCCGGCGGCCATAACTCGCCACCCCGTCGTAAAGCGTGCCGTCGGCCCGCCGGAACCGCACGGCATAGATACCTTCCTTCAGCGTCACCTCGGCGGACAGCTTCATGTTGGCGGTGGGAAAGCCGAGCTTGCGGCCAAGCTTCTGGCCGCCGATGACCTCGCCTTCGACCGTGAAGCGGTAACCGAGAAGTGCTGCGGCCTCCGCCGGTTCGCCATTGTCGAGCAGCACGCGCACGCGACTCGATGACACCACATTGGCACCCTCGTCCCGGAAGGCATCGACCAGGGTGACGCCGAAACCATGGCGGTTGCCGGCTTCCATCAGGTAAGCCGGGCCGCCCTGCCGGTCCTTGCCGAAATGGAAATTGAAGCCGGTCACCGCGTGGCAGATGCCGAGGTTGCGATCCAGTATGTCGGTCACGAACGCTTCGGCCGAAAGGCTGGCGAAGTCGCGCGTGAAGGGCTGCACAACCAGCGCGGAAAACCCGAGGAACGAAAGCAGCTTCGCCTTCACCGGGGGCGGCGTGAGGACGAAAAGCGGCATTTCCGGCCGGAACACCTTGCGCGGATGCGGCTCGAAGGTGAGCGCCAGCGCCGGCACGCCGCGCTTGCGCGCCTCCTCCAGGGCACGGCCCAGAACGGCCTGGTGGCCACGGTGCACGCCGTCGAAATTGCCGATCGCCACCACGCCGCCGCGCAGCGGCTCAGGCAGCGGCTCGGCCCCTGAAAGGTGCTCGCAGAAGGTTGCCATCGCGAGCCTTACCGCAATCTCGGCATGGTCGCGACCGGCCGGTAGCCGTGCCTGCCAAGGAAGGCCGCCATCAGCGCCGCGTCCGGCTCGTGCGGCTCGCCATGTTCGCGTGCGTGGATACCGCCGGAAATGTACAGCGCGTCGAAGCCGTTGTCGGAGGCACCCTTGATGTCGGTCATGACACCGTCGCCGATGCAAAGGATTTCGGCCCGCGCCACGTCGCGGCCGAGCACGGAGGCCGCCGCCTTCAGCGCCGCCTCGTAGATCGGCGCGTACGGCTTGCCGGCGATCAGCGTGCGCCCGCCAAGCCGGGCGAAGTCGCGCGCCAGCGCGCCGGCGCACCAGACGATCTTTTCGCCGCGCTCGACCACCACGTCGGGGTTGGCGCAGATGAACGGCAGGTTGCGGGCGCGAAGCCGCACCAACTGTTCCGCATAGTCCTCCGGCGTCTCGGTGTCGTCGTCGAACAGGCCGGTGCACACCACCGCGTCGGCCTCGAATTCCTCGACCAGTTCGACATCGAGTCCGTCGAAGATGGGGTGGTCGCGATAGGGGCCGACATGGAAGATCCGGCGCGGACCGTCCACGATCAGGTCGCGCGTCACGTCGCCGGAGGTGACGATGCGGTCCCATGCATCGGGAGGCACCCCGAGCGCATCGAGTTGGCCTTCGACACCGCCATGCGGGCGCGGCGAATTGGTGAGCAGGACGACCGTGATCCCCTTGTCCCGCGCCGCCGCCAGGGCACGCGCCGGCTCGGCAAAGGCCGTTTCACCGTTGTGGAGAACGCCCCAGACGTCGCAGAAGAGCACCGGGTAGCGGCTGTCCAGTTCAGAGAGCGAGGCAATCGTATCGGGTAAATGCACCATGCCAATCCGGGGTCAGGCTTCATGAACCCGGCCGCAGGCGGCCGGCCCGCCCGGATTAGCCGAACCGCCTCGCCCTGTCATCCGCTTTCACACGATCGGGACGTACGAAGCCCTACATCGGCCGGCGGACGCGGCCGCCGCCCTCCGGTTCGACCAGCTTGCGGTAGAGATGCCACGTCGCATGGCCGAGAATCGGAATGACCACGGCGAGCCCGGCAAACAGCGGTATCGAGCCGATCACCAGCAGCAAGGCGACGATGACGCCCCAAGCGACCATCGGCAGCGGATTCATGAGCACGGCCCGAGCCGATGTCTCGATGGCGGCCACCGCGCCGACATCGCGATCGAGCAGCAGCGGAAAGGCGATCACGGTGGTGGCCAGCGCGATGACGGCGAAAACCAGCCCGGCCGCGTTGCCGGCGACGATCAGCGCCCAGCCGCGGCTGGTGGTCAGCACATCCTCAAGGAAGCTGCCGATCGAAGTCGGCGGCTGCGCGCCGAACAGGCTCGTATAGATCGACTGCGCGGTGTAAAGCCACACCAGGAACAGCGCCACCAGCATGGCGCCGATCAAAAGGATGGAAGGCAGCGCCGGCGAATGGCGCACGTCCAGGGCGTGGCTCCAGCTGCTGTCCAGCCCGAGTTCCCGCCGCCGGCTGATCTCGTAGAGGCCTATGGCCGCCAGCGGGCCGAGCAGCGCAAAGCCGGACATCAACGGATAGGCGAGATGGATCGCATTGCCGCCCGTCGTCCACCGGGCGAGGATGACGCCGACGATGGGATAGATCAGGCACAGGAACACATAATGCGAGGGCTTGGCCCAGAAATCCTCGAATCCGAGACGCAATACGTCGCCCAAATCCGCTAGGTCGATCCGTCGCACCATAGGTTGCGCAAGGCTTCCGTGCGCATCCGCCATGACATGGAAACTGGCCATAACCTTTCTCCCTTGCTGTCGGGGACGGTCACCGCCGGGATGGCCGCCCATGGCTGCCACTGTAGAAGTCGTGCCGGAAGTATAGCCAATGATGCTCGACTTGTCGCCGTTTTGTCCGTAGCCTCGCAGAGGTTTGAACACGCTTCGCTGGCGGATTTGTCCGGCGTCTGCCCGGCAAAAGCCATGATCGCGGTTATGTCAGGCAGCCATGAGCCTCATCGAACCTGAAAACCGCCCCGCCCCGATACGCCTCCTCGACGCGCTCGACCGCAGAACCGTGCTGGTGGCCGGCACGCTGGCGCTGCTGTCAGGTCTGGCGGGCTGCGGCACCGTACGGACAACCGCAAACGGCGCTGGCGCATCCGCGTCGGCGGCCAGCCTCGTCGCCGGCATTCGCCGGGCGAACGGGCTCGGGCCGCTGGCGCCCGACACGCAACTCGAGCGGGCGGCTTTCCAGCAGGCGAGCTACATGGCGGACGCTCGCCGCATGGTCCACACCACCGGCTGGGGCAAGGACTTTTCCTCGCGCGTCAAGGGCAACGGCATTGAAGGGGCGGCCGCCGAGAACATCGCCGAAGGCCGGATGGACCTGGCGAGGCTTTTCGACATGTGGATGAACTCCCTACCCCACCGCCGGAACCTGCTCGACCCGCGCTTCACCCGCTTCGGCCTTGCCTATGCCGGCAACGGCGAGAAGGCCGATTGGCGCTACTGGGCGCTGGTGTTGGGAAAATAGGCGGCCCTACTCCATGGCCGCCGGGGCCGAGTCACCAACGGGCGCGTATTTCGGCCGCCGCAGCAGGAAGACGAGCGGCAGGGCCAGCAGCGTCACCAGCATCATCAGCTTGAAGTCGTCGACGTAGGAGATCATCAGCGCCTGGATGTTGACCAGGCCGTCGATCTGCGCGAGCGCGGCCGGATCGCCGCCGGCGGCCGCCGGGGAAGCCGCCCACAGATTGGGATCGAACGGGTTGATGAAGGCCGACAACTCGGCATGGTTGATCTGCGTATTGCGCACCAGCATCGCCGACACGATGGAGATGCCGATCGACGAGCCGATATTGCGCACCAGCGAGAACAGCGCCGTCGCGTCGGTGCGGTAGCGCGCCTCCAGCGTGGCGAAGGCAACGGTCGACAACGGCACGAACACCAGCCCGAGGCCGAGCCCCTGCACGACGCCCGACGAGATGATGAGCCAACTGTCCATCTGCGGCGAGAAGCCCGCCATCGTATAGAGCGACTGCGCGGTCAGGATCAGGCCGACGACGACCAGTATCCGCGCGTCCATCCTGTGGACGATACGGCCGACGACCAGCATCGAGATCATCGTGCCGACGCCGCGCGGCGCCATAACGACACCCACGGTGATCGTCGGATAGCCGAAGATCGTCGACAGCATCGGCGGCAGCAGCGCCAGGCTCGCCAGCAGGATGACGCCGATGACGAAGATGAACACCAGCCCGGTCGCGAAATTGCGGTCGAGGAAGATGCGCGGGTCGATGAACGGCGCCCTGGACGTCAGCATGTGGACGATGAACACCCAGAAACCGGTGATCGCCAGGCCGAGCTCGATCCAGATTTCGGCGGAGGAGAACCAGTCCATCTCGCCGCCACGATCGAGCATGAGCTGAAGCGCCCCTACCCCCAGCGACAACATGGCGAAGCCGAAGAAGTCGAAGCCGCGCAGGCGCCGCTCGATGCTGGGCAGATAGGCGGCCATGCCGAGGAAGGCGGCGATGCCGATCGGCAGGTTGATGAAGAACACCCAGCGCCAGTTGAAGCTTTCGGTCAGCCAGCCGCCGAGCGTCGGCCCGATGATCGGCCCGACCATGATGCCGGCGCCCCAGATCGCCATCGCCTGGCCGTGGCGCTCCCGCGGGTTGATGTCGAGCAGGAAGGTCTGCGACAAGGGCACGATCGCCGCGCCGAACACGCCCTGCAACAGGCGGAACAGCACCATTTCGTTAAGGCTGGTGGCGATGCCGCACAGCATCGAGAAAATGACGAAGCCGACGACGGAACCGAGAAACAACTCCTTGCGCCCGAAACGGTCCGCGAGCCAGCCGGTGACCGGCGTCATGATCGCGGCGGCGACGATATAGGAGGTCAGCACCCAGTTGATGGTGTCGGTCGAGGCACCGAGGTCGCCGACCATCGAAGGCAGCGCCACGTTGGCGATCGTGGTGTCGAGCACCTGCATCACCGTCGCCAGCATGATCGACAGCGTGATCAGGCCGCGATGCGGCACCTCGCGATGGGTTTCAACCTGGCTCATGGCAACGCCGATCTAAGGTCGTTCAAAGCAGCGGCCGCTTTACTCGGCAGCGGCCGCCCGGCTGAAGAAATGCGGAAAGCCGCGCGAAACGCCGGTATCGACGGTCACGGTCGCGCTCATGCCGGTGCGCAGCGCAAGCTTCGCGTCGGGATCGGTGAGTTGCAGCCGCACGGGGATACGCTGCGTGACCTTAACCCAGTTGCCGGTGGCGTTCTGGGCCGGCAGCAGCGAGAACTCCGCACCGGTGCCCGCGCCCACCGCCTGCACCGTGGCCTCGAACGTCTTGTCGGGATAGGTGTCGAGAACGACGTCCGCCTTCTGGCCGGGCTTCATGTGGGTAAGCTGTGTTTCCTTGAAATTGGCGTCGATCCAGGTGTCGTCGGTCTCCACCAGCGAAAACAGCGGCGTTCCAACGCCGACGAACTGGCCGACCTTGAAGGACGACGCCTGCGCGATGATGCCGTCGGCCGGCGCCTGCACCGTGGTCTGGTCCAGGTCGTAGGCAGCCTTGTCGCGGGCCGCGAGCGCAGCCAGTACGGTCGGATGCTTGTCGGTCTCTATGTCGGGATTGCCGCCCAGCGCCGCCTTGGCGCTCTCGATGCCCTGCTTGGCCACGGCCAGTTGCTGCTTGGCCTTGTCTAGGTCGTTGCGCGCCTCGTCGAGCGAGGACTTCGTGTTGATGCCCTTGTTGGCAAGATCGGCGGCACGGTCGTATTGCGACTGCGAATAATCGACTTCGCTCGCGGCCGACCGCTCCTGTGCCATCGCCTGATTATAGGCGGCCCGCAGTTGCTCGACGTTGAGACGTGCGGCGGCGACAGCGGCATCGGCCTGCGCCAGTGCGATCCGGTAAGGCTGCGGGTCGATGGCAAAGAGCAGGTCCCCCTTCTTCACGACCTGGTTTTCGGCGATATCGGCGGCGACTACCCGGCCGGCCGTATCGGAGGAAATCGTGATGCGGGCCTGCCGAAGATTGGCGTTCTCGGTTTCTTCGTAGCGGCCGCCGGTCACATAGACATAGGCGCCGACCGCCGCGAGCGCGAGCGGCAGCCCCAGCATCAGGGCAAAACGGCCACCCCGGCGCATCTTCTTTTTCGGCGCGGGTTGCGGCTTCTCGGCAAGCGCTACCGAAACCGGCGCGGCCGGCTTCGCCGGGCTTTCCATCTCGAGCGTGGTCACATTGTCGTCGATCTTCGTCACGGCGTTCATGATGCTGCGCTTTCTGCGATTTTAGCGGTCGGACAAGGCGACGCTTCGCCGTCCGAAAGGTTTTCGATAACGGTCGACAATCCTTTGACCAGAATGCGGCGCTCTTCCGGCGACAGGCCGGCGAGCGCCTCGGCGTAGACTTCGCCGGCCAGGCTCTTCACCTGCGCGTAGGCGTCGCTCGCCTTGGCGGTCGGAAAGATCATGCGTACCCGCCGGTCGGAGGAATCCGCACGCCGTTCGATCCAGTCCAGTCCTTCCATGCGATCCAGCAGCCGCGAGACGCTGATCGGTTCGATTTCGAGCAACTCGGCCAGGCGGGCCTGCGCCACGCCCTCTTCCTTGACGACCCGAACCAGCAAACGCCACTGGGCCGAAGAAAGGCCATGGCCGCTCGCCCGCGCCTCGAAGCGCCGCCGCATCAGCCGCGCCGCGTCGTGAACCAGAAAACCGAGCCTGTCCGTGCCGTTCGTAACCATGAGCGGCATATATAATAAGCATGCTTATCAATCAAGATGCTGCGGTGCATCAAAATGCATAAAACCGCGTGTCTGCCATGTGCCTGGCGCACGCCACCTACCGGCTGATGACGAACGGCCCCCGGCGGCGCGAAAACATTCGCCGCCGCGATGCCTCGGCTCCTTGACTCGGCGGCGCCTTCCGCCTATTTCACCGGCACGTTAGCACTCACCACTAGCGAGTGCTAACTTCGGTCCGGGCCACACCCGGACGGAGGAACCAATCAACATTCCCACTGAGGACGTAAAAATGGCAAAGTCGAAATTCCGGCCGCTGCATGACCGCGTGGTGGTTCGCAGGGTCGAGTCCGAGGAAAAGACCGCTGGCGGCATCATCATCCCCGACACGGCCAAGGAAAAGCCGCAGGAAGGCGAGATCATCGCTGTCGGCTCCGGCGCCCGCGACGAGAGCGGCAAGCTGATTCCGCTGGACGTCAAGGCCGGCGACCGCATCCTGTTCGGCAAGTGGTCGGGCACCGAAGTCAAGCTCAACGGCGAAGACCTTCTGATCATGAAGGAATCCGACATCATGGGCATCATCGACTGATCCCCCTCAACCGCACCATCAACTGAATTTCGGGCATAGAGCCCAGGAGCACAATAATGGCTGCTAAAGACGTAAAATTCTCCCGTGACGCCCGCGAGCGCATGCTGCGCGGCGTCAACATCCTCGCCGACGCGGTGAAGGTGACGCTCGGCCCCAAGGGCCGCAACGTCGTCATCGACAAGTCGTTCGGTGCCCCGCGCATCACCAAGGACGGCGTCTCGGTCGCCAAGGAGATCGAGCTGGAAGACAAGTTCGAGAACATGGGCGCCCAGCTCGTTCGCGAAGTCGCTTCCAAGACCAACGACAAGGCCGGTGACGGCACCACCACTGCGACCGTTCTCGCCCAGGCCATCGTCCAGGAAGGCCACAAGGCGGTTGCCGCCGGCATGAACCCGATGGACCTGAAGCGCGGCATCGACCTCGCCGTCTCGGAAGTCGTGGCCGAGCTCGTCAAGAAGGCCAAGAAGATCAAAACCTCCGAGGAAGTCGCCCAGGTCGGCACCATCTCGGCCAACGGCGAAGACGAAATCGGCGACATGATCGCCAAGGCGATGCAGAAGGTCGGCAACGAGGGTGTCATCACCGTCGAGGAAGCCAAGACCGCCGAGACCGAGCTTGAAGTCGTCGAAGGCATGCAGTTCGACCGCGGTTACCTGTCGCCCTACTTCGTCACCAACCCCGACAAGATGGTCGCCGAGCTGGAAGACGCCTACATTCTTCTCCACGAGAAGAAGCTCTCCAACCTCCAGGCGATGCTGCCGGTCCTCGAGGCTGTCGTCCAGACCTCCAAGCCGCTCCTCATCATCTCCGAGGACGTCGAGGGCGAGGCGCTGGCCACGCTCGTCGTCAACAAGCTGCGTGGCGGCCTCAAGATCGCCGCTGTCAAGGCTCCGGGCTTCGGCGACCGCCGCAAGGCCATGCTGGAAGACATCGCCATCCTCACGGGCGGCCAGGTCATCTCCGAAGACCTCGGCATCAAGCTTGAGAACGTCGGCCTGAACATGCTCGGCCGCGCCAAGAAGGTGTCGATCTCCAAGGAGAACACCACCATCGTCGACGGCGCCGGCAAGAAGGCCGAGATCCAGGGCCGCGTCGCCCAGATCAAGCAGCAGATCGAGGAAACCACCTCCGACTACGACCGCGAGAAGCTCCAGGAGCGCCTGGCCAAGCTCGCCGGCGGCGTTGCCGTCATCCGCGTCGGCGGCTCGACCGAAGTCGAGGTGAAGGAAAAGAAGGATCGCGTCGACGACGCCCTGAACGCCACCCGCGCTGCGGTGGAAGAAGGCATCGTGGCTGGCGGCGGCGTCGCCCTGCTGCGAGGCGTGTCCGCCATCAAGGCCACCGGCGCCAATGCCGACCAGGCCGCCGGCATCAACATCGTGCGCAAGGCGCTGCAGGCTCCGGCCCGCCAGATCGCGTCCAACGCCGGTGCGGAAGCCTCCATCATCATCGGCAAGATCCTTGAGAACAAGAGCGCGACCTACGGCTACAACGCGGCCAAGGACGAGTACGGCGACATGATCGCCCTCGGCATCGTCGACCCGGTCAAGGTCGTTCGCACAGCCCTTCAGGACGCCGCTTCGGTCGCCGGCCTGCTGGTCACCACCGAGGCTATGATCGCCGACGCCCCGAAGAAAGACAGCCCGATGCCGGCCATGCCCGGCGGCGGCATGGGCGGAATGGGCGGCATGGATTTCTGATCCAGCCGATCTTTTCACGGAAAGGGCGCCACGCGGCGCCCTTTTTGTTTGTTGGAACCAACCCATTCGCACCCCGTTTCCCCAGGCAACTACACTCCCAGGAGATGCGAGATGGTAAACAAGGATCAGGTGGCGGGCGTCGCCAAGCAGGTCAAGGGTTCGGTCAAGGAGGCCGCCGGAAAGGCGACCGGCAACAAGCGGACTGAAGCCGAAGGCAAAGTGGAAAAGGCCGCCGGCAAGGTCCAGAAGGCCTATGGCGATGTCAAGAACGACATCAAGAAGGCGCTCTGACCGGATAGTTCCACACGAGAATACAAATGGCAAAAAGCCCCGCCTCACCCAGGCGGGGCTTTTTCATAAGAAGACTCACCCGCATAGCCGGCCGCTCAGATCACCGTATCGGTCCAGCCGACGATCTCCCGCGCGGTCTCGCCGAAAGCCCTGTCCAGCGCATCGATGTAGGCCTGATTGCCGCCGCCCGACACAGGAACGGACGCGGTAAAGTCGCGCGCGGCGCGCACCTCGCCGTTGCGGTCGTTGAGGATGCGCACGAACAGGTCGACGTCGGCACGCTCGCCGCCGGCCACACGCACCTCGAACGAGCGGATTTCGACGATGATCTGGTAATCGATCGCCAGCCCCTCGCCCGGCTTGCCGACGCCGGCGAAACTGCCGGAACGCTGGAAGGTCTCGGCGAGCCTCGCCTGCACGATCAGCGGCAGGCGATCGGCCCATTGCGCGCCCTTCAGATACTGGATGGCACGCGCCGACGACTTGATGACGATGTTCTGGCCATCGAGCGCCTTCAGCGCAGACGGCTCGGCGATCAGGATCTGGCGGCGACTGTGCGATCTGGCCGGCACTGAAGGCGCCGACAGTTCGAACGTGTCCAGCGGCGGCGGCCCGCCGCCGGGCAGCGCGGCGCACCCCGCGATGGACAGCACCAGCAACGCCGCCCCCGAATGAAGACCGAACAGTTTCACCGGCTTTCCCCGCTTTCGATCCTGTTTCTCTTAACTGGCGGCCGCCCGTGTCCTCTCAACGCCGCGCCCGTCCGTCATACTGGCGCACTTCCCCCGCGCCGCCCGACAGGATTTTCTGCGGATTGCGGCTGAGGTCGGTGACGGCTTCCTCTATGCGATTGATCGAGCGGCGGCTGTCCTGCACCAGCGCCTCGACATTCTGCAGCCCTTTGCCGGAAAACCGCGCCAGATTGTCCGTGATGGTACCGAGGCGCGCATTGAGCGTGTCGGCCACCTGCTTGAAGGATTTCAGCGTGGCGCGCGCATCGGCCATGACGCCGTTGGCCTCGCCCGATCCCAGAAGCTTGTCCACCTTTTCCAGGATGCCGTCGACGCGCACCGACGCGTTGTTGAGGCGCGCGGTAAGTTGATGGGCATCGCGGATGGTCTGGTCGATATCGTCGGAACGGTCGGCGAACTTGTTCGTCACCGTGGCGATGTCGGCGGCCGCCTTGTTAGCGTTCTCGCTGGCCTTCTGGATATTGGCCAGCGCCTCGCGCACATCCTTGGGGTCGACGCCGTCGAGGATGCCGTCTACCTTGGCCAGCGTACCCTGCGTGCTCTGCGCAAAGGCGCTGATCGAGCCGATGGCGGTGTCGGCATTGCGTACCACCTTGTCGAACTGGCTGCTGGTTTCCTTCAGGTTGCCGGTGACGGTGTTGATGTTGGCGACGATCTCTCTGACCTGTTCCTTGTCGACCGCGTTAAGCAACCCTTCCGCGGCCTTCAGCGTGCCGTCGAGCTTGCCCGAAACGCCCTGCAGCTCGGTGGAAAGCGCGCTCACGCTTTCCAGGAATTTGTCGATGCCATCGGAATTCTTGGCCAGCGCATCGGAAAAGGTCTGCACGTTCTGGACGGTCTGGGTCAGCGGGCCGCGAACGTCCTTGGTGAAGCCCTCGAGTTCGGAAAGCACCTTGTCGGCGCGGCCGAAGATGTCCTGCGCGGTCTGTAGCAGGTTCGTCACCGCCGAAGGGTTGGCGACGATCTCGGCGACCCTGCCCTCGGCCTCGGCCTGGTCGAGCAGGTTGACCTCGGCCGGGTTGCCGCCCTTCAGTTCGATGTTGGCCTGGCCGGTCAGCCCGGCGAGGCCGATGTCGGCCTTGGTCGACTTCGTGATCGGGGTCGTACGGTCTACTTCCGCATCGGCGATGGCCGCCGTCGGGTTGGTGACGTCGATATAAACCCGCCGCACGTCGCCCACCTTGACGCCGTTGAACAGCACGAAGCTGCCACGACCGAGGCCGGAGGCAGAGCCAGGGATGCGCACGCGCAGCAGCACCGTCTCGCCCCTGTCGCCGATCGCCGCCGTCCAGTAGACGAACGCGAACGCCGCCAGGATGGCCGCCAGGGTGAATATCCCCACGATGACGTAGTTGGCTCTGGTTTCCATTGCCCTACTTATGGTTGTTCGCGAGCGGCAAGATCAAGCTGCCGGGCGCGTTTTCCGCGGAAATAGGATTTTACCCACGGCTCTTCGCTTTTCATCATGTCCTCGATGGTGCCCTCCACCAGCACTTTCTTGTTTCCGAGAACGGCAATGCGGTCGCAGGCGGTAAACAGCGAATCGAGATCGTGGGTGACCATGTAGACCGTCAGGTCCATGGTGTCGCGCAGCTTGACGACCAGTTCGTCGAACTCGGCGGCGCTGATCGGATCGAGGCCCGATGTCGGCTCGTCGAGGAACACGATGTCGGGATCGAGCGCCAGCGCGCGTGCCAGTGCCGCGCGCTTGACCATGCCGCCCGACAGTTCCGACGGGTATTTGCGCGCCGCGTCCGGCGGCAGGCCGACCAGCTCGATCTTGAGCATGGCAAGCTCGTTCATCAGCGCTTTCGGCAGGTCCAGGTACTCGCGCATCGGCACCTGCACGTTCTCCAGCACGGTGAGCGCCGAAAACAGCGCGCCATGCTGGAAAAGCACGCCGAGGCGCATGTCGATCCGCAGCCGCTCGACGTCGCTCGCCTGCTCCACGTCGACGCCGAACAGCCTGATGGTGCCCGACTGCTTCTTGTTGAGGCCGAGAATGGTTCGCAGCAGCACGGACTTGCCGGAGCCGGAAGCCCCGACGAAGCCGAGGATTTCGCCGCGCCGGATGTCGAGCGACAGGTGATCGAGTATGATCTTGCCCGAGAAGCCGACGGTGATGTCGCGGGCGGACAGGACGATGTCCTGCTGGTCCTGATCCGTTGCTGTCTCGGTTGCCGGCATCGCGCTCAAAACCCGACCGCTGCGTAGAACATGGCAAACAGGCCATCGAGGATGATGACGACGAAGATCGACTTCACCACCGAGGCGGTGACGTGTTCGCCGAGCGATTCGGCGCTGCCGCCTACCTTCATGCCCTCGACCGAGGCGATGACGCCGATGATCATCGCCATGAACGGCGCCTTGATCAGGCCGGCGAAGATCGTGCTGATGTCGATGGCGGCGCGCAACCTGTCGATGAA
Organism: Mesorhizobium sp.; assembly: GCA_049650385.1. Lineage (GTDB taxonomy): Bacteria > Pseudomonadota > Alphaproteobacteria > Rhizobiales > Rhizobiaceae > Mesorhizobium. Next base: position 54,880 of record JBASAA010000005.1, read on the forward strand.
AGCCGCCGGCGGGATATCGGAATAGAGATAGGCTGCGAAGATGCCGCCGCCGAGCGCCGCGAAATTGGCCACGATGGTGAGGCAGGGCAGCGCGATCACCAGCGCGACGAGGCGCGGGAACACCAGCACGCCGATCGGGTTGAGGCCGATGACCTTGAGTGCGTCCACCTCCTCGCGCATCTTCATCGAGCCGATCTCGGCGGTGATCGCGCTGCCGGAACGGCCGGCGATCATGATCGCCGTCATCAGCACGCCCATCTCGCGCAGCACCAGCACGCCAACGAGGTCGACGACGAAGATGTCGGCGCCGAAATAGCTCAACTGATAGGCGCCCTGCTGGGCGACGATGGCGCCGACGATGGCCGACATCAGTACCACCACGGGGATCGCGCCGACCCCCATGCGGTCGATCTGGTTGAAGATCGCGGCCGGGTTGACCGCATGGCCGCGGCCGAGCTTCATCTGCGCCCCGCGGATCGTGGCGCCGAGAATATTCATGCCGGACAGGAAGTCGTCGCGCATCTCGTAGACGCGCCGCCCCACCGCCTCCAGCGCGCGGATGACGATGTTCGGCACTGGATCCGGCCCGCTGTCCTTCTCACGCCGGCCAGCCTCGCCGACGGCATCGAGCAGGATCGAGGCAACCTTGCTTTCGCCCTCGATCCGGACCTCCCCGCCGCTTTTCCTGAAGGCGCCGGCCAGGCGGTCGATCAGCCAGGCGCCGGCCGTATCGATCTTTTCGATGCCGGAAAGATCGAGCGAAAGCGTGCCGGAGCCGCCGCGCTTTTCAAGCTTGCGCATGTCGGCGTCGACCAGCGCGATGGTGCGCGTCGTCCATATTCCGGACAGGGCGCAGCCGAGCCCGCCGTTCTCCTCCGCCACCGCGATACGTGGCTGGTGGTTGGCGGCGGCGCTGCCGGTCGTGCTTGCGTCCCGTTTGCCGATGGTCAACATGGCCCCTTGTTTAGCCCGGCGCATCGGGGCTGTCGATTTGGCAACAGTGCTGTTGTCGCATGGCCGGAGAAGAAAAACATGGCGCGTGTCATTTCGGTCGAAGCGCAATCCTTTCCGATAGCGGGCGTCTTCACCATCTCCCGAGGCTCCAAAACCGAAGCCGAGGTTATCACCTGCACGATCCGCGAGGGAAACAATTCCGGGCGAGGCGAATGCGTTCCCTACCGGCGCTATGGCGAAACCATGGAGAGCGTGCGGGCGCAGATCGTCGCGATGCGCGCGGCGGTGGAGGAAGGCATCGACCGGGCCGCCCTGATCGAGGCCATGCCGACGGGCGCGGCGCGTAACGCCGTCGATTGCGCGCTGTGGGACCTGGAAGCCAAGGCCAGCGGCATCCCGGCTTCCGCCCGGATCGGGACTTCCCCCGGCCCACTCGAAACCGCCTACACGCTGTCGCTCGGCGAGCCCGGCGCTATGGCCGCGCAAGCGCGCGGCAACGCCTCGCGGCCGCTGCTCAAGGTCAAGCTCGGTGGCACCGGCGACGACATCGCCCGCATCCGCGCTGTGCGGCAGGCAGCGCCCGGAAGCCGGCTCATCCTCGATGCCAACGAAGGCTGGACGGACGAAAACATCGTCGCCAACATGCAGGCGGCGGCCGAACTCGGCGTCGCCCTGATCGAGCAGCCACTGCCAGCCGGCAAGGATGGGATTTTGCGCAAGATTCCCCATCCGGTGCCGATCTGCGCCGACGAAAGCGTACACGTGGCCGCCGACCTGCCCGCGCTCGCCGGCCTCTACGACGCCGTCAACATCAAGCTCGACAAGTCCGGCGGGCTCACCGCCGCGCTGGCGCTGCGCGACGAGGCGCGCCGGCTCGGCTTCGGCGTCATGATCGGTTGCATGGTCGGCACGTCGCTGGCCATGGCGCCGGCGGTGCTGCTGGCGCAAGGCGCGGACTATGTCGATCTAGACGGCCCACTGCTGCTGGCGCGCGACCGCACGCCCGGCCTCACCTACGAAGGGTCGCTCGTCTCGCCGCCCGTGCCGGCGCTGTGGGGTTGAAACCGGCTAGGCAGCAGCAATCGCCAGGGCATGGCTGCGCGCGTTCTCGCGCAAGGCGTCGAGGTGGATCGACTTGACCAGGCCGGCCAGATCGCCCTCGGCCGCCTGCCCGCCCAGTTCCTTCAACATCAGCCAGCTCACTTCCTGGACGCCGGCCGTGCGCTTGCCGTTGGCGACCTCGCGCCAGATTTTCAGCGCGCGCAGGATGATGGCGTGCGTGGCCACGGCAAGGCCGGCGCTGCGCAACAGCGCATGCAGCGCCACGTCCTGCCCGGAAGCCAGCAGCGCCCTCACCCGCTGTTCCGACTGCCGCGTCAGCGCCACCAGCGCCGAGCCGAAGAAATCGACCTTGCCGTGGGCGACGGCGCGGATGATGAAGCTGGCGGTGAGATCGCCGCGCAGGCGCAGATGCTCGATCAGCGCCGCATGCTCGTCCACGTGCACGTTCTCGATCAGCGTCAGCGACGCCTTCACGCAAGCGTCACGCATGACCCGCTCGGCCCGCGCCGCGCCCATCAGGGCAAGCACCAACGGCGAACTTTTCAGGGTCTCCCCGAGCTTGACCAGAAGCATGTGCCGGCAATCCGCCGGCAGCCGCGGGTCGGCGATCAGCGCCTCCCGCAAGGCCGGCAAGTGACCGTGGCGCTCGGCCATGCGGCGGTAGCTGAGCGAGGCGATCGCAGCGCCGCTATTGGCGAGCAGGGCCGCGCACGCCTCCTCGTCGCCGATCTCGGCAATGGCCGCCGCCAACGCCATGGAAACGGCCGGGCGGCCGGCAATCAGCACCTGCGTCGCCTTCTGGCTGGTGGCCACCCGGTCGATCAGGTCGGCATCGGTCAGGAGTGGCGAACGAGCCAACACGAAGGCCGCCACTTCCGGCTGGTCGGAAGCGAGCGCCGCGATCACCTGGACCGGCGCATGATGGCTCATGGACAAGGCCTCCGCCATGGCCTGGCGAACCTTGGAGGAAGAATCGTCGAGCAGCAGCGTCAGCGCGGCTTCCGCCGCGCAGCGATCCTCGAACGAAAGTCCGGCCCCGACATAGGCATGGGCAAGGGCGCTCGCCGCCGCCGCCCTCTCCGAGACCCGCGCGGTGTCTATCCATTTCAGGAAATGCGAAACGATCGTCATGCCCACGCCACCTTGCCGAACCCCGGGAGACGCTAGGCGCAAAACATTTACAAACGGTTCACCATATCCGTTAAGAGATGAGCCCGGCCAGGCTTGCCGCCGGCCGAGGCCGGGCCTATCAAGCGCTGAGAAGGAGACCGACCATGGCTGGGCTTTATCTGGAAGACTTCGTCATCGGCCACACGTTCCGCCACCCGCTGCGCAAGACGGTCACCGAGAGCGACAACATGCTGTTTTCGGTCATGACGCTGAACCCGCAGCCACTGCACATCGACTTCGATTTCGCCGCGAAGACCGAGTGGGGAAAGCCGCTGGTCAATTCGCTGTTCACGCTGGGGCTGATGATAGGCATTTCGGTCAACGACATCACGGTCGGCACCACGCTCGCCAATCTCGGCATGAAGGAAACCGTGTTCCCGCACCCGGTCTTCCATGGCGACACCATCCGCGTCGAAACGACGGTCGTTTCGGCACGCGAATCGAAATCGAAACCGGATCGCGGCATCGTCGAGTTCGAGCACCGTGCCTATAACCAGGCCGACGCGCTGGTAGCGAAATGCACACGCCAGGCGATGATGCTGAAGAAGCCCGCCTGATGCGCTCGCTGCTGTTCGTCCCCGGCGATTCGGAAAAGAAGCTGGCAAAAGGCTTTGCCAGCGGCGCAGACGTGCTCATCATCGACCTGGAAGACTCGGTTTCCTTGCAGAACAAGGCGGCGGCGCGGACAATCGCGGCAGGGTTCCTTTCCGCGCTGAAGCGGGAGCCGCAGACCGCGCTCTACATTCGCGTCAACGACCTTTCCACCGGCCTTACCGACGACGACCTCGCCGCCCTGATGCCGGCGCGCCCCGACGGCATCATGCTGCCGAAGTCGAACGGTGGCCGGGATGTCCAGCGGCTTGCGGTAAAGCTGAGGGTCCATGAGGCCGAAAACGGCATCGAGGACGGCCGCACGAACATCCTTCCCATCATCACCGAGACGGCCGAGGGCATTTTCGCCGCAGCCACCTATGCGGGCGCGCGCGAGCGGCTTGCCGGCCTGACTTGGGGCGCGGAAGACCTGTCGGCCGCGATCGGCGCCAGCACAGCGCGCGGCGAGGACGGCCGCTACACCGAGGTTTTCCGTCTTGCCCGCTCCATGACCCTTCTCGCCGCCTCGGCGGCGGAAACGGCGGCGGTCGATACGGTGTTCACGAATTTCCGCGACACGGATGCCCTGAGGGCCGAATGCCTGGAAGCCGAACGCGACGGCTTCACCGGCAAGATGGCGATCCACCCGGCGCAGGTGCCGGTCATCAACGCCGCCTTTACGCCTTCGGCCGAGGCCGTCGCCCACTCGGCCGCGATCGTCGAAGCCTTCGGGGCGGCGGGTAATCCCGGCGTCGTCGGCATCGGCGGCAAGATGGTGGACCGCCCGCACCTGAGGCTCGCCGAGCGGCTCCTGGCGCGGGCGAAGGCGGCCGGCGCCTACCCGGCGAAAGGCCCCGAATAGTCGGCATAGAGCGTGGCCGGATCGGGGCGCGGCCGCTGCGGCGGCACCTCGTTGTAGCTGCCGATATGGACGAAGCCGACCACCCGCTCCTGCGGCGAAAGCCCGAGGATGGCCCTGCCCTCCGGCACGTCCGAATACCAGTTGGTGATCATGTTGGTGCCGTAGCCCAGCGCGTTGGCCGCCAGGATCAGGTTCATCGCCGCCAGTCCGCCCGACAGGAACATCTCCCACTGCGGGATCTTGATGCTTTCCTTCGGGCTGGAGACGACGCCGATGACCAGCGGCGCGCGCGAAAACCGCGTCAGTTCCTGCTCGCGGCGAGCGTCCGCCAACGGGCCCTCGCGCTGTTCGGCGAGAGCGGCGATCTTCTTGCCGACCTCGATCCGCGCCTCGCCCCGGTAGAGGATGAAGCGCCACGGCGCGAGCCTTCCGTGATCGGGCACGTGGGAAGCGGCCCGGATCATGGTGGCGATCTCGTCGCCGTCCGGCCCCGGAGCGCGCAGTTCCGAAATCGGCACGGAGCGCCTGGCCAGCAGAAAATCGATGATCGGCGACGTCATATATTCAAACCTCTGCTGATTGTTGGGGCCGAAGCGGACTGGCCGACTTCGGCTGTGGCGCGAATGCGCTGACGAATTGGTCTTGAAATTGCCACCGCCTTGGGCTTCAACGCAAGCATGATTGAGGGGATTTCTCGCCTTCTGCCGATCGTGCTCGGCGCGGCCATGGCTACAGCCGGCGGTTTTGCCGCGCAGGCGCAGGATCATGACGGCCTCGACAAGCTGAAACTACCGGGGCTTTCCGGCTATGCCGACCCGACGCATCAGGGATCGCTGGCGACGGGCAACGGCGAAATCACGCTCAGTGCCCAACTGACCGACAAGGGCTCCGACATCACGCGCGGCATGGTATGGCGCGTCTTTCGGCCCACCCCCGACCAGAGCGGCAAACTGCCGCTGGTCGCCTCCGCCCATGGCGGCGTCGCGAAATTCGACCTCGAGCCGGGCAGCTATCTCGTCCACGCCGCCTATGGCCGGGCCGGCGCCACCAAGCGAATCACGGTTGGCCGCGAATCGCGGCGTGAAACGCTGGTGCTCGACGCCGGCGGGCTCGAACTCGACGCAGTGCTTTCCGGTGGTGCGCGCATACCGCGCGAAAAACTGCGCTTCTCGATCTATGAGGGCCATTCGTCGACCGGCGACGACAACGGCAACCTGATCGTTCCCAACGTTCGGCCCCAGACGGTCGTGCGGCTGAACGCCGGCACCTATCACGTCGTTTCCAACTATGGCGGGGTCAACGCCGTCATCCGCTCCGACATCCGCGTCGAGGCCGGAAAGCTGACCGAGGCAACCGTCGAGCACCACGCGGCCGAAGTGACGTTGAAACTCGTTCGCGAACCGGGCGGCGAAGCCATTGCCGACACCTCGTGGTCGGTGCTCAACGGCTCCGGCGACCCGATCAAGGAATCGGTCGGCGCCTTCGCCCCGATGGTGCTGGCCGAAGGCGACTACACCGTCGTCGCCAAGAACCGCGACCGGATGTACCAGCGGGACTTTACCGTTCACGCCGGAAAGAACGAGGAAGTAGAGGTCATCGCCTCGGAAGACACGGCTATCGACCCCGAGGAAGGAGCGGACTGACGGCCACGGGCACAAGCGCGAACGGAAACGAAAAACGGCGGCCGCTTCACCCGGCCGCCGTTTTTTATGACCCTGTCAGGCCGGGGCCTGCCGCCGCAGATCGGGCGGCACGGCTTCTTCGCGAAGCGCCGCGATCGCTTCGGCGAGGCCGAGCGAATGCTGGTCGCGCGAGCCCAACCGGCGGACATTCACGGTGTTTTCTTCGGCCTCGCGCCTGCCGCAGACGAGCAGGACCGGCACCTTGGCCAGCGAATGCTCGCGGACCTTGTAGTTGATCTTCTCGTTACGCAGGTCAGCCTCGGCCGACAGGCCCGCCGCCTTCAGCTTGCGCACCACTTCCTTCGCGTAATCGTCGGCATCCGAGGTGATGGTGGCGACCACCACCTGCAACGGCGCGAACCACAGCGGCATCTGGCCGGCATGGCTCTCGATCAGGATGCCGAGGAAGCGCTCCAGCGAACCGCAGATGGCGCGGTGCACCATCACCGGCTGTTTCTTTTCCGAATCCGAGCCGATGTAGAAGGCGCCGAAGCGCTCCGGCAGGTTGAAGTCGACCTGCGTGGTGCCGCATTGCCATTCGCGGCCGATGGCGTCGCGCAGCGTGTACTCGAACTTCGGCCCGTAGAACGTGCCCTCGCCTTCGTTGATGCCGGTCTTGATGCGGTTGTCCTCGCGCGCCATGCGGGCGAGCGCACGCCGCAGGATGTCCTCGGCGTGGTCCCAGGCCGCATCCGTGCCGACGCGCTTTTCCGGCCGGGTCGCCAGCTTCACCACCACTTCCTCGAAGCCGAAGTCCTTGTAGACCGACATCATCAGGTCGTTGATCTTGAGGATTTCGGCCTCGAGCTGGTCCTCGGTGCAGAAGATGTGCGCATCGTCCTGGGTGAAGGCGCGCACACGCATCAGCCCATGCAGCGCGCCCGACGCTTCATAGCGGTGGACGTTGCCAAATTCCGCAAGCCGGATAGGCAGATCGCGATAGGACTTCAAGCCGTGCTTGAAGATCTGCACGTGGCCGGGGCAGTTCATCGGCTTCAGCGCAAAGATGCGCTGGTCGGCCTCCGGATCATCAGGGTGCGTGAAGGCGTGGGCCGACTTCACCGCGAACATGTTTTCCTGATACCAGCCCCAGTGGCCGGACGTTTCCCACAGGCTCTTGTCGAGCACCTGCGGGGCGTTCACCTCCTGGTAATCGTCGCCGAGGCGGCGGCGCATATAGGCGATCAGGTTCTGGAACATCTTCCAGCCCTTGGCGTGCCAGAACACGACGCCCGGCCCTTCCTCCTGGAAGTGGAACAGGTCCATCTCGCGGCCGAGGCGGCGATGATCGCGCTTTTCCGCCTCTTCCAGCATATGCAGATACTGGTCAAGCTGTTCCTGGTTGGCCCAGGCGGTGCCGTAGATGCGCGTCAGCATCGGGTTGTTGGAATCGCCGCGCCAATAGGCGCCGGCCACCTTCATCAGCTTGAAGGCGTTTCCGATCTGGCCAGTGGAGGCCATGTGCGGGCCGCGGCACAGGTCGAACCAGTCGCCCTGGTGATAGATCTTGAGGTCCTGATCCTCCGGGATAGCCTCGACCAGTTCGACCTTGTAGGCCTCGCCCTTGTCGCGAAAGACCTGCTTGGCCTTGTCGCGAGACCATACTTCCTTGGTGAACGACTTGTTGCGCTGGATGATCTCGCGCATCTTCTTCTCGATCACCGGAAAATCTTCAGGCGTGAACGGCTCATTGCGGGCGAAGTCGTAATAAAAGCCGTTCTCGATCACCGGACCGATGGTGACCTGTGTTCCCGGCCACAATTCCTGCACCGCCTCGGCCAGCACGTGCGCGCTGTCATGGCGGATCAGTTCCAGCGCGCGCGGGTCGTCGCGGGTGACGATCTCGACCTTGCCGGACTCCTGCAGCGGGTCGGAAAGGTCGCGCAGTACGCCATCGAAGGTGTAGGCGACGGCCTTCTTGGCCAGCGACTTGGAAATGGATTCGGCAAGGGCGGCGCCTGTCGTGGCGGCGTCGTATTCGCGCACCGAGCCATCGGGAAATGTAAGGGAAACATTCGACATCTTCTTCTCCTGTCCAGTCCCGCAAACGAGCGCGGGTGGGTTCGACGCGGCACCACACGGGCCACTGCCGGTCTGATAGTGTCAGTTCATGCCGGAGTAAAGGCGCGCGAAAGCATCGCCATGGGCAAAGCCTCTGCCTCAGGGCGCTTCCACGGTGATGCAGTCGAGCTTTCTTTGCTTGAGCACGGAACAGGCCCATGCGGCGGCCTTGCCGTCCGCGAACCCTTCGAAGCGGGCGCGGTAGAGCGTCTTGCCGCCACGCGTGGTCGGCTCAACCTGCGCGACCGCGTCGGCGTGGAGCGAACGGACGAGCCTGCCGGTCCTGTCGAGCAGCGCCCGGGCCGCGCCCTCGGTGGGCAAGGCGGCGATCTGGATGCTCCACGCCGAAAAGGCCGGCACGGCGAAGCCGCCGTCGCCCTGCTCGATCGGCGCTTCTTCGGCCATTGCAAGCTCGACGGCCGGCCGAGGCGTCGGCAGCGGCACCCGCGTGGCGATCTGCGGCGACGCCTTGGCCTTGGTCTTGCTGAAACGGTCGAGCAGCGCCGCCATGCGGTCATCGCGCTTGCGCGCCGTCTTGCCGCCAAGCACAGCCCCGATCAGATGCCCGCCGTTGACGTTGAGCGAACTCACCAGATTGAAACCGGCGGCACTCGTGTAGCCGGTCTTGATGCCGTCGACGCCGTCATAGCGGTACATGAGGTTGTTATGGCCGCGCCGCCGCTTGCCGCGAAAGACGAAGGAGCGCTGCGAGAACAGGCGGTATTCCTTCGGAAAATCGCGCTGCAAGGCTAATCCGAGCAAGGCCATGTCGCGTGCTGTGGTCGTCTGCCTGCGCCCGTCGGTCAGGCCGGACGGGTTGGTGAAGACCGTATGTTTCAGCCCCAGCTTCCTGCCCTTGCGCGTCATCAACCGGCCGAAGGCGGCTTCCGAGCCAGCCAGGTGCTCGCCAATGGCCGCCGCCGCGTCGTTGGCGGAAACGACGATCATGCCGTTCACCGCCTCCCTGACGGTGATCGAGCCTCCGGGCTTGACCCAGAGCTTGGTCGGGATCTTGCGGGAAGCGTTGCGCGACACCACGATCCGGTCGTTCCAGTGCAGGCGGCCGTCGCGGATCGCCTCGAACACCAGATAGATGGTCATCATCTTGGCGAGCGAGGCCGGCGGCTGGACGCGGCGGCCGCCGTCCTCTCCGACAAAGACGCCCCTGTCGGCATCGAGCACGGCCCATGAGGTCTTGGCCATGGCCGCGCCGGCGCTGAGCACCACCGCCCCCGCCACGGCCAATGCGGCCATGCCGCGACTGAGCCGCCTCCGCGCGCAACCAACCAACATCCACCTCTCCCGATCGAAATCCGCTTATGGGAAAAACAAAACCTGCCGAAACCGCAAAACGGACGCGGCTCCCGGTCCCACTATGGTAACGGTTTGCTAATAAAAAATGAGCGCAATATTAACGATTGCCGCCCGGCCTGCGACCGACCTCGCGGTAGCGCCAGGGCATGAACCAGCGGTAGCGCGGCGAAAGCACCTCGGCGACGTTGTCGATGCCGCTGGTGCCGCCCGGGCCGCAGCGTGCCACCCGGAACAGCCCCATCCAGCCCCCGGCCCACAGGCCATGCCGGGCGATCGCCTCATAGGCATATTCCGAACAGGTCGGCATGTGCCGACAGGAATTGCCGACGAAGCCGGATAACGTCAGTTGATAAAGCCGCACCAATGCCGCGCCGAGCACCCTGCCCGGCGTCTTGCGCCAGGGACCGCCCCAGTTGCGGGAGTAAGCCTTGTGCCGGTGCTGACAATGTTCGTCCATCATGCCTCCGCCGCATCATAAGCACTTCGTAGCCGCCATGCGAGACAACGTTGATCGTCAAGTTTTATCGAACAGTGAGTGCTGTTCGTTCAGTTTGAACATCAAGGCGAGCGCTCTTATCTTGCACGTCAAATAGTCCGGCGCGGCAAAGGAATCATCCGGCGAAGCGCCCTCACGCGACCGGCTGCGGCCGGAAACCCCGCGGAACGAGAATGGCCATGACCAAAGCAATTGAATTCGGGATGGACACCTTTGGCGACGTCACGGTCGATGCCGGCGGCAAATTGCTGTCGCAGGCGCAAGTCATCCGCAACATCGTGGACGAAGCCATCCTCGCCGACGACGTCGGCGTCGACTTCATCGGCGTGGGCGAGCACCACCGCTCCGATTTCGCGGTTTCGGCGCCCGAGGTCGTGCTGGCCGGCATCGCGACGCGCACAAAACGCATCAAGCTGGGCTCAGCCGTCACCGTGCTGTCCTCCGACGACCCGATCCGGGTGTTCGAGCGGTTTTCGACCGTCAACGCGCTGTCTAACGGGCGCGCCGAAGTCATCCTCGGCCGCGGCTCCTTCACGGAGTCGTTCCCGCTGTTCGGCTACAAGCTGAGCGACTACGAGGTGCTGTTCAACGAAAAGCTCGACCTGTTCGCCGCCTTGCTGGAAAACGGCCCGGTGGACTGGGAAGGCCAGTTGCGGCCGCCGCTCAAGGGGATCACCGTGCATCCCGAGATCGAACATGGCCGGCTGGGCGCCTGGATCGGCGTCGGCGGCAGCCCGGAATCGGTCGTGCGCTCGGTCCGTTACAAGATCCCGATGACGCTCGCCATCATCGGCGGCGACCCGAAGCGCTTCCTGCCCTTCGTCGAGCTTTACGGCAGGGCGCAGCAGCAGATGGGAACCGACCCGATGCCGCTCGGCGTGCATTCGCCGGGCTACGTCGCCGAAACCGACGAACAGGCGCGCGAGGAACTGTGGCCCGGCTACAAGGCCATGCACGACCGCATCGGGCGTGAACGCGGCTGGCCGGAGACGACCAGGGACAGCTTCATCCGCGAGATCGAGCATGGCTCGACCTATGCCGGCTCGCCCGAAACCGTGGCGAAAAAGATCGCCGCAACGGTGCGCGCGCTGGGCAACGACCGCTTCGACCTGAAGTATTCGTCCGGCACTACCAGCCACGAGAAAATGATGAAGAGCATCGAACTCTACGGCACCAGGGTCATCCCGATGGTGCGCGACATGCTCTCGCAAAAGGAAAAGGCGGCTTAAAGCCGATCCGGCAGGCGGGAGGCGGCTCAGGCCGCCTCTTCCGCCTGCTTTTTCTCGATCTGGTCGAGACAGTCCACCACCGCGTCGAAGGTCAGCATGGTGGACGCGTGGCGCGCCTTGTAGTCGCGCACCGGTTCCAGATATTTCAGGTCCGCGAACCGGCCTTCGGGCGGCGGCCCGTTTTCCTTCAGCATCTTCTGCATGGTCTGGCGCACCGCGCGCAATTCCTCGGCGCTCGCACCGATCACATGCCGCGCCATGATCGAGGACGACGCCTGCCCCAGCGCGCATGCCTTCACATCATGGGCAAAATCGGTGACGACGCCGTTTTCCATGGAAAGGTCGACCGTGACGGTAGAGCCGCAAAGCTTGGAGTGCGCCTTCGCCGTCGCATCGGGATGCTCGAGCCGGCCGATGCGTTCGATATTGCCGGCAAATCCGAGGATTTTCGCATTATAGATGTCGTCGATCACAATCCCGTGCTCCCGCGCCGTCGGATGAGCAGCGATTGCCGCTTGCACATCTTTCATTCGCGACGCCGATCTCTATATAATGCTCATGGTCCGGGAACGACAAGGCGATTGCGGCGTCTATTGACCGGAACCATGTCACGCCGCTTTCGGGCCCACTCCAGGAGATCCGTAAAGGCTGTGGTCCGTTCAACTCGTCCCTCCACCGAGGGGGACTACGGGAGACACCTTCTATGGATGCCGTCATCAAGAAATTCTCGTCGCAGAACGACAAGCCGGAAACGCACAACAAGGGCCGGCCAAGCCAGGCCGAGGTGGAAGCCGCAGTGCGTGTGCTGCTGCGCTGGACCGGCGACAACCCGGACCGCGAAGGCCTGCTCGATACGCCCAAGCGTGTCGCCAAGGCCTATCGCGAAATGTTTTCCGGCTACGACATGGACCCGGCCGACGAGCTTGGCCGCACGTTCGAGGAAGTGGCGGGCTACAACGACCTCGTCATCGTCAAGGACATCGAGTTCCACTCGCATTGCGAGCACCACATGGTGCCGATCATCGGCAAGGCGCATGTCGGCTACCTGCCCGACGGCAAGGTCGTCGGCCTGTCGAAGATCATCCGCGTGGTCGAAATCTTCGCCCATCGCCTGCAGACGCAGGAAGCCATGACCGCGCAGATCGCCGGCGTCATCCAGGACGTACTCAAGCCGCGCGGCGTCGCCGTCATCCTGGAGGCCGAGCATATGTGCATCGCCATGCGCGGCATCCGCAAGCAGGGTTCGACGACGCTCACCTCCACCTTTACCGGGGTTCTCAAGGACAATCCGGAAGAACAGGCACGCTTCATCAACCTCGTTCGCGGCGCTAAATAGACCAGCCAGGAGAAGGGCCGGCGATGACGGTACTGAATTTCCCCCCGGCCCCGAAGGACAAGAGCGAACTGGAGCAAGGCAGCGTCTTTTCGCCGCGCTTCGATGCCGATGGCCTCGTCACGGCCGTTGTTACCGACGCCGCCGACGGCGTGCTTTTGATGGTCGCCCACATGAACGCCGAGGCGCTGGCGCTGACGCTGGAGACCGGCATCGCGCACTATTGGTCGCGCTCGCGCAAGGCGTTGTGGAAGAAAGGCGAAACCTCCGGCAACGTGCAGGAAGTCGTTTCCGTGCTCACGGATTGTGACCAGGATGCCGTCTGGCTGCGCGTGAATGTGTTGGGCCACGACGCAACCTGCCACACCGGGCGGCGTTCCTGTTTCTACCGGACGGTGGAGATGGCCGATGGCCAGGCCAAGCTTGCCATGGACGGTGCAAAACCGCTGTTCGACCCGCAAAAGACGTATCGAAGCATCTAGCCTACTATCTGGGGCAACCTGAACCAATGTTCACTGTTTCGACACGTCAACGATGCTAGGGTGAACATGGGACAAGGGAGATCGTGATGCTCGAATGGGCGTCATTGCGCAGTAAACCAGACCTGAAGGAGGCCAACGGCCCCGCCTCGGCCGGAGGCGTCGCCGGCACCCGCAGAACCGGAAAAACCGGAATAGCCCTGGCGCTGGGCGGCGGCTGCGCCCGTGGCTGGTCGCATATCGGTGTCCTGCGCGCCATGGACGAGGCGGGCATCGAAATATCGATGATCGCCGGCACCTCGATCGGCGCGCTCGTCGGCGGCTGCTATCTCGCCGGCAAGCTCGACCAACTCGAGGAATTCGCGCGCGGCCTGACGAAAAGGCGCATCTTCGGCCTGCTCGACCTCAACCTGCGCGGCAACGGCCTGTTCGGCGGCATGAAGCTCGATGCGCGCCTGCGCGACCGCCTCGATGGCACGCTGATCGAGGATTTGCCCAAGCCCTTCGTCGCCGTCGCCTCCGAAATCCGCACCGGCCACGAGATCTGGCTGACCAGCGGCTCGCTGGTAACCGCCATGCGCGCTTCCTATGCCCTGCCCGGTGTGTTCGAGCCGGTGACCTGCAACGGCCGCACGCTGGTCGACGGCGCGCTGGTCGATCCGGTGCCGGTGCCGGTCTGCCGTGCCTACGAGCAGCCGCTGGTCGTCGCCGTCAACCTGGCCTACGACAATTTTGGCCGCTCGGCGGTGATCCGGCACAATGCCGGGGAATTGACCGTGGCGAACATGGCGCCGGCTTCCCTGCGCGCGCAAAGCGAAGCGGAAGCCAAGGAAAGCCGGCTAGGCATCACCGGAGTGATGGTCGATGCCTTCAACATCATCCAGGACCGTATATCGCGGGCAAGGCTTGCCGGCGATCCGCCCGACCTGTCGCTCTACCCGAAGCTCGGCCACATCGGCATGACCGAATTCCATCGCGCCAGCGAAGCGATCGAGATCGGCTACGAGACCACCATGGTGCAGATCGCCGAGCTCGAACGGCTTCAGGCGACGCTCTGACCTTCAGGCAAGTGCGGCGTCGATAATGCGCAACTGCACGGTGCGGTTGCCGTTCCAGTAATTTCCCGACAACGATCCGGCGACGTGGACCAGTTGGCCACGGTTGCCGAGCAGGAAATCGCCCAGCGCGGTGTCGGCCGCCCGGAACGCGATCGCCTGCACGCGCCCGCCGCTCTGCGATTGCAGTTCGGCACGAATATGGTTCGTTCCGACCAGGCGCGCATCGACCAGCCTGTGGCGCGGCAGCACGAATACCGGCGCCACATGGCCGGCCCCAAAAGGCCCTGCCTTTTCGAGCGAATCCAGCAGGTCGAGCGTCGCCCCCTCGGCCGCGAGCGCCGCATCGATCGACAGCGCTTCCTCGCCCTGAAGGCGAAAGACATCCTGCGCCGCGTGCTCCTCGAAGAACGCCCTCAGCGCGCCGAGCTTGTCGCGCTCCACGGTGATGCCGGCAGCCATCGCATGGCCGCCGCCCTTGACCAGCAGGCCGGCCTCGGCGGCCGCGCGCACCAGGCGGCCGAGATCGAAGCCGGTGATCGAGCGGCCCGACCCCGTGCCGGTGCCGTTGGCGTTGAAGTGAACCGCGAAGGCCGGACGACGCGCATGGTCCTTCAGCCGCGAGGCCAGCAGGCCGACGATGCCCGGATGCCAGCGGTCGCTGGCGGTGACGAGCACGGCCGGGCCGGCGCCACCGGCGATTTCGGCGTCGGCCTCGGCGCGCGCCTCGGCCAGCATCTCCTGCTCCATCGCCTGCCGCTCCTGGTTGAGGCGGTCGAGCGTCTCGGCAATGGTGCGCGCCTCGACCGGATCGTCGGTGGCAAGCAGACGGCTGCCGAGTGCTGCGTCACCGATACGTCCGCCGGCATTGATGCGCGGGCCGATCAGGAAGGCGAGATGAAACGGACTTACCGGTTCACCGATGCGCGCCACCTGCGTCAGCGCCGCCAGCCCGACGTTCCGCTGCTGGCGCACCACCTGCAAGCCCTTGACGACAAAGGCGCGGTTGACGCCGGTAAGCGGCACCACGTCGCAGACCGTGCCGAGCGCGACGAGGCCAAGCAGGGCAAGCAGGTCGGGCCGGGGCGCGTCGGGCAATCGCTCGCGCAGGTTTTTTGCCGTCTGCACCAGCGTCAGGAACACGACGCCGGCCGCGCACAAATGGCCCTGCCCGGAAAGGTCGTCCTCGCGGTTCGGGTTAACGACGGCGCTCGCCGCTGTCGGCAGCGCGCCGCCGACCTGGTGGTGGTCGAGCACGACGACATCAGCGCCCGCCGCCTTCGCCGCATCGATGGAAGCCGCGCTGTTGGTGCCGCAATCAACCGTGACGATCAGGGCGGCCCCGCGCGACACGAGTTCGCGCATGGCGTCGGGATTAGGCCCGTAACCCTCGAAGATACGGTCGGGAATGTAGATTTCCGACTGGATGCCGAAATGGTCGAGAAACCGCTTCAGGAGGGCGGAGGACGCAGCCCCGTCGACGTCGTAGTCGCCGAAGATCGCCACCTTTTCCCCGGCGACGACCGCATCGGCGATCCGCGACGCCGCTTTCTCCATGTCGGTTAGCGAGGCCGGGTCGGGCAAGAGGTCGCGGATGGTCGGGTCTAGGAACCGCTCAGCCCCCGCGGCATCGACGCCGCGCCCGGCCAGTACCCGCGCCACCACGTCGGGAACACCGAGCGCCTGCGCGATGGCGAGCGCGCCCATGTCCTGCCGCTCGGTCAGCCGGTGTTGCCAGGAAACACCGGTGGCCGAGCGCCGGACATCGAGAAAACACCGCTTTTCGCCTCCCGCGCCGGCAGGCCGCCCATGAATCGTCATGCCTTACAATAGGCGACGCTCACCCGGGAAGGTACTGGAATTTGCCGCCCTGATCGGTTGACGGATCAATACCAGCGCCGGTCGTGCGAATTCGACGCCTGCCCCGCCAGCAAGCCGAGCGCAAAGCCGAGGACGCCGCCGAGAACCAGCGCCGAGGAAACGGTGCCGGGATTTTCCTGCACGGCCTCGGAAACCGTCTGTGCCCGGTTGCGCAGTTGCTGCGCGGCCCTCGACGCGCTGTCGGAAGCGCTGCTGACCCAGCTCGACGCCTCTTCCGAGACTTCCTCGGCCCGCGCCGCCAGCGCCTTGTTGATCTTGTTCATTTCCCGGCGAAGCTCGGCGATCTGCTTCTTCATGGCTTCCTGGATGTCGTCGGCTTTGGGGGTATCGACCATTTAGAATTCCTTTCCTTGTCTCATCATCGCGAAAACGGCGACTGCCTGCTTTGGTTCCACCCGTCGAGGGATCAGAAAACAGCCAGGTATTTCAGCAAGGAAATGATACCGATCACGATGACAATGATCTGCACGATCTGGCGTGTACGCCCGTCCAAAGGCAACCGCTGCACGAGGTAAAGCACCAGAATGATGACGAGAAATGTGATCAGCACGCTGATCAAAAGACTTGCGGCCATTTATCCCTCACTTGAATGATACTTCAAACGAGGGGTTAACGGCATTGCCAAGCCGAAAGTTCCACGCCAGGGCACCGGCGTGCCCTGAAATCCATCTTCCCTGCCCCGAAATAAACTTCGTCAGCCGGCCCGCTCGATGCGGATAACCTGCGGCTTCGACGTCAGGTGGCCGTCCCTGGTCACGTTGTCGACGGCCTTGCGCACGGCCTGCTCCGTCGTTTCGTGGGTGACCAGGATGACGGTCTTCTGCTGGGCGGCGCCGAGACCGTCGGCATGCTGGACGATCGATTCCAGCGAAATGTCGTTCTCGGCCATGCGCTTGGCGATCGCCGCAAAGACGCCGATGCGGTCATGCACGGTGAGCCGGATGAAATAGCCGCCGGCATGCGCGCGCATCTGCGCTTTCTTGTAGGGCGCGAGTTCCTTCGCCGGCCGGCCGAAGACGGGCCCATGCTGGAAGCCGGGGCGGCTCTTGGCGATGTCGGCAATGTCACCGATCACGGCGGACGCGGTGGCGTTGCCCCCAGCCCCCGGCCCCGACAGCAGCAATTCGCCCAGAATGTCGGTCTCGATGGCGACCGCGTTGGTGACACCGTTGACCTGCGCGATGACGGAAGCGGTCGGCACCATGGTCGGATGCACGCGCTGCTCGATGCCGCTGTCGGTGCGCTGGGCGACGCCGAGCAGTTTGATGCGGTAGCCGAGTTCGCCGGCCGCCCGGATATCGGCCTGCGTGATGTTGGAGATGCCTTCCAGGTAGATGCTGTCAGCGGCGATCCTCGTGCCGAAGGCGAGGCTGGTCAGGATGGCAAGCTTGTGGGCCGTGTCGTTGCCTTCGATGTCGAAGGTCGGATCGGCCTCGGCATAGCCGAGGCGCTGCGCGTCTTTAAGACAGTCCTCGAAGGAAAGGCCCTCGGCCTCCATGCGGGTGAGGATATAGTTGCAGGTGCCGTTGAGGATGCCGAACACGCGCGAGATGCTGTTGCCGGCCATCGCCTCGCGCATCGTCTTGATGACCGGGATGCCGCCGGCCACCGCCGCCTCGTAGTTCAGCAGCACGCCCTTCTTCTCGGCTATCTCGGCCAGCGCCACGCCGTGCTTGGCAAGCAGCGCCTTGTTGGCCGTCACCACATGCCGGCCGGCTTCCAGCGCAGCCTTGACGCAGGTGCGCGCCGGGCCTTCGTCGCCGCCGATCAGTTCCACGAAAACGTCGATGCCGTCGGCCTGGGCAAGCTTTACCGGATCGTCGAACCAGGTGGCAGTGCCGAGATCGATGCCGCGCTCGCGCTTGGAATCGCGGGCCGACACGGCGACCACCTCGATGGCGCGGCCGCACTGGCGGGCAAGTTCCGCCGCCTTATCGTGCAGCACGCGCACCACCGAGGCCCCGACCGTGCCCAATCCGGCAATTCCAACACGCAATGCTTCGGCCATGACTGGCGGCGTCCCCTATTCGAATTCGGCAAAATGCGGCAAAGCTTGCTCAGCGATGGGCGGAAAGCGGCACCACATTGTCGGTTGGCCTGGCGCTCGTCGACAGGAAGCGCTTGATGTTGCGCGCGGCCTGGCGGATGCGATGCTCGTTCTCGACCAACGCCACGCGTACAAAATCGTCCCCGTATTCGCCGAAGCCGACGCCCGGCGCCACCGCCACGTCAGCGTGTTCGATCAACAGCTTGGAAAATTCCAGCGAGCCGAGATGGCGGAAGGCCTCCGGGATCGGCGCCCAGGCGAACATCGAGGCCGCCGGGGCCGGGATGGCCCAGCCGGCGCGACCGAACGCATCGACCATGACGTCGCGGCGCTTGTGGTAGACCTCGCGCACTTCGGCGATATCGGAGCCGTCGCCGTTGAGGGCAGCAGTCGCGGCAACCTGGATCGGCGTGAAGGCGCCATAGTCGAGATATGACTTGACCCGCGTCAGCGCCGAAATCAGCCGCTCGTTGCCGACGGCAAAGCCCATGCGCCAGCCCGGCATGGAAAAGGTCTTCGACATCGAAGTGAATTCGACCGCGACGTCCATCGCGCCCGGCACCTCGAGTACGGACGGCGGCGGGTTGCCGTCGAAATAGATCTCGGAATAGGCAAGGTCGGACAGGATGATGAGATCGTTCTTCTTCGCGAAGGCCACCACCTCCTTGTAGAAATCGAGCGAGGCGGTGAGCGCGGTCGGGTTCGACGGATAGTTGAGGATCAGCGCCAGCGGCTTCGGGATCGAATGGCGCACGCCCCGCTCCAGTGCCGGGATGAAGCCGTCGTCGGGCTCGACCTGCATGGAGCGGATGACGCCGCCCGACATGATGAAGCCGAAGGCATGGATCGGATAGGTCGGGTTCGGGCACAGCACCACGTCGCCCGGCGCGGTGATCGCCTGCGCCATATTGGCGAACCCTTCCTTGGAGCCGAGGGTGGCCACCACCTGGGTATCGGGATCGAGCTTCACGCCGAACCGGCGGGCATAATAATTGGCCTGGGCCTTGCGCAGGCCGGGAATGCCGCGCGAGGAAGAATAGCGGTGCGTGCGCGGGTCGCGCACGACCTCGCACAGCTTGTCGACGATGGCCTTGGGCGTCGGCAGGTCGGGATTGCCCATGCCGAGGTCGACGATGTCGGCGCCGCGCGCCCGCGCGGCTGCCTTCAGCCGGTTGACCTGTTCGAAAACGTAAGGCGGCAGGCGGCGAACCTTGTGAAATTCTTCCATGGCGAATCCCGGCAGCACACGTCGAGCAAAACAGGCGGAACCCAGCGTTCCGACCTGTCGCGGGCTATAGACTCATTTGCAGGTCGGGTCGAGTGCGGCATCGCACTTGCCTTCGATTTGCTTGAGCGCATCGCCGGCGTGATTCTTGGCCAGTTTGTCCAGCGCGGCCGCGTCCGCTGCCTCGGTCGTCACACCGGGCGAAGCGGCTGCCCGATCCCGCACCGCCTTAAGCTCTTTCAGCTTGGCGTCCCTCTCGGCATCCGTGAACTGTTGCGCCGCGACTTCCGGCTTGACGTTCAGGTTGGGATAGGTCCCGGTGTCGCGTGCCCCCTGCGCCACCGGAACGGCCTGCTCGATCGCGTTGCCGCCGCCGCAACCGCCCACGGCCAGCCCCCCCGCCAGCACGGCCGCGGTGACCGCGATGCGGCAAAATCCGGCGCCTGAAAAGAGGGCATTCCCCGTACGAATGGTCATATTGTTTCCCTGACGATCAAGGTAGTGCGTATTGGACCGGGCTTGCCGTCCCGTGATAGCATGGCAACATCAGCGACGGGAGGAAACACTTAATCCTATGGGAAAGGCAAGCGACCCGCACAAGACGCCCGACGCCGAAATCCCGTCCGTCGACCAGTACGTGGTGAAGGACCCGGAAAGCTTCGCGCTGAACGTGGCGCGCATGGTCGAACAGGCCGGCAAGGCCGCTTCCGCCTGGGCCGAACCGCGCGAGCGCGGCGAGGTGCGCGACCACGTCGCCGAACCGGCGGCCGACATGGTCAAGACGTTCTCCAAGCTCACCGAATACTGGCTTTCCGACCCGCAGCGCGCGCTCGAAGCGCAGACACGGCTTTTTGCCGGCTACATGGGCGTGTGGGCGAACGCCGTGCAGCGCGCCGGCGGCAACGAACAGCCCGGCGACGCGGTCCAGCCCGAGCGCGGCGACAAGCGGTTCCTCGACCCCGAATGGGGCCGCAACGCGTTCTTCGATTTCCTGAAGCAGACTTATCTCGTCACCTCACGCTGGGCTGCCGATCTGGTCGAACACGCCGAAGGCCTGGACGAGCATACCCGCCACAAGGCCGGCTTCTACGTCAAACAGGTCTCGAACGCCATCTCGCCGTCGAACTTCATTCTCACCAATCCCGAACTGTTTCGCGAGACGGTGGCCTCGAACGGCGAGAACCTAGTGCGCGGCATGAAGATGCTGGCCGAGGACATCGCCGCCGGCAAGGGCGACCTCAAGCTGCGGCAGGCCGATAGCGCGACCTTCGAAATCGGCCGCAATCTCGCCGTGACGCCCGGCAAGGTGGTGGGGCGCAGCGACGTCGCCGAAATCATCCAGTACACCCCCGCGACCGAAACGGTGCTGAAGCGGCCGCTGCTGATCTGCCCGCCATGGATCAACAAGTTCTACATCCTCGACCTCAACCCGCAGAAATCCTTCATCCGCTGGGCGATCGAGCAGGGCCATACGGTGTTCGTCATCTCGTGGATCAACCCCGACGAGCGCCACGGCGCCAAGGATTGGGAGGCCTATATCCGCGAAGGCCTGCAATATGGCCTCGATATCGTTGAAACGACTACCGGCGAGCACGAGGTCAACGCGATAGGCTATTGCGTCGGCGGCACGCTGCTCGCGGCGGCGCTGGCGCTGCTGGCGCAGGAAGGCGACCATCGCATCCGTTCCGCCACGCTGTTCACGACCCAGGTCGACTTCACCTATGCCGGCGACCTGAAAGTGTTCGTCGACGAAGATCAGGTGGCCGCCGTCGAGCGGTCGATGAACGAAAAGGGCTATCTCGACGGTACCAAGATGGCGACGGCCTTCAACATGCTGCGCTCCGGCGACCTGATCTGGCCCTATGTCGTCAACAACTACATGCGCGGCAAGGACCCCCTGCCCTTCGACCTGCTTTACTGGAACGCCGATTCCACCCGCATGGCAGCCGCCAACCACTCCTTCTACCTGCGCAACTGCTATCTCGAGAACAACCTGTCGCAAGGCCGGATGGAACTGGGCGGCCGCACCGTGTCGCTCGCCGACGTCACCATCCCCATCTACAATCTCTCCACCCGGGAAGACCACATCGCCCCCGCGCGCTCGGTGTTTCTCGGCAGTCGGTTTTTCGGCGGAGACGTCGAGTTCGTGATGGCAGGCTCCGGCCATATCGCCGGCGTCGTGAACCCGCCGGCAGCCAACAAGTACCAGCACTTCACCGGCGGCAAGCCCGTCGGCGACTTCCAGGATTGGGTCGCAAAAGCGCAGGAAAACCCCGGTTCCTGGTGGCCGCACTGGCAAAACTGGATCGAACGCCAGGACAACCGGCGCGTTGCCGCACGCCCGCCCGGCAATAACCTGACCGTTCTCGGCGACGCGCCGGGAAGCTACGTGAAGGTGCGCGTGTAACATTCTGTAATGTGCGGTGAGTTGACGGGTCGCCAAAAGCTGGCGAAAGGTAGCGTCAATACACGGACAGCCCGAATCTGTGCGCTTTCGCAAATTTATTTCGAGGGTTGCCTGTTTGACACAGGTCTGGCTTCCGGTTTTTGGAGCCCGACGCTTCCGAGGGGCATCGCTTCAACGGCCGACGACTAGGTATGGCGCCGACATTGAGGGGAATTGTAGTTTGAAACCAGCAGGATCGCGCCTTGCGAAGGGGAAGGGCCGCACCGTTCTGGCCGCCCTTTTTTCCGTGCTCCTGGCGTCCTGCACCTCCACCGGCATGACCGAGATGTCCGCCGGCATGCCGGGCTACACGGCGAATGCGCCGACAGCCGACACGTCCGGGGCCTCGCCTGATACGACCGCCTCGTCTGAAGGGCCCTCCGTAACCGGCGAACAAAGCCTGATGACGGCCGAAGGCAATACCGAGTTGCCGGCCGAAGTCGCCTACCTGCCCTCTCCCAGCCCCGGCGCCGGTTTCGTGGTCGCCGAACCGGCCGGAGCCGACGCCATTGCAGGCAGCACGCCGGCCCCCTTGCAGGCCGGCGCACAGGAGCCGGCTGCGCAGGCCGTCACCGCAGCGCCTGCGCCGCAACCCGAGGCTACGCAGCCGACGGCTGCCTCGGACGATACCGCGCTTGCCGCCGCCAGCGAGACGCCTAAGCCGCAGGCTTACGCTGCGCCGAAGAAAAAGGGCTTCCTCGCCTCGTTGTTCGGGGGCTCGCGCACGGAAGCGCCCGCCCCTGCCGTGGTCGAGATCAACCCGGCGCGCGAAGCGGTGAAGCCGGTCCTGGCTTCGGTCGAGGTCAGCGAGAAGCCGCTCATCGTCGATGCGAACGAGATAAACCGCGCCTCGATCAACGGTTCCTTGCCCGGCGTGCGCCAGACAGCCCTGTTCGAGATCAGGCGTAAGTCCGGCGTCGACGACGAAAGCGACGTCGACCTGCATGAAGACGAAGGCGCCGGCCTTTATCAGGTGGCGTCCGCCGCCGGGCTGGCGCGACTGGCGCCCAACGGCCTGCTGAAGCAGACCGAAAGCGTCGATGTCGCCTGCCTGAAACCGTCGCTGGTTCGTGTCCTCAAGATGATCGAGGGCCACTACGGCAAGAAAATGATCGTCACTTCCGGATTCCGCGACCCGAATCGCAATCGCCGCGCCAACGGCGCACGCAATTCCCTGCACATGTACTGCGCGGCAGCCGATGTCCAGATTCCCGGCGTGAGCAAGTGGGAGCTGGCAAGCTATGTGCGTTCCATGCCCGGGCGTGGCGGCGTCGGCACCTATTGCCATACTGAATCGGTGCATATCGACGTCGGCCCCGAGCGCGACTGGAACTGGCGCTGCCGCCGCCGCAAATAGCGTCATCGTACGCAAGGCAGGCGGTAACACCGTTTGGGCGGCCCTGTTAGAGCCAGGAACGGCTGGCCTTTGTAAGCCCGGCGCCCGCCTGTGGAAAAAAGTTGCATGAAGCGCGGCAGACGGGTTGCCCGTTTGCATTCGCCCCACTATAAGCCGCTGCAACTGAGCGCGCCCATCGTCTAGCGGTCAGGACACCGCCCTTTCACGGCGGCGACACGGGTTCGAGTCCCGTTGGGCGTACCAGTTGATTTCCCTGAAAAGATTCCGATTTCCGCCAGTTCGCGCAGCACGCCGGCTTCGGCAAGCCGTCAGCCGCTGCCATGGCTACCTGCCCCGCGAGGCACACCGCGGCCTCGCTGCGCCTTGCGGCATCACCAAGCGCCGCAAGCCGTAACCTGTTGATCTGAGTCAAGAAAAAATGGTCGGAGTGGCGGGATTCGAACCCACGACCCCTTGACCCCCAGTCAAGTGCGCTACCGGGCTGCGCTACACTCCGAACCGCGCAAAGCCCTATATTCTCGAAGGTCGAGAAGCAAGGGGCGAGTGAGAGAAAAACCATGAAATCGGGACAAGGAGCCTTTTCGCACCCGTGGTGATAGAACACGGGGCCGAAGAGCGGCGCCATCAACAAGCTCTGTCGCGGCGAACCGCAGCTAGCGGCCAATTCGCCGCCCCCCGGTCGATCCTTCTTGTCTTTCCGCCGGCTTTGCGGTCCCTATGTCAAGGATTCGCGATGTTTCCCGGAGAACGACAGTCCATGTATCGGCTCGCCCTGGCGGTGTTCTTGTTGGCCGTCCCCACGCTCGCCCACGCGACGGATGCCGGCTGGGCGCTGCTGCGCCAGGGCGGCCATGTCGTGCTTTTGCGCCACGCGATGACCAACGGCACGGCCGATCCGGCCAATTTCGATATCGCCAAATGCAACACCCAGCGCAATCTTTCCGAGCGCGGCAAGCAGCAGGCCCGCAAGATCGGGGCCTTGTTCGGCGCGCGCTCGGCGCCGGTGGAAAAGGTCCTGTCCAGTCGCTATTGCCGTTGCCTCGACACCGCGCGCATCGCCTTCGAGGCCGAACCGGAGCCGTTCGAGCCGCTTGACGTGCCGGACAACGACGAAAGCGAAAGGGCCAGGCAGATGGCGGCGATCGTGGAGGCGGTGCGGGGCTATTCCGGCTCCGACATCCTCGTCATGGTCACCCATCTCGAAACCATCAAGGAACTGACCGGCGTGTCGCCGCGCGAGGGCGAAGCCGTCATCGTCGGCGTCCAGGGCGACGGCCTGCGCGCGCTCGGCCGCGTCACGTTCTGACGGTTCGCGCGCCCGGCGCCCCAACCCGCATAGCGCCGGATTGGCGCTGACGGTTGCGTTGGCGGGCCGCTCTGCCATATTCGGCCTTTTCCTGCCCGCGAAAACCGATTAGACAGCGCAAAAGCATCTGCGGCCACCCTCCCCCCGCATTCGAAGGAAAAGCCCTTGTCCAGCACATTCGACAAAGTCGCCAAGATCATTGCCGATACCAGCGAGATCGACATCGACACGATCACGCCGGAAAGCCACACCATCGACGACCTCGGCATCGACAGCCTCGACTTCCTCGACATCGTCTTTGCCATCGACAAGGAATTCGGCATCAAGGTGCCGCTTGAGAAGTGGACGCAGGAAGTCAACGACGGCAAGGCTTCGACCGACGAGTATTTCGTCATGAAGAACCTGTGCGCCAAGATCGACACCCTGATCGCGGCCAAGAATGCCTGAGGGGCCGATGCTGCCTGCCGCCTTGACGGGCCGCTTCCGCTGACCCAAAAAGCCTCCATGAACGCCCACGACGTTGTCATAACCGGCATCGGCCTCGTCTCCTCGTTAGGCGAAGGGCCCGATGTCCACTGGCAGAAGCTGACGGATCCCGGCCTCAAGCCGGTGCTCGATGCCGAGCGCTTCGCGCCCTATACGGTCCATCCGCTGCCCGAGATCGACTGGAACCAGCAGATCGCCAAGCGTGGCGACCAGCGGCAGATGGAGACCTGGCAGCGGCTCGGCACCTATGCCGCGGGCCTAGCGCTCGACGATGCCGGCATCAAGGGCAACGACGCCCTGTGCAGCACGATGGACCTGGTGGTGGCGGCCGGCGGCGGCGAGCGCGACATCGCGGTCGACACCGACATCCTGGCCGCCTCGGCCAACCGCAGCGACCGCGATGTCCTTCTCAACGAGAAACTGACGACCGAACTGCGCCCCACCCTTTTCCTTGCCCAGCTTTCCAATCTTCTGGCCGGCAATATCTCCATCGTCCACAAGGTGACGGGTTCGTCGCGCACCTTCATGGGCGAGGAAGGCGCCGGTGTTTCGGCGCTGGAGACGGCGGCCGCGCGCATCGGCGCCGGACAGTCGACGCATATGCTGGTCGGCGGGGCCTTCCAGACCGAGCATGTCGACATGCTGCTCGGTTACGAGCTCGGCGGCTATCTGCATCGCGGCCCATGGCAATCGGTCTGGGACCGGCAGGGCGGCCAGGGCGGTGGCGTCGTCACCGGCTCCGGCGGGGCCTTCCTGGTACTCGAACAGCGCGAACATGCCGAAAGGCGCGGCGGCCGCGTCTACGCGACGCTGGGGCCTGTCCTGTCCGGCCGCGCACGGCGAGCCAGAGGGGAACTCGAAAGCTCGATCGCCGGCCTGTTTGACAAGGCCGATCTGCCCGAGGGCGATATTCTGGCGATTTCCGGCGCTTCAGGCGCCCACAAGGCGACGGTGGCGGAACAAGCGGCTTTCGCAGCGCTGCCGCAGATCGCGGCACGTGGCTTCTCCACCCTGACCGGTCATCTGAAAGAGGCGCAGTTCCCGTTCGCGGTGGCGCTGGCGGCACTCGCCGTCCACCACAAGGCCGGCTACCCGGCGTTCGACCCGGCCGAGCGGAATTTTGCCGGCACGCCGCAAAAGGTTCTGGCAACGGCGGTCGGCTATCACCATTTCGAGGGCTTGGCGCTGGTTCGCGCCGCCGATTGAGAGCAGCGAGCATGGCCACGATGAAGGACCATATGGGCAGGCCGGTGGTTGCCGTCACCGGCATCGGCATCGTCACTTCCCTCGGCATCGGCAAGGCCGACAACTGGGCGGCGCTGACGTCGGGGACTTCCGGCATCCATCCCATCACGCGTTTTCCGGTGGAGCATCTCAGCACCCGCATTTCCGGCATGGTCGATTTCCTGCCGTCGAGCAGAAAGGGTGCCAGCGCCCTCACCTACGAACTCGCCGAAAAGGCAGCACACGAAGCGGTGGCCGAATCGGGCTTCGACCTGGAGGATTTCGGCGGCCCGTTGTTCCTCGCCTCGCCGCCGATGGAACTGGACTGGCACGACCGCTTCGCGCTCTACAACAGCGGCAAGGGCGACGGCGAGCCGGATCGCCTGCTTGAAGTGGCGCGCGGCCTGAACTCGCTCGACCTGTTCGAAACCGCGCAGTTCGGCTCCATCGCCGAGCACCTTGCCGACCATTTCGGCACGCGCGGCCTGCCGATTACCCTTTCCACCGCCTGTGCCTCCGGCGCCACCGCGATCCAGCTCGGCGTCGAGGCGATCCGGCGCGGCGAGGCCGACCGCGCGCTGTCGATCGGCGCCGACGGTTCGGCGACCGCAGAGGCGTTGATCCGCTTCTCGCTGCTGTCGGCGCTGTCGACCAGCAACGACAATCCGGCAAAGGCCTCGAAGCCGTTTTCGAAGGATCGCGACGGCTTCGTGCTGGCCGAAGGCTCGGCGGCGCTGGTGCTGGAATCGCTGGAAAGCGCCAGGGCGCGCGGCGCGACCATCCTCGGCATCCTCAGCGGCTGCGGCGAAAAGGCCGACGACTTCCACCGCACCCGTTCCAAGCCCGACGCTTCGCCGGCGATCGCGGCGGTCAAGGCAGCCCTTGCCGATGCGGGGTTCGCCGAAGACAGGATCGGATACATCAACGCCCACGGCACCTCGACGCCGGAAAACGACAAGATGGAACATCTGGCGCTTTCCACCGTGTTCGGCGAAGCGCTCCGCTCGATTCCGGTTTCGTCGAACAAGTCGATGATCGGCCACACGCTGTCGGCAGCCGGCGCGATCGAGGCGGCGTTTTCGCTGATGACCATGCGCGAAGGTGTCCTCGCGCCGACCATCAACTACGACAATCCAGATCCGGCGATCCCGCTGGATGTCGTGCCGAACACCAGCCGCGCCGCAGAGGTCGAAACGGTGCTGTCGAACTCGTTCGGCTTCGGTGGCCAGAACACCTGCCTTGTCATGGCGCGGGAACCCGTTTAAGCGACCCCGTATCGCTTAAACGGAACCGAAACACTGGCCATGCGCGCACTGCAACTCATCGAGGACCGCCGGCTCGAAACCGTGGACCTGCCGCCGCCGCCGCCGCCCGCCCTCGGCGAGGTGACGCTGAAGATCAAGGCGGTGGCGCTCAACCACATCGACGTCTGGGGTTGGCGCGGCATGGCGTTTGCCAAGCGCAAGCTGCCGCTCGTCGTCGGCGCCGAAGCGTCCGGCGAGGTCGAGACGGTCGGCCCCGGCGTTTCCAATCTCTTGCCCGGCCAGCTCGTATCCATCTACGGTGCGCGCACCTGCGGGCTCTGCCGCGCCTGCCGCGAGGGCCGTGACAATCTTTGCGAGCATGTTTCGGGCGTCCACGGCTTCCATCTGGACGGATTCGCGCAGGAAAAGATCAACCTGCCGGCGCGCCTGCTGGTGCCCGCCCCGCCCGGAGTCGACGCGATTGGTGCTGCGGTCGCGCCCGTCACCTTCGGCACGGTCGAGCACATGCTGTTCGACAACGCCAGGCTGGAGCCGGGCGAGACGATCCTCATCCATGCCGGCGGCTCGGGCATCGGCTCGGCGGCCATCCAGCTTGCCAAGAAGATGGGTTGCACCGTCATCACAACCGTCGGCTCCAACGACAAGATCGAGAAGGCGAAGGCGCTCGGCGCCGACCACGTCATCAACTACCGCGAGGACCGCTTCGAGGGAGTCACCCGCAAGCTGACGAAGAAGAAGGGCGTCGACGTCGTCTTCGAGCATGTCGGCGCCGATACCTTCGCCGGCTCCATGCTGGCGCTCAAGCGCGGCGGCCGTCTGGTCACCTGCGGCTCCACCTCGGGCGTGTCGACGCAGGTCAACCTGATGCAGCTTTTCCAGCAGCAGCTGAAGCTGCTCGGCTCGTTCGGCTGCCGCATGGAGAACATGGCCGATGCCATGCAGAAGATGGCGGCGGGACTGGTCCACCCCGTCATCGACACCGAGATTGGCTTCGACGGCATTGACACGGCGCTGAAGCGCATGGAAAGCCGCAACGTCTTCGGCAAGATCATCCTCACCGTCGGCTGAACGATTTTGGCACGGCGTCGCCTTCCGAAACGGGGTTTCCGGTTCGCCCTTGCGCTCAGGCTGCGCAAGCTGAACTACTGGCTGATCGCCCGCGCCGCGATGGCGGCGATGGCGTTGCTGCGGCACCTGCCTACCGACACCGCGCTCAACTTCGCCGACCGCACGGCGCGCCGCCTCGGCCCGCTGATCGGCCGCCACCGGGTGGCTCTCGACAATCTGCGCCGAGCCTATCCGGAAAAGCCGGAAGCCGAGATCGAGGCCATCGCCTCCGACATGTGGGGCAACATGGCCCGCCTTGCAGCCGAGTATATCTTTCTTGACCGGTTGTTCGATTACGATCCGAACGCGGCAACGCCCGGCCGCATCGAGGTCAAGGGCGCGGAAAACTTCCTGCATATCGCCGGCGAGGCAAAGCCGCATATCCTGTTCACCGGCCATCTCGGCAATTTCGAGCTGCTGCCGGTGGCCGCCGCCACCTTCGGCATGAAGATCACGGCGCTGTTTCGGCCGCCGAACAACCCCTATCTGGCCGACTACATCCAGTCGACGCGCAGCGCCAGCATGGGCAACCTGCAACCGTCCTCGACCGGCGCGTCCTTCGCACTCGCCAGCATCCTGGACGAAGGCGGTAATGTCGGCGTGCTGGTCGACCAGAAATTTTCGCGCGGCGTGGAAACGACGTTTTTCGGCCGCCGCTGCCTGAGCAACCCCGTGCTGGGCATGCTTGCGCGCCACTACGATTGCGATGTCTACCCCGCGCGCTGCGTCCGCCTGCCCGGCAACCGCTTCCGCCTCGAAGTGGAGGAACGGCTGGAGCTGCCGCGCGACGGTTCGGGCAATGTCGACGTCAGGGCAACCACCCAGCTTCTGGCCGATGTCGTCGAGCGCTGGATCCGCGAAGACCCCGGCCAGTGGATGTGGTTCCACAAGCGCTGGCAGATCAGCGGCCGCCCCCGCAAGCTGCGCAGCTAAGGTCTTCTAGCCGCCGTAATAGTTCATCACCGCGTGCCGCGCTTCGGCAAAGAACAGCCAGCGCTCCGCCAGCATTCCGAGCAGGTGGAAAATGACGGCCAGCCCGGCCAGGATCGCCGCGAACAGGCTGAAACCGCCTGCCAGGGGCAGTAACGCCAGCATCAGCACGGCCGGGATCACGCCGCCGGCGGCGAAGGCAAATTTCCACAGCTTGGCGGCATGCTTGCGGGCGACCTTGAAGCCCATTTCGCGGGTCAGGTAGTTTTCCATGGCATGCGGCCGTTCCAGCAACCGCACACGCCCGACGCTGCCGAGGCCGGTGGCGCTCTCAGGGCTCGACAGCGGCGGCGCCTGCCGCATGTTCCGGCGCCAGAAGACCTTGGCCACCCACGCGGCAACCAGGAACAGCAGGGCCAGGAGGCACATGGCAACGCCGTTCCCGCCGCCGCAAAGGGCGAAGAAAGCGGCCAGGACAAAGCCGCCGGCAATGGAAAACAGGCGGTAGCAGAGCGGCGTCAGCCTGGTGTGCCAGGCTTGGACGGATTGCAGCGAGGCATAGATCATCGCCGTGCAATAGACCGTCACCATGCACATGACCGTGCCGACAATGCCGATCGTCGGCAGGTAGCGCCCCTCGAACAGCGAGGCCCAGGCCGAGATGACCAGCGGCACGAAGGTAAGGATCGCCATCACCCCCTCGCGCGACAGCCAACTCGAGCGCCATTGCGAAAGCGCACGCCAGGCGCGCTGCGGATTGCCGAGATGCAGGGTGGACGCCGACAGGCCGGCGGCGATCAGCGCCAGCGCAAGGACATGCGCCGTCTTGGTCGCCAATGCCGACGGATCGACAAGCCCGAGCCCGAGCACCGCGGCAAGGCCGTAGCCGAGCCCGGACAGCGTCGTAAAGACGATGATGGAAGGCGCTGGATGCATCGGCTCAGATCCTGTCCAACATGCCATCGAGCCAGGCGAAGAAGCCCTTGGCGCCATCGGTGTTTTCGGCAAGCGGCAGGGAAGGCGCGCTGTCGGCCAGCGGCTTTCGCGCACGAGGCGGCAGGTACTTGTTGACCGGCCTCGTGCCCTGCTCCGGCATCAGGTCGACGCCGCCGCGCTCGGCCACCATGATCGACACCGCCGATTGCGGGTCGGCAAAATCGCCGAAGTGGCGGGCATTGGCCGGGCAGGTGCGCACGCAGGCCGGCTGGCGGTCCGCTTCCTCGAAGGTCTCGTTGTAGATGCGGTCGATGCACAGCGTGCATTTCTTCATCACGCCGGCGGCAAGGTCCATCTCGCGCGCGCCATAGGGGCATGCCCACGCGCACAAGCCGCAGCCGATGCACATGTCCTCGTCCACCAGCACAATGCCGTCGTCCGCCCGCTTGTAGGAGGCCCCGGTCGGGCACACGGTGACGCAAGGCGCATCCTCGCAATGCAGGCAGGACTTTGGGAAATGCACGATGCGCGCGTCACCCGCCTCGCCCACTACTTCGCCGCCCTCCGGCACCACCTCGAAGGTGTGCACCCGGTTTAGCCAGGCACCGGAAACGTCGGCGCCATAGGGGTCCTGATCCGACAACGCAGCGCCATAGCCGCCGGTGTTCCACTCCTTGCAGTTGACCACGCAGGCATGGCACCCGACGCAGACGTCGAGGTCGATGACGAGGCCGAACTTCTTCGGCGTCGGCAGGGAAGGAAGCGTCGTCACTTCGCCCACTCCTGCCCGTAGCGCAGTACGGCCGGGTGCGGCTCGGGCCGGCCGGGCTGGGCGAGCGGCGCAAACTGTGGCTCGCTTTCCTCGCCGGCATCTGCTTTCTCGATGCTGACCCTCAGATCGTACCACGCCGCCTGACCCGTCACCGGGTCGGAGTTCGACCAGCGCAACCCGTCCTTCTTCAAGGGAAGAAGTTCATGGATCAGGTGATTCATCAAGAAGCCCTTCGTGGCTTCGGGCGCCTGCTTGTCCAGCCCCCACGCGCCCTTGCGCTTGCCGATCGCGTTCCACGTCCACAGCGTGCTCGAATTGACCGCCTCCATGCGCGCGACCTGCACCTTGATGCGGCCATGGTGCGAGGCGACCCACGCCCAGTCGCCGTCGGCAAGCCCGAGTTCGTCGCAGACCGGCCCCGGCACGTAAAGCGGGTTCCTTGTATGGATCTGCCGCAGCCACGCATTCATCGAGCCCCAGGAATGATACATCGCCGCCGGCCGCTGGGTGATGGCGTGATAGGGGTAGCGCTCGCCGTCGACCAGCGCCTCGCCGAGCGGTTCGTACCAGTCCGGCAGCGGGTCGAAGGCCTGGAGGATGCGCGCCGCATGCGTCTGCGGCGCGACCGGTTCACGCAGGCCCTGCGCCGACAGGCGGAACTTCTGCAACGTCTCCTGATAAAGCTGGAACGTCACCGGCTGCGGCGTATCGAAGAAGCCCATGCGCACGGCAAAGTCCTGATAGGCCTGATTGGCGTGCTTGAAGAACTGCGCTTCCATCGGGATATGCGCGGAAAAGAACGAGCCGTTCTCGATATAGCGGCGCAACTGGTCCGGATTGGCCGCCCCGCGCCCGGCGCGGTCGCCCTTGGGGCCGCGAAAGCCGGCCAGCGGGCCGATGCCCGGCCGCCGCTCGTGGCGCACGATGTAATCGGCATAGTCCTTGTAGAGCGCCTTGCCGTGGCCGTCGGTGAAACCCGGCAGGTCAAGCCGCGCGCCGAGGTCCAGAAGCACGGTCTGGAAGCCGCGCACGTCGCGGTCCGGTTCCACCACCGGCCAGCGGATGGCGTCCTGCACCGCGTCGGGCTCGGAGATCGGCCGATCCAGCAGCGAAATGCAGTCGTGCCGCTCCAGATAGGTGGTGTCGGGCAGCACGAGATCGGCATAGGCGACCATTTCCGAGGCATAGGCATCGGAATAGATGATCTTGGGGATGCGGTATTCGCCGGTGGCGGGGTCCTTGTCCTCCAGCATCTTTATGGTGCCGGCGGTGTTCATGGACGAGTTCCAGGCCATGTTGGCCATGTAGAGGAACAGGACGTCGATCGGGTACGGATCGCCCGCATGCGCGTTGGCGATCACCATGTGCATCATGCCGTGCGCGGAAATCGGCGCGTCCCACGAAAAAGCCTTGTCGATGCGGGCGGGCTGGCCGTCGCCGTCGACCAGCAAATCCTCCGGTCCGCGCGGAAAGCCGAGATGCGGCCCCGACAGCGGCTTGTTGGAGCCGAAATGCTCGGCCCGGCCGTGCGGCGTCGGATGCGCCGACAAGGGCTTCGGATAGGGCGGCTCGAAGCGGAACCCGCCGGGGCAGTCGATCGCGCCGATCAGCACCTGCAACAGGTGCAGCGCGCGCGTGGTCTGGAACCCGTTGGAGTGGGCCGAAAGGCCCCGCATGGCATGGAACGAGACCGGCCGGCCGACATAGGCCTGATGCCGCTCCCCGTTCATGTCGGTCCATGGCTGGTCGATGCTGATCGCCTCGTCGAAGGCGACGCGCGCGATCTCGCCGGCAAGGCCGCGAATGGTATCGACGGCAAGGCCCGTTTGCCTGGCTACCTTTTCCGGCGCGTATTTCTCGTCCAGGTACTTTTCGGCGAGCAACTGGAAGGAAGGCACGGCGAAGCGTCCGTCCGCAAGCTGTACGCGCCCGGACAACGCCGCCCGCGCGCCCTTGGTGCCGACCGGGACGACCCGTTCGGTCACCGTCTCGTAGACCAGTGCCCTGCCCTCGCCGTCGCGCGCGAACAGGCCGTGCTCGGCCGTGCCCGGCGCATCGATCACCAGCCATGGGGCGTTGGTATAGCGCGCCAGGTAATCGACATCGATCTTGCGCGCCTTCAGCAACTCGTGGATGACCGACAGGATCAACAGCCCGTCCGTGCCGGGGCGTATGCCGATCCAGTTGTCGGCCACGGCCGAATAGCCGGTGCGCACCGGATTGACCGACACGAAGCGCGCGCCGCGCTGCTTGAGCTTGGCGATGCCCATCTTGATCGGGTTGGAATCGTGGTCCTCGGCTACGCCGAACATCACGAACAGCTTCGTGCGCTCCCAATCCGGCGCGCCGAACTCCCAGAACGCGCCGCCGATGGTCATGATGCCGGCGGCGGCCATGTTGACCGAGCAGAAGCCGCCATGGGCGGCGTAGTTGGGCGTGCCGTATTGCTGCGCCCAGAACCCCGTCAGCGACTGCGACTGGTCGCGCCCGGTGAAGAAGGCGAGCTTCTTCGGATCGTTCCGGCGCACCGTGCCCAGCCAGTCGGTGGCGATGGCGAGCGCCTCATCCCAGGAGATTTCCTCGAACTCTCCCGAACCGCGCGGTCCCACCCGCTTCAGCGGCGCGTTGAGCCTTGCCGGCGCGTAATGCTGCATGATGCCGGCCGAGCCCTTCGCGCACAGCACGCCCCTGTTGACGGGATGGTCGCGGTTGCCTTCGATGTAGCGGATCTTGCCGTCCTTGATGTGGACGTTGATGCCGCAGCGGCAGGCGCACATGTAGCACGTGGTCTTGCGGACCTCGTCGGCACTGGGCTCGGAAAGCGCAACCCGCTGTCTGGGACTCATCGGCACATCTCCTCACCTCCTACTCCTATCGGGGCGAAAGCAGAAAAGAAATGCTTTTACAAGGCATTTGGCAGCAAAATTCGTGCGCGCAGATGGCCGTGCCGAGCAAGAATGCCCGCCTGGACCGATCGGGCCGCTTACTCAAAAAATCAGTTGGCGACGACGATCCTGGTGTTTGCCGGCCCGACTTCCTTGACCAGGGCGTAGAATTTGGCGGCGTTGGCCGTGTGAAGCCGCACGCAGCCGTGCGAGGCCGGCGTGCCCAGCCGTTTCACCGCATTGGTGCCGTGGATGGCATAGCCGCCATGGTAGAAGACCGACCACGGCATCGGCGACATCTCGTATTTGCGCGAATACCACATGCGATGCAGCCGCTGCGGCCGATAGGTGCCGCGCGGCGTGATGTAGCCGCGGCGCGCCGTCGACACCTTCCACCGGTAGAGAACCTGGCCCTGCCGCGACACCGTCATCGTCTGCGATCCGACATCGATGCGCGCGACGAGGCTCGCCGCACCGGCCTGTGGTGCGCCGAGGCAAAGCCCCGCCAGCATGGCCACCATGAGCATGGTCTTTTTCATGAGATCAAACCCCTCTTTTCCCTGCCAGCCCAGTTTCCCATCAATCTTCAATTTTTGAAACGGGTTTGCCCGTGATACACGCAAGACTTGAAAAACTGGCCACCCGGGTCCGTAAAATTTGAACGATTTCAGGGAGAGACCGGCAGCAGCCATTCCGGCATGGCGACGCAACGGGCTTGCAAAGCCCGCCGCTTGACCCTCAAATCAGGCATGACGCAAAAACTGCTGGAACTGATCGACAGGCGCGTGGACGATCTGGTCGGGCTGACGGTGGACCTGATCCGTTTTCCCACCGCCAATCCGCCCGGCGAAGCCTACCGCCCCTGCGCCGAATATCTCGGCGAGCGTCTGAAGCGGCGAGGCTTCGAAATCGAGTTCATCCGAGCCGAAGGCGTTCCGGGCGACAGCGAGCGCTACCCCCGCGTCAATGTCGTGGCCCGTTTCGACGGGCGCTCGCCCGGCCCCTGCGTCCATTTCAATTCGCATATCGACGTGGTCGAGGCGGGCGAAGGCTGGAGCGTCGACCCTTTTGCCGGCGTGGTGGAAGACGGGCGCGTCTATGGGCGCGGGGCCTGCGACATGAAGGGCGGGCTCGCCGCCTCCGTCATCGCCGTCGAAGCCTTCATGGAAGCCTATCCCGACTTTCCCGGTGCCATAGAAATATCGGGAACGGTGGACGAGGAATCCGGCGGCTTCGGCGGCGTCGCCCATCTGGCCAAGCTCGGCTATTTCTCGCAGCCGAAGGTCGACCACGTCATCATCCCCGAACCGCTCAACAAGGACCGCATCTGCCTTGGCCATCGCGGCGTCTGGTGGGCCGAGATCGTGACCGGCGGCGAGATCGCCCACGGCTCCATGCCGTTTCTCGGCGACAACGCCGTGCGCCACATGGGCGCGGTGCTGCAAGCCTTCGAGGACGAGCTTTTCCCGGCGCTGGACCAGAAGCGGACGACCATGCCCGTGGTGCCGGAAGGCGCGCGGCGCTCGACCATGAACATCAACTCGATCCATGGCGGCCAGACCGAGGATTTCCGCCCCGGCCTGCCCTCGCCCAACGTGCCGGACCGCTGCCGGCTCACCATCGACCGTCGCTTCCTGCTGGAAGAGAAGATCGAGGACGTGAAGCGGGAAGTGACCGGCATCCTCGACCGGCTGGCGCGCGAACGGCCGAAATTCCGCTATGAAATCCGCGACCTGATGGAAGTGCAACCGACCATGACCGAGCGCGACGCGCCCGTGGTCAAGGCCGTGGCGCAGGGCATCATGGAAATCTTCGACCGCGAGCCGGACTATGTCATCTCGCCCGGCACCTACGACCAGAAGCATATCGCCCGCATCGGCCATTTGTACGACTGCATCGCCTACGGCCCCGGCATCCTCGACCTCGCGCACCGGCCCGACGAATGGGTGGGCATCGCCGACATGGTGCAATCGGCCAAGGTGATGGCCATCGGCCTCAACATCCTGCTGCGGGGCGGCCGGGAGTGATGGAGCACCGCCGTTTCCACTGCATGGCGGCGCCAATTGCCAGAAAGTCGATTTACTCGATGTCGTTTTCACGCTTCTATCCGCGCGGGATTTGAAGCACCGGCCGGATTTCGGGAGACAGTCATGAGAATATGGAAAACCCTGGTCGCGGCATCGCTCCTCGCCCTCGCCTCCGGCAGCACCGCCATAGCCGCCCGCACCGACCTGGTCCTCGGCGTCGTGCTGGAGCCGCCGCATCTCGACCCGACCGCGGGGGCGGCTGCGGCCATCGACGAAGTGGTCTACGCCAACGTATTCGAAGGTCTGACCCGCATCGGCCCCAACGGCGAAGTGCTGCCTGACCTCGCCGAAAGCTGGACCGTTTCCGACGACGGCAAGGTCTATACGTTCAAGCTGCATACCGGCGTGAAATTCCACGACGGCACCGATTTCGACGCCAACGACGTGAAATTCTCGCTCGACCGCGCCCGCGCCGACGATTCCGTCAATGCCCAGAAGGGCCTGTTCTCGGCCATCGACACCGTCGAGGTCGTCGACCCCGCCACCGTCAAGGTGACGCTGAAGCACCCGCAAGGATCGTTCCTCTACAACATGGGCTGGGGCGACGCGGTGATGGTGGCGCCGGAATCGGCCGGCACCAACAAGGAAAAGCCGGTCGGCACCGGACCGTTCAGGTTCCAGAACTGGGCCAAGGGATCCTCGATCACGCTGGTGAAGTCGGATGGCTACTGGGGCGACCCGGTGTTCCTCGACAAGGCCGAGTTCCGCATCATTCCCGATGCCGCGGCGCAGGTGCCGGCGCTGCTGTCGGGCGACGTGCAGGCATTCCCCTTCTTCCCGCCGGACGCGGTGGCGCAGGTGAAGGACAATCCGAACCTGAAAGTGGTGATCGGCTCGACCGAGGGCGAAACCATCCTCGCCATCAACAACAAGAAACCGCCCTTCGACAATCTCAAGGTGCGGCAGGCGATTTCCTATGCGCTCGACCGCAAGGCGATCATCGACGGCGCGACCGGCGGGCTGGGCGTCCCGATCGGCTCGCATATGTCGCCCTCCAACAAGGCCTATGTCGACCTTACCGGCGAATATCCGCACGATCCGGCCAAGGCCAGGGAACTGCTGAAGGAGGCCGGCTTCGAGAACGGCATCAAGGCGACGCTGAAGCTGCCGCCGCCCGACTATGCGCGCCTCGGCGGCGAGATCGTCGCGTCGCAACTGCGCGACGTCGGCATCGACTTGGAGATCATTCCGGTCGAGTGGGCGCAATGGCTCGACCAGGTCTTCACCCGCAAGGACTACGACCTGACCATCGTTTCGCACACCGAGCCGAACGACATCGATATCTATTCGCGCAAGGATTATTACTTCAACTACGACAATCCGGCCTTCGACAAGGTGATCGAGGAACTGAACCTGACCTCGGACGAAGCCAAGCGCGACGAGTTGCTGGGCGAGGCGCAGAAGATCCTCGCCGACGACGCGGTCGTGGGCTTCCTGTTCGAACTGCCCAAGGTCGGCGTGTGGGACGCGAAGCTGACCGGCTTCTGGCAGAACGCCCCGATCCAGGCCAACGACCTGACGAAGGTGAGGTGGTCTGATTAGGGTAGGACTGAGAGGCTTGCGCTCCATCACGCATCCTCTACCGCCATGACCGCCTACCTCACAAAGCGGCTCCTAATCGCCGCCGCCACGCTGGTGCTGGCCTCCGTCGTCGTCTTCGCGGTGCTGGAAATCGTGCCGGGCGACCCGGCCCGGCTGATGCTGGGCATGAACGCCAGCGCGGAACAGGTGAACCTGCTGCGCGACCAGATGGGCCTCAACGCGCCCGTCATCGTGCGCTACCTCAGTTGGGCGGGCGGGCTGCTGACGCTCGATTTCGGCCGCTCCTACACCTATTCGGTGCCCGTCATCGACCTCGTCGCCGAGCGCACGGCCGTCTCGCTGCCGCTGGCGCTGATGGCGCTGTTCCTCGCCACCGCCATCGCGCTCCCGGTCGGGCTCTATTCGGCGAGCCGGCGCGGCAGGGCCGGCGACACGATTTCGATGGGCGCTGCCCAGCTCGGCGTCGCCATCCCGAACTTCTGGTTCGCGCTGATGCTGATCTACCTGTTCGCCGTCTGGCTGAAACTGGTGCCCGCCGGCGGCTTTCCCGGTTGGGGCGCGGGCCTGTGGCCCGGTCTCAAGGCGCTGGTCTTGCCGGCGATCGCGCTCGCCCTGCCGCAGGCGGCGATCCTGGCCCGCGTGGCGCGTTCGGCGCTGGTCGAGGTTCTGACCGAGGATTATATCCGCACCGCCCGCGCCAAGGGCCTGCCGCGCCGAGCGGTGCTGTGGCGGCACGCGCTGCGTAACGCGATGATCCCGGTGGTGACCATCATGGGCCTGCAATTTTCCTTCCTGCTCGCCGGTACCATCATCATCGAGAACGTGTTCTACCTGCCCGGCCTCGGCCGGCTGGTGTTCCAAGCCATCACCCAGCGCGACCTGATCGTGGTCGAAAGCGTGGTGATGCTGCTGGTCGCCACCGTCATCCTCGTCAACCTCCTGGTCGACCTTTCCTATGCGGTCGTCGACCCGCGCCTGCGGGGTCGGTCATGAGCAGGGCTTTTTCCAACCGGTCCTTCCTCACCGGTTTTTTCATCACACTGGCCGTGGCGGCGATGGCGCTCGCCTCCTATGCGTGGACGCCCTATGATGTGACCAAGCTGGTCATTTCCGACAAGACGCAGGCGCCCTCGCTGGCGCATTGGTTCGGCACCGATCATTTCGGCCGCGATATCCTGTCCATGATCATGATCGGCGCCCGCAACTCCATCGCGGTGGCGCTGGTGGCGGTCGGCATCGGCATGGGCGTCGGCGTCCCGCTCGGCCTTTGGGCTGCGGCGCGCGGCGGCTTCGTCGACGAGGCGCTGATGCGGCTGAACGACCTCGTCTTCGCCTTTCCCGCCCTGCTTTCGGCGATCATGATCACCGCCATCTTCGGGCCGGGCGCGGTCAACGCCATCATCGCCATCGGCATCTTCAACATTCCCGTGTTCGCGCGCGTGGCGCGCGCCGGCGGGCTTGCCATCTGGCCACGCGAGTTCATCCTCGCCGCCCGCGCAGCCGGCAAAGGCGGCGCGCAGATCACGCTGGAGCACATCCTGCCTAACATCGCCACCCTGCTTCTGGTGCAGGGCACCATCCAGTTCGCGCTGGGCATCCTGGCGGAAGCCGGCCTGTCCTATCTCGGCCTCGGCGCGCAACCGCCGATGCCAAGCTGGGGCCGCATGCTGTTCGAGGCGCAAACCCGCATGGTCGTCGCGCCGTGGATGGCGATCTTCCCCGGCATGGCCATCGTCGTCACCGTGCTCGGGCTGAACCTGCTCGGCGACGGGCTCGCCGACATCCTCGACCCCAAATCGAGGCGGCGCGCATGAGCCTGCTCGACATCGAAAACCTGTCGCTGGCAATCGGCAACACCCCGATCCTGAACGAGGTGAGCCTGAGCGTGGCGCCGGGCGAGGTCATGGGCCTCGTCGGCGAGAGCGGCTCCGGCAAGTCGATGACCGCGCTGACGGTGATGCAGCTTCTGCCGCATGCCGCCAGATCGCAAGGCCGCGTGGCGTTCGACGGCGTCGATATTCTCAAGGCAAGCGAAGAAAGGATGTGCGCCCTGCGCGGCAACGCCGTCGGCATGGTGTTCCAGGAGCCGATGACGGCGCTCAACCCGGTGAAGACCATCGGCGAACAGGTCGCCGAAGGCATCCGCTGGCATACAAGGGCCAGCCGCGCCGAGGCTGAAGAACGGGCGGCACAAATCCTCGACCGTGTCGGCCTGCCGCAGCAGAAATTTCCGCTGACGCGCTATCCGCACGAGCTTTCGGGCGGCCAGCGCCAGCGCGTCGTCATCGCCATCGCCTGCGCCCTCAAGCCGAAGCTCCTGATCGCGGACGAGCCGACCACGGCGCTCGACGTGGTGTTGCAGGCGCAGATCCTCGATCTGCTGCGCGATCTCCTGACGGAAAACCGCATGGGCCTGCTGCTGATCTCGCACGACCTCGCCGTCGTCACAGAGATGGCGGACCGCATCACCATCCTGCGCCATGGCGAAGTAATGGAAGCGGGCGACACGGCCCGCGTGCTTTCCGAACAGGTCCACCCCTACACGCGCCAGCTGGCGCAGGCGTCGATGCACATGCCGACACGAAGCCGGGACGGGGCGAAGGCGGACTTACCCCCACCCCTAGCCCCTCCCCACAAGGGGGAGGGGGACGAAGCGCTCTCCGCATCCCCCTCCCCCTTGTGGGGAGGGGCTAGGGG
>JBASAA010000006.1:0-124012 GCA_049650385.1 Mesorhizobium sp.
TGGAACTGAATATCTCCTGTCCGGAACGGCTGGAGGACGTGTCGGATCCGAGTGTCGACCTGTTCATCGCCTATGGTTCGGGCAACTGGCGCGGCCATGTCTCGGAATTGCTGACGGAACTCGAATATGCTCCTTACTGCAGCCCCGCCCTGCTCAATTCCGGCAGCCGCCTGCTCG
This sequence comes from Mesorhizobium sp., assembly GCA_049650385.1. Classification (GTDB taxonomy): domain Bacteria; phylum Pseudomonadota; class Alphaproteobacteria; order Rhizobiales; family Rhizobiaceae; genus Mesorhizobium. The sequence continues at coordinate 178 of JBASAA010000006.1, forward strand.
GGCCGGAAGACCTTGCGCGTTTTCCTTTGCTGCACCTCAACAGCTATGAGGACTGGACACGCTGGTTCTCGGCGGCCGGGGTGAGCAACCTCAATGCCGAGAGCGGCATCGTCATGTCGAACATGTATCTGGTCCTGGCCGCCGCTCTGGAGGGCGTGGGCGTCGCCATGGGCGATAGTATCGCTTGCCGCAGGGCGCTCACCCAGGGGCAACTCGTTCGACCCTTCCCCCTGTCGATCCGTTCCACCGAAGCCTATTATTTCGTCGGGGAGGAGGAGAAGTACGAACAACCGGTCAACCGCGCCTTCCGGGAATGGGTAAAACTGCGACTGCCCCTTTCATAGGGTCAGGCATCTTCTCGTTTGCGCTCCCGGACAAGCCTGGCTGAATTACGAAACTGCGTTGCCATCGATGGAGTGTACGAAACGGCACCGTGTTATTGCCAACGCAATTCTGTCTCCGACAGAAAGCGCACCGGCTCGCTCGTCGGGAAGCTCGGCCAGGATCGTTTGTCCGGCCGGAGTGAGGCACGACAGGGTGACGCGGCCGGCATGGAAGACCGTCGAGACGATCTCCACCTCGATCCCCTTGCCTTGCCCGGATATCTCGAAAGCCTCGGGCCGCACCAGCAGGGCATCGCCGAAGCCTTCGACAGTCGAGGGGGCCAGCCGGTAACCAAAAATCTCCACGACCTTCCCGTCCGCGGATTGCTGGAAAGGAAGGAAATTGGCGCGCCCGAAAAAGGCGGCGATCCGTGCATCGCCCGGTTCTTCATAGAGTCTCCGCGCGGAGCCTTTGGCCACGAGCGCACCGGCCTCCATAACGATGACGTTGTCCGCCAGCGCTGACGCCTCGTCCTGATCATGCGTGACCATGACGATCGTGACGCCGAGTTTCCTATGCAGTCGCTGGAGTTCTGCCTGCATCCGGTCGCGCAGGCCACGGTCCAGCGCCGACAGGGGCTCGTCGAGCAGCAGCAGCTTTGGCTGGAACGCGAGCGAGCGTGCGATGGCCACACGTTGGCGTTGCCCGCCCGAGAGCTGCGCCGGGTAACGCGCCAGCAACTCGCCGATTTCCACCAATGCCGCCATCTCCCGTACGCGTTCGTTCGCACGCGCCTGCTCCCAGCCCCGTGCCCGCAGGGGGAAGGCGATGTTGTCGGCGACGGTGAGGTGCGGGAACAGGGCATAACCCTGGAAGACCACGCCGATGTCGCGCTTCTCGGGCGCGATGCGGGTCACCTCGACGCCGTCCCGGATCACGGCGCCGCTGTCCGGCATCTCAAAGCCGGCGATGGTCATCAGAAGCGTGCTTTTGCCGCTCCCGCTGGGACCCAGTATGGCGGTGAACGACCCGGCATCGATGACGGTACTGATGTCATCGAGGACGCGAAGCCTGCCGAAATGCTTGGTTATGCCCCGCAGTTCCAGGGCCGAGCCGTTCCTGGTCATGCCGTGACTATCATGCCCAATCGTCGAAGGCCGGCGGCGCGAATTCCGTGACCGTCCGCCCGAGCGAGTCGTATTTCTGGAAGTTGCCGTAGACCTTCGCCGCGTTGGCGCGCACCTCATCCAGCAGGACCCGATCGTCCACCGCCGTCAGCCGCCGGTCCTCGACCCGGACGATACCGTCGACCACGACGTGCTCGACATCGGCGGCCGAGCCGATGTGCACCAGCGACTTGACCGGGTCCAGCATCGGCCCGAAGCCGAAGCGCGCCATGTCGACGACGACGAGGTCGGCCTTTGTCCCGGCCTCGAGGCGGCCGATGTCGTCGCGCCCCAGGGCTTTCGCCCCGTTGATGGTGGCGGCGTTGACGACGCTGCGCGCCGAAGCCGCCCGGAAGTCGTGTTCGTGAAGCTTGCCGAGCATGGAAGCGAAGCGCATCTCGTTCAGCATGTCCTGCGGGTAGCTGTCGGTGCCGATGGTGATGTTGATGCCGAGTTCCTCGTAGCGGCGGATGCCTTCGAGCTGGATGCCGCGCCGCGCGAACACGAAAGGCGAGTGGGAAACGTGAGCCCCGCCTGCGGCGATCTTTTCCAGGTCGTTTCCGCGTGGAAAGCCGGTGAGGGAGTGGCCGGCATAAAACAGCGAGTGCCCGAGGATGACATGGGGGGCCAGCAGCCCGGTTTCATGCAGCATGGTGAGCGGGCTGACCTGCTCGCGGCGCACCATCTCGTGGAACTCCCAGATCGTCTCGGCGACATGGAGCGTGACGGGCAGGTTGAGCCGGCGCGACTCCTCCGCCGTGCGCTCCAGGAGCTTGCGCGAGCTCAGCACGGTCTCGACCGGGACGAGGATACCCCGGATGCGGTCGTTGTATTTCCCGTTGCTGGCCACCGCCACCTCGCAGGCCCTTTCGAACTGCGCCGCACCGTCGTCCTCCAGCCAGTCGTAGGTCAGCCGGTCCCTGTTATCGAAGGAGTAGTGGGCGGAGGCATAGCCGGGGGAGATATAGGCGCGGATGCCCATTTCGCCGGCGACGTCGATCATGACGTCGGTGTTACCGCCCACCTCTCCGCCCAGTTCGACCACGGTCGTGACGCCCGACTTGAGCAGCTCACCGATGCCGAAGCGCACGCTCGTCAGCGGATCGTCGTCCTGCAGGAACTGCCGCCCGTCCCGTCCCGCAGGCAGGTAATTGAGGAAGCCGCAGTTGAAGAGGTCGAGCCGGCCGGTATCGGCCATCATGCGGTCGCCGAGATGGTTGCACAGGTGGGCGTGCGAAGAGACGAAGCCCGGCAGCAGGAACCCGTCCTTGAATTCGCGCAACTCGCGGCCGTCCATGTCGAGATCGGCGCGCCTGGGGCCGACATAGGTCAGGAGGTTGCCCGAAAACTCGACTTCGCCGTCGTGGATGAGGTGGTGGCTTCCGTTCCTGAAGCCCAGCACCCAGCGGGTACGATAGACGGTGATTTTCGACATGGGTGTATCCTCCGGTTAAAGTCGTGAAGTGAGCCTGCGCTGGGCAAGGCGGGACAGGCCGGCGACGGCCAGCGCGACGATCAGGGTGGACGCCACGACGACGGCGGAAGCTGCCGCGATCGTCGGGTCGAATTCCGAGCGCACGCCGTCCCACATCCTGCGCGGCAGCGTGCGGATGGTCGGGTTGCCGATGAAGAGCGAAATGAGCAGTTCGTCGAACGAAGTGAGGAAGGCGAGCAGTGCGCCCGACAGGATGCCGGGCCGGATCATCGGTAGCACGACCGTCATGACGACGCGGGTACGGCTTGCGCCGAGCGACAGGCCCGCCCGGTAGTATTCCGGCCCGAGCCCCCTGAGGGAAGCCAGCGTGGTGAAGACGACGAACGGCAGGGCGAGCGTCAGGTGGCCGACCACGAGGCCGGCGTAAGTGCCGACCAGGCCAAGTTTCGAAAAAGTCATGTACATCGCGACCGCGATCACGACAGGCGGCAGGATGATGGGAAGGGTCACGACGGCGAGGGTGGCATTTGCCGATCGGCCGCCCATACGATCGATGGCGAGGCTGGCCGGCACGCCGAGCACAACCGAAAGCGCCGAGACGACGACCCCCAGCACCAGACTGCGGATGGTCGCTTCCACCCAGTCGCCGGAATTGAAGTAGGCTTCGTACCACCGCAGCGAATAACCGGGCGGCGGGAAACGCACGAACTCCGACGACGAAAAGGACATCATGAACATGATGCCGAGCGGCAGCAGCGCAAACGCCACTACCAGCCATGCGAAGACGACCGCCGGCAACCGGCTCCTGCCAGGATGCATGCCGCTCATCCGATCACCCCGGTGGAACGACGCTCCGAGACGATCGACAGCAGGAGAAAGCACAGCAGAACGCTGAGCGTCAGCAGCACGGCCGCCGCCGCGGCGCGGGGCCAGTCGAGCGTACGGTTCATGAGCACGTCGATATAGGTCGCAAGCATCATGTTGGGCGGCCCGCCCAGCATCTGCGGCGTCACGTAGAAGCCAAGCGCCAGCACGAAGACGAGAAGCGCTCCGGTGGCGATGCCGCGCGCGATCAGCGGCAGGGTGATCTTCAGGAGCACTCGCGTGCTGCCGGCGCCGAGCGAGCGGGCAGCACGCCCCAGCGCAGGGTCGAGCGCCGAGACGGCGTTGTTCACCGGCAGGATCATGTAGGGCAGCAGGATGTGGACCATGCCTATGATGACGGCGGACCACTGAAACAGCATCGAATAGGGTCCGAGGCCGAACAGGGCGGCCGTCGAGTTGATGACGCCCTCCTGCGAGAGCAGGTAGAGCCAGGAATAGCTGCGCACGAGGATGCTGATCCACAGCGGCAGGGTCGTCAGCAGAAGCGCCATGCGTGCCGCCGTCCGCGACAACGATTGCAAGGCGATGCAGAAGGGCACGGCGATGACCGCGCACAGGACCGTCACCGTAACGGATGCAAACAGCGTATTGGTCACCACCTTGAGCGCGGCCGCCGAAGCAAGCAGCTTCTCGTAGCCGATCAGCGGCGTCTTTCCGGAAAACGAGATGAGAAAGAGCGCGCCGAGTGGCAGGAAGAAGAATACGGCCAGCGCTATCGCCGCCGGAAGCAGCAGCAGGATCTCTGCGGAACCTCTTGTGCCGATGCCGCTCGATATCTTTCGGGTCTTGCTCACGACGCCTTTCCGTTCGTCCATCGGCCGTCGGCCGATCGGGAATTTCAGAATTCAGGAGGACCTGCCTTGAAGGTCGGGCGGCGAGGACGCGATGCGATCCGGCGGCTTCGGCGGGACGATCCTCTCGCCGAAGTGCTCTGAATACCCTCGCCTTCAAGAAGGTTCGGCGCTAGAGCAGCACCCATTCCTGGAAACGCTCGATCACGGCGTCGAGGTTGTCTGCCCACCATTTCGAGTCCTGCACGTACATTTTCTCGAGATTGGCCGGATAGCTCGGCAACTCGGCCGCGCGGCCTTCCTTCAGCCCCTTGAGCACGTCGGCGTTTGCGGGGCCGCCATTGTATTGATCGAAGATCTTGACCGAGGGCTCGACCTGCAACAACGCGTCGATCAGCTTGTGGGCGGCATCAACCGGCGCGCCCTTGATGATCATGAGATAGTCGAGCGACGCCTGCCCCTGATTCCACGAAACGCTGACAGGCGCCCCTTCGGTCTTGGCGGTCAGGGCGCTGGACGAGTAGGTCGAGCCGGTCGTCACCTCGCCCGAGGTGTAGAGCTGGATCACCTCGCTGCCGGAACTCCACCACTTGGCGACCGACGGCTTGATCCTGTCGAGAGCGGCAAAAGCGCGATCCAGATCGATCGGATAGAGCGCGTCCTTGGCCACGCCGTCCGCCATCAAGGCGAATTCGAGGCTCGGATACTGGCCACCATCGGCCGAAGCGAGGGTGCGCTTGCCGGGGAATTTCTCGACGTTCCAAACGTCGGCCCAACTGTCGGGTGCGCCGTCCGGGAACTTGTCCGTGCGATAGCCGATGTTGTAGCTCCAGTAGTAGTAGCCGACGGCCTTCTTGAGCTTGACGTCGTCCCCGATGCCGGCGAGCGCCCCGGCCGACAGCTTCGAATAGTCGATAGGCTCGAAATACTCGCCCATTTCGTCGAGCGACAACTGAGTCAGCAGATCCGTCTGGACGACGTCGAATTCGAGGTTGCCGTTGTCGACCATCGCCTTGATGCGGCTGGCGAGCGGAAGCGATTCATCGAGCACCTTGATTCCGCTCGAAGCGGTAAAGGGATCGATGATGTGCTTGCGCTGCAAGCCCTGGATCGCGCCGCCCCAGGAACAGAAGCGCAGTGTCTGGTCCTGCGCCAGGGCGGGGCTGCCGCCCAGCGCTGAAAGCGCCGAGCCTGCGCCGACGGCAGCGGCGCCAGCGAGAAAATCGCGGCGGCTCAGGCGCGAAAGCGCCAGGCGATCAAGAAACTGTAGCCGGTCCTTGTCGGTAATTTTCATGCGCCCCTCCCATTTTTTATTTTAGGTGCCCGGATTCCCTACCCATGACATTCGTTCGTGACAAACGAATAATGTTCGCGCATGAAATGAAAGGATTTCATGTCGGAGGGGAAGATGCACCATCCTTCCATGCAGGCGTTGCGCGCGCTCGACGGGTTGGCAAAGCATGGAAGCATGCTGGAGGCCTCGCGGGAATTGAACCTCACGCCAAGCGCCATCAGCCATCAGTTGCGCTCCTTGGAAACCGCGCTTGGGCAGAAACTCTTTCATCGTCAGGGCAAGGGGGTGACGCTCACGGCATTCGGCAAACGCTATGCGCAGGAGGTCGAGAAGGCGCTGTCGATCGTGTCGCGGGCCAACCTGCTGACGGCGGACAACGTGCCGGCCGGGCGGCTGCGGTTAAGCTGCGTGCCCGGCTTCGCGATCTTCTGGCTGTGCAATCATCTCGCTGAATTCCAGCAACTCTACCCCCAGATCTCGCTGGAGATATCGTCTCCCCACCGGCTGGCCGATGTGTGGGACCGCGATATCGAGCTGTTCATCGCCTTCGGCAAGGGTAACTGGCCCGGCATGCAGTGCGAACTGTTGTCTGACATCGAGTTCACGCCCTACTGTTGTCCATCCTTCCTGGAAGACGGGGGCGGCTTGCTTACCCTGGAGAATCTGCGGGAGATTCCGCTGCTGCACATGGGCGGCTACGACGACTGGTCGCGATGGATCGCCGCCTCGGGCGAGACCATCGACCCCCGCCACGGCATTGTTTTCTCGAATATGTATCTTGTGCTTTCCGCCGCGGTCAGGGGGTTAGGGGTTGCGATCGGCGACAACCTGACCTGCAAGACGGCGCTGGAACAGGGGCAATTGGTCAAGCCCTTCGGCCTCTCGATCCGCTCGCTGGAGTCTTACTTTCTGGTTTATGAGCCGGGTATCATGGAACGGTCGACATGCAGGGCCTTTGCCGAGTGGCTGCGAAGCAAGCTGCAAGCCGATGCCTTCGATGAGAACGAAACTCTCGGTCCTGAGGATTTCTCCGCCAGTCGATGAAGTAGCATCTGGTTGGTCGATGGGGAGGGATCGGCTTACGCGCCTTCAGCAGGCCCAGGGTCACACCCGCAGAAGGCGCTGCAGGCTATTGCTGATCGCCTGCTGTTCCAGGCCCCGCGTTATGAAGACGAGGAAGGAGCCCGTTCCATCGTCGTCGCCTTTGGGCAGATGGGTCGGCGGGTGCATGACGTGCTGGACACCGTGAATGGCTAGCCGGGTATTTGCGGAAGACGTCTCAAGCAGTCCCTTGATACGAAGGATCCTGTCGCCATGGGCGTGGAGGAGGGCGGTCAGCCATATCGTGAACGCTGGCCAGTCGATCGTTTCCTTGAGTCGTATCGTGAACGATGAAACGTCCTGGCTGTGGCTGGACTGGGTTTCGTCGAAGGCAAGCCGGTTGGTGGCCGGGTTGCCGCTGCCGCCCAGTACCGCGTCGGCACGAAAATCGGGGTCCTGTGCTTCCAGCACCGTGACGTCGGGAACGATCTGCAGCACGGCGGCCGACAGTTCTTCGGCCGAAGCGGCGTTCCGCATGTCGGTCTTGGTCAGCACGACGGTGTCGGCGATCGATATCTGCCGTCGCGCCTCCGGCTGCGCCCTCAGGTTTTCCAGGCCCGCGACCGCGTCGATGACCGCGACCACCGAAGCAAGCCGGACATGGGTGCGCAGCCAGGGGTCGCGCTCGAGCGTCGCGATGATAGGCGCCGGGTCGGCGAGCCCCGACGTCTCGAGGATCGCGCGCGAGAAAGACCGCCCGTTCTGCGACAGTTGCACTAGCCTGTACATCGCCTTCGCGACGTCTTCCCGGCGGGCGCAGCACAGGCAGCCGCCGTCGACCAGTTCAACCTGCTCGGCGGCGTGAACGAAAAGGCTGTGGTCTACGCCAACCTCCCCGAATTCGTTGACGATGATGCCGGTATCGGCGCCCGCGGGGGTCTCGATATAGCGGCGGATCAGCGTCGTTTTCCCACTGCCGAGGAAGCCGGTGACCAGGGTTATGGCGAGGCGATCGTCCACTGTCAGATCCCTTCTGCAACAAATCGGGGAGCGGCCTGCGGGAAAAACCGGTCCGAGAGCGGGTCGGCCCGCACGGCGCCGAGCCGTTCGGCGGCTTCCCACACGTCGTTCAGCACCGGCGCGAGTTCCATGCGGCCGCTCTTGTCGTAGACGGCGAAGGCTTCGCCGTCCCAATCCTCGCAGGACAGGTCGAACTGCCCGAGGATGCGGTTGAGAAGGTCGAGCCGGCGCGCACGCTCCTTGCGGTAGTGCATGATGTCGTCGAACGGAAAACGCTCGTCCCGCAACCGGGCGAAGTCGCTCCAGTGTTCGCCGGCACCGAAGATCGCGCAGACCTCACACATGGGATACCCCCTTCAGTTCGTCGTCGGCCAGGCTGATCTGCATCGAATCGGAGACGCTTTGCGTCAGCACTTCGACCACGCGCTTCTTGGCGAGCCCGGTGTGGGACCGGGCAAGCCGTTCGGCGAGGTCGCAATCCTGCGCGGCGATGGCCTCGACGATCGCGTCATGCTCGTCGAGGATCAGCGTGACGTGGGCCTGGTACTCGTCGCCGCTGCCGTAGAACCGTGTCGCCATCGCCAGATGGGAGATGCGCAGGTTCTCGGTGAGTTGTTGCAGGTAGAACCGTTCGAGGCTCCGGTTGCGGATGCTGTGCGCGATCCTGGCGTGGAAATCCCAGTTGAGGTTTGCCATCGCGCGGTCGTCCTGCTTTTCCGCCGCCGCCCTGAACGACTGGCAATGCGCCCGGATTTCCTTGAGGTCCGCCTCCGTGCGCCTCGCGGCAGCCCAGCGGCAGACCAGGCGCTGCGTGATGTCGAAGGCCTCCAGATGCTCGCGAATGTCTTCCCACTCCATGGGGGCGACGCGCGCGCCCCGGTTGGGCAGGAGGCGGATCAGGCCTTCGCCGGCCAGGCGAACCACCGCCTCCCTAAGCGGCGTGCGCGAGATGCCGAGTTCACGCACGACCTTTGCCTCATCGAGACTGCTGCCCGGCGCGAAGTGGAGCGACATGATTTCGTCGCGCAGGACACGGTAGGCATATTCGGCGCTTTCGCCCTTGCCGGGGCGCTCCGGCCTGGCTGTGCCTGTGGGTTTTGGTTTGTCGGCCAACTCGAAATTCCTTTTTGCATAAATTATGTATAAATCATTGGTGTGTCCAGTCGTTTTGACCTATGAAGTCCGGCGGCTGGGGTCCGGCTTCTCCCGACCGGCCTTCTTATGACGTTCGCGGCTTCTTGTCAGGAGAAGCCCCAACAGGAGACTGATATGGCACACCCCTACGATCTCGTGATCGAGAACGGGACGATCCACACCCCCACAAGTACCTACAAGGCCAATATCGCCGTTCGCGACGGGAAGATCGCGGCCATCGGCGGTGCCTTCGAGGATGCCGCTCGCCGGGTGGACGCGGGCGGAATGGAAATCCTGCCGGGCATCTGGCACGTGCACTGCCATTTCCGCGAGCCGGGGCATACCTACAAGGAGGATTTCGCCAGCGGCACCGCCGCAGCGGCCGTTGGTGGCGTCACCATGTGCATCGACATGACCAACAACACGCCGCTGCCTACGACGCTCGACATGTTCGAGGAGAAGAAGGCCCTGGTCGCGCCCAAGGCGCATATCGACTACGCCCTCTACGGTGGCGGGCTCTATCCGCGCACCGTTGAGGCGCTTGCCAAGGCAGGCGCGGTCGGCATCAAGATTTTCAACACGCGCCACATCAAGGAGGTCTATCCCTACATCTCCGAGCTGGGCGTGCTCGATCATGGCATTCTCTACGAGCTTTACGAGGCGACGCGCGACGTCGGCCTGGTAGCCTCGGTGCACCACGACGATCCGGAGTGGTGCAAGCGCCTGACGTTCCGGGACTATATCAACCAGGGCCGTACCGATGCGCTCGCCTACCAGGAGAGTTTCTCGAAGGGTTATATGTACGGCCACGGCATGGTCGCCGGTCTGGCGGCGTCGCTTTATTATGCGCGCATCGTCGGGGTGAAGCTGCACGTGCTGCATCTGGGCGTCATGCCCGAGGGCGCCAACGAGATGATCCGCCACGCGAAATTCGACCTAGGCCAGGACGTCTCCTCCGAGCTGGAACTGGGTACGCTGTTCATGACCCGCGAGCAGATGGAGAAGGTCGGGCCTGCCACCTACAACTGGGGCTACAACCCGGAGGCGGGCTGGGAGACGATCCGCAACGGCGTGGCGGATTTCATCGTCCTCGAGCACGCTCCGCACACCTGGGAAGAGGTGCAGCCCGGCTGGCAGGACATGTTCTCGATTCCGCTCGGCATGACGGGCGCGCAGGAGTTCGTTCCCTCGATGCTGAACGCGGTCAACGAGGGGCACCTTACCTTGAACCAGGTCGCCAGGCTTGCCGCCGAGGCGCCCGCTCGCCGCTTCGGCATCTATCCCAGGAAGGGCGTGATCGAGGTCGGCGCCGATGCCGACTTCACTATTGCCGACATGAAGCGTGAGGCCGTCTTCACCAAGGCCGACATGCTGAGCAAGTCGGGCCACACCAGCTGGGAAGGCATGAAGGTGAAGGGCTTCGCCACCTATACCATCGTTCGCGGCGAAGTCGTGGCGCAGGACGGCAAGCTGAAGGGTTCGCAGGGCTACGGCAAGTTTGTCACCGGAACGGCCACGGCCTAAGCGGCCGGGCGTCACCCGAAGCAGGATCGCCGCCATCCGGGGCGACGATCCTGCTGTCGGGAACCTCTGGCAGGGTCAGCGGCTAAAGCGGCGCATGCGTGCGGAAAGCGATTTCTGCGTGTTGACGATATGCTGCTCCAGCAGCGCGGCCGCCTTGTCGACCGCGCCCGCGGCGCAGGCTTCGAGGATCGCCCAGTGTTCGCGGTTCGGGTTCTCCTTGCCCGCCGCAAGCGACACCTGCAACTGCGCCACGCGGCTGCATTGGGCCCAGTTGCGTTCGATTAGGGACAGCATCCGCGACATGTTGCAGGGTCTGTAGAGCACGCTGTGGAATTGCCAGTTCATCTGGCTCCACCGTTCCGGCCTCGGCTCGTCGTCGTAGGAGCGCAGGATTTCTGCTGCGGCCTCGATGTCTTCCTGCGCCATATTCGGGATGGCGAGGCGCAAGGCGCGGGTCTCGAGGCCGATCCTGATCTCGAGGATTTCCACGATCTCCTCGACGGTAAAGGCTTTGACGACCGCGCCCCGGTTGGGCAGCAGTTCCACGATCCCCTCTACCGCCAGCTCGCGCAGGGCTTCGCGCACCGGGATGCGGCTGGTGCCGAAGCGCGCGGCAATCTCGTCCTGGCGAAGCTGGGTGCCAGGCAGGATGTCGCCTGCCATGATGGCGTCGCGCAGGCCGATGCGGACCATCTCCGGCGCCGGGAGACGTTCCGGCCGGTCGTCGGTGGCCTCAGCAGTGAGTCTTCTTGGCATCCTCGTTCCCGTGTCTGTCGACCTCATGCACAGGTGTCGACGTGTTTTCCGTCGGACGCAAGATGCCGAAGTCCATCAGGCCTCCTTGTTCTCGACGAAGTCGAGAACAACCCCGCAGCAATAAGAAGCCGGAACGCGCAGTGCGTCTTCGCCAAGCTCGTCGTAGCCGACCTTGTTACGGCGAAGGACGGAGCGCGTCGCTGCGATATCGGCCACGCCGAGCGTCATGGCGGGAAGGTAGGGGATGGAGGCCTCGGGATCGGCGATCCCCCGCTCCGCCGCAACGGCCGGCGTGACATACTCCAGGCAGGCGCCTTGCGGTAGGGTCATTCTTACAGTTGTTTCTGTCACATGCGCGTTGTGCGCACCAACCAGCAACGCGAGACGTTCGGCGAGCGTTGCGAGATCGTCGCTGACCCCGGTCATGGAGCGTACGCCGGTCACCGTGTTCTCATGGGCGAGCCAGGCAGGCGTCCGGATGATTTCCGGTGTCCGGTGCTCGCACACCACCGTCGTCAGTAGTTCGGGAATCTCCGCCTCGTTGAGATAGCAGATCCGGAAGTTGGGGAAGGCGTCACCTTCCGGCAGCTCGAAGCGCCGCGTCAGGGCCTTGAGCCCGGTGGGTTTCAGGCCGACCTCCTCGGCGCGCTGAAAACTGACCTCGGCGGAGACCGACGGAGCGAAGGCAAGGCCCATGAGGCCTTCGCCCTTGGCGGCGAGATGCTTGTCGAGATTGTGCGTGTAGCGCGAGCCGTCGACGATGCCGCGCAATTCGAGGTAGTCGTCGGCAAACATGATGCACCAGTTGCCCGTCCCCCATTCGAGGTGGCTGCCGCGGGGCGGTATGGTGAAGCCGAGCTTCGCGTAAAGCTCATGCCCGTTCTCCATGTCGGCTACGGCGATTACAGGGTGGTCGATGTGCGATAGCTCGATCGTCATTGCAGCCTTCTCGGTTCTCATGCTTGTGGAGTGGGGTTCTGTGCCCTGTCGGTCAGGCGCGCGCGTAGTGGTTCCCATTCGCCGCTAAGGCGCGCATAGGCGGCGATTGCGACGGCTATGTCGGCGATGCCGAGCCCGGTCGACTTGAATACCCGGATTTCCCCGTCGGCGCTGTGCGTCGCCAATTGGTCGCGCAGGATGTCCGGCAGTTCGGCCACGGTATCCCAATCGACGGGGCCGGTCAGGTCGCCCGCCTCGGCCTGCGCCGAAATCTTGAGTTCGACGCCGATCCGGGCGGCCCTGCCGATCAGCGCCTGATCGAGTTCGCGGCGGTCGAGCGTGCTGGTGCCGAGCGCCGCGACAAAGGTGCCCGGCCGGACGAAATGAGCGTCGAAGAGGGGGGAGGCCGCACGCGTGGCCGCCACGATGATGTCGCCATTCGCGGCGGCTTCATCCGCCGCTACCTGCCGGGCGCCGATCCCGACATGCGTTTCGACCCAGCGGATATAGTCGCCGGCATCACCCCGCGAGACGACGTTGACCTGCCTGATGGGGCGCACGCGCCGCAGCGCCTCGACATGGGCGCGCGCCTGCACGCCGGTGCCGAACACCGACAGCACCGACGCATTCTCTCGCGCCCAGCGTTCCGCGACGAGCGCGGTGGTGACCGAGCCTTTCAGCCGCGTGACGCCCTCGCCTTCGAGGAAGGCGAGGGGCCGCGCCGTCTCGCTTGAAAAGAGCGCGATGGCAAAGCCGGTTTCGCTGCCGCAACTGGCGTAGGTCTTGCTGCCGAGATAACCGCAATCGGGAAGTACGCCGCCAAGCGTGCTCAGGCGTGCCGTTCCGACCGCCGTTCGCGTGCGCGGGTGATTGCGCGTCGCGCCGTTGTGCAGGCCAAGATAGGCGTAGCGCAGGATCAGCGCCGCATCGTCCAGCGAAACGGCCCTCAGCACCTCGTCATTGCTTATCTGGCGAATCGTCGATCGCACTGCGGCGCCCCATGGAATCCTGTCAAAAGGTTCGCCTGCATCTAACTTTATATCCAATATGTCAATATTGCATCCAATATCTATGAATGTTATCCAATTTTCGCGATAGGAGTAATCGCTGATGGATCGTGCGTTCGGTGCCCGCTTTGGGGCCGGCCTGTCGTCGGGACGGGTGGAAGATTTGCGGCTGGTGACGGGGCAGGGGCGTTATGCCGCCAACCTTCCGGGCGACCTGCATGCCGCCTTCGTGCGCTCGCCCTATTCGCATGCCCGGATTCTCGGGATCGATCTCAGCGAGGCTCTGTCGATGCCCGGCGTCCGGCTGGTCCTGACCGGCAGGGATCTTTCGGAGCACGGCGTCCGGCCGCTGCCTTTCGCGAAGGTGCTGCAGCGCGAGGATGGCGCGCCGATGGCGTCACCGGCGCGTTGGCCGCTGGCGGTCGAGGAAGTTCACTATGTCGGGGATCCGGTGGCGGTCGTCGTGGCCGACGATGCCGCTAAAGCCAGGGACGCGGCCGAGGCCGTTCAGGTGAACTATGAGGAACTTGCCTGCGTAGTCGATCTTGAGACTGCCGTGGAGACGGGTGCAGTGCGCGCCAGCCTTGAACTGCGTGACAACCTTGCCGCCGATTTTCGGCTGGGTGATGCCGTTGAGGTTGACGCCGCCATCGCCGCCGCGCCGCATGTCACGCGGCTGCGCGTCGTCAACAACCGGGTTATCGTCAACCCGATGGAACTGCGCTCGGCGGTGGCTTCCTACGATCCGGACGAAGGCTTCGTGTGGAACGGCGCAACCCAGACGCCGCATCTCAGCCAGGCGATTCTGGCGGAGGTGCTGGGTGTTGGCGAAGAGAGCGTTCGCGTCGTCGTCGGCGACATGGGGGGCGCGTTCGGTGCCCGCATCGTTCCGTATCCGGAGGATGCGGCTCTCCTGTGTGCCGCGCGGCAACTTCGCCGCAGCGTCAAATGGCAAAGCGACCGCAGCGAGCAGTTCCTGTCCGACACGCATGCGCGCGACCATCTGACGGAATGCACGCTGGCGACGGACAACCAGGGGCGCATCCTTGCCGCGCGCTTCGACGTGCTCGCCAACATGGGAGCCTACCTTTCCTATTTCGGCGCCAATATCGCCACGCATACGGGCAACCGCGTCGCCACCGGCGTCTATGATATTCCGCTGCTGCACGTGAACGTTAAGGTCGTTCTCACCAACACCGTGCCGACCGGACCCTATCGGGGCGCGGGACGGCCGGAGGCGATCCATCGGCTGGAGCGCGTGCTGGACGTCGCCGCGTCGGAACTGGGGATCGATCCGGTCGAGATTCGCCGCCGCAATCTGGTGAGGCCCGATAGCATGCCCTACACCGCGGCGTCCGGCGCCACCTATGACAGCGGTGATTTCGGCGCGCTGATGGACCGCGCTCTGGTCCTTTCCGACTCCCAGGGCGTGACCGGTCGCCGGGAAGATGCGCGCCGGCGCGGCATGCTGTTTGGCCGTGGGGTCGCCTGCCACATCGACACCACCAGCAGCATGGTGCCGTCCGAGACCGTCGAAGTGGCGTTCACCCGCAACGGCTCGGTAGAAATCTATTGCGGTGTCCAGGCGATGGGGCAGGGCCTCGAAACGACGTTTTCCCAGATGGCTTCCATCCGCCTCGGCGTGCCGCTCGACGCCGTCCAGGTGTTTCAGGGCGATACGTCCGTGGTCGCGACGAAGGGGCAGGGCAGCTACGGTTCCCGTTCGCTCTACATTGCCGGAAGCGCGCTTGCGCTTGCGCTCGACAGGTTGGCCGACGAAGCCCGCCACGCGCTGGGAGAGCATCTTGGCGTGGCGCTGGAGCAGATCGGGGAAAGTGCAGGCCTGTTCGTCATTGCGGGACAGCAGCCGATCTCGCTCTCCGAGGCAATGGGGATGATCGGCAATTCGCGCCTGTCGGCCACGGCGAGTTTCGAGTCTGTCAACTGCTATCCCAGCGGCTGCTACATATGCGAGGTGGAGATCGACCCCGAGACCGGGGTCGTCCAGGTGACGCGTTTCGTCGCGGTGGATGATGTAGGAACCGTCATGCACCCCACGATCGTGCATGGGCAGACGCGCGGCGGGATCGTCCAGGGCATCGGGCAGGCGCTCTGGGAAGCCTGCCGCTACGACGATGCCGGCCAGTTGTCGACCGGCTCGCTGATGGACTACGCACTGCCTCGCGCCTCCGATCTGCCGGAAATCATTGTAGATTTTCTGCCCACTCGCTCACCCACCAATCCGCTTGGCGCAAAGGGCGGCGGCGAAAGCGGCACGATCGGTGCGCCGCCGGCGGTCGTCAACGCCGTCGTCGACGCTCTCCAGCCATACGGCGTCACGCATCTGGATATGCCGATAAGCCCGCAGGCGATCGTGGCGATCATGCTTGAAAAAATGAATAAATGTTGTATGCAAATTCCGGAAGCGGGTTTTGACGGCCTTCAGCGCCGGCACGAAACGGTAATCAATCCGACCAAACAAGGGGAACCAACCAGATGAGCAATGGCCTGAAAATCACACGCCGTACCTTCGGCGGCCTCGCCCTCGGCATGGGCTCTGCACTGGCGATGCCTTCGATTGCCAGGGCCCAGACGCGCGAATTGTCGGTTTCGATTTCTGCGATCTATCGCAAGTCGTTCGAGGAATATGTGGTTCCGAAGATGAAGGAGCAGCACGACGTCAACGTGTCGCTCGTCACGATGCTGTCGGCCGAAGCGCTGGCGCGCGCTTTGGGTCAGCGCCAGAACCCGCAGATCAGCATGTTCACCCTCGACGAGGGACCGTGGGAGCAGGGCAAGCAGTTCGGCATCTGGGACACGTTCGGCCCGGACCGCGTCCCCAATGTCGCCGACGTTCCGGAGACCTATCGCGACGCCGACGGTCAGGGGTCGGCGCTGTTCAACTACATGACCGGTTTCTGCTACGATGCCGAGGCGCTGGACAAGGCAGGCATTGCTGCGCCGCAAGCCTTCTTCGACATGTGGAAGGAGGATTTCCGCAGCCGCATCGCGGTGCCGCAGTTCACCAATACCTTCGCTTACGTCACGCTGGAGAACACCTCCCGCCTGCTCGGCGAGGATCCGGCGGTGTCGTTCGACAAGGGCTTCGAGAAGATGGCGCAGTTGCGGCCGAACATCCGCACCTTCATCGGTCCGCTCGGGCAGTTGATTCAGCTCTTCCAGCAGCAGGAAATCTGGCTGGCCTTCGCACCGCAGCTCTCGGCTCTCCAGGCGGCCAAGGCCGGCCTGCCGGTCAAGTGGGCCGCTCCTACCGACGGCGCCGTCGCCATGTCGCAATACCTGGCGCTTCCGAAGGGCGCGCCCAATGCGGAGGATGCGCTCAAGATCATCGACATGATGCTCTCTCCCGACTACCAGAAGGTTCTGGCGGAGACGGATTTCATGGTGCCCGCGAATACGAAGACCGTGCTCGATCCCGCCTTTGCCGAATCCTTCCCGGTCACGCCGGAGATTTCGGCCAAGGCGCGCACCGTCTCCTGGAGCGAATACAATCTCCAGCGGGTCCAGCTCAGCGAGCGCTGGCAGCGCGAAATTCAGTCCTGACGGCTGAGTGAGGATCGTATCGTAATGGGTGACACCGCCGCTCTCGAGGTCAACGATCTCCATAAGTCCTTCGGGTCTGTTCAGGTTCTCAAAGGCATGACCGTCAGGGCCCGGCAGGGAGAGTTCATCTCCCTGGTTGGTCCGTCCGGGTGCGGCAAGACGACGACTTTGAACATCGTCGGCGGATTCGAGTATCCCGACAGCGGCGATGTCCGTCTGAACGGGACCTCGGTGGTGGCGCTGCCGTCCTATCGGCGAGGGCTGGGCATGGTCTTCCAGAATCATGCCCTTTTTCCTCACATGACGGTCCTCGAGAATGTCGGCTTCGGCCTCAGGATGCGGGGCACGCCGCGCGCGGACGCCGTCGAAAGCGCTCGCGAGGCCTTGCGGCTCGTGCGCCTCGAAGGATTCGAGGACCGCTATCCGCGAGAACTGTCGGGTGGCCAGCAGCAGCGTGTCGGCATTGCCCGCGCGCTAGCGGTCAAGCCCAAGGTCCTGCTCATGGACGAGCCGCTGTCCAGCCTGGACGCCAAGCTGCGGCGTGAGATGCAGGTGGAATTGCGCCGCATCCAGAAGAGCGTCGGCATCACGGCGCTCTATGTCACGCACGACCAGGAGGAGGCGCTGTCGCTGTCCGACCGCGTCGTGCTCATGAACAGGGGGCGGATCGAGCAGGCGGGGACGCCCGAGGAAATGTATGCGCGTCCTGCAACCCGGTTTGCTGCCGGCTTCATCGGCGAGTCGAACTTTCTCGAAGCCATCCTCGATGAGGTTCGTGGCGGCGAGGCGCGGATCGTGCTTGCGACCGGCGAACGGATCGTGGCGGCTGCGCCGCCGTCGGTGTCTGCCGGCGGAAAAGTTCACCTCGCCGTCCGGCCGGGCCGCCTGCGCCCGGCGACGGCTTCGGACGCGGGTGCTCTCACCGGAAAGATCGTGGCCAGCGCCTTCGTCGGCTCGCACCAGCGCCTCGTCGTACGGCTGGCCGACGATAGCGAGATGCTGATGATCGTTGAAGCGACGGACCGGCTGCCGGCGGCGGACGAGATCGTCAGTATCGCGGCGGCGCCGGCGGACTGGATGGTATTCCCCAGCGAGGCGCGCGAATGAACAGGTTGCGTGCCGCCAGCGGGAAGGCTGTTCTCGCGCTGCCAATGTTCGTGCTGCTCGGTGTCTTCTTCGTGTTGCCGATCGCCATGGTGCTGGCGCTGGCCTTCAAGCCCTACGATCCGGTCACCCTGACGGGTGCCGGCTATACGCTTGCCAATTTCGACCGTTTCCTGGGCAATGCGGACCACATGTGGACGATGGCGCGCACGCTCGGAATTTCGGCGGCCGCGACCGTGTTGTGCATCGTTTTCGGGTTTCCTCTCGCCTGGCATCTCCACGGCGTGAAGTCCGGGACCGCGCGCCTGTGGCTGACGCTCGTGGTCCTGTTGCCGCTGATGATCAGTCTCGTCGTCGCCTCGTTCTCCTGGGTCCTGATCCTGGGCAATAACGGCGTCATCAACCTGCTGCTCATGAAACTGGGCATCATCGACAGCCCCATCCGCATGATGAACACGATGACCGGCGTCGTCGTCGTCACGGTGTTCAGCCACATCTCCTATGCGGTGCTGACCATCTTCGCGGCGCTGGAGAACATCGACCCGAGCCTGTCGCGTGCTGCCCGCATCCACGGGGCGACGGACAGCCAGGTTCTCTGGCGCGTCATTCTACCACTCAGCCTTCCCGGCATCGTCGCCGGCGCGTCGATCGTATTCTCGCTGTCGATGGCAGCATTCGTCATTCCCTTCCTCATCGGTGGCGGACGGGTCAACGTGGTGCCACTTCTCATCTATCAATATACCGTCCAGTTCTTCGATTGGCCCGGTGCCGCGACGCTCAGCATCCTGTTGCTGCTCGTCACCTTGTTCGCCTCGTGGCTGCTGACGGCGACCGCCCAGCGGGCGATGCCGTGGGAGCGTCCGCGATGAACCGGCTCCTTACGGTCACGGCGCTCCTGGCCTACGCCGCCCTGGCGCTGCCGGTCTTCTTCGTCATCGGCGCCTCCTTCACCTCCGCCGGCTATCTCAGCTTTCCTCCGCAAGGCCTGTCGCTGCGCTGGTGGGACGTGATGATCGGCGATCGCGAAATGATGAACGGCTTCTGGATCAGCGCCTATGTCGCCGTTGCGACGGTTCTGATCTCGGTTCCGGTCGGGGCGCTGGCGACGATCTATCTGGGTCAGATTCCGATCCGGGCGCGCAACATCCTGGTGACTTTCTTCGCGTCGCCGCTCAGCGTGCCGATGGTGCTGACGGGCTTTGCCTTGCTGGTCCTGCTGACGCAGATGGGCCTGCTCAACCAGCTTGGCCTCATCATCGGCCACACCGTGATCTCCGTGCCCTATGTCACGCGCTCGGCGCTGGCCAGCATGTCGCTCAGCGATCCGTCGCTGCCGCGTGCGGCGGCGATCCACGGCGCCCGACCGTCGCAGGTGATCTGGCACGTTGTCCTGCCGTCGCTGCGCCCGGGCCTCGTTTCCGGCGGCCTGTTCGCTTTCCTGGCATCGGTGAACAACGTGGTCATCTCGGTCTTCCTGGTGCAGCCGGGAACCAGCCCGCTGCCGGTTGTCATTTTCTCCCGCATGGAGAATCTGGCTGAACCGTCGGTCGCTGCTGCGAGCACGGCGGTGATCGTGGTGACGGCCGCCTTCTGCCTGCTTCTGGAAAAGCGGTATCAATTGTTCCGTTCGCTGGCGGGCCGCTGAAGGCAGAGGAAGCCCCGCATCGCCTGCGATTCCGTACGGCTGCGCCGTGTCGGCGATAAGCCGCCCGTCGGGTTATCGTAACAGGTGGCCATGACGGTCAGCCGCAACTCCTGTCCAGCCCACGAAAGGGAAGCTTGCGGCAGGACGCCGGTGGCACGTCTACCCCGCCCGAAGCGCCGAGAGAGCATCGCTCAGATCCTGGCCGATGCGTGTCGATCAGCCCGGAGACGCGGCGGCAATTCGCCGCCTCGATAGTTCTATCGTGGATATTCGACGGAACAAAGGGTCGCGAGCCGCTGGGCGAGAGCCGGGCGTGGATTACCTTGGATCGCTCTTTGGACGACAATCTCGACCGGGGCTGAAGCTGCCTTGGCGCCTGCATTCCGACTGTCGCGTATCTTGGCAGGCGCCGTCGTGCAGTTGCGCCCAAACAATCGGTTGCACATCGATCTGAATGTGGCTAAACCTCAATAAGTCCACTATTACGGATTAGTGTACACTATAGCGGACAATAAACAGTGGTTGGTTGGGATTGAGGAGCATGGGATGGAGAAATTTGTGTTGAACAGAAGGCACTTGCTGCTGGGGGCCGGCGGCCTCTGCATCGGTGCGACCGGCCTGTTGCCGACGATCGCGAATGCGGCGAGCTCGTTGGCGGCTGCAAAAAGCGATGGCCGCATCAGGGTCGGTTTCGCCAACGAGGCGCCCTATGCGTTCGCCTCGCCGGAGGGCAAGCTGACCGGCCTGATGCCGGACGTGATCGGCTACATCATGAAGGAGCTTGGCGTGCCGGAACTGGAGGGTGTGCTGACCGACTTCGGTGGCCTCATTCCCGGTCTGTTGGCCAAGCGCTTCGACATATTGGGCGCTGGGCTCTATGTCACCCCGGTCCGCTGCAAGCAGGTCGCGGCCTCCAATCCGCAATATGTCGTCACGGAATCGATCGCGGTGAAGAAGGGCAACCCGAAAAACTTCCACAGCTATGCTGACATCGCCAAGGACGAGGGCGTGAAGATCGGTACGCTGGCAGGTTCCATCAACGCCCAGTATCTGGCGGCGGCCAAGGTGCCGGCCTCGCGGATCGTGCTGTTCCCCGACCTGCCATCGGCCATTGCCGGCCTGCAGGGAGGGCGCGTCGACGGCGTCACCATGAGCATCATTTCGCTGCAGGACGTGCTGCGCAAGACGAACGATGCGAACCTCGAACTGGTGCAACCGTTCGAGGATCCACTCGACGAGAAGGGCAAGCCCTCGCGCGGTTACGGCTCGGCCTGGTTCCGCCGCGAGGACGAGGAACTGGTCGCAGCCTACAACGGCAAGCTTGCCGAGATCAGGGATAGCGGCAAGCTGCTGGAACTGATGGAGCCCTACGGCTTCACGGCCGCGCAGGTCCCGGCTGCGGACGTCATGTCGGCCGAGCTCTGCAAGGCCTGATGATCACCATGGCGCGGCGCGGCTGCAATGCCGTGCCGCCTTCGGATTGCCGATGACGCTTGTCGATTTTCTTCCTACCCTGCTCAGGGGTGCCCTCGTTACACTCGAGGCCACGCTGCTTTCGGCGGCTGTCGCCCTTATAGTATCGGTCGTCGTCGGCCTGGTGCGGCTGTCGCGCTTCCGCGTCTTGCGGGGCGTGGCGCTGGTCTATGTCGAGGTCTTCCGCGGCACGTCCGCTCTGGTGCAACTCTTCTATTTCTTCTTCGTACTGCCGCTTCTTGGCATCGACCTGTCCCCGATGACCGCCGGCGTGCTGGCGCTGGGGCTCAATTTCGGCTCTTACGGGTCGGAGGTCGTGCGTGCCGCCGTGCTCAATGTGCCGCGTGGCCAGCACGAGGCGGCCATCGCGCTCAACTACTCCCCTGCGTTGGCCATGCGCCGCATCATCTTCCCGCAAGCGCTTGCCGCCATGCTGCCGCCTTTCGGCAACCTGCTGATCGACCTCCTGAAGGCGACATCCCTCTTGTCGCTCATCACCATTGGCGACCTCACCTTTGCCGGCAAGACACTGGTGCAGGGACAGGGCCATGTCACCGAGGTCTACTCGCTGCTGCTCGTCATCTATTTCGTCATGGCACTGGGGCTCGGCCGGCTGATGCAGGCGGCGGAGCGGCGGGTGCCCGGCGCTGTTACGAAGGAGGCGGCGCGATGAGCTTCGACTTCGACTACGCCTGGCAGATTCTGCCCGTACTTCTACAGGCCACGCTGGTCACCTTCCAGGCTACCGTCGGCGGCATGGTGTTTGCCATGGTCCTGGGCCTCCTGCTGGAACTGCTGCGCCGCTCGGGCGTCGCGCCCATCGTCTACGCGACGCGCGGGGCGGTTTCCTTCATTCGTGGCACGCCGCTGTTGATCCAGCTCTATTTCCTCTACTACGTGCTGCCGCTCTACGGGCTGACGCTGAATACGCTGACAACCGGCATTTTCGGCCTTGGCCTGCACTATGGCGCCTATCTGTCGGAAGTCTACCGCGCCGGCATCGACGGCGTGCCGAAAGGACAGTGGGAGGCGGCCGTCGCGCTCAATGCCTCGCGTTCCCACACCTGGGCGCGCCTCATCCTGCCGCAGGCCGTGCCGCCCATGCTGCCGGTCTTCGGCAACTACCTGATCGCCATGTTCAAGGACACGCCGCTGTTGGCAACCATCACTCTGCTTGAGTTGCTCGGCACGGCGCAGGCGGAAGCGGCCATTTCCTACCGCTACCTCGAACCCTACACGCTGGTCGGGTTGATCTTCCTTGCTCTGAGCTGGCCTTCCGCCTCGCTGGTCCGGCTCCTCGAAAAACGCATAAACGCGGAGAACCGCAATGGGCGCTGAATCTCGCCAACCGATCCTCAGGCTGCGCGGCGTCTCCAAATCCTACGGCAGCGTCCAGATCCTGCGCGAGATCGACCTGGACGTCGGTGCGGGTCAGCGCATCGCACTGATCGGCCCCAGCGGCTCGGGCAAGACCACGCTGCTGCGGCTGGTGATGACGCTGGAGACGCCTGAGGCTGGCACGATCGAGGTGGAGGGCGAGCTTCTGGGGCTGAGGCGGGCTGGCGACAGGCTGGTCAAGGACAGGGGCGCCCATCTGCGGTCGGTGCGAGGCAAGATCGGCATGGTCTTCCAGCATTTCAATCTTTTTCCGCATATGACCGCGCTGCAGAACATCATGGACGGGCCGGTGCATGTGCGCGGCCTGCCGAAGGAGCAGGTGCGCGCCCGCGCGCTCGATCTCCTGTCCAAGGTGGGGCTGAGGCAGAAGGCCGACTCCTACCCGCGCCAGCTCTCAGGCGGGCAACAGCAGCGCGTGGCGATTGCCCGCGCGCTTGCCATGGAGCCTAAAATCCTGCTTTTCGACGAGATCACGTCGGCCCTGGATCCCGAACTGGTGGGCGAGGTGCTGACGATCGTGCGCAACCTGGCGAACGAGACCGGCACCACGATGCTGATCGTCACGCACGAGATGGGCTTCGCGCGCGAAGTCGCCGATCGCGTCCTTTTCATGGAGGGCGGCCGTATCGTGGAGGACGGGGATCCGGAGCAGGTTTTCGCAAATCCCCGCAGCGAGCGTACCAGGGCGTTTCTTGGCGCTGTGCTGCACCGGTGACGGACAGGCAGGAGGCGACGCGGTGATCTTCAGTAGCGGACAAGGTCTCGAGAGAGTGCGGCTGGTTTGCGCGTGGTGTGGCGCTGGCCGCCCGGCCGATCTCGATCCCTGGTGCCATGTCTGCGGCGGCTCGCTGATCGCGGAGAATGACGGTGCCGCCGCACTGCCGGAAAGCTGGAAGAGTTTTTCCGAAATTGCATCACTGCTGCCGGCCGGCGGCAATCTCGTCAGCCTGGGTGAGGGTAATACGCCGCTGGTTTCTCTCGCCCGGCTTTGCGGTGAAGACGCGGTCCATGCCAAGGCTGACTGGATGAACCCTACCGGATCGTTCAAGGACCGAGGCGCGGCAGTGGCTGTGTCGGCTGCGCGTGGCCTCGGCGCCGAGGGCGTGGTTTGCGCTTCGACGGGCAACAACGCGACCTCCGTCAGCGCCTATGCCGCGCGCGCCGGGTTACCCTGCATCATCACGCTGTCATCGTCCACGCCTGCCAGCAAAGTCGCGCATGCGCGAGCCTATGGCGCGACACTGGTGGAGGTGGAGGGAACCTTCAGCGACGCCTACCACATGGCCGAGGCGATCAGGCTGGCGGCGCCGCGCTGGGCCAATCTCACTTCGACCTATGCCAATCCGTACATGACGGCGGCGCACGCCACGATCTTCTACGAGCTTTGCCGGCAACTTGGCAGCGTCCCCGGAACCATCATCGTGCCGATCGGTGCAGGTCCGATGCTCGCCGGCATTCTACAGGGCGCGGAACATCTCCTGCGTCAGGGCGAGATATCGCGGCTTCCGGTATTGGTGGGCGTGCAGTCGGCAGGCTGCGCGCCGATCGCCCGGGCTTTTGAGTTGGGTCGCGAGACCGTGGAGGAATGGACCGGCGCCGATTTCGGCATCGCGGGCTCCATCAACGATCCGCTGCGCGGCTATCCGGCCGACGGAACCCGTACCCTGCGGGATATCCGCCGCACCGGCGGCTTCGCGGTAGCCGTGGACGACACGGAAATACGGGCCGCCATGAGCGATCTCGCCCGGTTCGAGGGCATCGCCGCCGAGCCGGCCGCCGCGGCTCCCCTGGCCGCGTTGCGCAGGCTGATGGGCAGCCACGACCTGCCACGACCGATTACGCTTGTCGTCTCGGGGCATGCGCTGAAGGACCCCGGTGCGCTTCCGGGCTCGTCGCCGCGCCTTTCGGCCAGGGACGGCAATGGGCCGCACGATTTCATTGCTGCCGCCATCGAATATTTTGCCGGGACGGCTCAACCGTCGGCAAGCTGACGGGCACTGCCCGCTGACAAGACAATCAAAGGAGACGGAATTTGCGCAAGACCGCGATGATCGACGAGGCCGTAGCGCCTGCAGGCCATTACTCCCATGCGATTATCGCCAATGGCTTGGTCTACGTTTCCGGGCAGGGGCCGGTCGATCCCCGAACAGGTGAAATGCCAGCGACATTCGCCGGGCAGGTAGGGCAGACCCTTCGCAACCTGGATACGATCCTGCGGGGCGTCGGCACGGAACTGAAGAACGCGGTCAAGATCAACGCCTATCTCAGCGACGTCGCCAATTTTCCCGAATTCGATGCTGTCTACCGGAATTTCTTTGCCGACGAACCGCCGGCCAGAACCACTGTCGGCTGCCAACTCGTAGACATCATGGTGGAGATAGATTGTACGGCGGTCCTTCCCTCCGCTGCTTGACGGACTTCCAGGAAAACCAACGCGGTTTCCATTTCCGGAAGACGTGCATTAAGCGCAGGGATCACTCGGCCGCGCGCGAAACGGAGGTGAGGGACAGGCGGTCGGCGCTTGCGGTGAGGCGCTGGACAAGCGATCTTACCTCGTCCTGGCTCCGATCGATGGTCACGACTGCGCACAACGTCGCCATCGCCTTGCCGGTTTCGTCGCGGATGGGCGCCGCAAGGCATTGCGTAAGACCGTCGATCAGTCCCGATGTGATGGCGTAGCCGGCGGCGCCCGCCTCGAGCACGTCGCGGCAGAATTCATCGACCCCGATGCTTCGGCCGTCCGGGAGCATGAAATCCTCCGGCGGAACGAGGGCGATGATTTCCTCGCGCGTCATGCCGGCCAGCAACAAGCGCCCGGAAGCCGTCCATGGAATCGGCAGCCTGACACCGACTTCCGAACTGATGCGGAACATGCGCGCGCCCGTCTGCACATAGGCGATGGTGTATTTATTGCCTTGCAAGGTGCAGAACTCGAACGTTTCCCCGGTTTCGCCAGCCAGCCGATCGACCTCGTTGCGTGCCCGGCGCATGAGGTCGTTGCGCCTCAGGTAGTCGGCGGCGTAGAAATGGACGGCCCGCCCGAAGAATATCCTGCCGCGCGGCCCGTAATCCTCCAGGATATCAGACCGGATAAAGCGCTTGACGATGTTGTAGATGGTTGAGCGTGGAGCACCGAGGCGCTGCGCCATCTGGGCAATGGACATCGGTTCGCCCGCCTCATGCAGGCACTCCAGTATATCGATCGCGCGGTCGAGCCCGCTTTCTCGCAGCTTGGTTTTCGGTTCGCTCGTCATGCGCAGCAGATTGTCCTCTTGCGGGCAACGCCGATGTCGCACCGCCAGCTCTACGATAGGTGACTTTTATGTAGGAAGGCCGTCGGTGTCACGCCCAGATCGCCGAGGGTAGAAAAAGCCTGGACCGACCAGAACTCATTTTTTGGGGCTGTCGACCAGCTTTTTCGTGCTGAAAGCCGGGACGGGTGGACAGACGTTGCTGCCGATGGCGGATTGCGAGACCGTTCCCCAGCATGATCGATGCCTGCGGCTTTCTTGTAATTCTCGAAAGAAATACCCTAGGCACTGCAAGTTGCAGGACCCTTGGAGGTCGACAGGCCGCCTTTGAATGGATCGCCTAGTCCGCGAGCGCCGTTCAAGCTCTCGCAGATGCCGTGACAGGCGGGTCACGGTGCCCAATCCTCATCAAAAAACCAAAGCGGGTTCGCTTCAGGCTTTGGAAGCCCTTGTCTTGACGCCGATACCCATCACGCTGGCCGTTCCCGCTTCCATGTCGAAGGTCAGGCGTTCGGACAGGCTCTCCAGCGCCCTGCCGTAGAAATGAAGATGCCGGATCAACGAGCCGCCGCGAATCTCGACCGAATGGATGTCGTCCGGCATGAGCGCCACGCCGTTGCCCGGCGCGATGTCGACTTCCCGGAGCAGATTGAGCCGGGCGCTCCCTGCGCCGGTTCCGCCGTCGACACGTTCGTACAGCTTGTTGTGCTCGGTGCCTTCAACCGCAGCGATGCATGCCCAGGTGGTGTGATTATGAGGGGGGATCAGTTTTCCCGGGCGCATGACGTTCAGGTAAAGGGTGTAGCCCGTCTTGTCGTCGGCGTGCACGAGATATCGCGCTTGACGCTCGTCCGCTTCCGGGTCGGGATAGACGGAATCCGCCCACGCTTCCCGTTGGCCTGCAAGCGACAGCAGTTCTGTGAGAATGGTGTCGAGAGAGGAACGGTTGACACCGTCCCGGCCAATCGTCTCAGTGGCAAGCGCCATAAAGGCGTCGACCTTGTTCTGCGCCATCGGTAAACTCCCTGATCTGCCTGAAGATGTGTATGTAGGATGGCAGAAAGGCATGATCGGGTCAATGAATACATGTCATTGAGATGTTGTTTTTGATAAAAGAAATGTTAGGTTTGGCGACCGGATCGCGACGACCTGGAGGGGATGTGCCGCATGGGAGCGGACTCGACGGCGACACCACGAACAGACGGACATTCGGCCAATCGTGTCGGAAGCGTCACGGCGCAGCTTGCGCGGTATATTGTCGATGCGCGCCTGCAGGACTTTCCACCGGAAGTGATCCGCAAGGCGGCGCTTTGCCTTCTCGACAGCATCGGCTGTTCCATGGCCGGCAGCCATACCCGTCGGGGTGACATTTTATATTCGCTGCTGACTCCGGTGGCGGAAGGAGGCATGCAGATTTTCGGGCGCCAGTTTCGCACGACCCCTTATGAAGCGGTTTTCTACAACGCACTGACTGCAAATTTCCTGGAACTCGATGATAGCTATGACCGGCCGGGCAGCATCATGTTCGCGCACCCGGGCGCGAATGTCGTGCCGCCGGTGCTTGCGCTGGCGCAGATGCGTGGCGCTTCCGGCCAGGAGGTGCTGGAGGCAATCGTGGTGGGATACGAAACCTGCCTGCGCGTGGGTGCGGCGATACAGCCAAGCTACCGCCGTGCGACCGAAGAAGTATGGGGCTGCGCCACCTTCCAGACGTTTGGCTCGGTGGCCGCTGCCGCGAAACTGCTGAAGCTTGACCTGGAGCAGACCCTGAACGCGCTCGGTATTGCCGGTGCGACTGCCCCGGTTCCGTCCACGCTCAAGGTCTGGCGCGACGACCATCCGGATATGCACAACGGCTATGGGTGGGCGGCGGAGGCGGGCCTGCGTGCCGCGCTGATTGCCGAGCGTGGCTATACCGCGCCGCACGACATCCTCGACGGAAACAACGGCTTCTGGAGAATGTACGGTTCCGACCAGTGCGACTTCGCCCTGTTTACCGAGGGCCTTGGAAAACGTTTCGCCATTCTCGACGTCGCCTTCAAGCCGTGGCCCGCCTGCCGTTGGACGCATCCCGTCATGGATGCGGGCAAGGCCCTTACGGAAAGACAGGGGCTACGGCTAAGGACGTTGGAAGACATTGAACGCGTCCGCAAGGTCACCGTCCGGATTTTTGCGCAGGCGACACGGTATCCCTATGCCAACTACAAGCCCGGGACGCTGCTGGAGGGACAGTTCAGCACGCCTTTCTGCGCCGCTGCGGCATTGCTCCGTGTCTGGCCCGAAGAGTCGCTGTTCCGATCGGGAGGAATGTGCGATCCGCGCTTGCCGGCGCTGATGGGGAAGATTGAATTGCAGGTCGATCCGGGCGCGGAGGCGGCTTTTCCCGGCAACGGCGGCGATGCGCTCTCAGCAGGAATGACCGTGGAGACACGGGACGGTACGTACGACATCTTCATACCGGCCCCGTTCGGAGACCGGCGCAATCCCATGGAACTGGACGATCTGATCGCCAAGTTTCATTCGAGCAACGCCAATCGCATCACCAAGACTGAAGTGTCTTCGATAGCCGATACCGTGATCGCTCTTTGCGACGACGTGCCGGCAGCCCCGCTCCTGGCGATGCTATCCCACGCGGCCACGGTTGAAGCGGCCTTTTGATAAATGCGCTTCCGGGGGAAGGCCTTCTTTGTTGACATGCTGCTTGGCCGAACGTAACATCTTAGAAAATATATCTAACATTCTATAAGGTTGGGACTCATGGATTTCGGTGCATTTATCCTCTTTCAGCGTCTCGACGAGAGTGTGGCGACGAAGGACGTCTACAGGCATTCGCTGGATCTCGTCTGTCGGGCCGAGGAGCTTGGATTTTCCACCGCCTGGTTTCCAGAGCACCACCTCATCCACTACGTTTCGTGCCCTTCGCCGCTGATGATGACCGTGGCCGCGGCGGCCCGGACCTCGAAGATACGGCTGGGCACGGCGATCGCGGTCGCCCCGTACTACCATCCGATACGCCTCGCCGGCGAAATC
The DNA here is from genome assembly GCA_049650385.1 of Mesorhizobium sp. Classification (GTDB taxonomy): domain Bacteria; phylum Pseudomonadota; class Alphaproteobacteria; order Rhizobiales; family Rhizobiaceae; genus Mesorhizobium. The sequence goes on from JBASAA010000006.1 coordinate 28,959, forward strand.
GCCCAGGCCGACACCCTGACCGGCGGCCGGCTCGAGATCGGCATCGGTCGTGGGGCGGTCAACTACGAGTTTGCGCGCTTCGGCGTGGATGCCAAGCTGGCATCGGCAAGGTTTTTCGAGTCCGCGTCCGTCGTCAAGCGCTTCCTGAGCGAGGAGGAGGTTGAGCATCAGGGCGAGTTCTGGAATTTCCCCGCCTCGACTACGGTGCCTCGGCCCGCGCAGACGCCGTTCCCGCGCATGTGGGTGGCTGCCCGGTCGATCGACACGATCCGCTGGTCGATAGGCAACGGCTTCAACGTGATGACCAACGTCGGATGGGGCGAGCCGTTCACGGTCATCGAGCAGGTGGCGCAGCAGGTGAATGCGGCGATCCGCGAGATCAATCCGCCGGTGCGACCGAAGTTCGGGGTTTCCAGGGTGTGCTTCGTGGCCGAAACCGATGCCCTGGCGAGGGAGGCGATGCGCGCGGCCCAGGTCAGCAGCCGCATCTTCAGCCGCCTTTTCCGGGATCAGGTCGAGGTGCGGAACGGATTCCCGGTGCCGGAGCCCCTGGAGGGGGAGGCGTCAGCGGAACATCTCAGCGAGACCCTGGTCGTGGGCTCGCCGGCGACCTGCATCGAGAAGCTGAAGCGTTACAAAGAGATCGGTGTAGACCATTTCATGATGTTCGTATTCGGACCGGACCAGGCCTCGATGAAGCGATCGATGGAACTCTTCGGCACCGAGGTCATGCCCTATTTCAGCGATACGAAGTAATCCCGGCTACTGCGGGCTGCTGCCGGTGCAGGCGCTCCCGCATGGAACGTCGAGCGATTGTTCTGGACGAGGTTTGAATATGAAGCACAAGTCTGACGAGCCGTTTACCGCGCTTGTTCTGGAGGCGGAGGGTCGCACTCAAACGGCGCGATTCCGCAGCTTGACCGCAGCCGACCTGCCGGACCACGATACGCTGGTCCAGGTCTCCTTTTCCACGATGAACTACAAGGACGGCCTGGCCGTCTCGGGCAAGGGTCGCATAGCGCGGCGTCTGCCTATGGTCGCCGGCATCGACCTGATGGGAACGATCGTCGAGACCCGCTCCGCCGACTGGAAGCCGGGCGACAAGGTGATCGTCAATGGGTGGGGGATGTCGGAAACCGAGTGGGGCGGCTATTCCCGCTATCAGCGCGTGAAATCCGACTGGCTCGTCCGGCTTCCCGATACCCTGACCGAAGTCGAAGCCATGGCGATCGGCACCGCCGGATACACGGCCGCCTTATGCGTCGACGCCCTGGAAGACTGGGGCGTCGTCAAGCCGGGGACCGGTGAGGTTCTGGTGACGGGTGCTGCCGGAGGCGTCGGCTCGGTGACGATCAGCCTGTTGTCCAAGGCAGGTTACCAGGTGACGGCGGCCACGCGTCGTCCCGAGACACACGGCTACCTGGCCGAACTCGGCGCGACATCGTTCGTGGACCAGCCGTCGCTCGCGGAAAAGGGCGGCCCGCTGCAAAAGGAACGGTGGAGCGGCGCGGTGGATTCCATCGGTTCCGTCACGCTGGCCAACGTCCTGTCCCAGACCGTCTACGGCGGCGCGGTGGCGGCATGCGGCCTGGCTGGCGGCGCGGATCTGCCGGGGACTGTGCTGCCGCATATCCTGCGTGGCGTAACTCTTATCGGGATCGACTCGGTATTTGCGCCGTTGGCGAAGCGCGAGCGGGCGTGGGCGAGGCTGGCGGCCGACCTCGACCGTAGCAAGCTTGCCCGCATCATGCGCGTGGAGCCATTCGCGAAAGTCCCCGAGCTTGCGAACGAAATCCTCGACGGCAAGATCCGCGGCCGCGTCGTGATAGACATGTCCGGCGAGGGCCTGTAGCAGCCGGATAGCGAAGCCTGAAACGCAAGTGAGGTGCTCAGTGCAAGAGAACATGGACCCCCTCTTCGACGTGAAGGCCTTCCGTTCCGCGCTGGGAACTTTTCTGACCGGCATCACGGTGGTCACCACCGTCGATGCTGAGGGCATCCCCAGGGGCTTTACGGCGAATTCCTTCACTTCGGTATCGCTCGAACCGCCGCTCGTCCTGGTCTGCATAGGAAAGGGCGCGAGTACCTACGAGGCCTTCCAGTCGGCCGGCCATTTCTGCATCAACATTCTATCCGAAGAGCAGAAGAATATCAGCAGCCGCTTCTCGTCCCGGACCGCCGAACGGTTCAGCGCCGTCAACTGGCTGCCCGGAGCGTGCGGCAGTCCTGTTCTGCAGGACGTCTCCGCCTGGTTCGAATGCAAGATGCACCAGCAGGTCGACGCCGGCGATCACCTCGTACTGATAGGTCGCGTCGTGGACTTCGCCCAAAGCAGTGTCAATCCGCTCGGTTATTGCCGGGGTGCCTATGTGACGCCCAGTCTGATGCAATCGCTGCTTGATTCCGCCTTTACAAGCCAACTGCGCGTCGGGGTCATTCTCGAAAGCAACGGCGCTCTTCTGCTCCACAAGAACGAGGCCGGCGGTCTCGGCCTGTTGACGGCGAGTTCGTTGGGCTCGCGCGACGATCCTAGCTCGCTGCTTGGCCGGGCAGAGCGACTCGGTTTGAAGTTCAGCCTGAGCTTCCTTTTCTCGGTTTTCGAGGACGAGGTCGGCGGGAAGAACCGGGTTTCGGTCTACTATCGCGGAATACTTGAGGAAACCGCCGGGCTGGATGGCTCGCTCGTGCTCGCGACCGAGGATCGGATTCCCTGGGAGCGGATCGTCGACGACAACGAGGTGCGGATGCTGCGCCGTTTCATCCGCGAGGCGCAGGACAAGGTCTTTTCGGTTTATTCCGGCGGAAATCAGCTGACAACGCCGCTGGCCGTATCCGGGTGACGCTGGGTCGCAAGCATAGCAGGTGTTCGACAACCTGGTCGAACAGGACACGGCTACGGTTCGGGAGGACCTACGGTTGGTAACTGCGGTTACGCTGAAGCAATGGCTGCACGACGGCGGGGAAATCGCCCTGCTGGATGTGCGTGAGGAAGGCGAGTTCGGTGAGGGACATCTTTTTTACGGTGTTCCTCTTCCATTCAGCCGGCTTGAGTCCGGTCTCGAACGATTGGTGCCCCGGTCCTCGTGCCGGATCGTGATGTATGACGACGGCGCCAGCGGTGTGGCCGCCAAAGCGCAAGCGCTCGCGCGGCGCTATGGCTACGGCGATGTCCATGTCCTGGATGGCGGGACAAGGGCGTGGAAAGAGGCGGGCTTTTCCTTGTTTGCGGGCGTGAATGTTCCCTCCAAGACTTTCGGGGAACTGGTCGAGCACGCCGAAGCGGTTCCGCTTATCACTGCTGGGGAATTGCACGAGAAGCTTGCGGCAAAGGAAGATGTGGTGGTGATCGATGGCCGCCCGATCGACGAGTACCGCAAGATGAACATTCCCGGCAGCCTGTGCTGTCCGAATGGCGAACTCGTCTATCGGATCAGCGAAATCATACGTAGTCCCGAAACCACGGTCGTAATCAACTGCGCTGGGCGCACGCGCAGCATCATGGGAGCGGCGACCTTGCGCCGTTTCGGCTGCGCCAACCGCGTGGTGGCGCTCGAAAATGGAACGATGGGCTGGCGGCTTGCCGGCTTCGAACTGGAACATGGCAGCGATCGCCTCTACCCGTCGCCTCCGCATGGCGCGCGCCTGGAGGAAATCCGCCGCGAGGCCGCCGGTCTTGCCGAGTCTTTCCATGTATCAAGAGCCGAGGCGGAAACGGTTGCCCGATGGCTGGGTGAGGAAAATCGTACGACTTACTTGCTCGACATACGGACGCCCGAGGAATTTGGCGAAGGTTCCGCTCCCGGTGCAGTGTCCGCGCCGGGAGGGCAGCTTCTACAGGCGACCGACCAATGGCTGGGGGTCCGCAACGCGCGTGTCGTGCTGCTTGATGACGATGAGGTGCGGGCGCCCGTCATCGCGAGCTGGCTGTCGCAGCTCGGCTGGGAGACTTACGTGCTCGAGGGTGGTTTGGCGGCGGCGGCTTCGCTGTCTTCCGATCCCGGCCTGAACTCCATAGCCGCCATGCTGGCTGGGCAGCCTCCCATCGGGCCGCAAGACCTGGTTGCGCTGGGCGACGACATCGTTCTCGTGGATGCGCGCCATTCGAGCGAGTATCGCCGCTGTCACCTGCAAGGCGCGGTTTGGGCGACACGGGCCCGCCTGGAGAAGGTGCTCGGCCGTATCGGTAATCGCCCGGCCCTGGTAATTGCCGACAACGAGACGGTCGGCCAGGCGTTTGCGGCGGATATCGCGGAAGCCGGAGGCAAGGTTGTCGGCCTGCATGTCGGCAACCCCGACCTATGGCGCCGGTTCGGTCTGCCGCTTGCCAGCACTCCCGACATGCCGTCGGATGCCGAATGTATCGACTACCTGTTTTTCGTGCATGACCGCCATGCGGGAAATCTGGACGCCGCGCGCCAATACATCGCCTGGGAAAAGGGCCTCGTCGACAAGCTCGATAAGCAGGAACTTGCCGGATACCGCATGAAGTTGCCTCGCGCCTGAGTTGGCAAGGCAGGGAGCGTGACCGGTCAAATCGTCCGCTCCCGGGCGGTGGACGTGCCGCACGTTCTGAAACGGATCAGTGATGCCGGAGCGTCGGGTTCTGCCGGAAAGTCCGTGGCCGTACGCCAATGCCGGTGCGGCCGCATAGATAATGAAATGTCATTACCATTCCTTGACATTCTACGACTCACAATTATTGTGCTTGTAGAATTTTAATAGGGCGATCGATCAGGGATCGCTGATGGGGAGCAGGCGCCTGACATGAGCATTTCGGAACTACCCTTCTACGCAAACGCCCTTGACATTCCTGCGCTATGGGAGGAGTTCCCGCCGCCGCCGCTCTATTTCAACGGCGTCGCGCGGATGGACCGCAGCAGCCTGGCCGCCTTGCAGGCGCGCAGGTTCATGCAGCAGGTGGAACGCGCATGGCAGGTGCCCTTCTATCAGCGACATTGGGGCAGGGCGGGTCTGAAACCCGGCGATATCCGCGGCATCGAGGATATCTCGATCATTCCTCCGTTCTCGGTCGCGGATTTGCGCGAGAGCATCGAACTGATGCCGCCCTTCGGGGACTACATGGGCTATGATCCGAAGTCGGATCCGCCGATGCCGCTGGTCATGCAGACGAGCGGCGGCACCACGGGCATTCCGCGCCCCATGCTTTACTCGCCGCGCGATCGCGAAGTCGTCAACATCATGGGCGCGCGAAGGCTCTATGCGCACGGCGTACGGCCGCACGACCTGGTGCAGGTCACCCATTCGCTCGGCCTTTCGAACGCCGGTCTGTCCACCCGTGAATCGCTTTGGAAATATACCGGCGCCGTGCCCGTGATGACGGGTGCCGGCTCGGCGACGCCCACGCGCCGGCAGATCGAGTTGATGAAGGCCTGGAAGGTTAAGGTTCTGATCGGTTTTCCGGCCTATCTGCGCCACATGGCGCTCGTCGCTCGTGACGAAATGGGCATCGATCCGCGCACGATGGACGTGCGCTTCCTCAGCACGCATCTCGGCACCGAGGATCGCGGCGTTCTCGAGGACCTCTGGGGCGCGAAGGTCTACGACACCTATGGCGCCAACGAAGCCGGCATGATCGCGGCGGACTGCGAAGAGCAGAACGGAATGCACATCTACGAAGATGCGCACTTCGTGGAAGTGGTCGACCTGGAGAGCGGCAAGGCCGTTCCGGAAGGTGAGAACGGCACGGTGTTCGTGACCTGCCTGTTCAAGCATCTGGCGCCCATGATCCGCTTCAACATCAATGACATTTCAGCAGTCGTCCCCGGCGACTGCCCTTGCGGTTGTACTCACCGGCGGCTGGCCGGCATCTTCGGGCGCAGCGACAACATGGTGAAGTTGCGGGGGGTCAACGTGTATCCGGATGCCATCGGCTCCGTCATCGGCGATGTTATCGAGACTACGGGCGAATATGTCTGCGTCGTGGATATGGTAGACGGGCGCGACGAGATGACCGTTCTGGTGGAATCGGTTCAGGAAGAAGAACCGGACGACCAGCCCGGACAGGCTGCGCTCGAACTCCGCTTCAAGGAGGCGCTCAACGTAAAGGTGACGGCAAAGGTCGTGGCGCGCGGTGCGCTCGATCAGATGACGGGACTGTCGAAGACCTCCAAGATCAAGCGTCTGATAGATAATCGTAAAAAGGGCTGAGCGACATGGATCTGGGACTGAACGGAAAAGTTGCGATCGTCGGTGGCGCCAGCGGCGGGATCGGCTACGCCATATCCGAGCGCCTGGCGCGCGAGGGCTGCAAGCTGGTCATGTGGGCGCGGCGGGACCCGGCCCTGTCCGATGCGGTTGCGCGGGTGCGAGAGGCGGCCGGTGACGTCGAGATCGTCCCGGTGCTTGCCGATGTCCGCAAGGCCGAGGATCACGAACGGGTGGTCAATACTGCGCTGGAACGTTTCGGCCGGATGGACGTCCTGGTCCATAACGATGGCGCGCCACCGCTCGGCCCCTTGATGAGCTTCGACGACGAGGCCTGGAACAAGGCCGTCAACCAGATGCTGATGAGCATCGTGCGCCTGTCCCGCCTCTGCGTACCGTCCATGCGCGACAACGGCGAAGGCCGCATCATCAGCATCGCGGCGCTGGCCGCGCGAGCGCCGCTGGTGAATTTCGGGCTCTCCGCCTCTACCCTCGCCGCGCTTATCGGCTATTGCAAGACGTTGTCGCGGGAACTCGCGGCGGACCGGATAACGGTCAATACCATCTGCCCCGGACGCCTGGACACCGACCTTACCCGGCGCGCGCTGAAGGCGCAGGCCGACATGCAGAAGCGGCCGCTGGAGGATATCGTCGCGGAGGCGCAGAACCGTATTCCGCTGAAGCGCTTCGGCAAGCCCGAGGAGGTAGCGGCGATGGTCGCCTTCCTGGCCTCGCATCATGCCGCCTTCATGACGGGAACGGCGATCCAGATCGACGGCGGCACCACCGAAGCCTTGTTCTAGCCCGAACATGAGAAGCAGCACCGAGCCATGACCCTATACGATCTGCATTCCCACTGGTCGACGAAACGCGGTTACGCCCTGCGTTCGGAGGCCGAACTCGCCCAGCAGCGCAAAGTCTGGAACTCCGACCCGCGTTATGAAACCGAGCAGGAAATGGCGGACCATTTCCGCAAGAACGACGTCCGCGTGATCCTCGACTTCGGATTCGACAAATGGCTTCCTCTCGATGCCGCTGCTGAATTGCACGATTACGGGATCGAAACCCAGAAGCAACATTCGGACGTGATCATCGGGAACTGGGTGCAGATCGATCCGCGTACGGGAGCTGACGGCGTGCGGGAGTTGCGGCGCTGCAAGGACATGGCGACCGGCTTTCTCGGGCTGGGCGTGTCGGGAAGCGGCGCCGGCCCGGCCAGCGATCCGGTCTGGGACCCCTATTACAGGTTCTGTGTCGAGGCCAGGATTCCGGTTCTGATCATGGTTGGAATGACGGGGCTGGGCGCCGGTCTTCCGGGCGGCAATGGCATACTGGTGGAGAACTGCCACCCGCGCTACCTCGATCAGGTCGCTGCGCGCTACCCGGACCTGCACATCGTTGCGGCGCGCCCCGGTTGGCCATGGCAGGCCGAGACCATCGCGGTGCTGCTGCACAAGACCAACATCTGGTACGAGTTGCACGGTTGGTCGCCCAAGCACTTCACGCCGGACCTGAAATACGACATCAATCGCCGGCTGAAGAGCCGTGTGATGTTCGGAGCCGACTATCCTCTGTTTCAGTATGAGCGCCTGCTCAATGACTGGAAGGCCGAGGGTTACAGCGACGATATCCTGGAGCGGGTGTTCACTAGGAACCCAGAGGCGTTCCTCAAAAGCCTGGAGGCGTAAGGAAGGGTTGTCGTAGACAATAGGCGGTCTGCACGATCTCTTTCGCCCTTCTGGATCACAGCATGGCGTGCCGGCCCCTTGGGATAAGGGGTCGGCCCTCTTGCCGATCGTGCCATGCGGCTGCCTTTACGGCATTGCACCGAAAACAGAGGCCCTGCCGGTGGCTGCATAGGCTGGAACGGCCGCCTCGAACTCGCGCAGGAAATCGCACAGGCGCGGATGCTCTTCGCGCCAGCGGCCTTCGAACCGCAAGTCCATGTAGCCGAGCACGCAGGCGACCGCGATCGCGTCGATGCGGGGTCCGCTCCCCCCGATCGACGGAGGGTTGCCTTCCAGTTCGGCCAGGCCTCGTGCGGCCTTGCCGGCCTGGAAGGCTAGCCACTTCTCGCTTTGGCCTTCTTGCGGATGGAAGCGCTTTTCCTGCACCTGAAGCGATGCGGCCTCCAGAATACCATCCGCCAGCGCCTGCGCGGTCAACAGCAAGTACCTGTCTGCGCCGTGGCCGATGAGCTTGCCGCCGCTGAGGTCATCGAGCACTTCCACGATGACGACGGAATCGTAGACGGCCCGGCCGTCGGGTGTTTTGAGCACGGGAACCTTCGAGAGGGGATTCGCCAGAAGTGCCCTGTCTTCCTTGCTGGCTAGGTCGATGCCGCCCAGGCTGATCCTGTCCTGCAAGCCGGCGACCAATGTGGCAAGCCATACCTTTTGACAAAACGGCGAGCCCGCAACCCCGTAGATTATCATCCGTCCACTCCCTGAATCCGTTGAAGATCCTGTCGATCTGAATTGTAAATTTTCGATACCCGCCGGCGGAACACCTGGGCGATGGCGCTGGCATTTGAGACTGCACCGTGTCCCGCCGATCAGGCGAGGATATCCTCCTGTAGCGGAGCGAAGCGTGCCGTGCGCCGGTCGAGGGAATAGGCCGCCTCCCAGCTTCTGGCAGTCCCGACAAGCTCGCGGACGCTTTCTATGATGCGGTCGGCCTCTTCGTCTGAAAGGAGGTAGCCGAGATTCAGGCGGACCCAACCTGGGCGCCTGTCTTCTTCGCCGTGGTCGATAAGGTCCATCACCTCCTGTGATCCTTCCTCGTCGATTTCCAGCAAGCGGTGCGCATAGGGGCCGGCGCAGGCGCATCCGCCGCGAGCCTGGATGCCGTAGACATCGCTGAGCAGGCGCGTGAAAAGCTGATGGTGAACGGGCCCGTGGGCATCGTGCACGACGAAGGAAAAAATCGGCAAGGCCTCGGCGCGCTTTCTCTGGCCGAGCAGCCGCAGGCCCTTGACGTCCCGCCACGCGTCGAGCGCCCGCCTTCTCAGCTCGGTTTCGCGGGCAACGATGCGATTGGTTCCGATCCAGTCCTTCAGGAGGATCACCAGCGCGGCCCGGATATCGCCGATCACGTTCGGGGTTCCGGCTTCTTCCCTGGCTTCGACGCGGCTGCTGTAACGATGCTTCCACGGTGAGACGAAGGCCACCGAGCCGCCTCCGGGAGCCGTCGGCACCTGCGTGCGCACGAGGTTGTCGCGCACGACCATGATACCGGATGCGCCGGGGCCACCGGGAAATTTGTGCGAAGAGTAGACGATTGCGTCCTTGGCGCAGTCCGTGCCAGAGCACATGTCCATTTCCAGATAGGGCGCGCCGGCAGCGTAGTCCCAGATCGCCAGCGCCTCGTAGCGCTTGAGCAGCCGCGTTACAGGATCGGGGTCCGTCACGATTCCTGTGACATTGGAGGCAGCACTGAAACTGCCGATGACAAGATCCGCGTGCCGATTCCCGACCAACGCCGCTTCCAAGGTCGCCAGATCGGGGCCGCCCGTTTCCGCTTCCGGGATTTCACAGATCGTGGCACCGGTTTCCCGCCACGGCAGGATATTCGAATGGTGTTCGTAAGGGCCGATTATCACGACGATCCGCTCGCCGGCTGCAATCCGCTCGCTGAGGCGAAGCAGCCGGGTGATCCGGTTTAGTCCGGCCGTGGCGCCGCCACCCGCAAAGATCACATGGCAGTCGGCGGCCGCTTTCACATGCGCCGCGATGATTGCCCGCGCCTCTTCGCGCATCCGGGTCATCATGCGACCGCATAGCGAAGCCTCGGTGTGGCTGTTGCCATAGAAAGGCAGGACGTCGCTCGCGATAAAGCTTTCGATCTGGCTCAGTGCCCGGCCGGACGCGACATAGTCCGCGTAGAGCAGCGGCACGGTGCCGTTGCGGCCTTCCAGCAGCAAGCCGTTTCCAATTTGTCCCTCGCGCAATGTCGCAATCGGGTCGGCCTCGCCGAGCGAGGTCAGGAATTTGTCGCACAGACTCATTTATACGGCCCAATAATTTCCTAATGGCACCTCTGACATGTCAGATACATTGTATGCCACGATTCGTCCATAGGAAAATTTACCGCCTTTTGGGCGAGGCGGGTGACCCTGTCGAAACAGCGATTTTTGAAAATATATATCAATAACAGTACGTTACAAAGAAAGTCGCTCTGGCGGGGCTTAAAAATTGCGATGCACCCTTGCTTGCCAACGGCAAAACTTTGTGGTTACAATAAAATGTCATGGGGCCTTGCCTAATACATTAACGAGCCGGCGAGCCCTCGGCCAGTCATTACCAGCATTGAGGGAGGCCTGATTATCATGGGTGAGCAAGCGACTTGGGGTGAAAAACTCGACGCTGCGATTGTCGAGGCGGCGAAGGAAAACCAACGCGCGAAGAAGGTGATCCGCTCCGAGGAACTTGTCTGGGAAGAAGACAAGATGGCGCGCTCGGCGCTGCTCATCAGTGCTCATACCGGCTTCAACCTGAAATCCATCCATTCCTTCCTCGCCGAAATGCCTGCCGGCGCAAGTACGGGCAAGCATCGTCACACCAGCGAGGCCATGATGTATGCCCTGTCGGGTGAGGCCTACACGATCATCGATGGTGAACGTATCGACTGGAAGGCCGGTGATGCCATCGCGATGCCGGCGATGTGCTGGCACCAGCATTTCAATGCAAGCACGGAAAAGCCCTTCTGCTATCTCGCGGCATCCAATTATCCGATGACGGTAAATCTCGGGATCGCGCTGATCGAGACCGCAGACATTCGCTCCGATCTCAAATAGCCGGTCGAGCGACCCCGTGCTTGATATCAAGAACCTTCGCCTTACCTACGCAGGCGCCGACACCCCGGCGATCGACAATCTTTCGCTTTCGGTGCCCGATGGAACCATCGTGACGCTTCTCGGCGAAAGTGGCTGCGGAAAGACGTCCACGCTCCGCTCGGTGGCGGGGCTCGAGACGCCGGATTCGGGTGAGATCGTTATCGGCGGCCAGGCCGTTTTTTCGGGCGCTGGCGCTGTGGTGCCACCCTATCGCCGGCAGATAGGGATGGTCTTTCAGAGTTACGCGATCTGGCCGCACAAGACGGTGTTCGAGAATGTGGCCTACGGGTTGCAGTCGGCGAAGGAACCCCGCACCGTCGTCGCCGAGCGGACGACCTGGGCGCTCTCGACTGTAGGTCTGGGCGACTTTGCCCAACGCTCGGCAGCGCTTCTGTCCGGCGGGCAGCAGCAGCGCGTAGCGCTGGCCCGGGCGCTCGCCACACGTCCAAGGCTGCTTCTGCTTGACGAGCCCTTGTCCAATCTTGACGCCAAACTGCGTGAGCAGATGCGGTTCGAGCTGCGCCGCATTCTGAAAGACCTTGGGATCACCGCGATCTATGTGACGCACGATCAGGAGGATGCTTTCGTCCTTTCGGACATGACTGCTTTGATGAATCGTGGCCGGATCGAGCAACTGGGTGCGCCTAACGACATCTACCAGCGACCGGCAACCCGGTTTGTTGCCGAGTTCCTGGGTCAGTCGTGCCGGACGGAGGGCGTGGTGCGCGGTCGTGAGGGGGATCGGCAGATGGTGGACACGCCGCTTGGTTCGCTCGCCTGCCTGTCGGCCCGAACCTTCACCGCGGGTGACAAAGTGCTTGTCTACGTGCGCCCGGAAGAGCTTCAGCCCGTCGAGGAGACATCCGAGGGGCAGGCTGTCTCGCTCGAACGTGTCAGCCTGCTCGGTGGAGTTGTCGACTGGGAGGGGGTGGCAGGAGGCGTGAGGCTGCGCGGCACCGTTCCCACCGGAACCCCGATCGCCAACCATCTCGTCTCGAACCGGCCCGAGAAGCTGACGGTGTCGATCCGCAATGCGCGTTGCGTCCCGGCATGAGACGGCAGGGAGAGGTCGCTCGCGTCGCAAGGAACAGCGCCAAAGGGGAAAATCACAGCGTCTGAAAACACGGTCGAGGACCCGTTCCATACGCTGTTGCAACGACTGGAAGAGGAGGAAATGCAATGGGATACGCTACCAAGACAATTTTGAAATTCGGGACCGCGCTGCTGTTCCTGCAGGCCTTTGCCGCAGGTGCAACCGCGCAGTCGGTTCAGAAAGCTCTCGATGAGCTTGCGGCCAAGCCCGCAGGAGAACGCCAGGCCTTCCTCGAGGAGAAGGCCAAGCAGGACGGAAAGATCGTCGTATACGCTGCAGACGATCCGAATGTCATGCGCGCGTGGGAGGAGGCGTTCCACACGAAGTATCCCGAGATCAAGGTCGAGTATGTCCGAATGAGCACCAAGGACATGCTTCAGCGAGTGGAGGCGGAAACCGCGGCCGGCCGGCCGGTCGCTTCGCTGTTGGGGGGCATCACCGCGAGCGAGATCAACTATCTCATGGAGCGCGGCATGCTCGCCTCCTATCATTCGCCCGAGGCGGCGGGTTTCCCCCCAAGCTATGCCGATCCTGACGGCAAGTGGACCGTGCACTGGCTGATGCCGGAGGTCACCGCGTTCAATACGGACACGATCTCCAAGGAAGACGTGCCGGTCGACCAGGAAAAACTCTGGGGTTCGGATTTCAAGGCTCCGATCGGGCGGCTTCAGTCAGGCGGCCGCTGGCTTGCTGGCTATGCATCCCTCAAGGGCGAGGAAGCCGCCGCGAAACTGGCCGATGCCGTGGCGGCGAAGAAGCCGCAGCTATTTCAAAGCAATTCCGACCTGACGAACGCCCTGACTGCGGGCCAGATCGCGGTCGCCGCCGACATGCACGCTGGCAATGTTGCCATTGCGGCCGACCGTGGGGCCCCAATTGACTACGTCTTGCCGGAGCCCTTGCCGATCCTGCCCGCCTACACGGTGTTCCTCGCGGATGCTCCCAATCCCTACGCTGCTGCGCTCAATTACGACTGGCGCCTCGCTAAGGACGGAGGTCAGTCCTTCTACAAGGAATTCCACCAGTTCGGGCCACGCGAAGACACCGAGTACGACTTTGCCGATGTCGCCACCTCCGGCCGGACCTTGGTTCCTTTGACCGACAAGGTGCTGGCGACTATCGGCCAGTACGACACCATGTTCCGGGAAAAGGTGTTGGGCAAGTAAGCTTCCAGAAGGCCAGGGAAAATTACGATGCGGACCAACGGAACATCGTCCGGAGGCGGGTTAATCGCGCGCCTTCGTAGCAAGATCCTCACCATGGAGCCTCTGCGCGATGCTCTGCTTCTTGCCAGCACCGTGCTCCTGGTGGTGCTGGTGGTGGTGCCGTTGGCCCGCCTGCTCATCAACTCGTTTGCCACTGACCGAGAGGCTGCCGGCGGCAGCCTCTCCAACTACGTCAAGGTCCTGTCGGACCCGGCAAGCTATTGGTTGCTTTGGAATTCAGTGATTTATGCGACCGCGAGTTCGATCATCGCCATAACTATCGGTGCATCGCTCGCCTATCTTTTGCAGCGCACGAACGTTCGGGGCAAGGCGTTCTTTGGTTTCCTGGCGCTTGCTCCCGCCTTCATGCCGCCCGTGCTGATCGCGATGAGTTGGGTCCTGCTGCTCGACGAACACATCGGCGTCGTCAATCGCTGGCTCGCCCCGGTCTTCGGGCCTGGATTGTTCGACATCTATTCTTTCTGGGGCATGGTCTGGGTGGGTGGTCTGCTCGACGTGCCGCTTGCCTTCCTGTGGCTTTGGCCGGCCTTTGCGGCGCTTGATCCGGCGTTGGAGGAGGCGGCTGCCATGTCGGGCGCACGGCCCGTGCGAGTCCTGGGTACGGTGACGATGCCGCTGGTGCGGCCGGCGCTTCTGGCCGCCTTCCTGGTCAGCTTCGTGATGTCGATCGAGGATGTCACGGTCCCGATTTTGATCGGACTTCAGGCGGATGTCAGGGTCTTTGCGACAGAGATCTATCTGACGCAGACGCAAATTCCGCCGGACGGGCCGCTGGCCTCCGCGCAGTCGGTGTTGCTGCTCGTCGTGACGATCGCACTGATGTTCTGGTATCGTCATTTCAACCGCCGCGCCGAACGCTTTTCGGTGGTCCGCGGCAAGGGGTATCGGCCCGCCGGCATCGTGCTTGGGCGCTGGCGTCCGGCGGCGCATCTCTATCTGGTCCTGTTCACCGTCCTGACCGTCGGGTTACCCCTTTTCGTCCTCGTCTGGACCTCGCTCAGCCCATTTGTACAGGCCCCGAGTTTCCGCGGTTTGTCGCGACTTTCCCTGAACTGGTATGCCATCGTGCTAAACGATAGCACGGCTATCCGTGGCATTCTCAATTCGCTGGCCGCCGGCGTGATAGCGGCCATAGTCGTCCTGGCGCTGGCGCTGGTTATCGGCTGGGCCGTGCTCCGGTCCCGCCAGCGTATATGGGCCTTGCTCGACGTCCTGTCGTTTCTGCCTCTAGCCTTGCCGGGGGTGGTAATCGGCCTTGCGCTGATCGCCATGTGGATTCCGTCGACCTTGCCTGTTTACGGTACGCTTCTCATCATCATCATTGCCTATGTGACGAAGTTCCTGCCCTACGGCGTACGCCTGATCTACGCAGGCATGGGACAGTTGCACAAGGAACTGGAGGAAGCGGCAGCTATCAGCGGTGCCAGTTGGTTGCGCATCCTGCGCACGATCTACTTTCCGCTGTTGCTTCCCACGATGGCGGCCGGGCTGCTCTACACGGTGATGCGCGGCTTCCGCGAGCTTCCGGCCTCCCTGATCCTGCTGGCGCACGGCAACGAGACCTATTCCGTCGTTGCGTATGAATTCTGGTCGGCCGGCGAACCGGGTAAAACCGCCGCCTATGGGGTGGTAGTGATCCTTGTGATGACGGTACTGCTGATTTCGGTTCGCCGGCTGTTCGGTCGGCTAGGAATGTAGGCCGGCACCCCTTATCCGCCAGGCCGGCCGCCGGCTACTATACATTGCGCTGAGCACCACGAGGTGGTAATTAACATGTTTACTTAACATGGCTGGCATGTCGCCATCGGACCAAGATTAACGAGTTGAACAGTGTAATCTGGTCTCCGTTGTGAGGAAATAAAATGGGCGATGTGAAAGCAGTTCCGGTAGAAGGTAAGCTAAGCGACCAGGCGTTCGAAATGATTAAGCGCCTGATCATTCGCTGTGACCTTCGCCCGGGCAATGAGGTGACTGAGGCGCAGCTCTCGGTTCTGACCGGGCTCGGGAAAGCACCCATCCGCGCGGCACTCGCGAGGCTTTCCCAGCGAGGGCTGGTGTTCTCGGTGCAGCGGCGTGGCTATCGGATCGCGCCGATCACCGTGCGGGACATCACCAATATCTATCAGTTGCGCCTGATCATCGAGCCGCAGATTGCGCGGCTTGCTGCTCAAAAGGTTATTCCGCCTGATGTTATCGAACGGCTGCGCGACCTGGCCGCCGCCGGCTACGAGAAAGAAGACGGGGACAGTACCTCGGATTTTCTGGACAAGAACCGGCGCTTTCACCTGAGTATCGCGCACCTCACCGGCAACGACCGCCTGATCAAGCTCATGGAACAACTCTTTGAGGAAATGGACAGGTTGTTTTACGTTGGCCTGTCCATCCGCAACCGGTCGGGTGAGATGCGGCGCGAGCACCAGGCCCTGATCGATGCGATCATCAACGGAGACGCCGAGCGGGCAGAGAAGGTGGCTGCCGCCGAGATTACCACATCGCAGAAGATGGTCATCGAAGCCGTTCTTCAGGAATCCGAGTTCTTCGATACAAATATTCTCGAACTGGATCGAGTTTCCCTGATCACAGCAAATTCCTATAAATCCGCCCGGCTTTCATGACCATAAGCATTCGCGCGGGGTCCTGGAACAGCGCGATCTCCTTGAGTGGGTTCCCTTCGACGACGATCAGGTCGGCGTATTTTCCGGGTTCGACCGTCCCTGTCAGATCGGCCATCCGCATGAGTTCCGCGTTGGTGCGGGTCGCCGACAGAAGGGATTCCATCGGTGTCATGACCTCGGCTTTCAACTCGAGCTCCATCGGTTGATACTTCACCATGGTTCCCAGGAGATCTGTGCCGGTCCCTATCTTGAGGCCGGCGCGATAGGCGATCTCAAGGCCCCGCAACCCGGAATTACGCGCCGCTTCCACCTTCTGGAGCTGGAACGGAGGAATGTTGAACTCCTTGCCATGGCGGGAAAGCGCTTCATACACCGCCAGCGTCGGCACTAGCCACGCATCGGCGTCACGCACGGCAATGGCC
The DNA here is from genome assembly GCA_049650385.1 of Mesorhizobium sp. Classification (GTDB taxonomy): domain Bacteria; phylum Pseudomonadota; class Alphaproteobacteria; order Rhizobiales; family Rhizobiaceae; genus Mesorhizobium. The sequence continues at coordinate 45,314 of JBASAA010000006.1, forward strand.
GCCTCCTCGGTGATCAGGTTTCCGTGCTCGATCGAGCGCACGCCCGCGCGGGCGGCATTCATCACTGCGGCGCCCGAATAGGCATGCGCCATGACATACCGGTTGGCAGCGGTCGCTTCCTCCACGGCGACCCGGATTTCCTCGAGCGTGAACTGGGCGACATCCAGTTCGTCGCCCGGCGACATCGCTCCGCCGGAACACATCAGCTTGATCTGGTCGGCGTGTCGACGCAGGTTCTCGCGCACGGCCTTGCGCATCTCGTGGGGACCATCCGCGACGGCCCCGACCAGCCCCACATCCGTTGCGGCCACACAGGTGCACAACTCCGCCGGCCGGCGTTTGTCGCCATGCCCGCCGGTCTGGTAGAGGTGATTTCCGCTTACCTTCATCCGCGGGCCTTTGATGTGGCCGTCTTCGACCGCCTGGCGGAATCCGAAATCGGCGCCGCCCGCGTCGCGCACCGTGGTGAAGCCCATCTGCAGCATCTGCTCCAGCTTCAGCATCGCCTGCACCGCGATGTAGCTGGGCGGAAGATTACGGTGCTGTTCCGCCGGGTTGGCCTGAACCGCGCAGGCATGGACATGCGCGTCGATGAGCCCCGGCATGAGCGTCTTTCCGCCCAGGTCGATCACGTCTCCCGACCCAGCGGCGGAGGTATCGAGAACGTCGCGAATCCTGCCGTTTTCGATGACGATCGAAGCTCCCTGCTTGGGCTCCGCGCCGGTGCAATCGATCAGGAAGGCATTGGCCAAAGTGACAACCGACATCGAAATTCCTCCTGATTCTTCCACCCGACGAACTTCCGTCGATCCGAGGTGCGTCCCTCAGCGCCTATGGCGCAAGGCCGGCCGACTATAGGGGGTTGAAAGGACCTCGTCCGCTTTCGTAGTGGGAAAATTTAACATTTTACGATCGTGAGATTGACATTTTCATTATGGAAGGGAGACTCATGCTGTCAAGTAAAAAAGGGACAAGCTCCAAATGATCACAGCGATCGACCATGTCGTCATTCTGGCCCCGAAGCTTGAAGCCGCCACCAGATATTATCAATCCCTCGGGTTCGACGTCCGCGCGGGCGGCCGTCATTCGACTGGAACCGAGAACGCGCTCATCGGTCTTGCCGACGGGACCTATATCGAGCTTCTGGCCTTCGCGATCCCCGACCCGAGCCATCGGTGGGCGCCGAAGCTCGAATTCGGCGGGGGATTCCTCGACGTCTGCCTGGTATCCGACGATATCGGCGGTGACGTGGCACGTTACCTCGATGGTGGCATCGAGATGGCGCCGATCCGTGCAATGGGCCGCCAGCGCCCCGATGGCAAGGAGCTTTCCTGGCGGTTGACCATCCCCAAGGCGCCCTGGGCTGGACAGATGCCGTTTCTGATCGAAGATGTAAGCCCCAACGAGTGGCGCGTTCCGCCTGCGGGAAAGCATTCGAACGGGGCCTCAGGCATAGCTGCGCTACGGTGGATCGTCGCCGATCACGCGGCGTTGTCGGAACTGCTTTCACGCACCCTCGGGAAGGGTGCCGAGCCGACCGTCAACGACACCTATAACGCTGCGGGGTCGAGGATCGAACTGGGCGCGACCCGGATCGAGATACTGTCGCCCTCCGGAGACGGCCCGGCAGCCGTTTGGCTCGCGGTCCAGAACGGTGGCCCCCATAGCATGGCTTTCCGGACCAGCGACGGGCGCGAAATCGAGCACGGACCAGCGGCGGCGAGAAGCTGGACCGACTGGCCGCAATAGACGTCTCGCTTCCCGGGCTGTCTGGGCTCTGCCGTGCCGCGACGGCTTTCGCCGGCGGCAGATGGGTACGATCTGTCAGGGTCATGGATATCGGAGCGGAGCTACTACCGCTGGCGCCGTGGGAACGGCGCGGCCTTGAGGTGACGCAGGCGTCGCCTGGCGGCTCTGGAGAAGGGCACACTCGGCGGCGAAAAGGCCGTGTCCATCCTGATGCCGGATGTGTCGATCCTCAAGGTCGTTGAGGAAAAGTACGGTTCTCCGCGATGCGCTCTCATATTCCCTTGGACCCGGCTTCGTGGCGCCTCGAATTCGCCGGCAGGCCGTCTACGGGTGCCTTTTATGGGATGCGGTCGGGCACGAAGCATTTGGTTTTCCGATATCAATGGGCTTAAAAATTTGCGTTCCAAATTTTTGCACGATCCCTATGATCCTTCCCGGGAGGTGAAAAGGTTGGTTGATCGTCTTTCTGATCCAAGGCCGAGCGGTTTCGGACTGACGCGCGTGATGCCGTTGGTGCCTGCGCGTTTCTTCGCTGCGCTGCCGCTGATCCGCCTTGCCGTCGACTGCTTCCATTCCGCCGGACCCGGTCTCGCCCATTCCCCCCGGATCTCACCGCGATGACGTCGTCTTCCTTTTCTTCGCCCGAAATCGATCGGGCAGATATTCTCATCGTTGGCGGTGGCATGGCCGGCGCCAGCGCGGCCTGGGAGCTCTCCGCCTTCGCGAAGGTCATCCTTCTGGAAAGGGAGGAGCAGTGCGGCTACCACGCCACGGGCCGTTCCGCAGCCAGCTTTACGGAAAACTATGGAACCACGACTATCCGGCGGTTGGCCATGGCGAGCCGCGCTTTTCTGGAGCGCCCGCCGGAGGGTTTCTGCGAGCATCCGCTGATGAAGCCGCGCGGCATGATCACCATTGCGCGTGAAGACCAGCTCAATCTGTTGGAAGAGGAACTGGCCCGGGCCAGGCAACTGGTGCCGTCCATCCGGCCGATGGAGGTGAAGGAGGCGCTCGAGCGCGTTGGCGTGTTGCGGCCGGATTATGTAGCGGCAGCCATCCTCGAGCCGGACTCGCGCGAGATCGACGTCAACGGCCTTCACCAGGGATTTCTGCGCGGCGCGCGAAAGCGGGGTGCTCGCATCGTTACCGGTGCGGGCGTGCAGGCGATTTCCCGACAGGGTGGAGACTGGCTCGTCGATGCGGGGAAGGAAAGATACGGCGCTCCGGTCCTCGTCAACGCGGCCGGCGCCTGGGCCGACGGCATCGCCGCCATGGCAGGTGTCGCGCCGGTCGGGCTCACGCCGCTGCGGCGAACGGCTTTCAACATCCCGGTGCCGGAGGGCGTCTCCACCAGCGGCTGGCCGCTTGTCAACGACGTAGGGGGTGAGTTCTACTTCAAGCCCGATGCCGCGCAGATATTCGTCTCGCCCGCCGATGCGACCCCGAGCGAACCTGTCGACGCCTATGCCGAGGATATCGACGTTGCGATCGGCGTCGATCGGCTGGAGAAGGCGACGACGCTGAAGGTCGATCGCGTGACGCATAGCTGGGCCGGTCTGCGGACCTTCGCGGCCGACGGTTCCCCGGTCGTCGGGTTCGACCCTGTCGCGGAGGGCTTCTTCTGGCTCGCCGGGCAGGGCGGCTACGGGATCAAGACCGCGGCGGCGCTGGCGCGCACCTGCGCGGAATTGATCCGCTTCCAGCGGCTACCGGCCGATATCCAGGCCCTCGGCGTGCAACCGGACGACCTGGCGCCGGCGCGGCTTACGCATTCACCGTTCCGAGAAACCACCAGAACAGGAATTATCGCATGACTATTGAACGCCTCGCTGACGGACCCCGTTTCTGCCGTGCCCTGACGCACAACGGCACGCTCTATCTTTCGGGCATGACTGCCGACGATCTGGCCGGCGACACGACGGCGCAGACCCGCGATATTCTCGCCAAGATCGACGGGTTCCTCGCCAAGGCAGGCACGGACAAGACTAAGGTCTTGAGCGCGGTGGTCTGGCTCCGGGATATCGCCGACTTCGAGAAGATGAATGCCGCCTGGGATGCCTGGATCGACAAGAGCGCGATGCCTGTGCGCGCGACGGTCGAGGCGCGGCTGGCCGGCGACGACTACCGCGTCGAGATCATGGTAACCGCTGCCGTATAATCGGCCGGCCTTATCCGTCCGATGCCGCGGGCGGGCCGTGGACAGTGACACGAAAACCAGTGAACAACAAAAAGGGGAAACGACGATGAAAAAGCGCGATCACATTCTGTTGCCGAAACTGCGTGACCAACTCGACAGTGGGCGGATGAACCGCCGCGAGTTCGTCCGGTTCGCTGCGCTGCTCGGTGTCTCGGCCACTGCGGCCTATGGCATGGCCGGGATGGCAGCACCGGCGATGGCTGCGGACACTCTTCCTTTCGCGCCGGTCGATCCCAACGCCAAGAGCGGCGGGACGCTGAGAATAGCCCAGATGGTTGCCAAGATGGAGGATCCGGCAACCTATAGCTGGAACGAGATGTCGAACCAGTCACGACAGACCATCGAATACATGACCCAGGTCGGCCCCGACAACGTCGTGCGTCCGATGCTGGTCGAGTCCTGGGAGCCGTCCGACGACCTCAAGACCTGGACGCTGCATGTCCGCAAGGGTGTCATGTGGCACAATGGCGAGGAACTGAGCGCGGATCATCTTGCCTGGAACATCCTGCGCTGGACGGATTCCGCCACCGGTTCCTCGACGCTCGGCCTTTCGACGTTTTCGGCGCTGTCGACGGCAACCGGTGACAAGAACGAGAAGGGCAAGCCCGTCCGCAAGCCGACCGCCGGTGCTGTGGAAGTCGTGGACAGCCACACCCTGAAGCTGAACCTCTCGACGCCGGTGCTCTCGGTTGCCGAAGATTGCGCGGAATACCCGGCCCTCATCGTGCATCCGTCGTTCAAGCCGCCGTTTTCCGAGAACTGTATCGGCACCGGTCCCTTCACCGTCGCGGAGCTGAAAGTGGGTGAACGCTGCATCCTCAAGCGCATTGCCAAGACGACCGACGGGAAGGATTTCAAATACTGGGGCGGCGATGTTTTCCTCGATGAAATCCACTTCTACCACTATGAGCAGGAAAATCAGGCGGCGGCGCTGGCGTCGGATTCCGTGGACGCCATCTATGAACTGACGGTGGAACAACTCGAACTGGCGCGCTCCATCGAGGGGGCGCAGATCGCGTCGGTGAAGACGGCGCAGACTATCTGCTGCCGCATGCAGGTCGACAAGGAACCCTTCACCGACATTCGCGTCCGTCAGGCCGTCGTCAAGGCCGCGGACAACAATGCGATCCAGGCGCTGATCTTCCCGGAAGCGGGAGATGCGGCCCGCAACTATCACGTCAGCCCCGTGCATCCCGAGTTCTTCGACCTGCCGATGACGGAACGCGACGTGGAGGGGGCGAAGGCGCTTCTGGCCGAAGCCGGCCACGGCAACGGCCTTGATCTCACCATCGACGTGGGCAATACCGACGGCCAGTGGCAGCAGGCCGTTTGCGAGGCTTTGCGCGATCAGCTCAAGGACGCCGGCATCAATCTCAACGTCAACGTGATGCCGACCTCGAAGTTCTGGGAAATCTGGGACAAGACGCCCTTTGGCGCCACGTCCTGGGCGCACAGGCCGCTGGGCACGATGGCGCTTGCCCAGGCTTACCGCACCGGCGTGCCGTGGAACGAAAGCCACTTCTCCGATCCCGAATTCGACAAGGCGCTGTCGGATGCCGAAGCGACCATCGACGTCGAGGCCCGCCGGGCCAAGATGGAGAAGGTGGAAAAGATCCTCCAGGATGCCGCGATCATGGTCCAGCCGCTGTGGAGGCCCGTCTACACAATGACCTCGGCCAAGGTTCACGGCTACAGCGCCCACCCCTCGCGCCAGATGCAGTTGACCAAGGTCTGGATCGATAGTTGACGCCATCGGTCCAGAGCCTGATCGGCGCGTACGCCATTACGTGCGCGCCGGCAGGTTTTCGCAATCGGCATTCCATCAGTGAAGAACGGGAACTTGTCTTGATCGGGAGCATACATAGCACCGGCGGCGCTGCTGCCGTCCGCTCCGCGGCATGTGGATGCAGCGGTGCCGCATGCTGAGGCTGATCGCCCGCCGCGTGGCCCAGATGCTGCTCATCATGGCTACCGTCTCCCTGATCCTGTTCGCCATTTTCGACAGCGACCAGTTCCGCAAGCGGGTCGCGATATCCGAACTCGGTGGGTTCGGGGTCGCGACGCTGTCGGAGCAGGACTACCAGAACTGGTTGGAAAACAAGGGGTTGAACGCTCCCTTTCTCCTGCGTTACGGCGAATGGCTCGGCAAGCTGGCCCATGGCGATTTCGGCCGTTCTCTCGAGAAGAACGTGGAAGTCAGCACGCTTCTGTCCGAAAGACTCTTCAACACCGGGGTCCTCGCTTTTTCGGTGCTGCTGATCATGGTGCCGGTCTCGCTTCTGCTGGGCGTCCTGGCCGGCATGGATGAAGGATCGCTGCTGGATCGCATCATTTCCATCGGAGCGGTGATCTCTACCTCCATCCCCCAGATTGCCACCGCCGTGCTGCTCACCGTCGTTCTCGCGCTGGGCCTCGGCTGGGTCCCGGCCAAATCGGCGATGGTCGACGGGTTCAATTTCAGGCAACTCGTCCTGCCACTGCTTACCCTGCTGATCTACGACATCGGCTATGTGGTGAGGATGACGCGGGCCTCGATGGCCGAGGTCATGACCTCCCACTATATCCGCACGGCGGTGCTGAAAGGGCTGCCCTACTGGCGCGTGATCATGAAGCATGCGCTGCGCAATGCGCTCATCGTGCCGTTCACGCTGATCTTCCTGCAACTCAACTGGCTGCTCTCGGAAGTGGTCGTGGTCGAGGTCTTCTTCCAGTACGCCGGATTTGGCCGGATGCTTTTCGACGCGGCCGTCTATGGCGATATCGCCGTCGTGCAGGCGGCGACGCTCGTTGCCGTCGGCGTGGCGGTGCTTTCGCAACTGATGTCCGACATCGTCTACATGACGCTAAACCCGAGGGTGCGGTTCGCATGACGACGGCTCTCGATCCGACACCCGCCTCGACCGTGCGGAGCCTCGCGCCCTCGTCCACCGGCAGCCGCGTCATCCTGCTGCTTTTGTTGATCTACGTGCCGCTCGCCGCCTACGTGATGTTCGGCGCGCAAATCGGCGCACTGAAACATTACGTCCTGGTCCCGGCTATCCCGGCGGTGCTCGTTCTTTACGGCATGGCCGTTCGCGCATGGCGCGGGTCCACGATCGCGGTCATCGGGGCGACACTGGTTTTCTTCTGGCTGCTGATCGCGGTTTCGGCGCCCTATCTGCCGATCCTCGATCCCAACAAGCCGATTGCGCCCTATGCGCTGCCGGGTGCGGTGAAGAACGGGGTCACCTTCCTGCTCGGGTCCGATCTTCGCGGCCGCGACATGCTTTCCCGAACCCTGTGGGGGTGCCAGCGCGTCCTGGTATGGGGCATCACCGCCACCTCGATCGCCTATGTCGTCGGTGCCACCTTCGGCCTGGTCGCCGGCTATCTCGGCGGCTGGTGGGACGAAATCCTGTCCTTCATCTCCAACGTGCTTCTGTCCTTCCCCGTCATGGTTCTCTTCATCCTGATCCTCAATTATCTGGGGCAGAGCGGGTTCAACATCGTGGTCGCCGTGACGATTTCGTCGGCGCCGGCCATCATGCGCATCGTGCGCGGGCTGACCCTCGACATGCGGACACGCGACTACATCTTCGCCGCGCAGACGAGGGGCGAGCACCCGCTGTGGATCATGATGGTCGAGTTGTTGCCGAACGCCCGCGGCCCCCTCATCGTCGATGCCTGCCTGCGGCTGGGCTACACGACCGTCGCCATCACGACGCTCACCTTCCTGGGGCTGGGGTTGCAGCCGCCCGATCCCGACTGGGGCCTGATGATCAAGGAAGCAGCGACTGCGGCGTTGGTCTGGAAATTCACCTATATGCTCGTCATTCCTTCCATAGCGGTGTCCAGCCTCATCCTGGGCTTCAACCTCATGGCCGATGGCCTGAGGGAACTGAGCCTCAAGGACTGAGACGATGCAGCCCACCGCTCAAATCCCACGCGACGATGCGGTTCCGGTACTGGAATGCCGGAACCTGTCGATCTCCTATTTCACCCGCGGCGGCGAGGTGCCGGCCGTCATCGACTTCAACCTGAAGCTTATGCCCGGCCAGTCGCATGGCCTTGTCGGGGAATCCGGCTGCGGCAAATCCACGGTGGCGTTGGCCATCATGCGCTATCTCGGCAAGAACGGCCGCATCGTCGGAGGCGAGATCCTTCTGGAGGGCCGTAATATCCTGACCATGCAGGGCGCTGAGCTACGCCGGTTGCGGGGCTCGCAGATCGCGATGATCTACCAGGAGCCGATGGCTTCGCTCAATCCATCCATGACGATCGCGGAGCAGCTCGCCGAGGTTCCGATCTACCAGGGCGGGGTAGGGCGGCAGGAGGCCTTGCAGCAGGCGCGCGCCATGCTGGAGCGCGTCCGGCTGACGGATTGCGACCGCCTGATGAACGCCTATCCGCACCAGATTTCAGGTGGCCAGCAGCAGCGCGTGGTGATCGCCATGGCGCTGCTCGCCAATCCTAAGGTGCTGCTGCTCGACGAGCCGACGACGGCGCTCGACGTGACCATCGAATCCGGCATCGTCGACCTGATCGGCGACCTGTCCCGGCAGTTCGGCATGTCGATGATCTATGTCTCGCACAATCTCGGTCTGGTGCGCGAGACGTGCGATTTCATCACCGTCATGTATTCGGGCGAAGCCGTGGAGAGCGGACCGGTCGCCGACGTGTTCGGCGCGGTGCGCCATCCCTATACGCGCGGCCTGTTCGCTTCCATCCCGGTGCCCGGCGCCGACAAGAACACGCGTCCGCTGGTCGCCATTCCCGGCCAACTTCCGGCGCCCGGCGATCGGCCGCGCGGATGCAATTTCGGCCCGCGCTGCGAGTTCTTCGTTGCCGAACGCTGCGGCAGGGACGCGGTGCCGATGATCCGTCCGCAGGGACGAGCGGCCCGGCTTTCGCGTTGCGCGCGCGTGGACGAGATCGACTGGAACGCCGCCCCCCGGACCACCGGCAACAGGCCGGCTCCCGTTATTGGCGACGTTGCAGTGAAGGTCGACGCGCTCAGCAAGAGCTATGGTCGCGTCAAGGCCAACGATGCCCTGACATTCGATGCCAACGTGGCCGAAACGGTCGCGATCGTCGGCGAGTCCGGCTGCGGCAAGTCGACTTTCGCCAGGATACTGATGGGCCTGGAGGAAGCGACGGCGGGATCGCTGCGGGTGGGCGACCTGGACGTGGCGAAATTGCCTGTCCAGAAGCGGGACCGCAAGACGGTCGTCAACCTGCAGATGGTCTTCCAGAATCCCTTCGACACGCTCAATCCAAGCCATACGGTCGGCTCGCAGATTGCGCGCGTGATCAGGAAGCTGGGAGGAACCAAGGACAGGAAGGCCATCGAGCAGCGGGTGCGCGAACTGCTCGATCTCGTCAAGCTGCCGCATGATTTCATGCACCGGCGGCCAAGGCAGCTCTCAGGAGGGCAGAAGCAACGCGTGGGGATCGCGAGGGCCTTTGCGGGCAATCCGGCCGTGGTTGTTGCCGACGAGCCGGTTTCGGCGCTCGACGTTTCGGTGCAGGCCGCGATCACCGAACTGCTGCTGGATATCCAGCGCGATGAAAAGACGACGCTTCTGTTCATCAGCCATGACTTGTCGGTGGTGCGCTACCTGGCCGACCGGATCGTCGTCATGTATCTCGGCCAGGTGATGGAGCAGGGCGGCGCGGACGCCGTGTTCTCTCCGCCCTACCACCCCTATACCGAGGCCCTGCTGTCGGCGATCCCGATCGCGGACAGCAGCATCAGCAAGCGCAAGGTCGTTCTTTCGGGCGAGATGCCGTCGCCGTCGAATCCGCCGGCCGGATGCCCTTTCTCGACGCGGTGTCCCTATGTGCTGGGCGAGTTGTGCAGGGAAAAACGTCCGCCGGTCCACGAGTTTTCGGCAACCCACAAGATCGCCTGCCATCTGCCGCGCGAACGGCTTCTTGCCATGCAGCCGGTGATCGCGGTGCCGTTGGAGGCACCCGATGCATGATCTCGTCGTCCGTGGCGGACGGGTCGCGCTGGACGACGGCTGGGCGGAATGCGATATCGGCATAACCGACGGTCGGATTGCCGAGTTAGGCACGGGCGTCCGGGCTGACACGGCAATCGACGCCGGCGGCCGCTGGGTGCTGCCGGGAGGCATCGACGCGCACTGTCATCTCGACCAGCCTTCGTGGGGCGGCGCCGCCAGCGCGGACGATTTCGAATCCGGCTCGATCGCGGCCGCCTTCGGCGGCACCACCTGCATGGTCCCGTTCGCCATGCCGGGGCCGGGCATGACGTCGATCGACGCCTTTGATCGCGCCACAAGATGCGCCGCTGGGCGCTCGGTGATCGACTACGGCCTGCACGGCGTGGTGACGGCCGAGACCGGCGCCGATCTGGCGCACCAATTCGACGTGCTGGCCCGGCAAGGCGTGACATCCATAAAAGTGTTCATGACCTATGAAGGCTTCGCGGTCGGCGACGAGACCTTGCTGGCGGTTCTCGACGAGGCGCGCACGTTGGGCTTCCTCGTCATGGTCCATGCGGAAAACGACGCGGCAATCAGGAGAACCCGCAACCGGCTGATCGAACTCGGCCGGACGGATCTGCGTTACCATGCCGTCGCGCATGCGAGGGTCATGGAACGCGAGGCGACGCACCGGGCCGTTGCGCTGGCGGAAATATCGGGCACGCGCCTTGTCGTCGTGCATGTTTCCTGCCGGCAGTCGGCCGAGGAAGTTCTTCGCGGACAGCAGCGCGGCGCCCGGGTTTTCGCGGAAACCTGCCCGCAATATCTTTTCCTGTCGGCCGCGGACCTCGACCGTGATGCGGCGCAGGCCGCCCGGTATGTCTTTTCGCCGCCACCACGCGCGCCGTCCGACCAGGCCTATCTGTGGGAAGCCCTTACGCGAGGCGACATCGCGCTGTGGTCGTCCGACCATTCGCCCTCGATGCTCGCCGACAAACTGGGCGCCGACGGCAAGCCGGCCTTCCACAAGGCGGTCAGCGGCATACCCGGCATCGAGACGCGGTTGCCCCTCCTGTTCTGCGAGGGTCTTCTGACCGGCCGGCTTTCGCTTCAGCGCTATCTTGCCGTGACCGGCGGCAATGCGGCGTCCCTCTACGGGCTCGACCATGTCAAGGGACGTATCGCCCTCGGGCTCGATGCCGACCTTGCGATCTGGGACCCGGCCGTCCGGTGGCGGCTGATGCGCGAGGCCATGCACTCGAAGGTCGACTACATCCCGTACGAGGGCAGGACGATCACCGGCAAGCCCGTCACCACGCTGGTGCGCGGGATGCCGGTGGTCCTGGACGGTATTCTATGTCCGGCCACGGGCGCCGGCCGGTTCGTTCCGCGCAAGGCGGGGGACCCACGAGATAATCCGATAGCAATCGAGGACACCACACCATGGCTAGACACCTGACCATCGCGGTTTGCCAGACCGGGCCGATCCAGAGGCGCGCGACGCGCGCCGAGACGGTGGACAGGCTTGTTGCGCTTCTGGAACGCGCCGCCGCCGCGAAAGCGGAGGTCGCCGTCTTCCCCGAGATGGCGCTTACCAGCTTCTTCCCGCGCTGGGAGATGGAGGACGACGCCGAGATCGAGGCGTTCTTCGAGGAGGCCATGCCAGGGCGGGAAACCCGGCGTCTTTACGACGCCGCCGCCGCGCTGAAGATCGGCTTTGCGCTCGGCTACTCGGAACTCGACCGCTCCGGCGCAAAGACACGGCGCTACAACACCATGGATCTGGTCGGCCCGGACGGCAAGTTCATCGGCCGCTACCGCAAGATGCACATTCCGGGCGGGACCGAGGCGTCGGCGGGCACGACGACGCATCTGGAGCGTCGTTATTTTGAACTGGGCGATCTCGGCTTCCCGGTCTTCGACTATTGCGGCGTTCGCGTCGGGCTCGCCCTGTGCAACGACCGCCGCTGGCCGGAAACCTATCGCATGCTCGGGCTGGGCGGGGCAGAGGTGGTGCTGATCGGCTACAACACGCCGCTGCTTCTGGACGAGGCGCCGTCGCTGGGGCACCTGCGCATGTTCCACAATCATCTGCCGATGCAGGCGGGTGCCTATCAGAACACCGTCTGGGTGGCGGCAGCGGCCAAGGCCGGCAACGAGGACGGACAACAACTGATCGGGGGGTCGTGCATCATCGCGCCGACGGGTGAACTCGCGGCCCAGACCACCTCGCTCGACGACGAGGTCATCGTCCATCGCGCGGACCTCGATCTCATCGCCGTTTGCCGCAAGGTCAATTTCGATTTCGAGCTTTACCGGCGCCCCGACCAGTATCGTCTTATCGCCGAACGCGCCGGCCCGATGTGATGGCCGGGCAGGTTGCGCCGACGCGAGCGGCAAAGGAGGCGCAACCGACCGCCGGCGCGGCCCTGTTGCGGCGCGTGCTGGACGAGTTGGCGCGCGAGACGCATGACCATCCGGGCGTGACGAGAGCGGCCTATGGCGCCGGCGAACAGTTCGCACACGACCTGGTGCGCCGTGAGGCCGAAGCGCTGGGAGCCGTGACGCGCACGGATGCCGCCGGCAACCTCTATCTGACGCGGCCGGGGAGTGATCCATCCTTGCCCGCGTTGTTTTTCGGCTCGCATCTGGACAGCGTGCCGCATGGCGGCAATTTCGACGGAGCGGCGGGGGTGGTCGCCGGCCTTGCCGTGCTCGCCGAAATGGCTGCCCGCAATCTTGTCGTCCGCCGCGATGTGACCGTCATGGTCACGCGGGCGGAGGAGGCGGTATGGTTTCCCGTTTCCTATCCGGGGGCGCGCGCCGCGCTGGGGCGGCTGGCGGCAGACGAACTGGAAGCCCGGCGGGCCGATACCGGCCGAACGCTGGCCGAGCACATGGCGGATGCCGGGTTCGATCCCGAGACGATCCGGGCCGGGACGCCACAGGTTCGGCCAGCCGACATCGCCGCCTTTGTCGAGGTCCATATCGAGCAGGGTCCACGCCTGGCCGGCATGGACCGGCCTTACGGCATCGTCACCGCGATCAACGGGGGATTTCGCCACCTCGCCGCGCGCTGTATCGGGGCCTATGCGCATTCCGGCGCGGAACCGCGCTTTTCACGCAAGGACAGCGTGCTCGGTTTCGCCGATCTCGTGCAGGGCCTCGAGGCCGTATGGGACCGGCTGGAAGCGGAAGGCCGGCAGGCGACGATCACCTTCGGTCGGGTGGAGTCCGATCCTCGGCAGCATGGCGGCAGCCGCGTGCTCGGCGATATCGGTTTCACGCTCGATATCCGCAGCGACCGCGAGAGCACGCTTGAGGATATTGCCGCCTCGATCCGCACGATCTGCCGGCAGATCGAGGTTCGACGAAATGTGCGCTTCGAGTTCGATGCGCCGCTTACCTGGGCGCCGGCGCCGATGGACGCCGCCTTGGTCGAGAAACTCACGGTCGTTGCCGGACCCGCAAGCGAGGTCCCGCTTCTCGCCAGCGGCGCGGGGCATGATACCGCTGCCTTTGCCGAGGCGGGCGTTCCGAGCGTCATGATCTTCGTGCGCAGCGAGAACGGCAGCCACAATCCGGAGGAAGCCATGGATGCGAGCGATCTCGACGCAGTCGTGGCGATGCTTGTTCGCTTCGTCACTGCCTTCGACGGCCCATGAAATTTCAAATCCCACCAGCCAACCAGCACAGAGGCTATCTTGAACGTCCAGTCAGCGGCGGTTTTCGCTATCGATTTCCAGAACGAGTATCGCAGTTGCGGCGCCTATCCCGTGGAGGGTTTCGATGCGATCCTCGCCAATGCCGCCTCCGTCATCGCTGCCGCCAGACAGGCAGGCGTTCCGGTTCTTCATGCACAGGCGTGGGCCGAGCAGGAGGATGTGAAAACAAGCTATCCGCTCCTGCACGAGAATCTCGCCGATGACCTTCGCTACGGGGTGGCCGGAGCCGACAGCGCCGCCATCTGCGAGGAAGTGATGCCGGCCGGCGACGAACTGGTGATCCGCAAGTCCTGGCCGAGCGCGTTTCGGGATAGGCGGCTGGCCGAGACGTTGCGGGAGCGGGGCGTGGAGCACCTTCTGGTGGCGGGTGTCTGGACCGACAGTTGTGTCCGCGCCACGGTGTTCGACGCCGTGTTCGCCGGGTTCCGGGTCTGGCTGATAAAGGATGCCTGCGGCAGCGGCACGGATTTCATGAACCGGGTGGCGATCCTCGACATGGCGAACCGCCTCTATGGCGGCGGCGTACTCAAGACCGCCGAAGCCTTGAAGGCGCTTCGGGGAGAGCCCCACCAAGCCTGGCGCTGCTCTCGCCCCGTCGAATTCCAGTATACGGCCGCCACGGCCGATACGTTCTACGAGTCCCTGTAGGGGGAAGGGAAGTCGGCGGCTGGGCAGCCGGCTTCCTCAATGCCGGCTGCTTGCCGTCGGTTTCAGCACCTTGCCCGGGCGCGCACCGGTTGCCTTGCCTTCCTTCCATACCGGTTGGCCGTTCACCAGAACGAGGTCTATCCCCACCGATTCCAGGGTCGGCTGTTCGAACGTCGCCTTGTCGGCGATAGTCGCGGCGTCGAAAAGCACGACGTCGGCAAAGTTGCCGACCGCCAGACGACCGCGCCGGTCGAACCCGAATTCCTTTGCCGGCAGCCCCGTCATCCGGAAGACGGCCTCTTCGAGCGTAAAAAGGCCGAGATCACGGCAATAGTGCCCGAGGATGCGCGGGAACGTCCCCCATAGCCGCGGATGGGGATGCTTGTCGTGCGGCAGGCCGTCCGAGCCGATCATCGTGCGCGGATGGGCGAGAATGCGCTGGACGTCGTTTTCGTCGAGCTGGAAATAGACGGCGCCGGCCGGCAGCAGGCGCGCCGCCGCCTCCCTCTCGGTACACTGCCATTCGCCGGCGATATCGGCCAGGTAGCGGTTCGCCATGTCGGGATAAGGGTCGGACCAGGTGATGAGGATCGGCAGGCCGATATCGCAGCGCTCGAATTTGAGCACGGTCGAGGAGGCAGCATAGGGGTAGCAGTCCTGGGCGATGTCGAGCGTCTGGCGGGCGGCGTCGATCTGGTCGAGGGTCGGCCCGCTCTTGCCGAAATTGTCGCGGCCCGTAACCTGATGGTGGGAGATGATCAACTTGTTGCCGGCATCGGTCGCAATCTCGATGGCCTCGTCGATCGCTTCCTCGAGCTTCTCGAAATAATTGCGGGTGTGAGTGACGTAGAGCCCGCCCGATTGCGCGGCGGTATGCGCCAATGCCTTGACCTCGCCGGTGGATGAATTCACGGCGGGGGCGTAGTCGAGGCCGCTCGAGAGGCCGAAGGCGCCGGCGGCCATGGCCTTGGCCACCTCATCCTGCATCAGCACGATCTCGTCTTCCGTCGCCGCATTGTCCATGCTGGGAAGAAAACGCTGCCTGAGCGTGGTATGGCCGACCAGAAGTGCTGCATTGGTCATCGCCCCGATGCGCGAAAGCTCGGAAACGTAATCCTCGAAACGGTCGAAGCGGAAATTTTCCTGGCCGCCGACAAGGGTGAAAGGCGGCGGCGGCGTGGCATCGAGCAGCAGCGGCGCCAGGCTTATGCCGCAGTTTCCGGCAACCACGGTCGTGACGCCCTGGCTGGTCTTCGCGGTCATCCCCTCGCTGGACAACAGCGCGCTGTCGTCATGGGTGTGGGCGTCGATGAAACCCGGCGCGACGACGCGGCCCGATGCGTCGATTTCCTGCCGGGCCTTCTCCCGCGACAGATCCCCCAGCGCCGCGATCATGCCGCCGTCGATGGCGACGTCGCCGGCGAAACGCGGCCCGCCGCTGCCGTCCACGACGGTGCCGCCGCGGATGATGATGTCGTATGTCATGCTTTCCCCCAGGGTGATGGTTCTAGGCCCCGGACGACAGTGTCGCGGCTACGCCGCGCACGCCGCCAAGCGCCAGCGATTGCAGTTCGGGATCCCGGCTGAACGCCGGATAGACCAGATAGACGGGCCGCTCGAATACCGGGGCGCCTTCCACGGGGCAGAGGCGCCGCTCGGCTAGCATGGAGCCGACCAGCGATCGCGGCAGGTAGGCTGCCCCCTTGAGAGCGAGCACGTACTGGAGCCCGAGCGCTCCGAGCCCGACGGATATGGTGGGGATGGGAGCGTCGGGAAACGCTTCGACGAATTCTCTGCCGAAGTCCTGGCCCCAGTTGACCATGACGAAATGGTCCTGCCAGGCACCCTCCATCCGGGGATGGCGGACGAGAACGAGCTTTTCGATGAGCAGTTCCTCGACGACCAGGCCCGGGCGCTGGCGCGGCAGGTACAGGGTCGTCGCATCCATCGTTCCGGCCAGGATGCGGTCCGTCAGCGTATCGGAATAGCCGGCCTCCAGTTGGAGGGCGACGGTGGGCGCGTGCTCCTTCATCCAGAGAACCCACGCCACGTTCAACTGGTCCTGCAAGGCCACCGGGCCGCCGAAGCGGAACGTCGCGGTAAAGCCGTCCGGCAGCGCGACCTGGTGGCGGGCCTGATCCCAGGTCTGGAGGATGCGTTCGGCAAGCGGGCGGAAATCATGGCCGGCAGGCGTCAGTTCCGCGCCGGCCCGGCCACGCCGGAAAAGGACGCAGCCCAGTTCCTTTTCCAACGACTGGATGCGCCCGCTGATCGTGGATTGCATGACGCCGAGGCGGGCCGCCGCGATGCTGAAACTGCCGGCGTTGGCAACGCTGCGAAAGCTTTGCAGGGAATCGAGATTCATGGCAACCATCTTGATTTTCGATAATAAAGCACGATGGTATTCTCATTCCAAAAATTACCAAGCCGGCGGCACAAAAAATCGAAGGCCATTGACGATGCATTTTTCGTTATGAATTGGCCGCCTGATCCCGTCTCCTGAAGGAACTGATGATGTGTCGCTTGGCGGCAGGTGAAGGGAGCACCGTACGGATGCGGCTGT
Organism: Mesorhizobium sp.; assembly: GCA_049650385.1. Classification (GTDB taxonomy): domain Bacteria; phylum Pseudomonadota; class Alphaproteobacteria; order Rhizobiales; family Rhizobiaceae; genus Mesorhizobium. Next base: position 62,123 of record JBASAA010000006.1, read on the forward strand.
TTTCTCGGGTCGAGGGGATCGAGGCTTTTCCGCTGGCCGATTTCGGCGGGCACGACAAGCCGACGCTGGCACAGAACGAAAGCGCATTTGCGCCGAGCCCGGCCGCGCTCGAAGCGGGAAGGGTCGCCCTTGCCCGGGCGGCGCTCTACCCCGATCCCGACTGGAACGAACTGCGTAGCGCGATTGCCGAAATCCATGGAGTGGAGCGCGGCCTCGTCCTGTGCGGCGCCGGCTCGATGGATTTGATTTCCTGTGTCATCAGGGCCTATTCGGGACCCGGGGATGAAATCCTTGCCAGCGCCTATACCTACCTGTTCGTCGCTTCCGCGGCCGCCCAGGCCGGCGCGACCTATGTGCAGGTAGCGGAAGACGATTTCGCCGTTTCGGTCGATCGCCTCATAGCCGCGGTAACGCCCGCTACCCGGATCGTCTTCCTGTGCAATCCGGGCAATCCCACCGGCACCCGCATCGGGAACGCGGAGATCGTGCGCCTGCGAGCCTCATTGCCAGCCGATGTCCTGCTGGTGATCGACCAGGCCTATGGGGAGTTCGACGACCAGGACCCGCGGCCGGTATTTCAACTCGTGAACGAGCGCAACACGGTCGTGCTGCGGACGCTGTCCAAGGCTTATGGTCTGGCGGGGCTGCGGGTGGGGTGGGGGCTGTTTCCGGCTGCCATCGGCCGGGAAGTGCGGAAGCTGGTGAACTCGAACAACGTCACCAGCGTGGCGCTGGCCATGGCAACCGCGGCGCTGCGGGACCGCGCCTACGTCAGCGATGTCGTCGGGCGTACAGCCATCATTCGCGACCGTCTCGCCGGCCAGTTGAGGGACGTCGGGTTCGAGGTCCCGTCCAGCTTCACGAATTTCGTTCTGGTCCGGTTTTCCGGCGAGGCGGAAGCCGCGCTGGCGGACGAGCGGCTGCGCGCGGACGGCCTGATCGCTCGCAAGGTTGCGGGCTACGGCCTGCGCGACTGCCTGCGCATAACGATCGGCCCCGAAGACGAAATGGCGCGTGTCGGCCACGTCCTCACCGGTCACGAACGGAAGAGCGGTGCGGCCTGAAGGATGTTAATGGCCGCGCGCCCGTAGCGGTGCCTGCCGGTACTTGAACCGGTAGCATTTCGAGAAATGCGAGGCTGAAAGGAAGCCGCAGGCGAGGCCGATCTCGGAAATCGTCATGTCGGTCTGCTGCAGCAGATGCCTGGCGCGTGCCAGCCTGAGGTCCATGTAGTATTTCAGCGGCGTACGGCCGATATGGCGCTGGAACAGGCGCTCCAGGTGCCGCGGCGAAATCCCGGCGGCCTCGGCAAGCTTCGGCGTCGGAACCGGGTCTTCGAGCCGCTCTTCCATCAACCGGATGACAGCGCTCAGCCGGGGGTGGCGCAGGGCCATTCGGCCCGGCAGCGAGGTGCTGGCGGTTTCCTGTATCTTCCGGATCGAGGAATAGATCAGTTGCTCGGCGATCTCGCCGGCAAGCGCTGGCCCATGCATGTCCTCGACGAAACTCAGCACCAGGTCGACGGACGAAGTGCCGCCTGCGGTCGAGTAGCGGTGCCCGTCGATGACATAGGGGGAATGGCTGAGGATGACTTGCGGGAACTCCTCGGCAAAGCTGGTTTCGTTCTCCCAGTGGATGGTGGCGCGCTTGCCGTTGAGCAGGCCCGCCTTCGCCAGCGTATAGGTTGCGGTGCACAGGCCCCCTACGGGTACGCCATGCACCGCCTGGCGGCGCAGCCAGTCGATTATGGCCCTGGTTGAGGCGTGCTTGATATTGTCGCCGCCGCAAACCAGCACCGTTTCGGCCCCGTCAAGATTGGCCAGCCCCCGGTCGACGGGAAAGGGCACGCCGAGAGACGAGCGAACCGGCTCGCCGGTTTCCGACATGAAGCTCCAACGGAAGGTTTCACTGCCGGCGATACGGTTGGCGACCCGCATCGTCTCGGCGCAGCAGGACAGGGACAGCATCGAGAATCCGTCGAGAAGGAGGAAGACGAATGGCCTTGCGGCCTCGCATCGCTCCATTCCTTTCGGGATAACCAGCACCATGTCCCTAGCCCCGGATGGTTAGAGAATTTCCAGCAAGAGTGTGAAACGCCTTTGCGTCCGTCATAGGGGTCAGGTACGCAGCTTTTCGCCCTTCGGGTCGAAGGGAGGGCGTTCCAGCACGCGCGCCTTGTGGGGACGGCCGAGGATGGCGACGGAAACCTCGTCGCCGGGCCTTGCCTTGCCAGCCTTGAGGGTGCCGAGCGCCAGCGACATGCCGACCGAATAGCCGTAAGCTCCAGAGGTCACCTGTCCGGCCGGCGTGCCGTCGGGCAGGAAGATCGGCTCGCCGCCGGTGGCGTCGGCATCGGCGGCCTCGATGGCCACCATCACCAGCGTGTCGCGCGCCGGCCGGTCGGCGATGGCGGCATAGGCATCGCGGTTGAGGAAGTCGCCCTTGTCCATCTTGACCAGGCGGGCCATCCCCACTTCCTGCGGCCAGTATTCGGTCGAATATTCGCGCCCCCAACTGCCATAGCCTTTCTCCACACGCAGCGACATCAGCGCACGCGAACCCACCGGGCCACCGCCGAGCTTGCGGGCCTCGTCGATCAGCGCGCGATAGAGCGCGATCTGATCGGCTTCGGCGCAATGCAGTTCCCAGCCTAGGTCGCCGGTGAAGGAAACGCGCAGCGCGATCACTTTTATGCCCGCCACCTCGATGCGGCGCGAGCGCATGAACGAGAACGCCGGAGTGGAAAGGTCTGCATTCGTCAGCGCCTGCAACAACTGCCGCGCCTTCGGCCCTGCGACATTGAAGCCGGACATCTGCTCGGTCATCGAGGTGAAGCTGGTGCCGGCCGGCAGGGGAACGGCCCGGAAATAGCGCTGGTGGAAGCGCTCGGCCATGCCGGAGCCGAACATCATGAACTCTTCCTCGCCCAGACGCGTCACCGTGAAGTCGCCGGCGATGCCGCCGCGCTTGCCGATCATCGGCGTCAGGCACGAACGGCCGATCTCGGCCGGCATGCGGTTGGCGAGCAGCCCGTTCAGCCAGTCTTCGGCGCCCGGTCCCTCGATCCGGTATCTGGCGTAGTTGGAAATGTCGATGACGCCGACATGTTCGCGCAGCATGCGCGCCTCGCGGCCGACCGGCTGCCACCAGTTCTGGCGCGTGAAGCCGTTGGTCTCCTCGCGCGGTTCGTCATCGGCCGCGAACCACAGCGGATGCTCCCACCCGTAATTGAGGCCGAACACGGCTCCCATTTCCTTCTGCATGGCATAGGCCGGGCGCGTGCGCACCGGCCGGCCGGCCGCACGTTCCTCGTTCGGAAAATGGATCTTGAAGCGATGGCTGTACTGGTCCTGCACGCGCGCTTTGGTGAAGGCCTTGTTCGCCCAGTGGCCGAAGCGGGCCATGTCCCAGCCGAACATGTCGAGCGACGGCTCGCCGTCGATGATCCATTCCGCCGCCAGCTTGCCCAGCCCGCCCGATTGCGAGAAGCCGGGGATCAGGCCGATGCAGCAGAAATAGTTGGTGAGCTCGGGCACCGGCCCGAACAGCGCCGAACTGTCGGGCGACCAGATCATCGGCCCGTTGATCACCCGCTTGATGCCGGCGCTGCCGGCCGCAGGCACGCGCGTGATGGCGCGCATCATGTTTTCCTCGATCCGCTCGAGATCGTCGGGGAACAGTTCGTGGCCGAAATCCAGCGGCGTGCCGTCCTCGGCCCAGAACTTCATGTTGCGTTCATAGGCGCCGATGAGCAGGCCGAGGCCTTCCTGGCGAAGGTAGTATTCGCCGTCGCGGTCGGCCACCGACGGCAGCCGCCGGTCGAGCGCGGCGATCTCGGGGATCGTCTCGGTAACGAAATACTGGTGCTCGGTCGGGATCAGGGGCACCGTCAGTCCTGCCAGCGCCGCCACCTCGCGCGCCCACAGGCCGGCGGCGTTGACCACCCATTGCGTGCGGATGTCGCCCTTGTCGGTGCGCACGATCCAGCTTCCGTCGGCCTGCTGCTCCGTCGCGGTCGCGGCGGTGAAGCGATGGATATCGGCGCCGCGCTGGCGCGCTCCTGCCGCATAGGCCATGGTGACGCCGGACGGGTCGACATTGCCGCCCTGCGGCTCGAACATGATGCAGCGCACGCCGTCGAAATCGACCAGCGGATGCAGCCGCTCGGCGTCGGCCCGGCTGACCTCGTAGAAGTCCATGCCGTAGCGGCGCGCCTTGGCCTCCTGCAACCGCAACTGGTGCTCGCGCGCCTCGGTTTGCGCCAGATAGAGCGAACCCGGCTGGAAGACGCCGCAGCCTTGCCCCGTCTCGGCCTCCAGTTCCTTGTAGAGCGCCATCGTATAGTGCTGGAGCCGGCTGATATTGGTCGAATCGTGCAGGCCGTGGATGTTGGCCGCCGCGTGCCAGGTCGAGCCGGACGTGAGCTCGGAGCGTTCCAGGAGAACGACGTCGGACCAGCCGTGCTTGGCGAGGTGGTACAGGATCGAGCAGCCGATCAGCCCGCCGCCGATAACAACCACCTGGGCATGTGTACGCATATGGGAATCTTCCTTGTTCAATCTGACGAGATGGCCCGGACCTCGAGGCCGGGCCGATAGGCGAGCTGGCCCGTGCGTCACGGTTCGTCGGAACCGATCTCCTCGCGCCGTCTCGCGACATAGGCGTCCAGTTCCTCGCGAATGGCGGGGTCCATCTGCGGTTCTTCGTATTCGTGCAAGGCCTGCTGCCACAAAAGGGTCGCCCGATCGAGCGCGTCCTTGCCGCCGGCTTCCTGCCAGGCGCCGTAGTTCTGCCAGTTCGACAGCATCGGCTGGTAGAAGGCGGTCGAGTAGCGCGCCATCGTATGCTCCGAGCCGAAGAAGTGGCCGCCCGTCGGCACACCCTTGATGGCCTCGAAGCCGAGGTCGTCTTCCTGGAACGGCACCGGGCGCAGGAACTCGATCATGTTCTGGAGGATTTCCACGTCGAGGATCAGCTTTTCATAGGAAGCGGTCAGGCCGCCCTCCAGCCAGCCGGCGGCATGGTAGATCATGTTGGCGCCGCCGAGCATCGCGCCCCAGGTCGCCATCTCGGTCTCGTAGGCCGCCTGCAGGTCGACCGCGTTGGAGGCATTGGCGTTGGAGGTGCGGTAGGGCAGCCCGTAGCGGCGGGCAAGCTGGCCGCCGATAATGTTGGCCTTGGCGTTTTCCGGCGTGCCGAAGGCGGGCGCACCAGAACGCATGTCCACGTTGGAAGTGAAGGCCCCGTACATGACCGGTGTTCCCGGATTGACGAGCTGGGTAAGCACGGCGCCGAACAGCGCCTCGGCGTTCTGCTGCGACAGGGCCGCCGCCAGCGTCACCGGCGTCATCGCCCCCATCAGGGTGAACGGGGTTATGGTGACCGGCTGGCCGTGCTCGGCCATGGCGATCAGCCCCTCGGCCATCGCCCCGTCGAACAGGCGCGGCGAGTTGACCGAGATGATGGTGATGACGCCGGGCGAAGCCCGCATCTCCTCGACCGGGATGCCCCGGGCGATCGCCATCATGTTGATGCCGTCGGTGGCGCGGCCCCGGCCGATGGCCGTGCAGTGGAAGCTGAGGTCGCTCAGCGTCAGGTTGGCCCGATAGGTATCGAGATGGCGTGAATTCGCCGGCAGTTCCACCGGGGCGACGACCTGGTTGCCGATGATGTGGATGGCGTTGAAATAATGCGCCAGGCGGATGAAATTTTTGTAGTCCTCCAGGTTTCCCTGGCGCCTGCCGTTCACCCGGTCATGGACGTTGGGCGGACCAGCGACGAGACCGAAGGCGATGTTGCTGCCGCCGATCTCGAGTTGCTTGGCGGGATTGCGGCTGGTCAACGTAAACGTGTGCGGCGCGGATTTCAGCGCCGCCATCACCAGGCTTTCGTCGATGCGCACGGTTCCTTCGCCGCGGTCGACGATGGCGCCGGCCTTTTCGAAGATGCCGAGCACCTTTTCATCGAGCACCCGGATGCCGAGTTCGGACAGGATACGCATCGAAGTCCGATGCAGGGCCTCCATCCTGTCCTCGTCGAAAAGCTGCATCGGCGCGTTGTTGTTGACGACCTGCTGCCAGGGCAGTTGCGGGATGCTGGCGCCTGCCCGTTCGGTCTTTCCCCGCCGTCCGCCGCTTCGTCTTTCCTGCGTCATCGATACGTCCTTCCTTTGCGTCAGTAGCCGCGCTGCGGCATCACGACGTTCTGCAACGGTTCGCCGCGCCTGTAGCGCGCAAGGTTGTCAGAGAACATGCGCACCGCCTTGAGATCCCAGCCTTCATAGATGGAGGAGCAATGCGGAGTGATCGTCACGTTCTCGTAAGCCCATAACGGGTTTTCCGGCGGCAGCGGTTCGGCCTCGAATACGTCGAGCGCCGCCCCCGCGAGGCGTCCCGCGTCGAGGGCCGCCATCAACGCCGTCTGGTCGACGACGCCGCCGCGCGAGACGTCGACCAGGAAGGCTCCCGGCTTGATCGACGCCAGCGCGGCAGGGCCGACGAGGCCTTTGGTGCCGGGAAGAAGAGGCACGCAGACGACGATGAAATCAGCGCGCGGCCATAGCGATGGCAGTCCCTGTTCGCCATGGACTTCGTCGACGCCAGCGACGGCGGCAGGCTGCGCCCTGACCCCGATGACGGTCATGCCCATGGCCTTGGCGCGCTGCGCCACCGCCTGCCCGGTCTTGCCCAGGCCGAGGACGAGGACGGTGCGGCCCTCGATCGGGCGCATCGGTTGGGGTGCCCAGCGCCGCTCCTGCTGTCGGTGTTGGAAGCCGCGCAGGTCGAGCGAGAACGACAGCATGGCGCCGAGCACGTATTCCGCCATCATGTTGGCGGCGACACCTGCGGCGTTCGTCACCGTTACCTTCCCGGGGTCCCATGGCTGCAGGTGGTCCGTGCCGGACCCGCCGACCGATACCCACCTGACCGTCGGGTTCTCGACGAGCGTGGTGCGGGGGAATTGCGGCGTTCCAGCGAAACGGACGGAGTAGACAACCTCCGCCCCGGTGCGCGCGATGAGACCGGGCAGGCCCGAATAGTCGTCACAGGCATGGATATCGAGATCGCCATGATCAACACGAAGTGCCTCCAGCGCCGGGGCCGGGGCGTTCGTGTGCAGGATGACGGTCGGCTGCCGGGACATCGCGATCATCTCGACGGCCCGGCGGAAGAGCGGACATCCTCGGTTTCCGGCATCGTTTGCCGGATGGTTTCGGCAATCCCGACCGCCCGCGCGAAGAAGGCCGCGAGCGAAATGTCGAACAGGATATCGAAGCCGTCCCCGCTTCTCGCCACGACCGCTTCTATCGAAGCCGCGCGGGTTTGCGCAATCCGGCCGGGGCCGAAGTGTTCGGGGCGAAGGTCCATGGCGCAGAGCCGCGCCATCAGGGCGCCCGCATCCGGGCCGGACAGGCGCATCCACGCCCAGCCTTCCTCGCGCCAGGAGGAATAGCCGCGGACGCCGTCTGCCTTGTTCCACGTGTCCACCAGCCGGCCGAGAGCGCTTGCGGCATCCTCGGCCAGGAACAAGACGTCATCGCTTCCGAGGCGCAGGACCCGCATGCCGTCATGCATGCCGACGTGGTTGATGGCGGGAAGGTCGAGTCCCTGGGAAGCCAGCCAGTTGGCGGTACTGGGACCTTTGATCCCGAAGCGGGGTTTTGCGGTAAGGTCGTTCAGCGCGATGCGGCCGCTGGGCAGCGGCAGGTCCGCTGCGGCACCGCCGGGTGCGAACGGAAACAGGCGCTGCGCGGAGGAAAATTGCATCATGCTACAGGTCCTGACGCCTGTTTTCCGGGTCGAAGAACGTATGCGCGACCACGGAAGCCTCGATGATTCGCCCGTTGCCGCATCGAATGGAGATACGCGACCCTTTCGCGTTGTCCTCGGCATGAACATAGGCGAGGGCGATCGGATAGCCCAGCGTCGGCGAATGACCGATCGAGGTGATGGCGCCGACCGGGTTGCCGTGGCGCAGCACCAGGCTGCCCTCATCCGGCAGGTCGCCGGCGTCGGACGGAAACGCCAGCCCGACGAGACGACGCTTCTGGTCAAGGCGCGCCCGCATCTCGATCGAGCGCTTGCCTACGAAAAAGGGCTTCTTCTTCGATAAGGCCCAGGTGAAGTCCAATTCATCGGGGGTGGTCAGGGCGTCGGTATCCTGGCCGATCAGGATGTGCCCTTTTTCCAGCCGCAGGATGCGGGACGCTTCCAGCCCGTAGGGGCGCAGGCCATGCGGCTGGCCGGCCGCCATGACCGCATCCCACAGCGCTGGCGCGTAACTCGAAGGGCAGTGCAGTTCGTAACTGATCTCGCCGGTGAAGCCGATGCGCATGGCGCGAACCGGGACGCCGGCCAGCACGCCTTCATGTCCGCCGAGATAAGGGAATGCTTCGCGGCTGAAATCGATGTCGCTTTCCATCGCCTCAAGGACAGCCCGCGCGTTCGGCCCGGTCAGGTTGAGGCCCGAAAAAGCGCTGGTGAGATTGAGCACGTCGACCTTCAGCCGCCACTGCGCATTCCAGAACAGCATGTCGGCATAGACGCGCGCGACGGCGCCGGTCGTCGAGGTGACGTAGAAACGGTCCTCGGCAAGGCGGTAGGCGACCCCGTCGTCGATGACGGAACCCATCTCGTTGAGCATCAGGCAATAGCGCACCCTGCCGACCGGCTGGTTCGCGTGCGCCATCGTATAGAGCCGGTCCATGAAGAGGCCGGCGTCCGGGCCGCGGACTTCGAGCTTGCCGAGCGTAGACACATCGAGCAGTCCGGCCTGGTTGCGTACGGCCGCCACTTCCTGCCTGGTCAGTTCGGCGGCCTGCTCCGGCGCGCCGTAGAAATAGGGTCGCCACCAGGAGCCGACGGGCTTCATGCGCGCCGCGAGCGCGACGTGCCGGGCGTGCAGCGAGGTTCGCCGTTCGAGGGCGTGGTGATGGCCGGCGAGCAGCCCCAGCTTTTCCGGTCCGGTCGGGGGCCGTGCGGTCGTCACCCCCATCTGGCCGACCCGGCGCCCGGTAGCGGTAGCGACGATGCGTGCGGTGGCGACCGCCGAATGGCGGCCCTGGCTGGGACCCATGCCGACCGTGGTGAAGCGCTTGGTCAGTTCGAGTTCGCTGTAACCTTCCTCGACGGCGTTCAGAAGATCCTTGATCTGGAGGTCCTCGTCGAAATCGACGAAATCGCGCCCCTTGGGATGCGGGACGAGCGGCTGCGCATATCCATTCGCGGCCGGCGGACGCAAGCGGTCCTCCGTGACCGGCAGCGACCCATGCCCGAGGTCGGAAAGGGCTGCCTGCGCGACCCGCTGTCCATCCATGATCGCGCTTTCCAACCCGGTGTTGCCGGCGATGGAGCCGCACAGGCGAACATTGTCGCGCTCAAGCTCCAGCACCATGCGCGCAGAAGCGTCTTCATAGCCGACTTTTGCCCCTGCCTGGCATGGGAGCTGCCATGCGGGAGCCTTGCCGATCGATACGGAAAGCAGGTCGCACTCCATCCAGCGGCCCGCCACCTTCACGGCGGCGACATGCCTGTTGCCGGCGGTGCCCCTGGCTTCTTCGACCATGACCCCGGACAGAATTTCGACGCCCTGGGCGCGTAACGCCGCCTGCGCGCCGTTTGCGGTTCCGGCGGGGCGAGGGTCGATCAGCGCCGTGATTGTGACGCCGGCGTCGAGCAGGTCCTGCGCGACATCGTAGCCGTCGCCGTCGGCCGCCAGCACCACGGCACGCGTGCCGGGCCGCACCGCGTAGTGCCGCATCAGCCGCTGCACCGCGCCGCCGTGGAGGATGCCGGGCAGATCGTTGTTGCGGAAGACGGCCGGTTGCTCGATCGTTCCGGCGGCGAGGACGACCTGACGCGCACGGGCACGATAGAGCCGGTTTTGCTGGATCAGCGGCAGCCAGTTGTCTTCGAACCAGCCATTGCAGATGGTGCCGGTGAGGATGCGCAGGTTCGGCAGCGAGCGCGCTTCCCTCACGAGGTCGGACAAGGCCACTCCGTCGCTGCGCCGATAGGTCAGCGATCCGCCCGGCTCGGTGTTCTCGTCGCAGATGACCACGTCCGCGCCGGCCTTCGCCGCGAGGATGGCGGCGGAAAGTCCCGCAGGACCAGCGCCGACGACCAGCACGTCGCAATGCAGGTTGACCTGATCGAAAAACTGGTGCGGCGTGGCGGTGTCGACCGTGCCGAGGCCCGCCTTTCGGCGGATCAAGGGCTCCCACAGCTTCAGCCAGCTGTCGCGCCGGGGTCCCATGAAGGTGCGGTAGTAGAAGCCGACCGGCAGGAAGCGCCCGAGCCGGTCCATCAGCGCATCACGGTCGCGATCCAGCGAACCGGAGACGTTCTGGGCGCTGACGGTCATGCCGTCGCGGATTGGTTCCCGGTCGGCCTGCACGTTCGGCTCATGCCCGGCCTGCACCAGCGTATTGGCTTCGGCGCCGGCCATGCTGACCGCCCCTCGCGGCCTGTGGTATTTGAAGGAGCGCGACAGCACCCATTGCCCCGACGCGGCCAGGGCGCTGGCGATCGTATCGCCGTCGAAACCTTCGAAAGCCTTGCCCTCGAAGGTGAAGCGGACCGGGCGCAGCCGGTCGAGGCGGGTGCCCCATGGAGCGGGAAGCCGGTTCATGGCCGTTCCCCGATTCCGGCAGGCAGGAAGGTGCGGACGACCTCGTTGGATTCCGTGTCGCGCTCGGCCAGGAAGAACACGTTGCTGGGCACGTGGCGCCACCATTCGACGATGATGCCCTTGCGGTTGTCGGCCCTGAACAGGTGCAGGCCCCATTCGGCGTCGCTTGCCTTTTCCGGGTCGAGTGCTTCGCGCAGGGGGCCGAACGACTGGAACTCGTCGATGTTGCGAAGGCCGTTCACGGGACATGCCAGGAGTTTCATCGCCGCCTCAGTGACTCGCCGCCGTTGCGCCCATTTCGTTCAGGAGACTGAACGACTGGAACCGTTCCAGGGAAAACGGCTTCAGGATGTCCGGCACCCTGCCACCGGCGATCGTTTCGGCCATGCGCTTGCCGGCCACAGGCGTGGCCTTGAACCCCCAGGTGCCCCAGCCGCAATCGAGCCACAGATTGGCGAGCGGACTCGCTCCCATGATCGGGCTGTAGTCGGGCGTCATGTCGGTGATGCCGGCCCATTGCCGGAGCAGGCGCACGTTTTGCAGAAACGGGAAAAGATGCACGGCGCCCGCAGCGAGGTGCTCCTTCATGTCCAGCGTCGAGCGTGTCGAATAAAGCTGGTAGGGATCCGAACCGCCGCCGATGACGATCTCGCCCCGGGAGGACTGGACGAGATAGGTGTGCAGCGACACCGACGACACGAGCGTGTGCAGCCACGGCTTGAGCGGCTGCGTCACCATCGCCTGGAGGGGGTAGCAGCGGATCGGCAATTCAACGCCCGCCTTCAGCGCCATCTCGTAGTTCATTCCTCCGGTGGCGATCATGGCCTGCCCGCAGGAGATCGCGCCGCGGTCGGTTACGACCTTCCGGACACGCCCGCCGCCGATCTCGAAGGCGGTCACCTCGGTGCGCTGATGTATTTCGACGCCGCGCCGGCTTGCCTGCGCGGCGTACCCCCAGGCGACCGCGTCATGGCGGGCCGTGCCGCCGTCGGCGTGCCAAAGGCCGCCGAGGATCTCGAGCGGACCGCCATAATCCATGTTCAGCAGGGGCGAGAGCTTCTCGACTTCCTTCTGGTCGACCACCTCGGTGCGCGTGCCGAGATGGGTCCCCATCGCGGCGCGCGCCTTGAAGCTGCGCAGCGTCGCCTCGGTATGCGCCAGCGTGAGCTGGCCCCGCTGGGAAAACATCACGTTGAAGTCGAGTTCCTGCGACATGCGCTCGTAGAGTTCGACCCCTTCCTTATAGAAGGCAATACCCTCGGGCGTGATGTAGTTGGAGCGGATGGTGGTGGTGTTGCGGGCCGTATTGCCGCCCGCCAGATAGCCCTTCTCCAGAACCGCGACATCGGTGATGCCATGATATTTCGACAGATAGTGCGCGCAAGCAAGGCCGTGCCCGCCCCCACCGATGATGACGACGTCGTAGTGGCGTTTCAGGTCGGGTGTCGGCGGTATGTCGCGCCGCGCAGGATAGGTGCGGCTGAAACCGTATTTGAGGAGGCTAAAGGGCATGGCGACCGGGAGCCTCGGGCCGGCCGAAGGCGAAAATGCGCGCGCTTTCCTCGTGGGGGTGCGATGGCGCCAGACCCGCCGCGCGGATGTTCGTGCAACTGGAGACGAGGCCCGTCCCATGATCACGCTGCGATCGGCTCACGAACGCCACTTTCATATCTCCCCCATCGTCGAGATATGATTAATTTGACCTCATATGGAATTCACGTAATAAGTTCAGCCTCATTGCTCAAAAAAAACGATGCCACTGCCCTGCCACACCGCAACTGCCGGAGGTAAGGGCGCTTTCGAGAGCCTTGGGAACCGGGGATGAAGCCGCCACCGCCTCTGAATTACATTCGCTCCTTCGAGTGCTCGGCGCGGCATTTGAGCTTCACCGCGGCCGCGAGCGAACTCGGATACACCCAGGCTGCCGTCAGCAATCATGTGCGGGCGCTGGAGCATTATATCGGCCGGCAGCTATTCGTCCGCTATCCGCGCAGCCTCAAGCTGACCGAGGTCGGGGAGGCGTTCCTGCCGACGTTGCGGCAGGCGCTCGAACAGATCGACTTCGCCACCGACGCGATCGTGGCTTCGGCGCGCAACCGTACCGTCGTCGTCTCCTGCCCGATGAGCCTTGCCGAGAATTGGCTGGCCGGCTGCATGGCTGCCTTCAACGTGAAGCATCCGGAGACGGAGCTGCTCCTGCACGGCACCATATGGGAGGACATGAACGAACAGGCGGCCGACATCACCATTTCCATTCGCCGCTTCGATGACCGCCCGGCCGATGCTGTTCCGCTGTGGCGCGACAAGCTGGCGCTTTTATGCGCGCCGGGGCTGCTCGAAGGACCCCGCAAGCTTGAGGAACCGGCCGATATCCTGAATTTCGACTGGATATTCGTCCATGGCCGCCAGGAATACTGGAAGGCCATGAGCGAGGCGCTGGGGATCACCACGTCGGGGCATGAAAAGGGCATCACCACCAATGCCTCCAACATCGCGCTGGAACTGGCGGCGATGGGCACTGGCTGCGTCGCCATGCAGGTTTCGCTGGCGCGCATCTATCTGCAACGGGGTCTGCTCGTGGAGCCGTTTGCAATCCGTGCCGCCAGCCCGTGGAGCTATTACCTCGGCACCAACCAGCTTTCGAAGAGCAGTGCCGTCAGGCGGGCGAAGGAATGGATCATCGCGCACGGCAAGGAAATGGAATAGGCGAGGGCATCCGGTGGACGCTTTCGCGCGCAATCGCGTCCGAATCGAACGCGACAGCGGTTCAAAGCCGTGCTCTTGCTCGCCAACCGGCAGGAGGGTTGACGTTGCGACCTGCCGGCAAATGCCCTGGGACTGGAAAGACGGGATATAAATGAGTTCGATCGAGACGAAGTTCGCGAAACTGGCAACCGACAATGCGCCGGGCCAGGAGGCGCGCCAGGGCACGGGCGCTGTCGACGCCCTCCTGCGCGGGGGCAGCATCCCGGGCGTCCCGGTCGATTTCTCCCATGGCGACGTCGATGCCTTCCTCCCCACGCCCGGCGCGTTCGAGGAATTCTCGGCCGGGGTCGAGCGTGGCGGCCGGCAGGCCTATACCGAATATCGCGGCAGTCCCGAGATTCGTGACATGCTGGCGGGCAGGCTGGCCCGCTTCACCGGCGCTCCCGTTTCGGGTGGGGACGGGTTGATCATCACGCCGGGAACGCAAGGCGCGCTGTTTCTCGCCCTCGCCGCGACCGTGTCGGCGGGCGACAAGGTGGCGATCGTGCAGCCGGATTATTTTGCCAACCGTAAGCTGGTCCAGTTCTTCGACGGCGAGATCGTTCCCGTCAGGCTCGACTATCTCGGCACGCAGGGGGCGGCAGGCCTCGATCTCGACGCGCTTCACGATGCGTTCAAGGCGGGTGCCAGGTTGTTCGTGTTCTCCAATCCGAACAACCCCGCCGGCGTCGTCTATTCGCAACAGGAGATTGCGACGATCGCCGAGCTTGCCGGCAGATATGGCGCGACCGTCATCGTCGACCAGCTCTACTCGCGGCTGTTGTACGACGGCAGGGACTACACCCATCTTCGTGCGTCCGCTATCGATCCCGAAAACGTCGTAACCATCATGGGGCCTTCCAAGACGGAGTCGCTGAGCGGCTACCGGCTGGGCGTGGCCTTCGGCTCGCCGCGCGTCATCGATCGCATGGAAAAGCTGCAGGCAATCGTTTCGCTGCGGGCACCGGGTTACAGCCAGGCGGTCCTGAACACCTGGTTTGCGGAACAGGCGGGTTGGATGGATGAGCGCATCGTGCTGCACAGGGCCATTCGCGACGACCTGCTCTCAGCGCTGGGCGCCGTCGAGGGGCTGCGGGCGCGCAAGCCCGAAGCGGGAAGCTATCTCTTTCCGAAACTGCCGGCGCTCGATGTCTCGACCCAGGATTTCGTCCGTATCCTGCGCCAGCAGGCCGCCGTCACGGTAACGCCGGGTTCCGAGTTCGGCCCGCACTCGCTGGACAGCGTGCGCCTCAACTTTTCGCAGGACCACAAGGCAGCCGTCCACGCCATCGAGAGGACGGTGGAACTCATCAGACGCTACCGGAAATAAGAGAAAGCCACGCTTGTCCGCTCGGCACGTGCGCCTGACTATTTTTGAACGGAATTGACGCTCCTGGCATAGGCGGCGAAGTCGGTGATATCCTCGTGCGTCGGCTCCTGGCCCGTAAAGCTGCGCAGATAGGCGGCAACCAGCGAAAGGCGGTTGTCCAGCGGCTCGTGCAGTTCCAGCGAATAGTAGCCGATCTGCATGAAATAAAGGACGCGCGCTCGCACGAAAGCATCGTCCGGCGCATAGCCATGCCTCAGGAACATGTCGCGGATCGCCGCCACGCGCTCGTCGTCGGCCTGGTCGATCCGCCGCCTTACCGAGCCGGATTGACGGGCCCATGCGCGGATCGCGAAATCCAGTCGCGGGTCGAAAAGCTTCACGTCCAGCCAGCACTCGAAAACGCTCATCACGCCACGGATGATCGTCGCCGATGGCCGTGACGCACGGTCGACGATGAAATGCGTGTTGGTTTCGCGCCAGTAGGCGAGCAACTGGTCAAGCAGATCCTGCCGGCTCTGGAAGTACCAATAGAAGCTGGATCGGGAGACACCCAGCTTCTGGCCACGCGACAGCACCCGGACACTCTCGACTCCGTCCGAGATCAAGGTGTCCAGGGCCAGCTTCAGCCAGTCTTCCCGGGTTACCTTGACGTTTCCGTTTGCGGCGATCGGCCGCTTCGCTGTCTTGCCCATCGCAAGCACCATTGTCACGGCCGGGTTCGCCGATCAAGTGTATGGACATACGTGTCCAGAATTTGTCTGGACAACTATGTACAGAGTCAATAGGCTCCGTCTCCGGATTTAGTCGCAACAGGTTCTGGGGGCTGGTTTCGTGGAGGAAGCTTCGACGCTGGATAATCCGGCCGGTGCGGAAAAACGGCAGCGCGGCGGCCGCAGGCTTCGCGGTGGTCACACGCCGCCCGCGCGCCAGCCGGATTATCGCAACCTTCGCAACACGTTCACGCCGCAACCGGTGTTTTCAGCGGACCAGGTCGAGGCGATCCACGACACCGCCCTGCGTATCCTCGAAGACCTCGGGCTGAAAGTGCTGTTGCCGCAGGCGCGCGATATCTTCCGGGCGGCCGGTTGTCTTGTCGACGACGACACCATGATGGTTCGCATCGGGCGCGATGCGGTGGCGGCTGCGTTGTCGAGCGCGCCGAAGTCGATTGTCGCACGCGCTGGTATCCGTGAGCGCGACGTCGTCCTCGAGCACGGCGCGCTCGCCTTCGTCGCCGGCTGCGGCTGCCCCAACGTGACGGACCTTGACCGGGGCCGGCGGACGGGGACGCTGGTCGATTTCGAGGAATTGACCCGGCTCGTCCAGCATTTCGATGTTCTGCACATGCACGGCCCGCACGTCGAACCCCAGGATGTCGACCTGCGCTTTCGGCATTATGCCACCTTGCGCGCGCAACTGACGCTTTCGGACAAGCTGCCGTTCATCTTCGCCAGAGGCACGCCGCAGGTCGAGGACAGCTTCGAGATGATGCGCATCGCGCGTAGCCTTGGCGAGGACGAGTTCCGCGCCGGCGTCCACTGCTACGCCATCATCAACACCAATTCGCCCCGCCTGCTCGACATCCCGATGGCGCAGGGCATCATCGATTTTGCCAAGGCCGGCCAGTTGACCGTCATCACGCCCTTCTGCCTTGCCGGGGCGATGGCGCCGATAACCGTAGCCGGCGCGCTCGTGTTGCAGCACGCGGAGGCATTGGCCGGGATCACGCTGGCGCAACTGACGCGGCCGGGGGCGCCGGTCGTCTATGGTAGTTTCTCCTCCAACGTCGACATGAAATCCGGTGCTCCGGCGTTCGGGACGCCGGAACATGCCAAGGCGACCCTTGGGGCGGGCCAGCTTGCGCGGTATCTCGGGCTGCCGTGGCGGGCCGGCGGCGGCAGTGCGGCCAACATCGCCGATGCCCAGGCCGCCAACGAGACGCAGTTCGCGCTGTGGGGGGCGGTGCTTGCGGGTGCGACCATGCTGGTCCATTCGGCCGGCTGGCTGGAGGGCGGGCTGAGCCTCTCCTACGAGAAGCTGATCACCGATATCGAAGTCCTGCAGATGATGGCGGAACTCTTTTCCGCCACACCGGGGGATGCCGATGCGATCGCCTTCGAGGCGATCCGGGAAATCCAGCCGGGCGGTCACTTCTTCGCGGCCGAGCACACCATGGCGCGCTATCGGACGGCATTCTACGAGCCTTTCGTCGCCGACTGGTCGAATTTCGGCAACTGGACCGCAGCCGGCGGCAAGGACGCGACGCGGCGGGCAAATGCGGTGTGGAAGGACGTGCTGGAACAGGCCGGCCCACCGGCGTGGGCGGCCGAACTCGGACCCGCGCTGGATGAATTCATCGAGCGGCGAAAGACGGAAGGCGGCGCATCTCCGGTTTCCTAGTTCGAGGATGCACAAAGTAACCAGCAACAGGCAAGGCAAGGGGAAAAGATGGCGTTTTTCAATCGCAACGGCAAGCCGGTCTCACGCTTCGTATCGGCGCTTGTGGGTGAGGTCGGGGCCGAAAGGATGGATCGGCGGGAATTCCTCTCGATCGCCAGTGCGATGGGAGCGTCGGCCGCGACCGCCTATGCCATGATCGGCCTCGCCGCGCCGGCGCCCGCGATGGCCGAGGACCAGCAGCCGAAGAAGGGGGGCGTGCTCAAGATCGCGATGCTGTGCAAGCCGATCCGCGATCCGCGGACCTTCGACTGGGTGGAAGGCTCCAACGCCGCCCGGCAGTTTCTCGAACCGCTGGTGAAGTACGAGCGGGATTTCACCTTCAAGCCGATGCTGCTGGAAAGCTGGGAAACCAATGACGACGCGACGGAATACGTCCTGCATGTGCGCAAGGGCGTGACGTGGAACAACGGCGACACCTTCGATGCCGACGACGTCATCTTCAACCTGAAGCGCTGGTGCGATTCCTCCGTGGAAGGCAATTCGATGGCCGGGCGCATGGTTTCGCTCATCGACCCGGCGACGGGCAAGGCCAGCGAGAGTGCGATCGTCAAGGTGGACGACTACACGATCAGGCTGGTGCTTCCGGCATCGGACATTTCCATCATTCCGGGCTTTGTCGATTTCCCCGGCCTGATCGTCCATCGCGACTACGAGAAGATGGGGTCGGACCTCGTCAAGAATCCCATCGGCACCGGCGCCTTCGAGCTGGTTTCCTATTCGGTGGGCGAGCGCATCGTGGTCAAGCGGCGCGAAAGCGGCAAGTGGTGGGGCGGCGAAGCCTATCTCGACGGCGTGGAATTCATCGACTACGGCAACGATCCGTCGGCGATGGTCAATGCCTTCGAGTCCAGGGAAGTCCACACCAACTACGAAACCAACGCGGATTTCGTGGAGGTTCTCGACGGAATGGGGCTGGTCAAGTCCGAGGTGGAAACCGCCGCGACGATCGTTGCCCGCACCAATGTCACCAGCGATCCGTTCCAGGACCAGCGCGTGCGCAAGGCGTTGCAGCTTGCGGTCGATAACGCCGGCGTGCTGAAGCTCGCCTATGGCGACCACGGCACGCTGGCCGAGCATCACCATGTCAGCCCGATCCATCCCGAATATGCGAAAATCCCGCCGGTCGAGCGCGATCTGGCCAAGGCGAAGGAACTGATGGAAGCGGCCGGGAAACTGGACCACGAGTTCGAACTCATCACCGTGGACGAGGAGTGGCAGAAAAATGCCGGCGATGTAATCGCCGCCCAGCAGCGCGAGGCCGGGTTCAAGATCAAGAGGACCGTCATCCCCGGCAGTTCCTTCTGGAACGACTGGACCAAATATCCGTATTCGATGACCATCTGGAACATGCGGCCGCTTGGCGTGCAGGCGCTTGCGCTTGCCTATCGAACCGGCGGAACGTGGAACGAGACGGGCTACGCCAATCCCGATTTCGATGCCAAGCTCGACAAGGCCATGACCGTCGCCGACGTTGAGGAACGCCGCAAGCTGATGGCCGAAATCCAGCAAATTCTCCAGGCTTCGGGCATCATCGCGCAACCGTTCTGGCGCAAGTTCTACAATCACTCGGTCCCGGCCGTGAAGAACCACGGCATGCACCAGACCAATGAGATCAACGTGGAAAGCGTCTGGCTGGACGAATCCTGACTTCAGCCGGCCGGCGCCTCCAGCGGGTGGTGGCAGGCGACCTGCTGCCGCTCGCCGATCGGCCGCATCTGTGGATCGGTGGTCCGGCACAGTTCGCTTGCGCGCGGGCAGCGCGGATGAAAGCTGCAGCCGGACGGGCGGGCCGCGGGGTCGGGCGTTTCCCCTTTCAGGACCGTCCGCACGCGGGTACGCTCGCGCACGGGATCGGGGAGCGGGATCGCCGACAGCAGGGCGGCCGTGTAGGGATGCCGCGGCGTCTCGAACAGGCTCGCGCGCGGCGCGATCTCGACGATGCGTCCCAGATACATCACCGCGACATCCCGGCACATATGCGCCACGACGCTGAGATCGTGGCTGATGAACAGCATGGTCGTGCCGCGGTCGGCCTGCAAGGCGCGCAGCAGGTTCATGATCTGCGCCCGCGTCGAGACATCGAGCGCGGAGACGGGTTCGTCCGCGACGATGAAGGCGGGATCGGTGCTGATCGCCCGGGCGATGACCGCCCGCTGCCGCTGGCCGCCGGAAATCTCGTGCGGATAGCGCGGCAGGAACGCCGCCGGCAGCCCGGCCTGCTCGATCACCTCGGCCGCCCGGCTGCGCGCATCCGCCCGCGACCATCCCTGCACCCGCAGGTGCTCCACGATGGTATCGCCGATCGTCATGCGTGGATTGAGCGCGCTCGACGGATCCTGGAAGATGATCTGTCGCTGGCGCCTCAGCTTTGCCAGCGCCGTACGGTCGGGCGAGGCCGTGTCGAGGCCGTCGAAAACGACCTTGCCGAGCGTCGGTTTCTGCAACCCGACAAGCGTGCGCCCCAGCGTGCTCTTGCCGCTACCGCTCTCGCCGACGAGGCCGATCGTGGCGCCTCGGAGAATCTCGAGGTCGACGCCGTCGAGTGCACGCAGCGTACGTTGCTCCGACAGCCGGTAATGGCGCGCCACGCCAACCGCTTCAATGAGGATGTCGCTCATGGGGCGTTCCAGCATGCCACGAAATGCCCCTCCGCGATCTCGCGCAAAGCGGGAACTGCCTTGCAGGCTTCGGTCGCGCGGGGGCAACGCGGCGCAAAACGGCATCCGCTGAGTTCCATCGCCCCCTGGACGCTGCCGGGAATGGTCGGCACCGGTTCGTCCCAGCCGCCGTCCAGCTTCGGAATGGAGTGAAGCAGGCCGCGTGTATAAGGATGGGCGGGGTTCGCGAACAGGGCGGTGGTCGGGGCCATCTCGACGATCACCCCGGCATACATCACCGCCACGCGATCGGTCATGTCGGCGAC
The DNA here is from genome assembly GCA_049650385.1 of Mesorhizobium sp. GTDB lineage: Bacteria > Pseudomonadota > Alphaproteobacteria > Rhizobiales > Rhizobiaceae > Mesorhizobium. The sequence continues at coordinate 82,210 of JBASAA010000006.1, forward strand.
GACTCCGAGGTCGTGCGTGATGAGGACGACGCCCATGCCCAGCCCGCTGGTCAGTTCACGCAGGAGATCGAGGATCTGCGCCTGCACGGTGACGTCGAGCGCGGTCGTGGGCTCGTCCGCGATCAGCAGGCGCGGCGAGCAGGCCATGGCGATGGCGATCATGGCCCGCTGGCACATCCCGCCCGACATCTCATGCGGATAGGCGAAGAAGCGCTCTTCCGGCGCGGCGATCCCGACCTGCCGCAGGAGATCGACCGCACGCCGGTGGGCTTCTTGGCGCGAAAGCTTCATATGGGCGTTGAGCGTTTCGACGATCTGGTCGCCGACGCGGATCATCGGGTGCAGCGCGGTGCCCGGGTCCTGGAAGATCATGGCGATATCGGCGCCACGGCGCGCGCGCATGGAATCTTCATCGATGTCAAGCAGGTCGACGCCGTCGAGCCGCGCCGCGCCGCCGACCCGCACGTCGCGCAGCAGGCGCATCAAGGCCAGCGCCGTCGTCGATTTGCCGCAGCCGCTTTCGCCGACAAGGCCCAGCGTCTCGCCCCGCCGGACATCGAAGGAGATGCCGTCGACGGCTTTTGCGCGCCCGAAGCTGACCTCGAGGCCGCGGACTTCAAGCAGGCTGGAAGCGGCGTCCGGTTCGTTCATCGGTCGCGTATCTTCGGATCGAGAGCGTCGCGCAGGCCGTCGCCGAGGAAGTTGAAGCTGGAGACGGCCAGCGTAATGGCGATGCCCGGAAAGACCGCCAGCCAGGGGTCCACCTGGAAGTCGCTCTGCGCATTGGTGAGCATGTTGCCCCAACTCGCGGCCGGTGGCTGGATACCGTAGCCGAGGAAGCTGATATAGCTTTCGAGCAGGATGGCGTTGGCCGTGTTCAGGGTTGCTGCGACCAGAACTGGCGAAAGCGTGTTGGGCAGGATCTGGCGCAGGATTATGCGCCACGACGGCGCCCCGACCATCTGGGCTGCGGCGATGAAGTCGGCGGACTTGAGGACGAGAATCTGCGAATAGACGATGCGCGCGATCTCCATCCAGCAGGTCAGGCCGATCATCAGCGACATCGACGTCAGGCTGGGCGTGACGAAGGCCGCCACGAACAGGAGAAGGAACACGCTCGGGAAGCACAGCATGATGTCGGTCAGCCGCATCAGCAGCGTTCCGATCCATCCGCTGTAATAGGCGGCGAATGCACCAATGGAAAAGCCGATGACCACCGTCACCAGCATGGCGGCGATGCCGACCGAAAGCGATATCTGGCCCGCATACATCAGCCGCGTCAGCACGTCCCTGCCGAGATCGTCGGTGCCGAGGATATGGCCGGCAGCAAAGGGCGCCGCGTAGCGGTTGGCGATGTCGAGTTCCTCGGGATCGAACGGGGCGAGCCAGGGTGCCCCTGCCGAGCCGATCACCAGCACGGCAAGCACGATCAGGGCGGCGACGGCGAGGCGGTGCCGCATTAGGCGTTTCACCGCCCCGGCTCGTGCCGGTGCCGCGATCGGCGCGATATCGAGGGTCCCTTCAATCATGCCCGAGCTTCACCCGCGGATCGACGAACGCCACCACGATATCGGCCAGTAGATTGCCGAGGATCACCACGAAGGCGCCCACCATGAGGATGGCCATCAGCACCGGATAGTCGCGCGTGCCGAGCGCGCTCAGGAACAGGAGGCCCATGCCCGGCCAGCTGAACACCGTCTCGGCCACCAGCGCGCCGCCCACCAGAAGCGGCAGTTGCAGACCGGCGAGCGTGACCAGCGGAACCAGCGCCGCCCGCAGGCCGTGGTTCAGGAGCACGCGCGAAGACGTAAGGCCCTTCGAACGGGCGGTGCGCATGAAATCCTGGTCGAGGATTTCCAGCATCGAGGAGCGCGTATAGCGGCTCCATTGCGCGACCAGCACCAGCGCCAGCACCACCACGGGCAGCACGAGGTGCTGGACCCTGTCGACGAATCCGCCGCCACCGGTACTGACCATGCCGCCGGCGGGTAGCCAACCCAGGGTCTGGGCAAAGACGAAGATCGCCAGGAGGCCGAACCAGAAGGTCGGCAGGGACAGCGCCAGCATCGAGGCTATGGCGCTTGCGTAATCGAAGATCGAGTTGCGGCGCACAGCCGAGACGATGCCGATCGTAACGCCGATCACCAGCGCCAGTGCCAGCGCCGAACCCATCAGGAGCAGGGTGGCCGGAACGCGGTCGAGGACGATTTCCCGGACCTGCTGGCCGCCGAAAAAGGAATAGCCCCAGTTTCCGGTAGCCATGCCGGAGGCCCATTTCAGGTATTGGATATAGGCCGGCTGGTCGAGGCCGAACTGGACCTTGATACGCTCGATATCCTGCGCGGTGACGGTGGGGTTCAGCGTATAGAGCGCCAGTGGGCCGCCCGGCGCGAGATGCATCAGCATGAAGCCGACGACCGAGACGCCGAGCAACAGGACAACGGATTGGGCAAGCCGGCTTATCAGGAAGCGTGCCATTGGCGGCCCTGCTGCTGGTGCCTCATGATGCGCCGTGCCCACCTGCCTGCGGGCACAGCCGGCAGGCAGGGTTCGATACCCGCCTGCCCGTCAAGTCCGCTCTTGCCTTCATGATCCCCGTATCGTGCTGTTGCGATCAGGTCGCGGTCCACTCCACGGTATTCCATGAATTGATCGGCGTATAGGCATTGGGCTTGTAGTTGCCGATGCGGTCCCTGACGCCGACGATCTGCTGGTAGGCATAGATCGGCGCGAACGGCATGTCGTCCAGCAATATCTCCTGGATGCGGTCGTAGATCGCCTTGCGGTCCTCCTGCTTGACCGTCGTCGCACCCTTGCGGCAAAGGTCGTCGATCTCGGCATTCTCGTACTGGACGTAGTTGGAGCCGTTGCCGCCCTTTGCCGGGATCGCGTCGCTGCGGATGCGGTCGCCATAGTCCGGATCGGGATAGAGCAGGGCATCCCAGCCGACCATCAGCGTGTCGAACTCGCTCTTGATCGTGTAGTCGCCCCAGACGACCGACGCCGGCATGTTCTTGATCGTCATCTCGACGTTGATCTTCTTGAAGTTCTGCTGGACGAGCTGCTGCGCCTGCTCGCGGGCCTTTGCGCCGGCGGTGGTGGACATGGTGAAGGAAAGGCGCACGCCGTCCTTCTCGCGCACGCCGTCGGCGCCGACCTTCCAGCCGGCTTCGTCCAGCAAGGCGGCAGCCTTCGCCGGGTCATAGCCCGGATCGACGAGGTTCTTGTTGTAGGCCCAGTGGTTGGGCGGCAGGAAGCTCAGCGTCGGCAGCGGCACGCCGTAGAACACGGCGTCGATCCAGCCCTTCTTGTCGACGGCCATGTAGAGGGCCTTGCGCACGCGCTTGTCCGAAAACTGCGGCTTGCCGCAGTTGAAGTAGATGAACTCCACGAACGGCATCGGGCTGAGTTCGATCTTGCAGCCGGGCAGCGTCTTGGCCTTGGCGTAAAGCAGCGGCGGAATTCCCTGCAGGTCGTAGATGTCGACCTCGCCGGTCTGGAACTGCGCGTAGAGCGTCTGCTGGTCGGGAACGTATTTCTGGATCAGCGAGGTGAGCTTGGGCGCGCCGCCGTGATAGTCGGGGTTGGGCTCGAATTCGATCTGGCTGCCGGCAACCCGGCTCTTGAACTTGAACGGGCCGGTGCCGATCGGATTGGTATTGAAGGGGGCGATGTTGATATCCGTCCCGCTCAATATGTGCTTCGGTATGATGCTGGTCTTCTGCCAGGAAACCATGTAGGGCGCGAAGCTGTCCTTCAGCTTGACCCGCACGGTATGGTCGTCCACCGCTTCGTAGGTTTCGACGTGGTCGTGTCCGTTGCGGCTGCGCACCGTGACCTTCGGGTCCATCAGCACGTCGAGCGTGAAGGCGACGTCGGCCGCGGTGAACGGCGTTCCGTCATGCCATTTCACGTCCGGGCGCAGCTTGATCGTCCAGGTCAGGCCGTCCTCGGAGATGCCGCCGTTTTCCTGCGTCGGGATTTCAGCCGCGAGGTTCGGCACGAAGGCTCCGGTCGGGTCGAGCTTCCACAACGCATCGAACACGATGAACTCCACCGATGTCTCGACGCCGGTGTTGACGTAGAGCAGGGGGTTGAAGTTCACCGCCTCCTGCGTGACGCCGAGGACGCATTGTCCGGGGCTGGCGGCCAGCGCGCGCGTCGGAACGAACCCCGCCATCGCCGATGCGCCAAGGCCGCCGGCAAAGGGCAGGGCGGCCAGAAGACCGCCCGCTTGCAGCAGGTCGCGACGGTTGGGTCCCCGCGGTTCGCCTTTCGCGTGCTCGTCCGGGACCGGGCGCCCGGCCTCCTGCCCGAGGGAATCCAGATCGTTCCTGCCGTCGCGCATGTTCGTTCCTCCCGTTGTGCCGGCAATTTCGATGCCGCTTTCCCGAAACGCTAGACTAATCGTCCCGCCTAGACAAGCATGTACACGGAGCCTCGTGCAGCGCTGGTCAAAAACCGGTTCCGGTCTACTGGACATATGTGTCCATTGTGGCTAGTTTGGCCACCTTTGACGGAGGCACGGTATGAAGTCGCACTACAGGGCGGTGGTCATCGGCGGCGGGGTGGTGGGTGCATCGGTGCTCTATCATCTGGCGAAGTTCGGCTGGAGCGACGTCCTGCTGGTCGAGCGCGAGGTGCTGACGGCCGGTTCGAGCTGGCATGCCGCCGGTGGGTTCCATGCGCTCAACGCCGATCCCAACATCGCCGCTCTCCAGGCCTACACGATCGACCTGCTCTCCGAGGTCGAGAAGGAATCCGGCCAGAACATCGGCATGCACATGACAGGCGGGATTTCCGTCGCCTCCGCGCCGGAGCGGTGGGAGTGGCTGAAGGCTTCCTACCGCGTGTTCCAGACCATGGGCATCGACGACGTCCATCTGGTGGGCGTGGACGAGATCAAGCGGCGCTGCCCGATCCTCAACACGGACGGCATCCTCGGCGGGCTCTATGCCGAGCGCGAAGGCCATATCGACCCCTCCGGCACGGTGCATGCCTATGCCAAGGCCGCGCGGTTGCGCGGCGCCGAGATCGTCGAGCACAACCGCGTGCTGGAACTGCACCACCGGCCCGACGGGCACTGGGACGTGGTGACGGAGAAGGGCACGATCGCTGCCGAGCATGTCATCAACGCGGGCGGGCTCTGGGCCAAGCAGGTCGGACGCATGGCAGGTATCGATCTTCCTGTCTCGCCGATGGAGCATCACTACCTCCTCACCGAGGCCATTCCCGAGATCGCGGCCTTCGACGGGGAGTTGCCGCTGGTCGTCGACCTCGAAGGCTTCACCTATATGCGCCAGGAGCAGAAGGGCCTCCTGCTCGGCATCTACGAGATCAACCACAAGCACTGGAACATGGAAGGCGCGCCGTGGGACTACGGCGTTGAACTGATCCAGGAAGACATCGCGCGCATCTCAGACGAACTGGCGCTGGGCTTCAGCCGCTATCCCTGCCTCGACACGGCCGGCATCAAGCGCTGGGTCAACGGCGCCTTCACCTTCTCGCCCGACGGTAACCCGCTGGTCGGTCCGGTGCGCGGCGTTCAGAATTACTGGGTGGCCTGCGGCGTCATGGCCGGCTTCCTGCAAGGCGGCGGCGTCGGCAAGTCGCTGGCCGAATGGATGATCCACGGCGAGCCGGAAGCGGACGTGTTCGGCATGGACATCGCCCGTTACGGCGACTTCGCCTCCAACCGTGAATATATCCGCCAGACCACCGGCCAGTTCTATTCGCGCCGCTTCGTCATGAGCTACCCGAACGAGCAGCTTCCGGCCGGCCGGCCGTTGAAGACGGCGGGCGCGCAAGCCGACATGGACGCCGCCGGCGCCCGCTGGGGCGTTTCCTGGGGCATGGAAGTGCCGCTCTACTTCGCGCCGGAGGGCTTCGCCGAGAAGCCGACGCTCCGGCGTTCCAACGCCTTCGACATCGTTGCGCAGGAATGTCGCCGCGTGCGCGGGGGGGTCGGCCTGCTCGATATCGCCGCCTTCTCGCGCTACGAGGTGAGCGGCCCCGGCGCCGGGGCATGGCTCGACCGCCTGCTTGCCTGCGCCTTGCCGCGGCCGGGTCGCGCCCGCCTGGCACCGATGCTCGGCGAAAACGGCAAGCTCAAGGGCGACCTTACCGTCTTCAACTGGGGGGACGGGACCTGGTGGATCATGGGGTCCTACTATCTGCGCCAGTGGCACATGCGCTGGTTCGAACGGCATCTTTCGCAGGGCGTCGAGGTCCGCGACGTTTCCGACGATGTTGTCGGCTTCTCCCTTGCCGGCCCGAACGCCCGCAAAGTGCTGGAAAAGGTGACGCACGAGGACGTTTCGAACGCCTCCTTCGGCTTCCTGGCCTGCCGCAAGCTCGATGTCGGGCTAATCCGGGCAAGGGTAGGCCGGCTTTCAGTTGTGGGGGAACTCGGCTATGAAATCCACTGCGGCGCCAACGAGCACGCGACGCTGAGGAAGACGCTGCTGGAAGCCGGCCGGGACCTCGGCATCGCCGAATACGGTTTTGCCGCCGTCAATTCGCTGCGGCTGGAAAAAAGCTTCGGCATCTGGTCGCGCGAGTTCACGCAGGACTATACACCAGCCGAAACCGGCATGGACCGCTGGATCGATTTCGACAAGCAGGACTTCGTCGGGCGGGATGCGGCCCTCAAGGCACGCAGTGGTGGTGGCCGCCGCCTCGCCACGCTGGAGATCGATGCCGGAGATGCCGACGCCAGCGGCTACGAGCCGGTATGGAAAGATGGCCGGCTTGCGGGCTTCGTCACGTCCGGTGGCTTCGGCCACACCGTCGGGAAAAGCCTCGCCATGGCACTTCTCGACCAGGAGGCCGCTGCCGCCGGTACAGAGCTTTCCACGCATATTGTGGGGATCGAGCGGGGCGCTCGCGTAGTCGCTGCCTCGCCTTATGACCCGGAAGGTCGAAAAATGCGTGGCTGAGGTCGAATCTGTGGCTGGCAAATCATCCGGTTTGCCGGCATGGATTGGAGGGCTTCGTCAGCAAGCCTGGGGCAATCGCAAGCAAGGCGTTCATATGGATCTCGACCTTACCTGCCGGGCATGGAGCCGCAAGGCATGACGCGCCGCTATTCAGCGCTATCGCTGTTCAAGGAAGGGCTCTCGAACCAGTCGGGCTGGGAGCCGGCCTGGCGTTCGCCCGAGCCTAAACCGCGCTACGACGCCATCGTCATCGGCGGCGGCGGCCATGGGCTGGCGACGGCCTACTATCTGGCGAAGAACCATGGCGTCACCAATGTCGCGCTGCTGGAAAAGGGCTGGATCGGCGGCGGCAACACCGGCCGTAACACCACAGTCGTGCGCTCCAACTATTTCTATCCCGAGAGTGCGGCGATCTATGGCTTGGCGCATTCGCTCTACAAAGGCCTGTCGGCGGACCTGAACTACAACATCATGCTTTCCCAACGCGGCGTGCTGACGCTGGCGCATAGCGAGAATGGGTTGGAAACCGCCGCCCGCACGCTCAACGCCATCCAAATCAACGGCATCGACACGGAGATGCTGTCGCTGGACGACGTCAAGCGGCTGGTGCCGATCTATAACTACGGGCCGGATTGTCGCTATCCGGTGTTCGGCGGCACCTTGCAGAAAAGCGGCGGCACCGCCCGTCACGACGCCGTGGCCTGGGGCTACGCGCGCGCCGCCAGCCGGCTCGGCGTCGACATTATCCAGAATTGCGAGATCACCGATTTCATCGTCGAGGGCGGCCGGTGCCGCGGCGTCGTGACGACGCGAGGCACGATGCGCGCCGAACGCACCGGCATGGCGGCGGCCGGTCACTCGTCGGTGCTGGCGGCCAAGGCCGGTTTCCGGCTGCCGGTCAATTCCTACGCCTTGCAGGCCTGCGTGTCGGAGCCGGTCAAGCCGATCCTCGACACCGTGGTCATCTCGCCCGACACCGGCGTCTATGTCAGCCAGTCGGACAAGGGCGAGATGGTGATCGGCGGCGCGCTCGACCGCATCCCTTCCTATGGCCAGCGCGGTAACCTGCCCGTGCTCGAAGGGGTGATCGCGGGCATGCTCGACATGTTCCCGGTGTTCGGCCAGTTGAAGCTGATGCGGCAATGGGCCGGTATCGTGGACGTCGTGCCGGATTCCTCACCCATCATCGGTGAATCGCCGCTGCCCGGCCTGTTCATGAACTGCGGCTGGGGAACCGGCGGCTTCAAGGCGATCCCCGCCGGTGGCACACTGCTTGCCCACCTTCTGGCCACGGGAAAGCATCACGACATCAGCCGACCCTTCGATCTCGACCGCTACAGGACCGGGCGCCTCATCGACGAGGCCGCCGGCTCCGGTATCGCGCACTGAGCGACCTACAGGATTTTCCTCATGCAACTCTTTCCCTGTCCCTTCTGCGGCCCGCGTGACGAAAGGGAATTCCACTATGGCGGCGAGGCGGGAAACCTTCGCCCCGACGGCCTTGACGTTTCGCCTGACCGTTGGGCCGACTACCTGCATATGCACGCCAATTTGAAGGGCGCGACGAAGGAAATCTGGGTGCATACGACCTGCGGTGAGTTCTTCGCCATGGAGCGCGACACTGTCGTCCATACGGTAAGCGGCTCCACGACCCTTGGCGAAGCGGAGCCGCAGCCATGAGCGCGAGAAGGCTTGCCTCCGGCGGCAGCGAGATCGACCGTTCCCGGCCATTGAGCTTTACATTCGACGGGCGCGGGGTCCAGGGCTTTGCCGGCGATACCATCGCCTCGGCGCTATTGGCTTCCGGACAGCGCGTCGTCGCCCGCTCGTTCAAATATCACCGGCCGCGCGGCCTGTGGGGGGCGGGCGTCGAGGAGCCCAACGCCCTGATCGACGTCTCCCGCGACGGCCGCCATACGCCCAATGCCCGCGCCACCACGGAGGCGGCGCAGAACGGCATCGCGGCGCGCAGCGTCAATGCCACGCCGGACGCCGAGAGCGACCGCAACGCCTTCCTCGACCGCTTTGCCCGCTTCATCCCGGCGGCCTTCTACTACAAGACCTTCATGTGGCCGGACTGGCACCTGTTCGAGCCGCGCATCCGCGCCATGGCGGGCCTCGGCACAGTGGATGCCGACTGGACGCAGCAGCATTCGGCGGCGCAGGTGAACCACCATTGCGATGTGCTGGTGGTCGGGGCCGGTCCCGCCGGGCTCGCGGCGGCGGCCAGCGCTGCCACAGGCGGGCACAGCGTCCTGCTTGTCGACGACCAGGCCCATCCCGGCGGGTCCCTGCGCCACCGGACGGGAGAAATCGACGGCATGCCGGGCATGCAGTGGGTGACGCAAACCGTCGCCGGCCTGCGGGAAAAGGGCGCGGTCCTGTTGTCCGAAACCACGGCCTTCGGCATCTATGACCACAATCTCGTGGCGCTCAATCAGCGGCACGGCGACGGCCGGCCGGACACGTTGTGGCGGGTGCGTCCGAAGCGCATCGTGCTCGCGACCGGCGCCATCGAACGGCCGCTGCCTTTCGCCGACAACGACCTGCCCGGCATCCTCTCCGCCGACGCCGCCCTGCACTATCTGAAGCGCTTCGCGGTTCTTGCCGGTGAGCGCATCGTCGTCGCCACCAACAACGACAGCGCCTATGAAGTGGCGAGCGCGATGGCGGAAGCGGGCGCCGAGGTTGCGTTGGTGGATATCCGCCCCGCCGGGGCGGGCGGGGATGCCGGCAAGGCGCGCGTGCTTGCCGGGCGCGCCGTCGTTGCCGCCCACGGCCGCAAGGCGATCGAAGGGGTTGTGCTGGACGACGGCACGCGGCTAACAGCCGATTGCCTGCTGGTCTCCGGCGGCTGGACGCCGAGCGTGCATCTTTATTCGCAAGCCAAGGGCAAGCTTCGCTGGGACAATGCGCTGGCCGCCTTCCTGCCCGGAGCGGCGGTTGAAGGGATCGGGACCGCCGGCGCACTGGCCGGCGCGGTTTCCCTGTCCGAAACGCTCGAAAGCGGTCTTGCCGCGCTTGGGGATTTTGCCGGCAAGGTGAAAGCCACACCGAAAAGCACCGGCGTCGAGGCGAGCCTGAACGTCAGCGCCGCCTGGCCGAAGCCGAAGGCCGGGGGCCGCGTCTGGATCGACTACCAGAACGACGTGACGGCCAAGGACGTAGAGCTTGCGGCGCGCGAGAATTTTATCTCCGTCGAGCACCTGAAGCGCTATACCACGCTCGGCATGGCAACCGATCAGGGCAAGACCTCCAACCTCAACGGGTTGGCGCTGCTGGCCGAAGCGACCGGGCGCAGCATTCCCGATGTCGGCACCACCACCTACCGCCCTCCCTTCACGCCGGTGCCGTTCACCAGTTTCGCCGGCCTGCGCCGCAAGTCGTTGCTTGCGCCGGTGCGCCGCCTGCCGCTCGACAACATCCACCGCGCCGCCGGGGCCTCGTTCCGCGAATATGGCGGCTGGCTGCGCCCGGCCTGTTACGGGCAGGGTCCGGCACAGGACGCCATTCAAGAGGAGGCGCGCCGCGCCCGCCGGTCGGTCGCGTTGTTCGATGGCTCGACGCTGGGCAAGATCGAGGTGACAGGGCCGCGCGCCGCCGAGTTCGTGGATTTCATCTACTACAACACCATGTCGACGCTGAAGCCGGGTCGCTGCCGCTACGGCTTCATGCTGTCGGAGAACGGCGTGGTGTTCGACGACGGGATTCTGGTACGGCTCGACGAGAACCGTTTCATCGTTTCCTGCTCGTCCTCGCATGTCGCCTCCGTGCACGCCCGGCTGGAGGAATGGCGGCAGGACCGCTTCGGCCGCGATGCGGTGTATATCCATAATGCGACGGCGCAATACGCTACGCTGACCGTGTCCGGTCCGAACGCGCGCGAGCTGGTTGAGGCGCTGGACCTCGGTGCCGCGCTGGACGATGCCGGCCTCCCGCACATGGCGATCACCCATGGCCGCTTCGACGGCGAGGAGGTTCGCATCGCCCGCGTCTCGTTCACCGGCGACCGCAGCTACGAGATTTCCATCCGCGCCGACCGGGCGGAGGCGCTTTGGGCACTCATGCAGCGGGAAGGCGGTTCCCTTGAAGCCGTGACGATCGGGCTCGAGTCGTTGATGATCCTGCGTGCCGAAAAGGGCTATATCGTCATCGGCAAGGATACGGACGGCAGTACCATGCCGCAGGACCTGGGGGTGGACGGGCCACGCCGCAAGCGCACGACCGAGTTCGTCGGCCGCCGTTCGCTGTTCACGCAAGAAGGCGAGCGCGGCGACCGCAAGCAGTTGGTCGGCCTTTCCGTGTCGGAGGGCGAAGCGCCGCTTGCGACGGGCGCGCACGGGATAGAGCAGGCGGCAGGCGCCAAGCGCAGTCTCGGCTACGTGACCTCCAGCTACTTCAGCCCCACGCTCGGCCGGCCGATCGCGCTCGGCCTGATCGAGCAAGGGGCTTCCCGCCATGGCCAGGTGATCGACATCCAGCATCTCGGCATGCTGCGCCGCGCCACCGTCACCGCGCCCTGCGCGCTGGATCCCGATGGAGATCGTCTCAATGCCTGACCTCATCCCCGATCTGGCGCAGCGCTGGCCGGCCGCTCCCGACTGGCGTTCGGCCGGCATTGAAGGCGTCGGCGTCACCGTCAAATCGGTTGCCGGCCTCCATCAGATGCTAGTCAGCGGCGACCTCGACGCATGGAACAGGGCTTCGGGGCTGACGGGTTCCGGCGTCGGCGCGCTGGCCCTGGCCGGGGGAGACGCCTGGCAGGCGCGTGTCGCCCGCGACCGCCTGCTCGCCGTCTCCGTCAGGCCGTTTTCCGTAGAGCCGGGCTGGCATGGTGAAGGCTTCGCGGCGACCCGCATGGATGCCGCGCTGCATGTGTTCGAAATCGAAGGCCCCGGGCTGGGCGACGTTATCGCGCGCGCGGTGACGCTCGACCCGGCGGGCAACTCGCCCTCGGCCGCCATGCTCTTCGCCGATATCAACGCCATCGTCTATCGCCACGGCACGGCCGAATGCCTGCGCGTGCATGTGGACCGGGGACTGGCTCCCTACCTGTGGGAATGGTTCGGGGAATGCGTTTCCCTGTGAGTTGCCGAAAGCACCTTCCCGGGCAGGGCAAGGCAATTATCTGTCACCAAGTCGCTCCCTCGAGCGCATCGAGCGGAATCTTCAGGTAGCGGCGCCCGTTGTCCTCGGGTTCGGGAAGCTGCCCGCCCGCCATGTTCACCTGAAGCGCGTGCAGGATGAGCTTGGGCATCGGCAGCGTGGCATCGCGTGCCTCGCGCAGCGCCACGAAGCCGGTTTCGGTCTGGCCGGCGATATGCGGGTTCGAACGCTTCTGCTCGGCCACCGTGCTCTGCCAGAGCGGCTCGCGGCCGCCGGGCCGGTAGTCATGGCCGGTGAAGATGCGCGTCTCGTCCGGGAGGGCGAGGATGCCCTGGATCGACTTCCACAGCGCCTTCGCGTTGCCGCCCGGAAAGTCGGCCCGCGCCGTGCCGGAATCCGGCATGAACAGCGTGTCGTGGACGAAGGCGGCGTCGCCGATGACATAGGTGACCGACGCCAGCGTGTGCCCCGGCGAGAACTTCACGCTGGCCGGGATCGAACCTACCGCGAAGCTGTCGCCTTCCTCGTAGAGCCGGTCCCATTGCGAGCCGTCGGCCGGGAAGCCGGGCAAGTTGTAGATATCCCTCCAAAGCTTCTGCACCTCGACCACCCTGGCGCCGATGGCGGTGGGCGCACCGAGCCTTCGCTTCAGATAGCCGGCAGCCGAAAAATGGTCGGCATGGGGATGGGTATCGAGGATCTGCTCGACCTCGTAGCCCCTGTCTTCGACGAAGCTGAGGATGCGATCGGCCTCGACCGTCGCGGTCGCGCCGGATTTCTCGTCGTAGTCAAGCACCGCGTCGATGATGACGCATTTCTTCGTCTCGGGGTCCGCAACCACATATTGCACCGACCCCGTGCGGGCTTCGTAGAACCCGGTCACATCGGGAAAGGGAAGCATCTTGCTCTCTCTGAAAAAGGGGAGATGTGTTCTATGCGGCCGATGCCTTCTGGATCATCTCGATGATGAGGCCGTCCTCGGGGTTGCGCATATAGACGATCCGCGAACCGGTGTTGGGGCCCTGGTCGATCGTGATGACCTCGCCCACCTGTTCCAGTGGCCAGGCGCGGGCCTTTTCCAGGGCTGCGTCCATGTCCGGCACGTTCATCGCCATGTGCAGCGAGCCCAGGTCGCAGGCGCGCGGGCGGTAGTCCTTGCGGTCATCCGGGCCGGAATAGCACAGCAATTCGATATTCGTCGCGCCGTTGCGCATGTAGACGATCTCGACCTTTGTGCCGGGCACGCCGATCACCGCCGAGATGATCGCCGGGTCGCGCGGCGCCCGCGAAAAGGTCTCGAAGCCGAAAAGTTCGCGGAACATGGCCTCTGAACGGTCGAGATCCTTCACGGTGATCCCGGTGTGATTGACGGTGACGGTCATGAAAGTTCTCCTTGAATCCTGTTAGCGCCCGCCGCTGACGGCGATCGTCGTGCCGGTCACGTAAGCCGCCGCGTCCGACAGCAGCCAGACGATCGCGGCAGCGGTTTCGTCGGCGGTGCCGGCACGGCCGAGTGGAACGCCCGCGGCGAGCCGGTCGACACGGCCGACATCGCCGGCACTCTGGTGGATTTCGGTCGCGATCAGGCCGGGCCGCACGCCGTTGACGCGGATACGGTCCGGTCCGAGTTCCTTCGAAAGCCCGATGGTCAGCGTCTCGATAGCGCCCTTCGAAGCGCCGTAGTCGATAAATTCGCCGGCGCCGCCCAGCGTTGCGGCCATGGAGGAGACGTTGCAGATGGCGCCGCCGGTGCCGCCATGGCGCGGCGCCATCATCTTCACCGCCTCGCGGCAGCAAAGGAACGTGCCCGCTGTGTTGATGGCGAAGGTGCGGTTCCAGCGCTCCAACCCGATCTCCTCGAACGTGCCGACACGGGGCAGGATACCGGCGTTGTTCACCAGTCCGTCGAGCCGGCCGTAACGGGACTTGATGGCGGCGAAGATCGCCAGCACGTCCTCCTCGCGGCTAACGTCCCCGGCAAGCGCCTCGGCCGCGCCCCCCGCAGCGCGGATCGCGGCGACGACCGCCTCAGCCTCGCCCCTGGCGGAGCGATAGTTCACGACGACGCGCCAACCCTCCCGCGCAGCGGCGAGACAGGTCGCGGCTCCGATGCCTCGCGACCCGCCGGTGACGAGCAAAACCTTTTCCATTGCTTCCGTCCTAGTGGCTGACGCGTTGGACGGTCAGTTCGCGCGACTCGGCTGCGAAGTCGAAATCGCAACCCAGATCCGCCTGTTCGACATGGTCGCGATAAAGCCTCTGGTAGCCGCTGTTGACCGGAGGCAGTTGAGGTTCAAAGCCTTCGGCCCGGCCCGCAAGTTCAGCCTCGTCCACGTCGAGATGAAGCCGCCGCGCCTCGATGTCGACCTCGATCCAGTCGCCGCTGCGCACGAAGGCCAGCGGCCCGCCGGCGGCTGCTTCGGGAGCGACATGCAGGATCACGGTGCCGTAGGCGGTCCCGCTCATGCGCGCGTCCGAGATGCGGATCATGTCGCGCACGCCCTTGGCCAGCACCTTGCGCGGCAGGCCCATGTTGCCGACTTCGGCCATGCCCGGATAGCCCTTGGGTCCGCAATTCTGCAGCACGAGGATCGAGTTTTCGTCGACGTCCAGTTCGGGATCGTTGATGCGCCGGTGATAGTCCTCGATCGAGGAGAAGACGACCGCGCGGCCCCGGTGCCGGAACAGCTTGGGGGAGGCGGCCGAAGGCTTCAGCACGGCCCCGCGCGGCGCCAGGTTGCCGCGCAGCACGGCGATGCCGCCTTCCTGGCACAAGGGGTTGTCCCACTCGCGGATGACTTCGCGATTGTTGACTTCCGCATCCGCCACCTGTTCCCAGATCGTCATTCCCGCCACCGTCGTGGCGTCGCGGTGCAGCAGCCCGTGCTCGCCCAGCGCCCGCATGACGGTAGGCAGCCCGCCCGCATAGTAGAAATCCTCCATCAGGAAGCGGCCCGAGGGCATCAGGTCGACGATGGTCGGAACCCCCCGGCCCAGCCGGTCCCAGTCGTCCAGCGACAGGTCGATGCCGACTCGCCGCGCAATGGCGATGAGGTGCAGCACCGCGTTGGTCGAACCGCCGATCGCGGCATTGACGCGGATCGCGTTCTCGAAGGCTTCCCGCGTCAGGATGCGGCGGATCGTGATGTCATCCTTCACCAGGCTGACGATGCGGCGCCCCGCTATCTGGGAAAGCACGCGCCGCCGCGCATCCACCGCCGGGATCGCCGCGTTCTGGAACAGGCCGAGGCCGAGTGCCTCCACCATCGAGGCCATGGTCGAAGCCGTGCCCATGGTCATGCACGATCCGGCCGAACGGGAGTGGCCCGCCTCGGCGGCGAGGAAGTCGGCCTCGCTCATCGTGCCGGCCTTCAACTCCTCGACCCAGCGGAAGACCGCGGTGCCCGATCCGACCTTCTCGCCCTTGACGACACCGTTCAGCATCGGCCCGCCCGAGACGACGATCGCCGGGATGTCGCAGCTTGCCGCGCCCATCACCAGCGACGGCGTGGTCTTGTCGCAGCCCGCCATCAGCACGACGCCGTCTACCGGATAGGCGCGGATGCATTCCTCCACGTCCATGGCGGCGAGGTTGCGATGCAGCATCGCCGTCGGGCGCGTCTGGCTTTCGCTGGCCGACAGCACGGGAAATTCGACCGGAAAGCCGCCGGCCTCGTAGACGCCGAACTTCACCCGTTCGGCCAGATCGCGAAGATGGGCGTTGCAGGGGGTCATTTCCGACCAGGTGTTGCAGATGCCGATCACCGGACGGCCGTCGAATTCGTCCTCCGGCATACCCTGGTTCTTCATCCAGGACCGGTGCATGAACGCGCTCTTGCTGTTGCCGCCATACCACTGGCGCGACCGCAGTTCCTTCCTGGACTTCATTTCCCGCCCTCCGCCATGTCGAGGGCGACGTCGACGATCATATCCTCCTGCCCGCCGACCATTTCCCGGCGGCCAAGTTCGACCAGCAGCGCACGAACGTCGACGCCATATTGGCTGGAGGCGCGCTCCGCGTGACGAAGGAAGCTGGAATAGACGCCGGAATAACCGAGCGAGAGCGTTTCGCGATCGACCTGGACCGGACGGTCCATCAGCGGACGGACAAGATCGTCGGCGGCATCCTGCAAGGCGAACAGGTCGGCCGGATGCGCCATGCCCTCGCGCTCCAGCACCGCGACCAGCGGCTCGATCGGCGTGTTGCCGGCGCCGGCACCCATACCGCACAGCGAGGCGTCGACACGGGTGGCTCCCTCACGCAGCGCAATCACGCTGTTGGCGACGGAAACCGAAAGGTTCTGGTGGGCGTGGATGCCGATCTCGGTGGTCGGGTCCAGCGCGTCGCGATAGGCGCGGATGCGCTCGGTTACGCCCGACATGGTCAGCGCTCCGCCGGAATCGGTGACATAGACGCAATGCGCTCCGTAGCTTTCCATGAGTTTCGCCTGCTCGGCCAAAAGCTTGGCCGGGGCGCGATGCGCCATCATCAGGAAGCCCGAGACGTCCAGTCCCAGTTTCCGCGCGGCCTCGATATGCTGGCGCGAGATGTCGGCTTCCGTGCAATGCGTGGCGATGCGCACTGAACGCACGCCGAGCGCGACCGCCGCCCGCAGGTCTTCGATCGTCCCAATTCCGGGCAGCAGCAACGTGGTCAGCCGCGCCCGCTTGCAGGCCGAGGCGGCCGCCTCGATCCAGGCGCGGTCGCTGTGCGAACCGAACCCGTAGTTCAGGGAGGAGCCGGCGAGCCCGTCGCCATGGGCGACCTCGATGGCGTCCACGCCGGCGGCGTCGAGGGCCGCCACGATTGCGGCCAGCCGCTGCGGGTCCACGCGATGCCGGATGGCGTGCATGCCGTCGCGCAGGGTTACGTCCTGGAGATAGATCCTGGTCATGCGTGTGCCTCGGCCGCGAGAACAAGGTGCTCGGCCGTACGCAGCGCGGCCGAGGTCATGATATCGAGATTGCCTGCATAGGAAGGCAGGTAGTGAGCGGCGCCTGTCACCTCGAGGAACACCGTCACCTTCAGTCCCGAGAAACGGATGTCGTGATCGGCAAGGATCAGCGGCTCATTGGCCGCGACCTGTTCGATCTGCACCTCGTGCTTCAGCCGGTAGCCGGGCACATAGCGCTTCACCTCCTCGACCATGGCGCGCACCGAGGCGCGGATCGCCTCGGGGTCGGCCTCGTCGCACAGGCACAGAACGGTGTCGCGCATGACCAGAGGCGGTTCGGCGGGATTGAGGATGATGATGGCCTTGCCATGCCTGGCGCCGCCGATCCGCTCGATCGCGCGCGACGTGGTTTCGGTGAATTCATCGATATTGGCGCGCGTGCCCGGCCCGGCCGACTTCGAGGCGATGGCGGCCACGATCTCGGCATAGGCGACGGGGGAAACGCGCGAGATCGCCGCCACGATGGGGATCGTCGCCTGTCCGCCGCAAGTCACCATGTTCACGTTGGGCGCGTCGACGTGCTCGTCGATGTTCACGCTGGGAACGACGAAGGGGCCTATCGCGGCGGGCGTCAGGTCGACGCGACGGATGCCGCGTGCCGAAAGCAGCGCGTCGTGGTGCTGATGCGCTCCCGCGCTGGTCGCGTCGAACGCCAGGACCACCTCGTCGGCCTCGGGCATGGCGAGGAAGCCCTCCACACCGGTGTCGCAGACCGGCACGCCCAGGCGGCGCGCCCGCGCCAGCCCGTCCGATGCCGGGTCGATGCCGATCATTGCCCCCATCTCCAGCACCTTCGACAGGCGCATCACCTTGATCATCAGGTCGGTGCCGATATTACCCGAGCCGATGATCGCTACCTTGCGGCTTGGCATTTCCGTTTCTCCAGAAGTGTTCATATTGCGCTTTCACCTTTCCGGCCGGCTGCGCGGCGCCTGGCCGGCTGCTTGCGCCTGGCATCGTCTCGCCCGAGCCGCGCCGCCCGTACCGCCATGTGCAACTGGCGCGGCTCGAAGGCCGGGTCCGTGCGGGCAACGATGGTCAGGGCATTGCGCGCATAGTGCTCGGCCAGCAGGCAGGCGACCTCTTCGCCGTCATGCTCGATGCAGGCCTGCAGGATGGCGTGATGTTCATCGCGGGCCTGCTGGTAGGATTCGGGCTGCGCCAGATAGAGCTGCCGATACCGCTTGGCGTGCTCGTTGAGCTGCGCCGAGTAGTCGACATGGCGTGGCCCGGCGAGGCGAATCGGGATCATGTGGAACTGCTGGTGCGCCGCATCGAACTCCGCGAAGAATTCCTGCCTGCTGTTGGCGTCCATCGCAGCCAGGCAGTCCTGCATCTCCACGAGGTCGGCATCGGAAAGTTGCGGTACGGTGGCGCGCACCGTCATCGTGTCGAGCTTGATGCGCAAGGCATAGAGTTCGTCGAGATCGGCCATCGAAGTCGGCGAGATGACCACCTGCCGCCCGCGCTCGGACGTGATCAGCCCCTCGCGTTCGATCAGCCGCAAGGCCTCGCGCACCGGGGTCCGGCTCAATCCGAGGCGGTCTGCGATCTTGACCTGCGAAAGACGTCCGCCCGGCTCAAGGACGCCTTCCAGGATCGCGGAACGGATACGCTCATAAGCATCCAGCATCCGGATTCCGGGCCTGGTCTCGGCCGGCTCGGAAGGCGGTTCGCCGCTGCTTGTGTGTTCTTCCGACATGGGATCAACGCGGCTTGATCAGCTTCGGCGTGTCGGGCAACTGGCCCCATTCGTGCCAGGAGCCGTCATAGAGCCGCCAGTGCGTCTGGCCGATCGCTTCGAGCATGAAGCCGAGGATGGAGGCGGTCACGCCCGAGCCGCAGGTGGTGATGACCTCGCCCGAGAGATCGACGCTACGCTCCGCGAATATCTCGGCCGCGCGTTCCGGTCCGACGAAGCGGTGGGAGGGAGCCGGCTCGAAGAACAGCGCCCAGGGCGTATTGATCGCGCCGGGCATATAGCCCGAGGCGACGCCGGGATAGCCGGAACCTTCATGCCCGTCGAAGCGCGCCGCGGTACGGGCGTCGATGATGGCCGCCCCGCCATGGTCGACCACCTGCCGCATGTCGGCGAGCGACGCCACCCGTCCCTCGATCTGGCGGGCAGGGAAGTCGCGGGCGGCGACGGCGGCGAAGTCGCCGGTTTCCACCGGCCGGCCCTCCGCCTTCCATTTGCGCCAGCCGCCGTTGAGGATACGCACGCGGTCATGGCCGAAG
Organism: Mesorhizobium sp.; assembly: GCA_049650385.1. GTDB lineage: Bacteria > Pseudomonadota > Alphaproteobacteria > Rhizobiales > Rhizobiaceae > Mesorhizobium. Next base: position 101,447 of record JBASAA010000006.1, read on the forward strand.
GTCCGCAGCATCCACCACAGCCGGGCCGAAACATAGCCGGCGTCATAGACGATCACCTCGGTCCCGGCCCCGACGCCAAGGCTGCCGAGTTCGCGCGCGAACGTTGCTGCCGACGGCAGCATGTTCACATAGGGCGAGTCCGGATCGGAGATCGCGGTCAGGTCGATGAAGCGCGCGCTCGGGATATGTTCGGCCCGGAAGTCGTCGATCGCATGCTTCCCGGCCTCGGGCAGGTACCACGAGCAGTCGAGCACCACACGATCCGCATCCGGTTCCGTGGCCAGCATGCGGGCAAGCTCGTCGGTCTCAATCAGCCATTTGCTCATGGGCGTGTCCTCAGCGTTCGATGCCGGGCCGGCGCGGCGTCTCGACCCAGCTTGCGCCTGTCAGCACGCCGCCGTCCACCACGATGTGCTGGCCCGTCAGGTAGCGCGTGCCCGGCGCGACCAGATAAAGGGCGGTCGTCACCATGTCCTCGGGCACGGCGAGGCGACCCTGCGGGATGAAGTTCGCGAACCATTCGGAACGATAGTCGTCGTCCCAGAGCGGGCGCGTGAACTCGGTCTGCACGAAGCCGGGCTCGATAGCGTTCACCTGGATATTGTCATCGGCCCACTCATGCGCCTGCGAGCGCGTGAGCGAGGTGACCGCAGCCTTGGTCGCCGCGTAGACCGAGATCGTGTCGAACGAGATGTTCGCCGAAAGGGAGCTGAAGTGCAGGATCTTGCCGCCGCCCTGCGCCTTCATGACCGGGTGCGCCGCTTGCGACAGGAAATAGACCGAGCGCAGGTTGACCGAAGTGATGAGATCGAAGTCCGCTGGCGTGACCTCCGTGATCGGCTTGCGGCGGTTGGCGCCCTGAAGGTTCACCAGAATGTCGATCCTGCCGGTGACCGCCTTCGCACGCTCGACCAGGCCCGCCGCCGCTTCCGCCGTGCCGAGGTCGGCTTGCAGCCCGGTGAAGCTCAGGCCCTTCGCCGCGAACTCGCCTGCCAGATGATCGAGCCGCTCCTGCGAAAGGTCATGGACGATGACCGTCGCCCCGGCCCGGGCAAGGGCTTCCGACACCGCCGACCCGATGGCCCCGGCGCCGCCCGCCACAAGCGCGGTCCGCCCGTCCAACGAGAAAAGCCCTGAAAGATAGCTGGACATTTCATTCTTCCTTCTGATCTGCCGAATCGACGGGAATCGGCCCTGCCGGACCGGCGCGCATTACGCCTCAATAAGAGCCTATGTGAAAACGTTTGTCTATTTCAGACTACAGAAATTGAGGATTTTTTCGCGCTTCAGGTTCTGGAAATCTGGCTGAAGTCTGATCCAATGCGCCGAAATCGGCTTGGTGCGGCGTGGGTATTTCAATATCATATTGATAATCAACGAGAAAATTTATCATCTAAAAATGCTGCGGCGCAGCAACGATTTTCCTTTGCAATCCAACAGGAAACAATATTGTACGCATCGTAACGCTTCCAATAGAGAAAACTGCATACAGTTTTTAGGGGTAATAACATGCTGAAACGCTCTTTCCTCCTCGCGGCCTCCGCCGCCGCGATGATTGGTATCCTTGGCCTGCCGGCAATGGCGGCGCCGAAGGGCAAGGATGCCAAGGTGACGATCCTCGTATCGCCACTGACCTTCGCCTTCCCGCATTTCGTCTTCCTGACCGACCAACTCAAGGACGAGGCGAACAAGATCGGCGGCGTCGACGTCGTCGTCTCCGACGGCCAGCTGTCCGCTCCCAAGCAGATAGCCGACATCGAGACCGCCATCGTCCAGGGCGTGGACGGCATCATCCTGGCGCCAGTCGAAGCCGACGCGCTGGCTCCGGTCGTGCAGCAGGCAATCGAAGCCGGCATCCCGGTGGTGACGGTCGACCGTCCGGTCAACGGCGTGCCCGAAGTTCTGGCCAATGTCGCCGCCGACAACTTCAAGGGCGCCGAGGCCCAGGGCGAGGCCGTGGTCAAGGCTTTCCCCGATGGCGCGACCATCGTCAACCTGCAGGGCATCCCCGGCGACAAGACCGCCAACGACCGCAACGGCGGTGCGCACAAGGTCATCGACGCCGCCGGCGACAAATATGTCTTCGCCGCCGAGCAGGCCGCCAATTTCTCGCGGGACAAGGGGCTCGAGGTCACCGAGAACGTCCTGACCGGCCTCGCGCAGGTGCCGCAGGTGATCATCGCCGCCAATGACGACATGGCGCTGGGCGCTGCCCAGGCCGTCGAGGCGCGCGGCCTCAAGGGCAAGGTGGCGATCTATGGTTACGATGGTTCCGAGGACGCGCTCAAGGCGGTGAAGTCGGGCGACCTGGCCGCGACCATCGATCAGTTCCCGGGCTTGCAGGGGCGGACCGCGCTGCGCACCATCGTGGCCTATATCCGGGAAGGCACCAAGCCGGAGACCGACAATATCCTCGTCGCTCCGATCGCCATCACGGCGGAGAACCTCGACAAGGCCGAGCGCGTAGGACTGATCGGGAAATGATCTCGTCCACGTCCCCCCAACGGGTCGGACATCTGGAATCGGGGCGCGACACGCGCCCCGATGACGTGGCTTACGTGCTCGAAGCTCGTGATCTGGTGAAGCGCTTTTTCGGCGTCACGGTTCTCGACGGGGTTTCGCTGGCGCTCGCGCCCGGCGAGGTCCGCGCGCTGCTTGGCGAGAACGGCGCTGGAAAGTCCACCATGATCAACCTTTTGTCCGGCGTACACCAGCCGGACGGCGGCGAACTGCGCTTCGACGGCGCCCCGGTACGGTTCCACCGCCCGCTCGACGCCGATCATGCGGGAATAAGCGTGATCCGCCAGGAATTGTCCCTCTTTCCCGATCTCTCGGTGGCGGAGGCGATCTTCGCCGGGCACCTGCCGGTCACCGGGATCGGCACGGTGGACTGGAGGCGCATCCGCGAAGCCGCCCGCACGGCGCTGAAGCGGCTCGGGCTGACCATCGACGTGCGCGCGCCGGTAGCCGGCCTTTCCATCGCCCAGCAGCAGATGGTCGAGATAGCCCGCGCGCTGACCCGCAAGTCGCGGGTCGTCATCATGGACGAGCCGACCGCATCCCTTTCCCCCAACGAGGTGGCGCATCTCGGCGGGATCATCGCGCAACTTTCGGCAGAAGGGGTTGCGGTGCTCTATGTCAGCCACAGGCTCGACGAAGTGCGCGCCTTCTGCTCCACCTATACGGTGCTGCGCGACGGCAAGGCCGTTTCCGCCGGATTGGTGGCCGAAACCGATATACCCGCGCTCATCCGCGATATGGCCGGGCGTGAGATCGAAATCGGCCGGCGCGCGGCCGCGCGCGCGACCGGCGCGCCGGTGCTGGAGGTGAAGAACCTTGCCTCGCGCCCGGAGGCGAGGGGCGGGCAGAGGGTGCGCGACGTCAATTTTACGCTTCATGTCGGGGAAATCCTCGGGCTTGCCGGGATCGTGGGGGCCGGCCGCACCGAGACCGCCCGTATGATCTTCGGTCTCGACCATGTCGGCGGCGGCGAGATCCTCCTGTCGGGTCGCCCCTTCGCACCCGCTTCGCCGGCCGCCGCGATGGCGGCGGGGATCGGCTATGTGTCGGAGGACCGCAAGGGCCTCTCGATCCTGCCGGAGCGCTCTGTAGCGGAGAATTTCGCCCTAGCCGGCGCCGTGCCGGCAGGCTTGCTCGGCCATAACGACACGCGGGCCGAGGCGAAGCTGCTCGACGGTTTCGTGCGCCGCCTCGGAATCCGCGCCGCCAGCCTGCGCGCGACGATCACGACGCTTTCGGGCGGCAACCAGCAGAAGGTGATTCTTGCGCGCTGGATCGCCCGCCAGCCCAGGGTGCTGATCATCGACGAACCCACCAGGGGCATCGACGTGGGCGCCAAGGAGGATGTGCATTCGCTGATACGCGAAATCGCCGCCGAGGGGGTGGCGGTACTGCTGATCTCCTCCGACATGCCCGAAGTAATGTCCCTCTCCGACAGGATCATCACGCTGCGGGAGGGGGAAACCACCTCCGAGCATATGGCTGCCGAGGTGACCGCCGAGGAGCTCATGGCCAACATGACCCGGCACGACTGATGCGAGCCAGAAATCAAGGAACCACGACCATGAGCATCAGCTCTGCAGACAGCCTGACCCGCGCCCGGATGTTCGCCCTTCTCGGCAAGCTTGCGCCTTTGATTTTCCTGCTGATCCTCGTGGTCATCTTCGCGAGCCTGCAACCGCGCTTCCTGATGCCGCTGAACCTCTTCAACACCCTTCGGCAGGTTTCGATCTACGGGATCATCGCCGTCGGCATGACCTTCGTGATCCTGATCAGGGGCATAGACCTTTCCGTCGGTGCGATCGTCGCCATGTCGGGGCTTTGCGCTGCCGTGGTCGCCCATGGCGGGATCGACGGGCGGATCGCGCTTTCCGCGGACGGAACCGGTTACCACTGGGTTCCTGCCGCGCTGGCCGCCATCGCCGCCGGAACGCTGGCGGGGCTTTTGCAGGGCATGGCGGTGGCCTGGCTTTCGGTTCCAGCCTTCGTGGTGACGCTGGGCGGAATGACGGTATTCCGCGGCATCGCGCTTTCCATCGGCAACGGAGGACCGATCTCCGGTTTCGATGCGGCCTTCGGCTGGTGGGGCCGGGGCATGATCGGCCCCGTACCCGTGCCGGTGATCGTTTTCGCCGTGGTGGTGCTGATTGCTCATCTGGTGCTGACCCAGACCCGGTTCGGACGCTCCGTCTACGCGGTGGGGTCAAATCCGGATGCCGCGCGGCTTTCCGGGATCAATACCAACCGGGTCACCATCCTGGTCTACGGGCTGATCGGCTTCTGCTCGGGCCTCGGCGGCTTCATGCTGGCTTCGCGGCTGAACTCGGCCGAGGCCGTGGCGGGAACGGGCTATGAACTCACCGCGATCGCGGCGGTGGTGATCGGCGGCACCAGCCTTTACGGCGGCACCGGCGGGTTGATGGGCACCGTGATCGGCGCGGTGCTGATCGGCGTGCTGATGAACGGTCTCGTGATCCTCAACGTCTCGCCCTATACCCAGCAGATCCTGGTCGGCCTGATCATCGTCGCCGCCGTTGCATTCGACTACTTCATCAAGAGGCAAAGCCGATGAACCGCGCCATCCTGCTTACCGGAACTCCCGTGATCGAAAACCCGACCCGCGCCCTGCGGGCCGGAAAACTCGAGGCCGAATTCGACGCGGGCGCCCTGCGCAAGATCCGCTGGAACGGGGTAGAGGTGCTTCGCGCCATCCTGTTCCTCGTGCGCACGCCGGGATGGGGTACGCCCGATGCCGAAATCTCCGGGCTTGAAATCAGCGAGAGCGACGACGCCTTTCGCGTCAGCTACGACGCCCGCTATGGAGCCAAGGACGGCGTAACGGCTACGATCCGCCTGACCGGCGAGGCCACGGGCCGTCTGCGGGCCGATGCCCTGATCCGCGTCGGCGCGCCTTTCGACACCAACCGCACCGGCTTTGTCGTATTGCAGCCTTTGGACGGTTTTGCCGGCACCAGCGTCGGCATCGTCCATGCCTCGGGACCCGAACGCGACCTGGTCATCCCGGCGCAGATTTCGCCCGGCCAGCCGGTGATGGACCTGCGCGCGATCACCCACCGCCCGGTTGAGGGGCTGAGCGTCGAGACCCGGTTCGAGGGCGACGTCTTCGAGATGGAGGACCACCGCAACTGGTCGGACGCCTCCTTCAAGACCTACAGCCGCCCGATCGGACTTCCCTATCCCTACAAGCTGACGCCGGATGCGCCGGTCGCCCAGGCGGTGGCGGTGACGATTACCGATCAGGGTACGCAGGGCGAAGCCGTCTCCGTCGTGTCCGTTCCCGAGGTTGCCGGTCAGCCCATGCCGCACTATGCGCTGCCGCTGGACAGGCTCGCCGATGTAGAGGCCGCTCTGGCATGGCCCGACGCGCTGCGCCGGCTTTCGCCCGGCTGGCTCCTGTTGCGCCATGACGCGACGCGCGAGGCTGCCGAAGCGGACCTTTCGCCGCTTGCCCGGCTGCTGGAACTGACCGGCGCGCGGCTCGAGGTGCAGGCCATCCTGGCCGGTGCCTCGGACAAGGAAGCCGACGCCGAGATCGCCGCGCTGGCCGCGCGCTTCCATGCCGCCGGAAGCGAGGTGTCGCGCATCGGGGCGTTCGCCAAGGTGGACGAGCGGAGTTTCCAGCCCGGCGAGGCCCGCCCGCCACATCCGTCGGAAGCGGCCATCGCTGCCAGCCTTGCGCGGCAGTTTCCGAACGCCGCGCGGATCGGTGGGTCCCCTGCCTTCTTCACCGAATTCAACCGCAAGCGTCCCGACCCCACGCTCTGGCAGGGGCTGAGCCTTGCGACGACGCCCGTGGTTCACGCCGCCGATGACGCCTCGGTCATGGAAACCCTGCAATCCCTGCCGCATATCCTCGCCTCGGCCAGCGCGCTTTCAGGCGGGCTGCCGCTCTCGATCGGGCCGACCGGGATCGGCGCGCGCATCAACCCCTATGGGCCGGGACCGAGCGAGAACGCACCCGAGGCACGCGAGGGAATGGCGGCGCGCGATCCGCGCCAGCGCGGGCTTTTCGCCGCCGCCTGGACAGTCGGCTATCTCGCGCGTATCGCCCCGTTCGCGCCCGAACGCTTCGCCTTCGGCGCACCGACTGGGCCTTTCGGCCTGATCTCCACCCGCCAGGATTATGAACGCCCTCTCTGGGACGATTTGCCTGACGGAGCACTTTACCCGCTTTATCACGTGGCGCGCTGGATCGCCGGTGCGGCGGGCGGCGAATTGCTCCAGGCTGAAACACAGGGCGGGATTGCTCGCCTTGCGTGGCGCCGGGACGGACGCCGCCACGAACTGGTCGCCAACCTGACCGCCGCGCCGCTGCCGTTGCCGGCAACGGGCCTTACGCACCCGCTGGGATGCCTGCTGGACGCCGCGAGTCTCCAAGACGTCGCGCTCGATCCGGCAAGGGCCGAGCCGCAAGCCGGTGAACTGCCGGGTGAACTCGATGCCTGGGCAGTGCTTTATCTGGTCGAGGGAGGGCAGGCACGATGACACGGCCGCTAAACGGTCTCCTGGTCGGCGCGGGGTTTTTCTCGCGTAACCACCTCCATGCCTGGTCCGAGGTCGAAGGCGCCCGGATCGCGGCCGTCTGCGACAGGGATGCCGGCCGGGCCGAAACCGCGGCAAGGGAGTTCGGCATCGCCGAATGGCACACCGACGCCTCTGTCCTGAAATCGGGGGCCTTTGATTTCGTCGATATCTGCACGACCATGGAAACCCACGAGGCCCTCGTGGGACTGGCGATCGACGCCGGTGTGCCGGCGATCGTGCAAAAGCCCTTCGCCCCCGACATCGATACCTGCCTGCGCATCGAATCCCGTGCCCGCGCGGCAGGGGTGCGCGTCATGCTGCACGAGAACTTCCGTTTCCAGAAGATATTCCGCCGCCTGCGCGAAATCCTCGACAGCGGCGAGATCGGCGAGCCGACCTTTGGGCGGCTTTCGTGGCGCAACGACATCGACGTCTATACGAACCAGCCCTACCTGACGCAAACCAAGCGCTTCATGATCATGGACGTCGGCATCCACATGCTCGACCTGGCGCGCTTCCTTCTGGGCGACGCCCACTCGGTAAGTTGCTTCACCCAGTCGGTCAAGGAAGGCATCGCCGGCGAGGACGCAGCAACCATGCTCCTGCGCCACGACAATGCCGCGGTCTCGATCGTGGACGTCAGCTACGCCACGCACAAGAACCCCAATCCCTTCCCGCAGACGCTGGGCGAGATCGAGGGGCGCGCAGGCACCGTCCAGATACTGGAGGGCGAGGTCCTGCGCATCCATACCGCGCAAGGCGCACGCGACGAGACCATCTCGCCGGACGGCCGCGGCTGGACTTCGGCCCCCTGGACGCAGATCCAGGATTCGGTGCCGCGCACGCAGCAGCATTTCATCGACGCCCTGCGTGCCGGCTCGGAATTCGAGACTTCGGCCCGCGACAGCCTGAAGACCTACGCGCTGGCCGAGGCCGCCTATCGTTCCGCCGCTTCGGGGCGGTCGGTGGAAATCGAAACCCTTCTGAAAGGTGCCTGACATGATCCCGCAGGACCGCCGCCGCGTCGGCACCACCAGCCTTGAAATTCCGATCCTGGGTCTTGGCACCTGTCCCTTGGGCGGCGTCTATGCCGCCATCGGCGAGGCCGAAGCCCGCGCCACCTACGAGGCGGCCTGGGAAGGTGGCATCCGGCTCTACGATACCGCGCCGTGGTATGGGCTCGGCCAGGCCGAGCATCGCACGGGGCGCGCGCTCTACGACCGTCCGCGCGGCGATTTCGTGCTGACCACCAAGGTGGGTCGGGTGTTGCGGGCGCCGCGCGACCGGGCCGGCTTCGTGCCGCCCGCTTGGCAGGCTCCGCTGGCTTTCGAACCGCATCACGTCTTCACCTACGACGCGATCATGCGTTCCTACGAGGACAGCCTCCAGCGTCTCGGCATCAACCAGGTCGAGGCGCTTTACATCCACGATCTCGACAGCGGCTATTTTTCGACCGCCGAGGCGCTGGACGGGAAGCTGCGCGAACTCGACCAGGGCGGCGGCTACCGGGCCCTCGACGAGCTGAAGCGTTCGGGCGAGGTGAAGGCGATCGGCGCGGGGATCAACGAGCGCGGCATGATCCGCCGGTTCCTTGCGGCGGCGGATCTGGACGTGTTCCTCGTCGCCTCGCGCTATACGCTGCTGGAACACGATATCTATGCCGACGAGATACGGGAGGCCGGCAAGCGTGGCGCGTCGGTGGTGGTGGGCGGCCCGTTCAGTTCCGGAATCCTCGCGACCGGCGTGGTCGAGGGCGCGAAATACGAATATGGCGCGGCCCCGCCGGCGATCGTCGAACGGGTGGCCAGGCTGAATGCCGTGGCGAACGCGCATGGGGTAGCGCTGGCGGCGGCCGCGCTGCAGTTTCCGTTGGCTGCGCCGGAGGTTTGTTCGGTGGTTTTCGGCGCGGTGAAACCGCAAGAGATATCGGCCAATCTCGGCTATTTCCAGATGCCGGTTCCGGCCGGATTCTGGTCGGATCTGCGCGCGGAAGGGCTGGTTGCGCAGGGCGTTCCGCTGCCTGGCGCATAGGCTGGCGAAACGGCAATCCAGGCATGGTTCATGGCAGGTAACGCCCGTATCCCCGGCTTAGCCGCGCCAGCCCACTTGCATGCCGGTCATTACTCTGCGACTTGTGCGCTTGCGATCAGGGCAGGGGGGCGAAGATGACCAGTACGGCAAGGAAGATCACGGCGGAGACCATCCCCGCGTTCGGGCCGGCGGCCAGCATCCAGCCTGTCGGCGACGGCGTCGTCGTGCTCATGACCGATGACGGCCAATTGTTCACCGGCAACGCCACGACTGAGGCGGTGCTGCGGCGCGTCGACGGCCGTCGACCGGTCGCCGAACTCGCCGCCGGTATCTGCGAGGAATTCGACGTCGTTCACGCCGATGCCGTCAGCGACACGCTCGCCATCGTGGCCGATCTTGTCGATGAGCGTATTTTGGTCGTCGTCGGGTAGGCGGATGGGCGCGGGGCTCCTTGCGGTCTCATCGGGGTTTGCGACACGCCTGGCCTTCCGCACGGAACTGTGGCTGAGGGCTCGCCTTCTACCGTTCCGGCTTCCGCAAGACCTTCCGCTCGACAACGTGCTTACGCTCGCCCAACCGACTGCCGGGCCGGGGCGCTTCAGCGGCCTGCCGGCGACCGCGATCGTGCGCGCGGTACGGCGAACACTGCGTCACCCGGTGCTCATGCGTAACCGGCGCTGTCTGCGCGAGGGGCTGCTCGCCTATCGCTTTCTCACCGAGGCGGGGCACCGGCCGCGCCTTCATTTCGGCATCGACCCCGGCATCGTCGCCAGCCCCATCGCGAAGGCGCATTGCTGGGTCACGATCGGCGGCGTCACCGTCATAGGCGAGACCGAGACACGCTACGTCGAAATCCTGTCCGTGCCGCGAGGCGATACCCGGGGCGATCGAGAGACATGACGGTCGAGTTTGGTTACGACCTGGGGAAAGGAACGCTGGCCGTCACGGCCGAGCGCGCCGACCTGCTGGGTGGCTTCGAGCATTTTTTGGCCCCGCGAAGACTGGAGAGGCGCGCAACACCCACGGTTTTCGTTTCCATCAGGGTCGGGGTGCCAGCCCTGCCGCCGCCGGGAGCCGAAAAGCTCTATAGCGGGCCGCTGCTCGAAGAGGGCGAGTGCTTTTTCGCGCGTCGCGGCGATACCTATTTCATGACATTCCCCGGCGAGGCGAGCCTGGAGATAAATTCCCTGTCCGGACGTGCCGAGATGATCGTCTCGCCCGGTCACCCGAAAAGGGCGACCGGCAGTATGGCTGCGATCGTGATCGAGTTCGCCTACGACCACGATGGCCAGCAACTCCTGCACGCCGCCGGCCTGGCCCTGCCGGGGCAGGGCGGCATGGTGCTGGTTTCGGCACCGAGCGGAACCGGAAAGACGACGTCGGCGCTGGCGCTTGCCCGGTGCGGTTTCTCGTTCGCGGCCGACGACGTGGTGGCGCTGCGCCGTGAAGGCTCCCGCCTCATGGCCCGAGGTCTGCCGCGCGCCCTCAACGTCCACCGCCGGACGCTCGCCATGCTGCCCTGGATTCCCGTTGGCGACGATTGGAGAAGCAACGGGGAGCAATCGCTGCCGTTGAGCCGGCTTGCCGGCTCCCTGACCATCGAAGACCGGGAGTTGCCTGTCAGCCGGCTGGTCCTGCTGCGGCGGGGGGCTGTCTCCGCCGTCGAGCCGCTGTCGGCCACAGAGGCGCTCGCGGCGCTGGCGGCGGATAATGTCCGCGGCTCGCTCGCCGGCCTCACCCCGTTGCAAAGCCGCCGATTCTCCATGCTGGCCGAAATGGCACGCACGATACCGGCCTGCAGCGTGCAGCTTGCGGATGGCCTCGCCGGGCTCGAAAGCGTCGCCGAAACCCTCAAGAATATGGGCGCCGGCCGCGAAGCAGGCACGCGAAAGGGGAATGCATGACCGCCGCCATGCGATCGATGCTTTTTTCACTGTTGGACGAACGGGCGGAGATGGTCGAGCACCGCGCGCAAACGGCCACCGATCTGAAATCCTTCGCCAACGCAGTCATTGCACGCGCCGATGAATTGCGAGATGCCGGAATAGGCGGGGCAGCCGTGGTCGCATGCCGGAAGCCGCTCGACTACCTACGCGATATCTTCGCGCTCTGGGAAGCCGGCACGATGGCGGTAACCGTCAATCCCGCGATCACGCCGGAAGAGCGCCGCAACGTCGTCGCCGCCACCGGCGCTTCGGCGTTGCTGGACGACGACGGTTTGAACAAGACCGGAGCCAAGGTCCACGCCGCCGGCCCGCTTGGCCCGGACGACGCGGCCCTCGTGCTCATGACGTCGGGTACGACGGGCAGGCCCAAGGGCATTGTCCACACCCAGCGCAGCCTGTCGGCACGCGTCTCGCTCAACCTGTCGGCCATAGGCGCAAGCGACCTGCAGCGCAGCCTGTGCGTGCTGCCCCTGCATTTCGGCCACGGCATGATCGGCAACGTGTTCACGGTCCTGGCCGCTGGCGGCCGTCTGGTTCTATGGCCGCAACCGGGCCTGGACGAGATTAGCGGTTTCGGGTCGCTCGTCGATGCCGAGCGCCTGACGTTCATGAGTTCCACCCCTACCTTCTGGACGGTCGCGATGCGTCTTTCGCCGCGCCCTGCCCGGGCGATGCGACGCGTGCATGTCGGCTCGGCGCCGCTTTCGCTGCCGCAATGGCGCGCTATCGCCGAATGGACCGGTTGCAGCCGGGTGTTCAACATGTATGGCATGACGGAAACGGCGAACTGGTTTGCAGCCGCATCGCTCGAAGAAGCGGATGCCGCCGACGGTCTGGTCGGCCACCCTTGGGGCGGGGCTGCCGCCGTTCTGTGCGGGGACGGTGAGGTGAGGCGCGAGGGAGCCGGCGAAATCCTCGCGGCCAGTCCCTCGATGATGAGCGGCTATCTGGGCATGGAAGAAGAAACCAGCGCCGCTTTTCACGGTGCGTGGCTGCGCACAGGCGACACCGGCCGCATCGACCCGGCCGGTCGCATTACGCTGGTTGGGCGGATCAAGAACGAGATCAACCGGGGCGGTGTCAAAATACCCGCCGAGGAGATCGACATGCTGCTCGAACGCCATCCGCAGGTGCGCGAAGCCTGTGCGTTCGCCATACCCGATCCGGTGGCGGGGGAAGCGGTGGCCGCCGCCGTGGTAGGTGAGGACGGGCTCGACATACCGGCATTGCGTGCATGGTGCCGCGAGCGTTGCCGCGCCGAGGCGGTGCCCACCCGCCTGTTCGTGATGACGGCCATCCCGCGTAACGATCGCGGCAAGATCGTGCGCGCCAAGGTGCGGGAAGCCGCGCTCGCGTCCGGCCCTGGAGCGTGATCACATGGGCAGGAGCGCGCTGGCGGCAGTGATCGAGAGCGAGCGTTTCCGTCTCGAGCCGAGAGGCCGTTTTCGAGTTTTCCGCGACACTTATCCCTGGTGCCGGGACAGCGCCTTCATGTCGAGCTACTCGGGCTCGGGAGAGCATCGTTCACCGTGGAAATGGTACCGGGAGATGATACGCCCCAACAACCGCACGAAATTCGCCCATGCGATCGTGCCGCGTGGCGGAACGAAGCCCATCGGCTACCATTTTTCGATCATTCGACCCTATCGCACCTGCTTTCTCGCCATCGGGATCCAGGATCGCGAGTGGTGGGGCAAGGGCGTCGTACAGGAAGTGCGCGGCCGCATCGTCGACCACATCTTCGACCATTCGGACGTCGAGCGGCTGCAGGCGCAGGTCGTGGCCCGCAACTTTCCGTCCGTTTTCAACTATCGCAAGTTCGGTTTCAGCCATGTCGGCACCCTGCACCGATGCCGTCGCGACGCCGTCACGGGGGAGGTCCATGACATGCTGATCTTCGAGATGTTGCGTGACGAATGGTTGGCAAGGAGAGGAGATGCCGATGGCTGAGGCTCGCCTCGCCGCCGCCTGCAATATCATCGTCGACATCCTCGGCTGCCGCCCGCAGGATGTGACGGGCGAGACGCCGGTCGGCTCGCTGCCGCAATGGGACAGCATCGCGCATCTGTCGATCGTGATGGCCTTCGAACAACGGCTGGGGCGTCAATTCGCGGCGGAGGACATCGGTTCCCTGGAGACGGTAGCCAGCTTTGCGGCGCTGTTGCCTGCCGATGGCAAGGGAGCGCCGGGAACATGATGACGGAGAAAATTTCCCTGCCAGAGACCAACCCCGATTTTCCGCGGGCAGTTGCGGCGCGAGGGCAGTCGGAACTCGACGTGACACTGGCTTGCCTCGCCGACCCGGAAAAGCCGGCCATCGAAGTCGGCGATGCGGTCTTGCGTGAGCAACTGATGGAACTGGCGCGGGCGCACGGGGTCGACGGCATCGTTTGGCGTAAGTTCGGCGGGAGCCTCGGCGCCGCCGGGGATGAGGAGATGCTTCATCGTATCGGCCAGGCCATGCTCCTGAACCGGCTTCGCCACGAAATAGATGCCGCGTTTGCGGCAAGCGGCGTGCAGGCATCGGTGGTGAAGGGGCCGGTCTTCGCCGCGAAGCTCTACAGCGTGCGCGGCGACCGGCTCTATACCGACATCGATCTCATGGTCGAGCACGGCGCGCTCGAAAGGGCAAACGCCGTGATGAAGGAACTAGACTATGTGCGCGAGGATGGCGGGCAGGGTCCACGGCGCAGCCTCGAATACAAGTTCGTCCACCCGGACCATCGCCATGTGCTGATCGAACTGCACGGCGACATGGTGCACTACCCGCTGCTGCGCCGGCGTGCCGCCTTCGGCCGGGACGAACTTCTGCGGGCCGGCGAGGGCGACGCCGAGGCCGCCGGCGCGCTGCTGGCTACCGCGATCGTTCATGCGACGCTCGGGCACAAGTTCGAGCGGCTGTCCATGCTGGTCGACGTCCTGCAAGCCGTACGGCATCTGCCGCAGGCAGATTATCGCAGCTTCGCCGGTACGCTTTGCGCCATGCGCCTTGGCCTGGAATGCGCCGTGTGCCTCGCCGTGACGGCGCGTCTCTTCCACGATCCGGCCAGCGCGGAACTGGAAAGGCTGTTCGATGCCGGCCTGAAGGGGCGTTTCGGAAAGATGCTCCTTACGCCGCGAACGTTGATCGCCACGCAAGGAGAAACGGCGCGTGGCTCATGGCTGCGCCGCAAAAGCTTTCGACTGGTGCAGTATCTGCCCTGAAGCGCGGGGGCTTCAGGGTGGAGAGAATGATCAGGTCAGAGTACCCGATCCGGCCGGTTCGGCCGTCACCGCGCCGAGCTTCTCACGGCGGGTAAGAAGCGGCCGCACATAGGGCTTCTTTTCCGTATTTTCTCCGTTCATGCTTTTCTCCCAAAAAAGCAGCCGGATGGCTGCCGGACTTTTCTTAGTTAGCTTTCGACGGGTAGCCGAAGTTTCTCAACTTGGCCAGAGGTCCGCCGGCGGTGTGGACTGTTTAATTTCCTCCGCCGGCCGGCAGCTTTACGTCAGCGCCAGCCGAGGACCGGCGCGACGTGGCTGAGGATCGCCTCGATGACATGGGCGTTGTAGGCGACGCCGAGCTGGTTGGGCACGGTCAGCAGCAGCGTGTCGGCCTCGGCGATCGCCTCGTCCTTTTTCAGTTCCTCGATCAGGACGTCCGGCTCGGCGGCATAGCTGCGACCGAACACGGCGCGCGTATCCGCTTCGATGTAGCCGAAATGATCCTGGCTCTCGTCGCCGCCGAAATAGGCCCGGTCGAGGTCGTTCACCAGCGCGAAGATCGAACGGCTGACCGACACGCGCGGCTCGCGCTCGTGCCCGGCCTCCTTCCACGCCTCGCGGTAGGCGCGAATCTGCTCGGCCTGCTGGATGTGGAAAGGCTTGCCGCCCTCGTCGAACTTGAGCGTCGAGCTTTGCAGGTTCATGCCGAGCCGGGCCGCCCATTGGGCGGTGGCGTTGGTGGCCGCGCCCCACCATATCCTGTCGCGCAGGCCTTCCGAATGCGGCTCAAGGCGTAAGAGACCGGGGGGATTGGGAAACATCGGCCGCGGGTTGGGCTGCGCGAAGCCTTGGCCTTTCAGCACGTCGAGAAACACTTCCGCGTAGTGGCGGGCCATGTCGGCGTCGGTCTGGCTGTCCTGCGGCACATGGCCGAAATAACGCCAGCCGTCGATGACCTGCTCGGGCGAGCCGCGGCTGATGCCGAGTTGCAGGCGGCCGCCGGCGATGAGGTCGGCCGCCCCCGCGTCCTCTGCCATGTAGAGCGGGTTCTCATAGCGCATGTCGATGACGGCGGTACCGATCTCGATGCGGCTGGTCCTGGCGCCGACAGCTGCCAGGAGCGGGAAAGGCGACCCGAGCTGGCGGGCGAAGTGGTGGACGCGGAAATAGGCTCCGTCAGCCCCCAGTTCCTCGGCCGCGACGGCAAGGTCGATGGATTGCAGCAGCGCGTCGGAAGCCGAACGCGTCTGCGACTGCGGCGAGGGCGACCAGTGGCCGAAGGACAGGAAACCGATCTTTTTCATGGGAGATACCGTGCGAAGGGGTGAGGGCCTTTGCCCTATTTAGGCACGCGACCGCCCACATACCATCCCCGTGCTTTTCTCGCCGACGAGGCGAAAGCGACCCGGCGGGGACGGCACCCGCCGGGCTATTTCGTGACGGCCTCAGGAACCGATATAGGCCAGCACCTCATGGGTGCCGCGGTAGACCATTTCCAGCGCGACATAGAGGATGATGGCGAGGCCGAGATAGGCGATCCAGCGGAACCGCTGCAACAGGCGGGCGATGTAGGACGCGGCAAGCCCCATCATGGCGATCGACAGGATCAGGCCGAAGACCATGATCGTCAGATGATCGCGCGCCGCGCCGGCGACGGCGAGCACATTGTCGAGCGACATCGACACGTCGGCGACGACGATCAGCCACGCCGCCTGGGCGAAGGTCTTCTTCGGAGCACCATTCCCTTCATCGGGGCTGGCGGTATCGCCGTTGAGAACGGCCTGCGCCTCCGCGCTGTGGCCGGCGCGCAGTTCTCGCCACATCTTCCAGCAGACCCACAACAGCAGGATGCCGCCGACGAGCAGCAGGCCGACGATCTGAAGCAGTTGGGTCGTGATGGCGGCAAAGCCGATGCGCAGCACCGTGGCCGCGACGATGCCGATGAGAATGGCCTTGTTGCGCTGGTCCTTGGGCAGGCCGGCTGCCGCAAGGCCGATGACGATGGCGTTGTCGCCGGCCAGCACGAGGTCGATGAAAATGACCTGGAGGAGGGCGGAAAGGGCTTCCGGTGTAAGAAATTCGCTCATGTGGCACCCGTTTTTGTTGAGGTGCGCCCGCATGGGTGGATCGACCGTATCGCCAGTGCCTGCCCCGGCATATTCGTGCCGGTGCCGGATGGCTGCAAAAAGCTACGGTCGGTGAAAATCCACGAACACCAGGCCACCTGTTTGACATCCAGTCCGACATCACGGTTCTTGCGAACCGCCAGAGGGGCCCGGTCCTGGGTGCGGGTCGTCTAGCCGAACGCGCCTTGAAATTCAAGCGCCTCCACGCCGCCATGTGCCGCTGCGCGAAAAATTGTGCGGCCGGGCGATTTAATCCAAACGGGCTCTTGAAACCGGGATGTGGCCTGCCCAAATCCCACGCGCGGGCCGGGCCCCTCTGACTGTCGCCTCCGGGCGATCGTGATGTCGGACCGCGTTAAAGGGCCCGTTCCATGATGTCGAAAGCATCCATCGGTTCGAGCGGGCCAGCGCTGCAACCGGTTGGAGTTTGGCATGACATCGCTCCCTACATTTCCCCGACCGTCGATAGCTGTGCCGAAGACGATCGCTCTTCGAAGAACCGATCGACCAGGCCGGGCTATGCGCGCCACGGCGCAGCGGCGTGAGCACCAGACCAGCAACCAGCATTGATCGAGGAATTCCGATGCCGACTTCGTCCAGCGTCCGATTTGCAACCCTGTTCGCCAGTCTTTTCCTGGCCTTTTCCATGACCGCGATGGACCATGCGGAGGCGCGGCGCGGCGGCAGCTTCGGCAGCCGCGGAACCCGTACCTTCCAGGCACCGGCACCTACCCGAACGGCACCGGCGCAGACCGCCCCGGTCGAGCGGTCGATGACGCCCAATACCGGCACCAATGCCGCAAGCCGCCAGCAGCCGGCCGGCTTGCAGCGCCCGGGCTTCATGAACGGCCTCGGCGGCTCGATGATGCGCGGGCTGCTGCTCGGCGGCCTGTTCGGCCTTTTGCTCGGCCAGGGGTTCGGCGGCCTGGCCGGCCTGTTCGGCTTTCTCCTCCAGGCGCTGCTGATTGGCGGCGCGATCATGCTGGCCATCCGCTTTTTCCGCTCGCAATCGGCGCGCGCGCCGGCCCCGGCGATGGCCGGAGCGGGCAGCAACGCCCGCGAAACGGCTGAAGCTCCCTCGTTTGGCATCCCGGGCATTGGCTCAGGCTTCGGCGCGGGATCGGGCGGCAGCAGTCAGGCGGCGGCGTCCCAGGACATTACGCTGGAACAGGGCGACCTCGATACGTTCGAGCGGATGCTGACGGAAGTTCAGGAAGCGTTCGGGCGCGAGGACCATGCCGCGCTGCGTCGTCTGGTGACACCTGAAATGGTTTCCTACCTGTCGGAGGAACTGGCTGAAAACGCGCGTAACGGCGTTCGCAACGACGTGTCGGACGTTACCCTGTTGCAAGCCGATATCGCCGAAAGCTGGAGCGAGGGCGACCGCGACTATGCAACGGCGGCGCTGCATTATGCGTCGCGCGACATGACCGTCGACCGTGCCACGGGCAAGGTCGTCGACGGCGACGCCGATCAGCCAACGGAAACCACCGAATTGTGGACCTTTACCCGTGAGAAGGGCGCGCAGTGGAAGCTTTCCGCCATCCAGGAGGCCTGACGGCGTTCGCCGGACAACCCAGCGCGACGCTCTAGTTGAAGCGTGCGACGGGCAGGAAGTTGACCGCGGTGCCGGTGAAGCGGTGGTGGTCAACGGGAGTGCGGTCGGTGTTGAAGCCTGCCACATAGGCGTGCTGCGGCGCGGTGCGGATCAAGTTGGCCGAAAGGCGCGGTGCCTTTTGTCGCGGAACGGCGCCGGTAACGACACGGTCGATGCCGAGCGGCCAGGAGCCCGCCTGCATAGGCGCTGCCACCACGACAGGAGCGGCCGCCTGGTTGGCCCGAACCGTGACGCGTCCCGCCTTCGGCATGGTCCGAACGCGGTCCGCCGCAGACGGCAGCGGGGCCGAGACCAGTGAACTGACCAGGCTTGCCGGTTCGTCGTCGGGCTGGCTCATCGCCAGCAGTGCGCCGACCGCATCGTGAGCCGTGGGCTCTTTTGCCGCCGCGACGACAGGGCCCGGCTGGTAATCGGGTCGCCGTGTCGGCAGTGGAACGGTCAGGGCGGCCATCTCCACGGCGGCATCCTGCGGTCGGGCGGATTCCGTTTCGGTCAGGACCGGTCCAGCGACGTCGGCTACTCCGAACGGTATCGTTTCGGGTGCCGCATCCAGCGACCGGCGCGGCGCGAACGCCGGTACGGGAACCGAGGTCAGCGAGGCGACGATGCTTTCGGGGGCATCCGGCTTTGTTTCGGGGGCGGGGGCCTGTTCCCCGATCATCGGGATTTGCGCGCGCTGCGCCTTTTCCGGCGATACGATGGCGATGCCGGGCAGGGGGGCGGCGGCCTCTTGCGGCTTCGGCTGTGCTGTGGCCTTGATCGCCTTGCGCGGCACGGGTGCGGCACGGGCGACATCCGCGACATCGTCGGCCTCGTCCTCGCCGTTGTTGAACAAGGCCGCCAGCAGGCCCTGCTTCTTGCCCTTGCTGCCGCTGGCGCTGGCCAGTGCAATGGCCGGCGCGCCGTTCGCCTGGCGCGTCTTATAGGCGGCGAGCGCCTGCGCGTAGCCCGGCAGGGGCTTGCCGTCGCTGGGCACGTGCAGGGTCTTGCCTTCGGGGAACAGGCCAACCAGTTCCCTGCGGCTGATGCCCGGCCAATGGCGCACATTGCCGACATCGAGATGGATGAAGGGCGAGCCGGAATTCGGATAATAGCCGACCCCGCCGGCCTGCATCCTCAGGCCGATGTCGCGCAGTTTCTTCAGCGGTACGTCGGGCAGGAAAAAGTCCATCGCCTTGCCCAGCATGTGCTGGCTTTTGCGGGCGACGCCCTTGGAGCGGCTGCGCAGCATCGCATTCGTTGCCGGGGCCCGGTAGCCGCTGACGACATTGATGTAGGCCTTCGAGCCGCTGGCGCGGTAGGCCTGCCAGACGAGGTCGAGCAGGCGCGGGTCCATCTTGATCGGCTCGTTGCGGCGCCAGTCCCGCAGGATGACGTTGATCTTCTGGAGCCCCGCCTGATCGTAGCGTCCATTGCGCTTGAAGACGATCTCGGCCTTCTCGCCGGTATGGAGATGATGAATCTTCAGCGAGCGCGTTTCCGCGAACGCGCTCGTGACGCCCAGGCAAAGGAGCGCGAGCAGGAGCGCCGGCAACCGAGTCCAGCGGCGGCGGCATAGCTGCTTTGTCCATTCGCTTTCAAACAAGTTTATGCCTCGCACGTCCATGTTCGTCCCCGGCGCCTCTGCCTGCCGACTGTCGTGCCACGCTGCGACAGGCGCTGGAATTGTCCAGGCGCGCGAACACGGCGCCACCCATGAGGGTGAATAGCATCTTGGTTAATAAATCGTGGAACTCGTCGGTTGGATCAGCCGCGATACTGTTTCGGGCGCCCGGCGCGGCGACCGTATGCGACCCCGTGCAGGAGCGGCTACTCGAGAAAATACGGGCAGCGCGTCGATGGTTTTCAAAAAAACCAGGCAATGACAGATAGCAGCCAGAACAACATGAACGGGACATTTATTAGCCAGATATAAATTACTGATCCGCCAGCAAGGCTGGACTTGAAACCACTCTACGCCGAATCGTCGCGGTGCATTGGACAGGGCTGCTTTTGCATCAATCCAAGCGCGACTTGCTGTTGCTTATGGATTAACCTCAAGGGTAGCATGATTCGGAAAAATATAGGGGAGCCGGCACCCGAGCAGGCGTGGCGGCGACAGGCGCGGGGCACGATTGGAATGATAGTTCGTCTCCAGGATGGCGGGCAACCGCAAAGCGGCGGCGCCTGAAGCGGCCGACAAGTTTGTTTGCGGAGCAGATGCGAAATTCGTTCGATCCTTGTGTCGCAGCCAAGTGGCTGGCAGTGGCCACGAAGCCGCGCAAAGAAGCTGTAGCTGCGCTCAATCTCGACAATCAGGGATTCGACGTGTTCCTGCCGCAGATGCGCCGGACCGTTCGCCACGCCCGCAAGGTGTGCGTCCGCACGGTTCCGCTGTTCCCGGGATATCTGTTCTTGAAAGCTTCCGTGGGAGCGCGCTGGCGCTCCGTCAACGGTACGTTCGGGGTCGCCAGCATTCTCACGAGCGGCGAAGCTCCGGCCATGGTGGAGCGCGGCTTCGTCGAGGCGCTGAAGGCCAGGGTCGGAGCCGGCGGTATTGTCGATTTCAGCCGCGACCTCCGGGTCGGAAGTCGCGTGGAGCTGATCGACGGGCCGTTTTCCAGGCGCATAGGTACCCTCGCCGAACTTGACGACAGGGGCCGCGTGACCGTGCTTCTGGAATTTCTGGCGACACGTGTGCCGGTGCGCACGACCGCCAAAAGTCTGCTGCCGGTATAGACGGCAGGAGAAAGCCGCGCGTTTGCGAGGCCTCGGGATCAATCGCGGTGGGTGTCCTTCGATGCACCCGTCGTGCGGTAGCATGGAAATCGCGTGGTCAGACTCGCGAAAAGAATACCGGGAACGCCAGTTCGCCAATGCGTAATGACTGCTGAAAAGACCAGGCTGCATCGGGGTGACTCTGGCTCGCATATGCGGGTCACGGAACGCCGCGCGCGGCGGTTTGCCGTTGTCGCTTTCGTCATCGGCCTCGTGCTGATCGTCTGGTTCGGCCTGTTGAGCGAGTTTCCCTCCTCGGTCAATCGGATCCTTTCGGTTCGCATCGACCTGGTGGAGCATGTGGCCGCCTTCGGCTGGCTGAGCTTTACGGGGCTGCTGTTGTGGAAGCGGGCGCGGCTCGTAGTCGGCGGGTTGGTCCTGTCGGCGGGCCTTCTGGAAATCGCACAGATGGCGACACGGCGGCACGAGGCCAATCTGGGAGACTGGGGCGCCAGCGTGACCGGTGTCGTTGTCGGATGGGGACTTTGGCTGCTAGCCCGTCGGCTGGTGGCGCGGCCGCGGGAACTGGCCCCGCAGGACGGCGCCCAATGAGCCAGCCGAGCATGGCGGGCCTCGCTCCACCCCTACAGGAGAAAGACCCGACCGGAAAGGGAAGGCACCCGCTCCTGCGGTTGCGCTACCAGCTTCTGGGCGGGCTGCTGCTGGCGGTGGCGCTGCCCTTCCTGATCCGCTTCGCGATCGACTGGCAAGTCGCGCTCGGTATCAGCATGCGCGTGACGGTGGCGGCGGCCGTGGTCGCGCACCTCCTCGGCTATGCGATCTACAAAAGGCTCGACGTCTTCCCCGGCGTCGCTGCCTTCAGCACCATCCTGCCGGCCTTTGCGATCAGCTACGGTCTGGTTTTCCTGTCCATTTTCTTCCTGAGGCTGGACTATAGCCGTTTCCAGGCCGGCAGTTCGTTCTTCCTTTCGGCAAGCTGGTACTTTGGCCTGAGCGTCTTCGTTCACCGGCTGGAACCCTATCGTCTGGCGATCGTGCCGCTGGGCGACGTCGAACGCCTGATGCGCCTCGACGGCGTCATCTGGGAGCGCCTGTCGTCCCCCGACGCGATGCCTGGCCGGGTGCAGGGCGTGGTGGCCGATCTGCGGACCGACCTGCCGGAGGTTTGGGAGCGCTTCATCACCGACTGCGTCCTGGCCGGCATCCCGGTCTATCACGTCAAGCAGATCCTGGAATCGCTGACCGGCCGGGTCGCGATCGAGCACCTGTCGGAAAACACGCTGGGCTCGCTCAACCCGAACCGGGTCTATTTCGGGATCAAGCAGATGCTCGACTGGTTGAGCGCCCTTGCCGTCCTGGTGGTCGGGGCGCCGTTCCTGCTGATCGTGGCGCTGGCGATCCGGCTTGAATCGCCGGGGCCGGCGCTGTTCAGGCAACCGCGCATCGGCTATCGCGGGCAGACCTTCACCGTCTACAAATTCCGCACGATGCGCTCCGACGGCGAGGACGCCCGGAGCGAGAAGGACCAGGCGATAACTCAGAAGGATGACCACCGCATCACGCGCATCGGCCGCGTCCTGCGACGCACGCGCATCGACGAACTGCCCCAGGTCATCAACGTGCTTCGCGGCGAAATGAGTTGGATCGGCCCGCGCCCCGAGGCGGTGGTGCTGTCGCACTGGTATCGGAAGGAACTGGCCTTCTATTCCTATCGCCACATCGTGCGCCCCGGCGTGACGGGCTGGGCGCAGGTGAACCAGGGCCACGTGGCCAGCGTCAGCGAGGTCCACCAGAAGCTCTACTACGATTTCTACTACATCAAGAATTTCTCCCCCTGGCTCGATCTCGTCGTCGCGCT
>JBASAA010000007.1:0-412033 GCA_049650385.1 Mesorhizobium sp.
GAAGGCCGCCAGCCGGTGCGCGCCGGCACGCCGCTTTCCGACGCCGACGGCAATGCCGCGGGGGCGGTCACGTCCGGCGGCTTCGGCCCCTCGGCCGGCCATCCCGTCGCCATGGGCTACGTCGCAGCCGCGCTGGCCTCGCCCGGCACGTCGCTGTTCGCCGAAGTGCGCGGCGCGAAAATTCCCGTTGCCATCCACCCTCTGCCCTTCACGCCACACCGCTATCGCAAAGGATGAATTCGATGACCAAGACCTATTTCACCGAAGACCATGAATGGATCCGCGTCGAGGGCGGCGTCGCCACCATCGGCATCACCGACTATGCGCAGGAGCAGCTTGGCGACATCGTCTTCGTCGAACTGCCGGAAGTCGGCAAGAAACTGGCCAGGGGCGACACAGCCGTCGTGGTCGAATCCGTCAAGGCGGCCTCGGACGTCTACGCGCCGGTCGACGGCGAGATCACCGAGGCCAACGAGGCGCTTTCCTCGGACCCGGCGCTGGTCAATTCGGCGGCGGCCGGCGACGGCTGGCTGTGGAAGATGAAGCTTGCGGACGAAAGCCAGCTTACCGGCCTCATGGACGAAGCCGCCTACAATTCCCATATTGGTTGAGATCGAGGCAGGCAAACATGACTGAGGCACCCAACCCCTTCCTGGCGCGCCATATCGGCCCCTCCGCGGCCGACACGCGCGCCATGCTCGCCGCGCTCGGCGTCCCCTCCCTCGAAACGCTGGTCTCGCAGGCGGTGCCGAGGTCGATCCGGCTGAACCGCGCGCTCGCCCTGCCGAACCCGGCCACCGAGGCGGAGGCGCTCGCCGAACTCTCGGCGAGGATAGCCGGGAACACCGTGCTGAAGAGTTTCATCGGCACCGGCTATCACGGCGTCAACGTGCCGCCGGTCATCCAGCGCAACCTGTTCGAGAACCCGGCCTGGTACACGGCCTACACCCCCTACCAGGCCGAGATCAGCCAGGGCCGGCTGGAACTCCTGTTCCATTTCCAGACGCTGGTGAGCGAACTCACCGGCCTGCCGGTCGCGTCCGCCTCGCTGCTGGACGAGGCGACCGCCGTGGCCGAGGCGGTCGGCATTGCGGTCCGCCACCACCGCGACAAGCGCGGCAAGGTCGCGCTGGCCGGCACGCCGCATCCGCAGACGGTCGACGTGCTGCACACGCGCTGCGAGCCGCTCGGCATCGAGATCGACGGCGACGGCATCGACGAGGACACCGCCGCCCTGATCGTCTCGTGGCCGGACACTTTCGGCGTCTATGGCGACCATAAGGCAGCCATCGACAAGGCGCACGAAGTGGGCGCGCTGGTCGTCTTCGTCGCCGACCCGCTGGCGCTGACGCTTACCGATGCGCCGGCGAAGCTCGGGGCAGACATCGCCGTCGGCTCGATGCAGCGCTACGGCGTGCCGATGGGCTATGGCGGCCCGCATGCCGCCTATTGCGCGGTTTCCGAAAAGCTCACCCGGCTGATGCCCGGCCGCCTCGTCGGCCAGTCCATCGACACGATGGGCCGCGCCGGCTATCGCCTTGCCCTGCAGACGCGCGAGCAGCACATCCGGCGCGACAAGGCCACCTCCAACATCTGCACAGCGCAGGCGTTGCTGGCCAACATGGCGGCCGCCTATGCCGTCTGGCACGGTCCGCAAGGCCTGCAGGCGATCGCCGCGCACATCCACGCGCTCGCCGGCCGCCTCGCCGAAGGCCTGCGCGCCGCCGGCCTCACCGTCGAGGGAACGCAGCGCTTCGACACGGTGACGGTCGACACCCAAGGCAAGGCCAGGGACATCGCCACCGCCGCCGAGAAGTCCGGCCTGCTGCTGCGCGTGATCGACGCCGACCGCATCGGCGTCACCTTCGACGAAACCTCGAACGAGGCCGACCTCGAAGCCATCACCGCCCTTTTCGGGGCCAGGGCAGGCACCAAGGCTGCAAGGGCGATGCCCGGAAAGCAGCGCGGCAACGAGTTCCTGACGCAGCCGGTGTTCCACGAAAACCGCTCGGAAACCGAGATGATGCGCTTCCTGCGCCGGCTGGCCGACAAGGATCTGGCGCTCGACCGCACCATGATCCCGCTCGGCTCCTGCACCATGAAGCTCAACGCCGCCGCCGAGATGATGCCGGTGAGCTGGCCGGGGATCGCCAACCTGCATCCGTTCGCGCCGAAAGCCCATGCTGCCGGCCTGCGCGGCATGATCGACGAACTGGAAGGCTGGCTTGCCGAAATCACCGGTTTCGACGCCGTGACCTTGCAGCCGAACGCCGGCAGCCAGGGCGAATTTTCCGGCCTGCTCGCCATTCGAGGCTATCACCGCTCGCGCGGCGAGAGCCACCGCAACGTCTGCCTCATCCCCTCTTCCGCTCACGGCACCAATCCGGCAAGTGCGGCCATGGCCGGCATGAAGGTCGTGGTGGTGCGCTGCACCGAGGACGGCAACATCGACATCGACGACCTGAAGGCGAAGGCTGCCGAACATGCTGCCGACCTCGCGGCGCTGATGTTCACCTACCCTTCGACCCACGGCGTCTACGAGGAAGGCGCGAAGGATATCTGCGCCATCGTCCATGAACAAGGCGGGCAGGTCTATTTCGACGGCGCCAATTTGAACGCGCTGGTCGGGCTGGCGCGGCCGGGCGACATCGGCGCCGACGTCTGCCACATGAACCTGCACAAGACCTTCTGCATCCCGCATGGCGGCGGCGGCCCCGGCGTCGGGCCGATCGGCGTCAAGGCGCACCTGAAGCCCTATCTGCCCGGCCACGTCGCCGAAGGCACGGCGCACGCGGTAGCGGCGGCCCCCTTCGGCAGCGCCTCGATCCTGCCGATCACCTGGATGTACATTCGCATGATGGGCGGAGACGGCCTCAAGGAAGCGACCGAAACCGCCATCCTATCGGCCAACTACATCGCCCATCAACTGGAGGCGCACTACCCCGTCCTCTACAAGGGGCGCGGCGGATGCGTGGCGCATGAATGCATCCTCGACACCCGCGTGCTCAAGGAAAGCGCCGGCATCGGCGTCGAGGATATCGCCAAGCGGCTGATCGACTACGGCTTCCACGCCCCGACCATGTCGTTTCCGGTCGCCGGCACGCTGATGGTGGAGCCGACCGAATCCGAGCCGAAGCGCGAACTCGACCGCTTCTGCGAGGCGATGATCGCGATCGCCGGCGAGGCGGCGAAGGTGGCGAGCGGCGAATGGCCGGCCGGCGACAACCCGCTGGTCAACGCCCCGCATACGGCCGCCGAAACGCTGGCAGCCGAATGGACGCATCCCTATTCGCGGCTGGAAGCGGCCTATCCGGCCGGCAATGCCGACACGGCCGCCAAATACTGGCCGCCGGTATCGCGCATCGACAACGTCGCCGGCGACCGCAACCTCATCTGCTCCTGCCCGCCGCTCAGCAACTATCTGGGCGCGGCGGAGTAAGGGGCCAGTCTTTTCAACCTTCGACGGGAGCCGGTGCCGCAAGCGCCGGCTCCCGTTTGTGTATCTCCGCCAGCGCCCGCTCGATGGTGGGCGCGAGGCGCACGAGCGGCGGCTTTATGCCATGCGCCGCCAGTTCTCTTTTGACGTTGGCCGAGGTCCCCGTCAGGTAGACGCCGACATTGCGGCCGGCAGCCTTGCGCGCCAGGCTCTCGATAGTCTGCGCGCCGGTGGAATCCACGAACGGCACGGCGGTGAAATCGACCACCAGGTGGCGGTGGCCCTCGCCGATCCGCTCCAGCACCGCGCCGATGGACGAGGCCGCGCCGAAGAAGAAAGCGCCTGAAATCCGGTAGACGACGATGCCCGGGTCCTGCTGCGCCCGCTCGTCGTAAGCGCCGCGCGAGCCGTCGTCAGGCGTGTCCTCGCCCACCAGCGGCAGGTTGGCTTCCACCGCCGTCGTCTGCGACATGCGGTGGATGAACAGCACCGACCCGAGCGCGAAACCGACGATGATCGCCTCGGTCAGCCCCCGGAACAGCGTGATGCCGAGCGTCGCCAAAAGCACGGCGGCGTCGCCGCGCGAGGCTTTAAGGAGCGTGGCGAAGGCGTGGCGCTCGACCATGTTCCAGCACACCACCGCCAGCACCGCCGCCAGCACCGCCAGCGGAATGTAGCTCGCCAGCGGCGCGGCAACCAGAATGAACAGGAGCAGGAATACCGAGTGCATCATGCCCGAGATCGGTCCGTGCGCGCCGGCCCGCACATTGGTGGCCGTGCGCGCCACCGTGCCGGTCACGCAGATGCCGCCGAACAGGCCGGACATGATGTTGGCGACCCCCTGCCCGACCAGTTCGCAGTTCGAACGATGGCGACGCCCGGTCATGCTGTCGGCAACCACCGCCGACAGCAGCGATTCGATCGCCCCCAGAAGCGTGAAGGACACCGCATTGGGCAGCACCGCCTGCAACTTCTCCAGACTGACCGCGGGCAGCGCCGGCAGCGGCAGCGAGCGCGGGATGCCGCCGAACTGCGTGCCGATGGTCTCGACCGGAAGCTTGAGGAGAGCCGTCGCGACCGCCGCCAGCGCCACGACGATGAGCATGCCCGGCCAACGTGGCCGCACCATGCGCAGCACGACGAGGGCGACGATGCTGGCCACTGAAAGGGCGAGCGTAGCCGGCGAGAACGTCGGCAGGTGTTCCCACAGGAAAGGAATCTTCTGCGTCAGCGGCCCCGGCTCCGTCCCGCTGAAGGAAAGGCCGAACAGATGGGTGATCTCGCCCGAAAAGATAGTCAGCGCGATGCCGGCGGTAAAGCCGATGGTCACGGGATAGGGAATGAACTTGATATAGGTGCCGAGCCGCAGGTAGCCGATCGCCATCAGCATGAACCCTGCCATGATCGTGGCGAGGATCAGCCCGTCCATGCCGTGCTGCTGCACGGTGGCGGCCACCAGCACGATGAAGGCGCCGGCCGGCCCGCCCATCTGGAAGCGGCTGCCGCCGAGCAGGGACACGAAGAAGCCGCCGATGATCGAGGTATAGAGCCCCTGGGCCGGCGAGGCGTTGGAGCCGATGGCGATGGCCATGGACAAGGGCAGCGCCACGATCGCCACCGTCAGCCCGGCCATGACATCGGCGCGGAAGTGACCGAACGTATAGCCCTCACGCAAGACGGTGATGAGCTTGGGCGTGAAAAGCTCCGCAAAGCTCGGCCGCGCCGACTGCGAGGAAAACGTCTGTGTGGTCATTTCAGCTCTGCTACCTCATCGGAGGCGGCGGATCGTCGGCACAGGTCGGCGCTCGCCGTCAGGAAAAACCGCGGCTCAACCGCCTGGCGTCGATACCGGCTCCTTCAGCCGCACGCCGCGCCCGCCGCCCGTGCTGGCGGCCCCCTCGCCGATCAGGTCGACGCCGGCGCGACTGAGCGCCTCGACGACCCTGGTCAGGCTCTCGACGACGCCACGAACGGTGCCTTCGCTGGCTTCCATGCGCTGGATGGTCGGCACAGAAAGCCCGGCCAGTTCCGCCAGTTGCTTCTGGTCGATACCCAACAGCGCGCGCGCCGCCTTCATCTGGCCACCGGTAATCACGAGATTGAACCGCCTTCAATTATCAGAACGATCATTATCACCTCCATATTGATATGTCATCTATCAAGAATGCCGCACCATATATTCAAAGTAAGGTTTCAAACCGGCGCTTCGGGCCAGCTGCGCAGCCACCGCCCTGTGCAGCATCGGCCACAAAGCGGGACAAATCCCCTCGCGGGGCTTGACCCGCCGCCCTCACATGAACAGAACACGAACCCGGATGCCTTGCCTTGCAAAGCATGGCAGTATCGGCAGTGATTCGAAATATTGGAAATCTGATCCCGATGGATGACGCCAACGACCTTTTCGGCAGTCTCGACAAGCGGCCGCAGCCGGCCGCACGCCCACTGGACCCGATGGTGCTGGCGCTCCAGAAGTCGACGCTGAAGAAAACCGCGCCGGCCGCCGACGGCATCGACGGCTACAGCGCCGCCGACATCGAAGTGCTGGAAGGGTTGGAGCCGGTTCGCCGCCGCCCCGGCATGTATATCGGCGGCACCGACGCCAAGGCGCTGCACCATTTGTTCGCGGAAGTCATCGACAACTCGATGGACGAGGCGGTGGCCGGCCACGCCACCTTCATCGAGGTGGAGCTTTCGGCGGACGGCTTTTTGTCCGTCACCGACAATGGTCGCGGCATTCCGGTCGACATGCACCCGAAGTTCAGGAAGCCAGCGCTCGAAGTCATCATGACGACGTTGCATTCGGGCGGCAAATTCGACTCCAAGGTCTATGAGACATCCGGCGGTCTGCACGGCGTCGGCGTTTCCGTGGTCAACGCGCTGTCCGACCGTCTGGAAGTGGAAGTGGCGCGCGGCCGCAAGCTCTATCGCCAGAGTTTTTCGCGCGGCGTCGCCACCAGCGGGCTCGAACAGCTCGGCGAGATCCACAACCGGCGCGGCACAAAAATCCGCTTCCATCCCGACGAGCAGATTTTCGGCAAGGGGGCCGCCTTCGAGCCGGCGCGCCTCTACAAGATGACGCGCGCGAAAGCCTATCTGTTCGGCGGCGTCGAAATCCGCTGGGCCTGCGATCCCTCGCTCCTCAAGGAAAAGGACGAGACGCCGCCCAAGGCGACCTTCCACTTCCCCGGCGGCCTCAAGGACTATCTTGCCTCCTCGCTCGGCAGCGAATTCCAGGTCACGCAGGAAATCTTTGCCGGCAAGACGGAAAAGCAGGGCGGCCACGGCTCGCTCGAATGGGCGGTAAGCTGGTATGGCGGCGACGGCTACCTCTTGTCCTACTGTAACACCGTGCCGACCGGCGAAGGCGGCACGCATGAGGCCGGCCTGCGCAACGTGCTGACGCGGGGCTTGCGCGCCTATGGCGAACTGATCGGCAACAAGCGTGCCTCCGTCATCAGTTCGGAAGACGTGATGATCTCGGCCGCCGGCATGCTGTCGGTGTTCATCCGCGAGCCGGAATTCGTCGGCCAGACCAAGGACCGGCTGGCCACCATCGAGGCGGTGCGCATCGTCGAGAACGCCATCCGCGACCCGTTCGACCACTGGCTCGCCGCCAATCCGCAAGAAGCCTCGAAACTGCTCGACTGGGTGGTGGCGCGCGCCGACGAGCGGGTGCGGCGAAGGCAGGAAAAGGAAGTGTCGCGCAAGAGCGCGGTGCGCAAGCTGCGCCTGCCCGGCAAGCTGGCCGACTGCACGCAAAACGCGGCCGCCGGCGCCGAACTGTTCATCGTCGAGGGCGATTCGGCCGGCGGCTCGGCCAAGCAGGCGCGCGACCGCGCCAGCCAAGCAGTGCTGCCTTTGCGCGGAAAAATCCTCAACGTCGCCAGCGCCGGCCACGACAAGCTGACGGCCAACCAGCAGATTTCGGACCTGATCCAGGCGCTGGGCTGTGGCACGCGCTCCAAATACCGCGACGAGGACCTTCGTTACGACCGCGTCATCATCATGACCGACGCCGATGTCGACGGCGCGCATATCGCTTCGCTGCTCATCACCTTCTTCTATCAGGAGATGCCGGCGCTGATCCGCGGCGGCCACCTCTTCATGGCGGTGCCGCCGCTCTATTCGATCCGCCAGGGCGGCAAGATCGCCTATGCGCGCGACGACGCCCACAAGGACGAACTGCTGCGCACCCAGTTCGCCGGGCGCGGCAAGGTCGAGATCGGGCGCTTCAAGGGGCTCGGCGAAATGATGGCCGGCCAATTGAAGGAAACCACCATGGACCCGAAGAAGCGCACGCTGCTCAGGGTCGACGTGATCGACGCCGAAAAGGAAACCAGGGAAGCGGTGGAAGCGCTGATGGGCACCAGGCCGGAGGCGCGCTTCCGCTTCATCCAGGAACGCGCCGAGTTCACGGAAGCCGACGCGCTGGACATCTGACTTTCTGCAACCCCTGATGCGGAGCGGGCGCGTGGGCTTTGCGTGGGTTCGACACCGTCTCGCCGCACGTGCGGCCGGTCTTCCGCGCCCGACGCGCAGCGATTGGATTTTCGCGCTGCGCACCACGTCGGCCGGGCTGATCGCCCTTCTCGCGGCCTACGCGCTCAACCTCGACCACCCGCAATGGGCGATGATGACGGTGTTCATCGTGGCCCAGCCGGTCGCCGGCATGGTGCTGGCGAAAGGCTTCTTCCGGCTGCTTGGCACGCTGGCCGGCGCGGTGGCCGCGATCGGCCTCACCGCCCTTCTCGGCACCGATCCGTGGCTGTTCGTCACCGCGCTCGCCCTTTGGATCGGCCTTTGCACCTATGTCTCGTCGCTCCTGCGCAACCCGGAGGCCTACGGCGCGGCGCTCGCCGGCTATACGGCGACCATCATCGCCCTGCCCGCTTTCGGCCATCCGCACCTCGTGCTCGAACTGGCGACGGCACGCTGCGGCGAGATCGTCATCGGCATCGCCTGCGCGGGGCTCGCCAGCCGGCTCCTGCTGCCGCAGCTCGCGCGCGATGCGATGCATTCGCGGCTGGAGCGCTGCATCCTCGATCTTGCCGCCTATGCGGGCGGGGCGTTCGGCGGCGACGCGGCCGGGCTCGACCTGCAGTATCGCAAGCTGGTTGCCGAGACGCAGGCGCTCGGCGAGATGCGCACCTATGCGCGGCTGGAAGCGCCCAGCATGGCGACTCGCGCCCATCCGCTGCGCCGCACCATCGGCTACCTGCTGTCGGCCCTGTCGGCGGCGCGCGTGCTCCACACCTACACGGCGCCGCAAAACCTCGCACTGATGCCGGTGCGGCGCGAATTGAAAACCGTCGTCGACGAAATGGCGGCGGCGCCGTCGCTGGACGACATCCGGCCGTGGGTCGCGAAATTCGACGCCGTCTCCGGCCACGCGGCCCAGACCGCTACCGAACACGCCGACAGCGTCGATACGCTGACCCGCGTCACGATCGCCGGCGAGTTCGCCGAGGCGATGAATCAGGTCCTGCGCGGCCTCGACGCGTTGCGCGCTCCCCCGAGCGGGCACGCGGATTCACGGCGCCAGCCGGCGCTGGTTATCCACCGCGACCGCCATGCGGCGTGGCGCAACGCCCTGCGGGCGGCGATCGCCACCATGCTGGTGGCCGCGTTCTGGCTGGCGACGAAATGGTCGGAAGCCGCCGGCATCGTCATCATCGTGGCGGTGGTCGCGAGCCTCTTTGCGCCGCGCCCTTCGCCGGTGGAGATCGCCTGGGGGTTCTTCAAGGGAACGCTGCTTGCGCTGCCCTTCGCCTATCTCGTCGGGCAGATCGCGCTGCCCGCCCTGCCCGGTTTCGGCTGGTTCATCGTCTTCGTAGTGCCGATCCTCGTTCCGGCCGCGCTGGCGATGGCCAATCCGCGGCTGGTTGGCGTGGCGACGGCCTTCGCCATCAATTTCCTCGCCTTCCTCAGCCCACATCAGGTCATGACCTATAACCCGGCCGAGTTTTTCGGCAGTTCGGCATCGATCCTGGTCGGCATCCTGCTGGCCATCGGCGTCTACCTCGTCGTCCTGCCGGCCGATCCGTGGGCGACCGCGAACCGCATCGCGCGGGCGATGCGCCAGGACCTCGCCCGGCTTTGCCTGCATGAAAGAATCCCACGCCGGTCGGCTTTCGAAAGCCTGGCCTATGACCGCATCAACCAGTTGATGCCGCTCGTCCGCCGGCTGGGGCGCAGGGGCGAAGCCTTCCTCGGCGGCGGCATCGCCGCCGTCACGCTCGGCCTCGAAATCCTGCGGCTGCGCAATCTTCAGCGTGCCCCGGCCACGCCGGCCGACGTCTCGCAAAAAATCACGGATTTCCTGGCAGGCCTGACCCGCGACCTGCTCGGCGGGCACCCCGCGAAAAGCTGGGCCGCCGCCATCGCCGCAATCCGGCACGAGGCGGCGGCGCTGGCCGCCGCGGGCAACAACGCGAACGCCCTGAACGTCGCGGTGTCGCTGCGCATCATCGCCGCCGCGATAGAAAACTATCCGGAATTCTTCGAGGGGCGGGCGTAGCTAGCGCTCGTATTTCTCGATCGTCTGTTCGATGGCGCCGAAAACGGAGCGCCCGGCGGCGTCCTTCATCTCGATGCGCACCTTGTCGCCGAAGGAGAGGAACGGCGTTTTCGGCGCGCCGCCCTTGATCGTCTCGGCGATGCGCTGCTCCGCGATGCAGGAAAAGCCCGCGCCGCCTGCCGAAACCGGCTTGCCCGGGCCGCCGCCATGGCGGTTCGACACCGTGCCCGAACTGACGATCGTGCCGGCGCACAGCGACCGGGTTCTCGCGGCATGGACGATCAGCGCCGGGAAATCGAAATTCATGTCGACCCCGGCATTGGCCCGCCCGAACGCCCTGCCGTTGACTTCCACCAACAGGGGAAGGCTGAGTTTCCCGCCATCCCAGGCCACCCCCAGTTCATCCGGCGTGACCGCCACCGGTGAAAAGGCGGTGGACGGCTTGCCCTGGAAAAAGCCGTAGCCCTTCGCCAGTTCGCCCGGAATAAGCTCGCGCAGGGAAACGTCGTTGGCCAGCATCACGAGGCGGATCGCCGCGCGGGCCTCGTCGAGGCTGGCCCCCATGGGCACGTCGCTGACGACGACCGCCACTTCCCCCTCCATGTCGATGCCGTAGGCCTCGTCGGCGACGAGCAGCGCGCCGCGCGGATCGATGAAGGAATCCGAGCCGCCCTGATAGAGCAGCGGTTCCGTCAGGAAATTCTCCGGCGCCTTGTCGCCTTGCGCCTTGCTCATCTGCTCGACATGGCTGCCATAGACCGAACCGCCGACCCACTGGTAGGCGCGCGGCAAGGGCGAGCGGGCGTCGTTCTCATGGAAGCGCCCCGAAGGCACCGCATCCGCTTCCAGCGAATGCCCGAGCGCTTCGAGGTGGGGCGCCAGCCGCTGCCAGTCGTCCAGCGCGCCTTGCAGCGTCGGCACCAGGAAGGAAGCGTCGGTATAACGCGTCAGGTCCCGGGAAACGACGACCAGCCTGCCGTCGCGCTTCCCGTTCTTCAAGGTTGCAAGCTTCATGCGGTTTCCTCTCGCGACGCGACTCCGGCGCCCGGTTCCACCACAAGCCCATCGCGCGCGATCGTCAAGGCACCCGACCAGCTTTTTCGCGTGGCGGCGATCCAGTCCGCCTCGCCGATCTCCGGGTCGTCGGCAGGGATCAGATGATTGAGCACCAGACGCCCGACCCCGGCCTCGCTGGCAATCCGGCCGGCTTGCTCGGCAAAACTGTGACTGGAGACGAGATGCTCGCGCAAGCGCGAGCCGTTGCCCGTCCGGGCCACCAGCCGCTCGATCCCCTCCCCCAGCATCGCCTCATGGACCAGAATATCCGCCCCTCGCGCGAAATCGGCAAGCGGCGGAAAGAAAGAGGTATCGGACGAAAACACCACGGTCAGCGCAGGATGCTCGAAACGCAGCGCGAAACAATCGGTTACCGGCGGATGGTCGACACGCAAGGCCGAAACGCGCAACCCGCCCTCCTCCATCACCACGCCCTCGCCGAACTCACGCACGCGAACGAGTTCGCGGAGGTCCGGCCGGCCTTCGTCGGCGATGCGGGTTTCGATGTCGAACGCCAGCGAACGGGTAAAGTGGCGCCAGCAGTCCTCCGTTCCGGGAGGCCCTAACACCGTGACCGGGCGCGAAAGGCCGGCGGTCCAGGCCGTATGGACAAGCGGCCCGAGTTCCAGCACGTGATCGGAATGCAGATGGGTGATGAAGACAAGGTCGAGCGATTTCAGGTGCATGCCGGCATCGACCAGGCCCCGCGTAACCCCGAGGCCGCAATCCACGACGACCCGGCGGCCGCCGATTTCCAGCAACGAGGACGTCGGCGAGGGACCGCCCGGCCGAATCGCCGGGCCACCCTTGCATCCCAGAAGCACGAGCCGGTCGCCCGACGGCGTATCGCTCAACTTCGTCCCCTCAAACCGATGGCATGCCTGCACGTTACTGCGGATTGCCCCGGTTTACATTGAATGTCTTTCCTCGCAACAGCCTGAAATGGCTTCCTTGCGACTCTCACCATACGATGCGTATCCTGTACCATTTCGCGCAGGAGGGCGCGAAGGGAGGATAGGGGAAAAATTCGATGACCATACAGGGAGCTTCACCGCGCCTATACAATGAGGACCTCGCTCCGGCGACCGTCCGCAACTGGGGGCCGTTTTCCATCTTCAACGTCTGGACGTCGGACGTACACAGCCTATGGGGCTATTATCTCGCCGCCAGTCTTTTTCTGTTCTGCGGCGGCTTCGTCAATTTCATCATCGCCATCGGCATCGGCTCGCTCATCATCTACGCGCTGATGAACATGGTCGGCTACGCCGGTGCCAAGACCGGCGTGCCCTTCCCCGTGCTGGCGCGCGCCTCCTTCGGCACCTTCGGCGCCAACGTTCCGGCGCTGGTGCGGGCCGTCGTCGCCTGCTTCTGGTACGGCGCGCAGACGGCGCTGGCATCGGGTGCGCTGGTGGCGCTGCTCATCCGCTCGGACTGGTTCCTCCAGTTCCACCAGAACTATCACTTCCTCGGCCACTCCACGCTCGAGGTGATCTGCTTCCTGCTGATGTGGGGCGCGCAGTTGCTCATCATCCAGCGCGGCATGGAAACGGTGCGCCGGTTCCAGGACTGGGCCGGCCCGGCGGTGTGGATCATGATGCTGATCCTTGCCGTCTACCTGTGCGTCAAGGCAGGTAAATTCGCCTTCACCAGCGATATCCCGATGGACGTGCTGCTTGCCGAAACCAAGGACGCCGGCGTTCCCGGCCTGCCGGGTTCCTTCGAGGCTCTCGCAGCCGTCGCGGCGATCTGGGTAACCTATTTCGCGGCGCTCTACCTGAACTTCTGCGATTTCTCGCGCTATGCGCCGACCACGAAGGCCGTGCGCACCGGCAACATCTGGGGCCTGCCGATCAACCTGATCCTGTTTTCGCTGGTCGCCGGCGTCACCACGATTGCCGCCTACGACGTCTATGGCGAGGTCCTGCTCCATCCCGAGCACATCTCGGCCAAGTTCGATAGCTGGTTCCTGGCCTTGCTGGCGGCGCTGACCTTCGCCGTGGCGACACTCGGCATCAACGTCGTCGCCAACTTCGTGTCGCCGGCCTTCGACTTCGCCAACGTGTTTCCGCACCAGATCGACTTCAAGAAGGGCGGCTATATCGCGGCGCTGATCGCGCTGGTGCTCTACCCGTTCGCGCCGTGGGAAACCGGAGCCGCTGCCTTCGTCAGCGCCATCGGCGCCACCATGGGACCGATCTTCGGCGTCATGATGGTGGACTATTACCTGATCCGCAAAGGCGACCTCGACGTCGAGGCGCTCTACCGCGAAAACGGCGAATTCCGCTTCCAGAGCGGCTGGCACGTCAACGCCTTCATCGCCGCCGGCATCGGCGCGCTGTTCTCCTCGATCCTGCCGGCCTTCACCAACTGGCTGCCGGTCTGGTGGGGCGTTTATGGCTGGTTCTTCGGCGTCGCCATCGCCGGTGTCATCTACTATGCGCTGCGTTCGGCCGCCGTCGGTTCCGGCGCGAAAGCCGCGCGCGCCTGAACTCGCCCGCATCCCGGGCCGCCGGCATAAGCCGGCGGCCCGGCACCTACCTACCCGTTCAGGTCCTTTTCGAACCAGAAATCGGCATAGGGATTGTCGTTGTAGCGCGCGGTTTCAACGAAACCCTGCCGGCGATAAAGCGTCTGCGCTTCCGTGAGCGAGCGGTTGGTGTCGAGAAAAATCTTGCGGTAGCCCGCTTCGCGCGCCAGCCTTTCCAGCTCGCCCAGCATGCGGCGCGCCACGCCCCGCCCGCGCGCGGCTGGCGCCGACCACATGCGCTTGATCTCCACCGCCTCCGCCGCAAGCCTGACCAGCGCCGCGCAGCCGACCGGTGTGCCGTCGCTGCGCGCGACCAGGAAAAAGCCGGCCGGCGGTGTCATCTCAGCATCGGACGGGGGCTTGCCGAGTGCCCGGTCGAAGCCGTTTTCGAACCGCTGCGCCAACTCCTCGAAATAGCGATCCAGGCACCAGCGCGCATCCGGCTCCTGCGGCGACACGACCGCGATCTCGATCGGCGCCACGGCGAGCAGGTTGCGCACCTCGTCCATCGCCGCGATCAGGCGGGACCGTTGCACTGGGGTCAGCGGAGAAAGAAGCGACTGGGCGAGTTCGTCCGACAGCCTGTCGTAGCTGTCGAACTCGACCCTGCCCATGGCCGTCAGCGTGGCGCGGCGCATCCGGCCATCGCCGGTCTGCTGTTGTTCGACGGTGACGAGGCCCTGCGCCTCCAGCGAGCGCAGCAGGCGGCTGAGATAGGCGGAATCGAGGTTCAGCAGGGAACGCAGGTCGCGTACCTCGCGCCCGTCGACGCCGATCTCGAACAGAAGCCGCGCTTCGCCAAGCGGCCTGCCCCGGCTGAGATAGCTGTCCTGCAAGACGCCGATGCGCTGCGTGACCTGACGGCTGAACAAACGGACTTGCCTGACGTGGTCGCGATCCATTACCTGACTTTAGTCAGGTAATTTTCACCATGCAAGAACCGTCTTCACACAAGCCGGCTCTGCGTGATCGCCGCCTCGATAAAGGAAGCGAACAGCGGATGCGGCTCCAGCGGCCGGCTTTTCAGTTCCGGGTGGTATTGCACGCCGATGAACCACGGGTGATCCGCATATTCGACAGTTTCCGGCAAGACGCCGTCCGGCGACATGCCGGAGAACACCAGCCCGCACTCCTCCAGCCGCTTCTTGTAGTCGATATTGACCTCGTAGCGGTGGCGATGGCGCTCGTGGATGTCGGTGCTGCCGTAAATCCCGGCTATCTTCGAGCCTTCCGAAAGCCGCGCCTCGTACGCACCGAGCCGCATCGTGCCGCCGAGATCGCCGGCTTCGCGGCGCTTCTCCAGCATGTTGCCTTTCAGCCATTCGGTCATCAGGCCGACGACCGGCTCCTTGGTCGGGCCGAACTCGGTCGACGAGGCGTGCTCGACGCCGGCCAGCGACCGCGCCGCCTCGATGCAGGCCATCTGCATGCCGAAGCAGATGCCGAAATATGGCACCTTGCGCTCGCGCGCGAACTTGGCCGCGAGAATCTTGCCTTCCGAGCCACGCTCGCCGAAGCCGCCCGGAACCAGGATGCCATGCACCTTTTCCAGATAGGGCGCGGGATCTTCCTTCTCGAAGACCTCGCTCTCGATCCAGTCGAGCTTGACCCGGACACGGTTGGCGATGCCGCCGTGCGACAGTGCCTCGATCAGAGACTTATAAGCGTCCTTCAACCCGGTATATTTGCCGACGATGGCGATCGACACCTCGCCTTCGGGGTTGTGGATACGGTGCATCACCCCCTGCCAGGGTTCCATGCGCGGCTTCGGCGCCGGCTCGATGCCGAAGGCCGCCAGCACTTCCGAATCCAGCCCTTCCTTGTGGTAGGCCATCGGCACGTCGTAGATGTGGCCGACGTCGAGCGCCTGGATGACCGCCGATTCGCGCACATTGCAGAACAGCGACAGCTTGCGGCGCTCTTCCTTCGGGATCGGCCGGTCCGAGCGCACCAGCAGGATGTCCGGCGCAATGCCGATGCCTCGCAGTTCCTTCACCGAATGCTGGGTCGGCTTGGTCTTCAGTTCCCCCGCCGCCTGGATGAACGGCATCAAGGTCAGATGCACATAGACGGCGTTGTTGCGCGGCAGGTCGTTGCCGAGTTGGCGGATGGCTTCGAGGAAAGGCATCGCCTCGATGTCGCCGGCGGTGCCGCCGATTTCGCACAGCACGAAATCGAAATCGTCGTTGCCGTCGCGGATGAAGTTCTTGATCTCGTCGGTGACGTGCGGAATGACCTGCACGGTGGCGCCGAGATAGTCGCCCCGACGCTCGCGCTCGATGATGTTCTTGTAGATGCGGCCGGTGGTGATGTTGTCCTGGCGATTGGCCGAACGGCCGGTAAAGCGCTCGTAGTGGCCGAGGTCGAGGTCGGTTTCCGCGCCGTCGTCGGTCACGAACACCTCGCCATGCTGGTAAGGCGACATCGTGCCCGGATCGACGTTGAGATAGGGGTCGAGCTTCTTGAGGCGGCAGCGATAGCCGCGCGCCTGCAAAAGCGCCCCGAGGGCCGCCGATGCTATGCCTTTTCCAAGGGAAGAAACCACGCCGCCGGTGATGAATACATATCGCGCCATGGGAACCATCGCTTAACGCGGCCAGATCGATTCTGCCAGTGAAAAAACCGCCGCTCCAGGTTTTTCCCGGCTTTGCCTCGCGTTGGACAAGGCAAAACGAAGGGGCCGGCGCAAGCCGGCCCCTGGATTACGCTGCGTCGGCCCTTAGAGGACGACGACTTTGGTGCCGACTTTGACGCGGCGATAAAGGTCCATCACATGCTCGTTGATCATGCGGTAGCAGCCGTTGGAGGCGCTGGTGCCGATCGTCTGCGGCGCAATGGTGCCATGGATACGCAGATGGGTATCCTTCTTGCCGTCGTAAAGATAGATGGCGCGCGCGCCGAGCGGGTTCATGCCGCCGCCGGGCATGCCGTCCTTGTACTGGCCGTAATGCTTCGGCTCGCGCTGCTGCATTTCCTTG
The DNA here is from genome assembly GCA_049650385.1 of Mesorhizobium sp. Lineage (GTDB taxonomy): Bacteria > Pseudomonadota > Alphaproteobacteria > Rhizobiales > Rhizobiaceae > Mesorhizobium. The sequence continues at coordinate 16,515 of JBASAA010000007.1, forward strand.
GTCGGAATCCAGCGCGGCCATTCCTGCTTGTCGCCGACGGTGACGGCGCCCTTGTACTGCAGGCCTTCCTTGCCGACGGCAATGGCGTAGCGACGGGCCGTCGAGGAGGATTCGACCAGATAGAGGCGGCGCGCGCTGGTGTCGATGACGATGGTGCCCGGCTCATATCCACGGAAGTCGACTTCCTGGGGAACGAATTCCGGCTTGACCTTGAACGGCTTCTTGGCCTCGCGCTGAGCCAGGGCGGCGTCGAGCGCGCGCGTCTCCGGCAGCAGCGAGATGGACGATACGGACGTGCCGCCGAACAGGCCGCCAAACAGGCCGCCGCCGGTGCTGCGCGGCTTTTCGCCCAGACGCGGCTCGCTGCGCAATTCGCCGTTATTGCCGGTCACGGCGATGTTCATGACCTCGGCCGGGATGGGCGCGTCGTTGGCGACGACCGGATCGGCGAGTTCGGCGGCCTTGACCATCTTCTTCTTGTCGGGGGCCGCTTCGACAACCTTCGCCTTCTGGCCCTTCTGGCTCAGGAACGCTTCGCGCGCGGCGTCCGCCTTGGCCTTGGCCGCGTCCCGCATCGCCTGCTTCCTGGCCTCGATCGCCTTGACCTTGGCGGCCGCGCGATCCGCCACGATCTTCGCTTCCAGTTCCTTGATGCGGCTCAAATCCTCATCGGTCGGCTTCTTCTTTTTCTTGAGCTGACGCAGTTCGGCCGTGGCGCTTTTGGCCGCGACCTGCACGACATCGGTCTCGCCGACCGACTGCGGCGCGGCCGTACCCGCCGGCGTCGCCGCGATCGCGGTGGAGCTCATGGCGAGTGCCGCGCAAAGTCCTACGAAAATGAAGCTGCGAAGCTGCATGACGAAAATCCGATCTTTCAAAGAAAGTTGCCCGAGGGGCCGCCCGGCACCCCCGAGAGGATACCGATACGCCGCGCTTCAGCTATAATCGATTAGCCCTCGAAGCCTCAAGCCGAGAGCCCTTCCGCTCCGGCTCGAATCTTCGTGATCGGCTACCATTTGCCACGACTGTGTCGAAACGATCACAGTCGTGGCGGCAAGGCCACAAGCTTACTGGTTGGGGACCTGGGGAGCCACGGGCTCGGCCGTGCCGTTGGCGGCCGGCGCAGTCGCTCCGGAAGCCGGCGAGTTCGCGGGCGCCGTCTCTTCCGTACCGGCCGGCACGGAAGGTGCGTTCGTGTCGACCTTCGGTGCGGCCGGCGCGGTGCTGCCCGGCAACTGGTCGAGCACGCCCTTGCCCTGCGTCTGGCCCTGGTTGGTGACCGGGGCGCGGTCGAGAATATCGATCGGCTTGTCGCCATAGCGCGCCAGCAGCGACAGCGCGAGGGAGGTTACGAAGAAGATCGTGGCCAGGATCGCCGTCACCCGCGTCAGCGTATTGGCGGCGCTGCGCGCCGTCATGAAACCGGAGCCGCCGCCGACATCAAGGCCCCCGCCTTCGGACTTCTGAAGCAGGATGACGCCGACGAGGGCGAGCACGACCATGAGGTGGATGACGATCAGTAAGGTTTCCATTGTTTACCCTGGCAAGGCCTAGCGCGGCCTGAGGAATGGCCATCGATTGCGCGGCTCAATACATGGCTTTCTAGGCATTTCCAAGCCCACTGGCGCAATATGGGAACTGGCGGGCTGTTTGCCAACCGCGCCAGCCGGCCTCACATCCTTTGATAGGCTTCGGCAATGCCGAGGAAATCGGCGGCCTTGAGGCTGGCGCCGCCGACCAGCGCGCCGTCGACATTTTCGACGCCGAGCAGTTCCACGGCGTTGGAAGGTTTGACCGATCCGCCATAGAGAATACGCATCTTCGAAGCGACCGGCCCGAGCTTTTCCGTGAGCCTCTCTCTTATATGCGCGTGCGCCTCGGCCACGTCGGCAAGGGTCGGCGTCAGCCCGGTGCCGATCGCCCAGATCGGCTCGTAGGCGACGATCGCGTTGGCCGGCGTCGCCGTATTCGGGACCGAGCCGGCGATCTGCTGCGACAACACGTCGAGCGCCTGCCCGCGCTCGCGCTGCTCGTTCGATTCGCCGATGCAGATGATCGCCGTCAACCCGGCGTGCCACGCGGCGGAAGCCTTGGCGCATACCTCGGCATCGTCTTCGCCGCGATCGGCCCGGCACTCCGAATGGCCGACGATGACATGGGAGGCGCCGGCGTCCTTCAGCATCTCGGCGGAGATGCAACCGGTGAAGGCGCCGCTTTCGCGAACATGGCAATCCTGCCCGCCGGCCTTGACCGGCGTACGCGACAGGATCTCGGCGGCCCGCGTCAGCAAGGTCGCGGGCACGCACACCAGCGCCTCGGTCTCCGCATCGAGCCCGCCGAGAAAGCCGTTGCCGATCATTCTCAGTTCGTTCAGCGACGCGCCTGTGCCGTTCATTTTCCAGTTACCGGCGACGAGCGGGCGAATTCCGGGGGTCATGCGTTTGTTCTCCAGATCGGCTGGGCCTCGCCCCTTCCCTATCAAAAACAGGTCACAAAGCAATCGACAGGTCGGCGGAAGGACGCTATTGCCCTTGTTCCATGTATGACGCGCGCTGCAAAGGCGCGCCTCCCAGACCGGAAGTGACGATGCTTGGTAGCTTGAGAGACGCAGCGGGATCGTGGCTGGCCAAAGGCCTGCTGTCGATATTGGTGCTGAGCTTCGCGGTATGGGGAATTTCCGGCCGCATAGCCGGCGTCGCCGGCCACGAATCGGTCGTCACCGTCGGCGGCACCTCCGTCTCGGTGAACGAATATCGCCTCGCCTACGACCGCCAGGTCAACGCCCTGTCGCAGCAATACGGCCAGCGCATCACGCAGGAACAGGCCAAGGGGCTGGGCATCGACAGCCAGGTGCTGGCGCAACTGGTGTCCGGCGCCTTGCTGGACGAGCAGGCGCGCCAGATGGGCCTCGGCGTTTCCAAGGACAAGCTCGCCGAGCTGACCCGCGACGACGACGCCTTCAAGGGACCGGACGGGAAGTTCGACCGCAGGACGTTCGACTACATCATGACCCAGATGGGCATGCGCCCGGAGGACTACATCGCCAACCGCGCCCAGGTGGCGGTGCGCCAGCAGATCGTGGAGGCCGTTTCGGACGGCTTGAAGGCACCGGACACCTTCCTGAAGGCGGTGGCGCTTTACCGTGGCGAGGACAGGACCGTCGACTACCTCACCTTACCCAAGTCGCTGGTCGAGCCGATCGCGGCTCCCTCCGACAGCACCCTGTCCAGCTATTTCGAGGAAAACAAGAAGACCTACGCGGCCCCTGAATATCGCAAGTTCAGCTACGCGCGGCTCAACCCGGAAGACATCGTGGATCTGAGCAGCGTCAGCGACCAGCAGGTCAGGGACGCGTACGAGAAGGACAAGGCCCGCTTCACCACGCCGGAGACGCGCGCCATCGAGCAACTGGTGTTCAAATCGAAGGAAGCGGCCGACGCGGCGCTGGCGTCGCTGAAGGCCGGCGCCACCTTCGACAAGATCGCCGCGGCGGAGGGCAAGACCGAAGCCGACACGCAACTCGGAACGCTGGCCAAGGACAAGATCGCCGACAAGGCCGTGGCCGACGCCGCCTTCGCGCTCAACCTCAACGAGGTCAGCCCCGTGGTCGACGGCAGCTTCGGCCCGGTGCTGCTGCGCGTGACCAAGATCGACCCGGAGGTCGTGAAGAGCGAAGCCGACGTCGCCGACGAAATCCGCAAGAACCTGGCGCTCGACGAGGCCAACCGCATCCTGCTCGACACCCACGACGCCTACGAGGACGCGCGCGCGGCCGGCGACACCTTCGCCGAGGCGGCCGCCAAGCTGAAACTGAAGGTGGTCACCGTCGACGCGGTCGACCGCAACGGCCAGACGCCGGACGGCACCATCGTCAAGGATCTTCCGCAATCGTCCCAACTCATCAAGGCCGTGTTCGAGGCGGAAGTCGGAACGGAGAACGACGGCCTGCCGACGGACGCCGACGGCTACCTGTTCTACGAGGTGGAAGGCATCACGCCGGCGCGCGACCGCACGCTGGACGAGGTTCGCCAGAAGGTCGTTGCCGACTGGACTGCGGCGGAAACGACCAGGCAGCTTTCCGAAAAGGCGGATGAGCTCGAAAAGCGCTTGAAATCCGGCGAAACGCTCGACGCGATCGCCACCGAACTGAAGCTGGAAAAGCAGACCAAGCGCGGCGTCAAGCGCGATGCCGAGGACGCCGATTTCGGCCGTGACGGCGCTGCCGCGACCTTCGATGTCGGCGAAGGCGGCATCGGCCTGTTCCCTGCCCCCACCGGCGACGCTCAGATCCTGTTCAAGGTCGTGGAAGCGATCGAGCCGGCCGGCGCGGACGCAAGCTCCGTTCCCGAGGCCCAGCAGAAGGCCATCGCCTCCAGCATTTCGAATGACCTGCTCGACCAACTGGTTGCGCAACTGCAAACCCAATACAAGATCCAGATCGACCAAGTAGCCATCTCACAAGCCCTGACACGATGAATACGCTGAAAGTCCATATCGCCAAGGCTGCGGCCGGCACCGCGCTCTCCTTCGAGGAAGCGCGCGAGGCCTTCGACATCATCATGTCGGGCAATGCCACGCCCGGCCAGATCGGCGGCTTCCTGATGGCGCTCAGGGTGCGCGGCGAGACGGTCGACGAGATTTCCGGCGCGGTCGCCACCATGCGCGCCAAGATGCTGCGCGTGACGGCGCCGGCCGGCGCCATCGACATCGTCGGCACCGGCGGCGACGGCTCGCACAGCTTCAACATTTCCACCGGCTCGGCTTTCGTCACCGCCGCCGCCGGCGTGCCCATCGCCAAGCACGGCAATCGCGGCGCCTCCTCTCTCACCGGCACGGCCGACGTGCTGACCGCGCTCGGCGTCAATATCGAGTTGCCGCCGGAAGCGATCAGCCGCTGCATCGAGCAGGCCGGCGTCGGCTTCATGTTCGCCCCGGCGCATCACCCGGCCATGAAGCATGTCGGCCCGACGCGCGTCGAACTCGGCACCCGCACCATCTTCAACATTCTCGGTCCGCTTTCCAATCCGGCCGGCGTCACCCGCCAACTCGTCGGCGTGTTCGCGCCGGAATGGGTCGTTCCCGTCGCCGAGACGCTGAAGGCGCTCGGCTCCGACCATGTCTGGGTCGTCCATGGCGACGGCTACGACGAGATCACCACCACCGGCGAGACCAAGGTGGCGGAACTGTCCGACGGGCACATCCGCACGTTTACGCTGACGCCCGAACAGGTCGGGTTCAAGCGCTGGACGAAGCAGGATTTGCGTGGCGGCGAAGCCGCGTATAACGCAGAGGCCTTGCGCGCCATGCTCGGCGGCGCCCCCGGCGCATTCCGTGAGACGGTGCTGATGAATGCCGGCGCCGGCCTGGTGGTGGCCGGCAAGGCGGCAAGGCTCGAAGAAGGCATCGCCATCGCCGCCGATGCCATCGACAGCGGCAAGGCGACCGCTGTGCTCGACAGGCTGGTCAAGGTGTCGAACGAGGCCCTATAAAGAGCCATGGCCGACATCCTGCGTAAAATCGAAGCCTACAAGCGCGAGGAAATCGCCGCCGCCAGGGCGCGCGTGCCGCTGGCCGAGATCAGGGCACGGGCGGCGGACGCGGATGCGCCCCGCGGCTTCCTGGCCGCGCTCGAAGCGAAACGTGAGGCAGGCCGCTTCGGCCTGATCGCCGAGATCAAGAAGGCGAGCCCGTCCAAGGGGCTGATCCGCGCCGACTTCGACCCGCCGGCACTTGCGAAGGCATATGAGAAAGGCGGCGCCGCCTGCCTTTCCGTACTGACCGACGCGCCATCCTTCCAGGGCGCTCCGGAGTTCCTCACCAAGGCCCGGCAGGCGGTCGCCCTGCCCGCCCTGCGCAAGGATTTTCTGTTCGACCCCTATCAGGTCTACGAGGCACGCGCCTGGGGTGCCGACGCCATCCTCATCATCATGGCCAGCGTCGACGACGCGCTTGCGCGCGAACTTGAAGAAACCGCCGCAACCCTTGGCATGGATTCGCTGATCGAGGTTCACGACGAGGTGGAGCTGGAGCGCGCGCTGAAGCTGAAATCGCGGCTGATCGGCATCAACAACCGCAACCTGCGTACCTTCGAGACCAGCCTCGACGTTTCCGAGCGCCTGGCAGCCCTTGTTCCGGCCGACCGGCTGCTGGTCAGTGAAAGCGGCATCTTCACCCATGCCGATTGCGAGCGCCTGGAGGCGATCGGCATCGGCACCTTCCTCATCGGCGAAAGCCTGATGCGGCAGGCCGACGTGACGCAGGCGACGAGGCTTCTCCTGACCGGCGCGGCGGCCGCGACGGAAAATGTCTGACCCGAAGGCACACCCGGCGGCTCCCGCCCTGACCCATCTCGGCGCCGACGGCGAGGCGCACATGGTCGATGTCGGCGAAAAGGCCGAGACCACGCGCACGGCGATTGCCGAAGGCTGCGTCACCATGCGGCCGGCAACGCTGAAGACCATCCTCGAAGGCAACGCCAGGAAGGGCGACGTGCTGGCCACGGCGCGCATAGCCGGCATCATGGCGGCCAAGCGCACCCACGAACTGATCCCGCTCTGCCATCCGCTTCTGCTGACCAAGGTTTCGGTCGACATTGAGCCGGACTCCGCTCTGCCCGGCTTGAGGGTCACGGCGCTGGCGCGCGTGACCGGCAAGACCGGTGTGGAGATGGAGGCGCTGACCGCCGCTTCGGTCGCCTGCCTCACCATCTACGACATGGCCAAGGCCATCGACCGCGCCATGGTGATCTCCGACATCCGGCTGATGGAAAAGACCGGCGGCAAGTCCGGCACCTACAAGGCGGAGGGCTGACATGGCGCTGATCCCGGTTGCCGAGGCCCTTGACCGGCTGCTTGCGGGTGCCGCGCCACTGCCGGGCGAAAGCGTGCCGCTGGCCGAAGCGATGGACCGGGTGCTGGCCGAACCAATCCTGGCGCTGCGCACGCAGCCGCCCTTCGACGCTTCCGCCATGGACGGCTATGCGGTGCGCGGAGCCGACATCGGCACACTGCCGGCGCGCCTGTCGGTCATCGGCACGGCGCCGGCCGGACACGGCTTTACCGGCACACCGGCCCCGGGCGAGACGGTGCGCATCTTCACCGGCGCGCCACTGCCGGCCGGCACCGATACCGTCGTCATCCAGGAGAACACCCGCGACCTCGGGAACAGTGCGATCGAGGTCGTCGAGGCCACCGCCCATGGCGCCAATGTCCGCAAGGCCGGGCTGGACTTTGCCGAGGGCGACCTGCTTCTGGAAAAAGGCCGCCTGCTCGACCCTGCTGCCCTGGCGCTGGCGGCCTCGGCCAACCATCCGCGCCTCAACGTGGTCGGGCGGCCGCTGGTCGCCATGATCGCCACCGGCGACGAGTTGCGTTCGCCCGGCAGCGAACTGGCGCCCGGCCAGATCATTTCCTCCAACGCCTACGGCGTGGCCGCGGTGGCGCATTCCATCGGCGCGCGCACGCTCGACCTCGGCATCGCGGCCGACCGCAAGGACGACATCGCCGCGCGCGTCCGGCAGGCCTTGGCGGCGAAGGCCGACGTGCTGGTGACGCTGGGCGGCGCTTCCGTCGGCGATCTCGACCTCGTCCATGACGTGCTCACCGAGGAGGGCATGGCGCTCGACTTCTGGAAGGTGGCGATGCGCCCCGGCAAGCCGCTGATGTACGGCCGCCTCGGCCCCATGCGCTGCATCGGCCTGCCCGGCAACCCGGTGGCAAGCCTGGTCTGTTCGCACCTGTTCCTCAAACCCGTGCTGGCCCGTCTGGGCGGCCGTCCGTATCGTCCCGACATGCGCGAGGCGCGCCTCGGCGCCGTGATGGCGGCGAACGACCGGCGGCAGGACTATATCCGCGCCCGCGTGCGCGAAGAAGCAGGCGTCCTTACCGCCATGCCGTTCGGCCTTCAGGACTCCTCGATGCTGAGGCGCCTGGCCGACGCCGAAGGCCTGATCGTGCGCGAGCCCTTCGCGCCCGCCGCACAGGCCGGCACCAGTTGCCGCGTCCTCCTGTTACGCTGAACAAATCACCAACATATTCATTAAAATTTAAACAGTTGCGGAACACAACTGGAACAGATAGTGTCTGTTCATGGTTTGTTTTTCGATTCCGGATTCGAACGGCACCGGGGGCCGCGATGCTGACGCGTAAGCAACACGAACTGCTTCTTTTCATCAACGAGCGGCTCAAGGAGAGCGGCATTCCGCCCTCCTTCGACGAGATGAAGGAGGCGCTCGACCTTGCTTCCAAATCCGGTATCCACCGATTGATCACCGCACTGGAGGAGCGCGGCTTCATCCGCCGCCTGCCCAATCGGGCGCGGGCACTGGAGGTGCTGCGGCTGCCCGATTCGCTGACCCCCGGCTTCAACGCGGCTCGCAAATTCTCGCCGAGCGTCATCCAGGGCAGCCTCGGTCAACCCGGCTCCGCTTCCGGCAGCCAGCGCGTGGGCGACGCCGGCAAGCTTTCAAGGCCCTCGCGGATGCAGACGGCCGGCAACGACGATGAGGCCGCCAGCGTATCGATCCCGGTCATGGGGCGCATCGCCGCCGGCGTGCCGATCGATGCCATCCAGCACAAGACCCACTCCATTTCGGTGCCGCCGGACATGATCATGGGCGGCGAGCATTACGCGCTTGAGGTCAAGGGCGACTCGATGATCGAGGCTGGCATCTTCGACGGCGACACGGTCATCATCCGCAACGCCAGCACCGCCAATCCCGGCGAAATCATCGTCGCCCTCGTGGACGAGGAGGAAGCGACGCTGAAGCGGTTCCGCCGCAAGGGTGCCTCCATCGCGCTCGAGGCCGCCAACCCGGCCTACGAGACGCGCATCTTCGGCCCCGACCGGGTCAAGGTCCAGGGCAAGTTGGTCGGTCTGATCCGCCGCTATTGACCGGCCGTCAGGAGGCCGCATCGGCGGCTGGGGCGGGGCTGTCACGGCTGCCGGGCGGATCGCGTGGCTTCTGCGCCTTGGCGTTGCGGCTTCCTGCGTGAGGCCTTCGCATAGGGTGGCAAGCCGCGCGCCTCGCGGGAAAAGGCCCGCTGGCGGTGCCATGGTCGGTATTTTTCCTCGACCGCGTAGCGGATTTCGGCCGGCGCTGCGGCCTGCCGGTCGAAGAAGATTTCCGCGCTGCCGGAGCGGGCAAGGTCGCGCGCGGTAATGACCGCGACCAGCGGATCGCGGCAGGGGTCGGCAGCGGTGGCGTCGGCGATGACGATGAGCGCGGCGAAAGCGCAAGCCGGCTTGGCCGCAGCGGCATTGTCGGCATGGGCAACGATCGCGCCGCTGCTATGCTTGGCCACGCACAGGCCGTCCGCGCACAGGAATGGCGTTCCTTCCGGCAATTCGACGCTGTCCGCCAGGTTGAAAGCAGAGGCTTTGGCCTGGGTGGGCGCAATCACGGTCCCGGCGTCGAGTGCGCGGCGCCAGTTGTCGAGGGTGAATTCGCTGGCTCGCGGCCGGTTGAGCGCCAGTTCGCCGCCGCCGATCGGCAGGGCCATGAGCCGGCCGTCCTCCGAGACAAGGACGTCAGGCGTTCGCACGGCCGGGATCGTCATGAGGCCCGCGAGCGCGAAGGGGAGCGCCGCCAGCCTCAGCCGCGTCGTGGCCATGGTGGCGATCACCAGCGCGATGGTGACGAAAAGCACCGCCTTCCCGGAAACCAGCCCGACCGCATCGACCGGCGAGCGCGCCGCGATCCATTCGGCGAGGACGATCATGGCGGAAAGCCCCTTGCCCATGACGTAGAGGAACGGCCCGTCGAGCCCGAACGGCATAGCCAGCGAAGAAAGAACGGCAAACGGCATGACCACCGCCGAGACGATCGGCATGATCGCAAGGTTGGCAAGCAGGCTGAGCGGCGCCACGCGCTGGAAATGCCACATGGCATAGAGCGTCGTCGCGCCGCCAGCGACGATCGAGGTGACGGCAAGGCCGGCCATGCCGCCGGCGAATTTGTGCGACAGCCAGCCAGGCAGCGAACGGCGCGGCGGTGGCGAAGCGGCCGCCTTGCCGGCGCGATAGTCCGACCAGCCGGCATAGGCTCCTACGAGCGCGGCCGTCGCCGCAAACGACATCTGGAAACTCGGCCCGACCACCTCATGCGGCGATACGGCGATGACGGCGATGGCCGAGATCGCCAGGTTGCGCATGGTGAGTGCGGCCCGGTCGAACAGCACCGCCGTGAGCATGACCGCCAGCATGATGAAACTGCGCTCGGCCGCCACCACCACGCCGGAAATGACCAGATAGGCGGCAATGGAAAGCAGCGCGACGGCGGCGGCGACCTTCTTCACCGCGTGGCGTGAGGAAAAATCCGGAAACAGCGCGAACGCCCCGCGCATCATAGCCATGACGATGCCGGCCACCAGCGCCATGTGCAGCCCGGAAATCGAGATGATGTGATAAATGCCGGTCTTGCGCATCGCCTCGTTGACGGCTTCGGGAATGCCGGCGCGCACCCCGACGATCAGCGCAGCGGCGATCTCGCCTTCCGCGCCGCCTACGCTTTCGCGGATATGGCCGGCGATGGCCTCGCGCGCATTCTCTACCATCGCCGACAGCCGCGCCGGCATCGGCATCGGCCTTTCCTCCGCCAGGCTCGGGTTGCTCATGAAAAAGCCGCTGGCGCCGATCCCGTCGAAATAGCTCTGGAATGAATAGTCGTAGCTCCCCGGGCGGATCGGCCCGGTCGGCGGCAGCAGCCGCACGGTGCCGCTGATCGTCGAGCCGGCGCGGGCTCCCTCAGGCAGCATCCGCGCCGAAACGCGGACACGTTCAGGCGCATAGTGCAAGGTGGGCCGCGCCGTCGAAAGCACGTCGAGGGTCAGCCGCACGCGGCCGCTTTCCATGTGGTCGATGGCGACGATCCGTGCCGTCAGGCGCGTCGAGATTTCGGACCCGAGCATCGGCGTCGCCACGCGCCAGGTCTCGGCCTTGGCCGCGAGGAAGCCGAGCACGCACAGGAAAACCGCCAGCAGGCACAAATGCGCTCTCGGCCGGTTCCGGGTAAGCCAGGCCACGAGGGCCAGCAGCAGCGCCAGCGCTGCCGGCCGGTAGAAATCCGGTTCGCCGGCAAGGGAGAAATAGCCGACCACGCCGACCGAAAGCAACACCGGCACCAGCAGGAACGCGGCACCCCGGTCGAGTTCGGTGCGGGCAGCGGCCGCGACGCCCTTGCCGATTTTGGCCAGGGAGACGTGGTGAAAGCGCCGCAGCGCCGCCCCGGCCAGCGGCCGCGAGGCCCCCGTGCGTGGAGAGCGGCCCTCCGCCGGCGGATTACCTGGAGCCAGCCCCACCGGCCGGGCCGCCGGCAGCGCCAGAACCCCGGCGACAGGCGCAAACAGCGAACGTTCGTTGACGTCGTCCCTTACGCCCCCGCCATCGTTTTCCGCCCGGCCTGGTCCAGCCATCGGGTCTGCCCCTTGCGCCCCAGACCTCCTATGCTACATGAACGCGCGGGTTGGAAAAGCCCGCTTGGTACTCACCCTCTCCGTTCGAGAAATCGTATGTCCGACAAGGTCGTCACCCGTTTCGCCCCCTCGCCCACCGGCTACCTGCACATAGGCGGCGCGCGTACGGCGCTGTTCAACTGGCTCTACTCGCATCATGTCGGCGGCAAGATGCTGCTCCGGATCGAAGACACCGACCGCGAACGCTCGACGCAGGCGGCGACCGACGCCATCCTCGACGGGCTTTCGTGGCTTGGCCTGAAGTGGGATGGCGAGGCGATCTCGCAATTCCAGCGCGCCGAGCGCCATCGCGCGGTCGCGGAGGAACTGGTGCGCGCGGGCAAGGCCTACTACGCCTACGAGTCGCCGGAGGAACTGGCGGCGATGCGCGAAAAGGCGCGCGCCGAGGGCCGCCCGCCGCGCTACAACGGCCAGTGGCGCGATCGCGATCCGTCAGAGGCGCCGAAAGGCGTCCCCGGCGCCGTGCGCATCAAAGCTCCGCTCGAAGGCGTAACCATCGTCCACGACCTGGTGCAGGGCGAGGTGCGCTTTCCCAACAAGGATCTCGACGACCTCATCATCCTGCGTTCGGACGGGGTGCCCACCTACATGCATGCCGTCGTGGTGGACGATCACGACATGGGCGTCACCCACATCATCCGCGGCGACGACCACCTGACCAACGCGGCGCGCCAGACGGTGATCTACAACGCCATGGGCTGGGACGTGCCGAAGATGGCGCATATCCCGCTCATCCACGGCGCGGACGGCGCCAAGCTTTCCAAGCGCCACGGCGCGCTCGGCGTCGAGGCCTATCGCGCCATGGGCTACCTGCCGGAAGCGCTGCTCAACTACTTGGCGCGGCTGGGCTGGAGCCATGGCGACGACGAGGTCATGTCGGTCGAGGACATGGTCAAGTGGTTCGACATCGCCGACGTCAACAAGGGCGCGGCGCGCTTCGATTTCGCCAAGCTGGAAGCGCTCAACGGCATCCACATGCGCGCCATGGACGACCAAAAACTGTTCGACATCTTCATCGACACCCTGCCCTATATCGAGGGCGGGCCGGCAATCGCCGAGCGCCTCGACGCGACCGGCAAGGCGCGGCTCCTCGCGGCCCTTCCCGGCCTGAAGGAGCGCGCCAAGACACTGGTCGAGCTGGCCGATGGCGCCGCCTTCCTGTTTGCCGAGCGCCCGCTCGCCCTTGACGAGAAGGCTGCAACCCTGCTTGGCGACCAGGCAAAAACGATCCTGCGCGGCGCACACGCCGCCCTGGGCGGCGTTTCCGGTGAATGGAACGCGGCAAATGCCGAGGCTGCGATTCGCGAATTCGCCACCGCCGGCGGGCACAAACTCGGGGCCGTCGCGCAGCCGCTGCGCGCCGCCCTCACCGGCAAAAGCACCTCGCCCGGCGTGTTTGACGTGCTTGCCGTGCTCGGGCGCGACGAAAGCCTTGCACGCATAGGAGATCAAATCGATTAGGGCAGCCATGCTGCCCTAATTGTCGATTGAAACAGTTCTATTGCGGTGCAACATTGCGCGCTGACATAGTGAGGCCGGAGAACCCTTTCGGCACAAACCCTTGCGAGGCAATCCCGGTTGCCCGCCGACGCCATAAGAAGCCTGAGAACGATACGCCCGCATTTGAGAAATGAAGGAGTTTGCAATGACGGACAAAACCGCAAAACTGGAATTTGAAGGCAAAACTCACGATCTCAAGGTGCGAAGCGGGACGCTGGGGCCGGATGTCATCGACATCGGCGCGCTCTATTCCACCACCGGCGCCTTCACCTACGACCCGGGCTTCACCTCGACCGCAAGCTGCGATTCGGCCATCACCTTCATCGACGGCGACGAGGGAATCCTGCTGCATCGCGGTTACCCGATCGACCAGTTGGCCGAGCACGGCGACTTTCTCGAGGTCTGCTACCTGCTGCTTTACGGCGAACTGCCGACCAAGGCGCAGAAGGACGACTTCGACTATCGCATCACGCGCCACACCATGGTGCATGAGCAGATGTCGAAATTCTTCACCGGCTTCCGCCGCGACGCCCACCCGATGGCGGTCATGTGCGGCGTGGTCGGCGCACTGTCGGCCTTCTATCACGACTCGACCGACATCTCGGACCCCTACCAGCGCATGGTGGCTTCCATGCGCCTCATCGCCAAGATGCCGACCATCGCCGCGATGACCTACAAGTACCATGTCGGCCAGCCGTTCATCTATCCGAAGAACGATCTCAACTTCGCCGCCAACTTCCTGCGCATGTGCTTTGCCGTGCCGTGCGAGGAATACAAGGTCAACCCGGTGCTGGCGCGCGCCATGGAGCGCATCTTCATCCTGCACGCCGACCATGAGCAGAACGCCTCGACCTCGACGGTGCGGCTTGCCGGCTCGTCGGGCGCCAACCCGTTCGCCTGCATTGCAGCCGGCATCGCCTGCCTGTGGGGGCCGGCCCATGGCGGCGCCAACGAGGCGGCGCTGAACATGCTGGGCGAGATCGGCCATGTCGACCACATCCCGGAGTACATCGCCCGCGCCAAGGACAAGAACGATCCGTTCCGGCTGATGGGCTTCGGCCACCGCGTCTACAAGAACTACGATCCGCGCGCCAAGATCATGCAGAAGACCGCGCATGAAGTGCTGGGTGAACTCGGCATCAAAGACGATCCGCTGCTCGACATCGCCGTCGAACTGGAAAAGATCGCGCTGACCGATGAATACTTCATCGAAAAGAAGCTGTATCCGAACGTCGACTTCTATTCCGGCATCACCTTGAAGGCTCTGGGCTTCCCCACCGCCATGTTCACGGTGCTGTTCGCCGTTGCCCGCACCGTCGGCTGGATCGCGCAGTGGAAGGAAATGATCGAGGATCCGCACCAGAGGATCGGCCGCCCGCGCCAGCTCTACACCGGCGCCACCGAGCGCGACTACGTGCCGATCGCGAAGCGATAAGAAGAGGATCAGGGCAGTAGGGAAACAAGGACCCTACTGCCCTACTGCCCTACTGCCCTACTGCCCTACTGCCCTACTGCCCTACTGCCCTACTGCCCTACTGCCCTCCATCACGTCCACCACCGCCGCAGCCGCCATTTCGCCAGCCGGCCTGTCCGTGGCCATGCGCGCGGCTACTTCGGCAAAACCGTCCTTTTGCCATTGCCGCAGGTGGGTCCGCGACCACAGCGCCTCCAGTTCGCGCGCCAACGGTCCGGGATCGACAAAATCGTCGTACCGCTCGGGCACGACCGGCCTATCGAGGATGAGGTTGGGCAGTGCGCCGGACCATGTCGTGATCGTGCGACGCAGGATCATGCGGCCGAGCGGGTCGAGCTTGTAGCACGAGATCATCGGCACGCCGGAAAGCGCCAGTTCGAGCGATACGGTGCCCGACGCGATCAGCGCCGCGTCGGCCTCGCCGAAGGCCTGCCATTTCCGTTCCTGATCCACGGTGATTTCCGGCTGCTGCTTCCAACCGGCCACGGCCGAGCGAACCAGATCGGCGACATGCGGCACGGTCGGCAAAAGCAGGCGCAGCCGATGCCCGCGCCCCAAAAGCAGGGAGACGGTGTCGCCGAACGGGCCGATCAGCTTGCGCACTTCGCTGCGCCGGGAACCGGGCAAAAGCAGCAGCGTCTTTTCCCGCTCGCCGGAAAGATCGCGGGGCAAAGCCTGCGCCTCGGCAGCGGCCAGCACGCCGGCATTGTGGGTCAGCCGATGGCCGACATAGGTGCCCGGCGGGCCGCCGAGTCGAGCAAGAGCGTCCACCTCGAACGGCAGCACGCACAGGATACGATCGATATAGGGGCGCATGGCCGGCGCCCTGCCCGACCGCCAGGCCCACACGCTCGGGCACACATAATGGACGATGGGGATGGAGGGAGCAGCCGCGCGCAGCTTTTTCGCCACCCGCAGGCAGAAATCCGGGCTGTCCACCGTGATCAGGCAATCGGGACGGGCATCGGCGATCGCGCTCGCCGCCTGGCCGATCCGGCGTATCAGCCGCGGCAGGTCGCGCACGATGGCGCTGATGCCCATCAGCGCGATCTCGCCGGCATCGAACAGCGACTTGAGCCCGAGTTCCTGCAAATGCCTGCCGCCGACGCCAACCAGACGAATGTCGCGACCAGTCGACCGTTGCAGCGCCCGCACCAGATCGGCGCCGAGCAGATCTCCCGATTCCTCGCCGGCCACAACCGCGATGGTGAGAGGTCGTCGGTCCGTCACGGCGCACTTCCTTTCGCCGACAGGCCTATCACGAAAAGGCCGAGCGCGTCGGCCCGCTCGATCATGGCGGGACCATCGAGGACAAGCGAATGCCCGGCCTCCACCGCGATCCCCGCCAGCCCGGCCGCATGCGCCATCTCCACGGTATTCGGGCCGATGGACGGCAGGTCCGCCCGCGCTTCCTGGCCGGGCTTGGCGCACTTGACCAGCACTCCGCGCATTCTACCCGCAAGGCGCCCATGACCACGCAAATCCTTGACGCGGGCAAGCAGGCCATCCGTCCCCTCGATGCCTTCCAGCGCGATCACGCGCCCGCCGACGGCGACCGCTCCCTGCCCGATGTCGAGCACGCCGATGGCCTCGGCGGCGGCGCGCGCCATGTCGATATCGCGCCAGTCCAGTTTCTGCGGCTTGGTTTTGGTGAGGCAGCCTTTGGCCGCCACCAGTTCCGGCACCACCTCATGCGCGCCCACGACCTTGATCCCCCGCCGCTCGATGTAGCGCAGGACGGCGCGAAGCAGGCCGTCGTCACCCAGCGTCAGTTCGAGCGCGATTCGCGGAAGCGTAGCTAGAATGCTGAGATTCATGCGCATTTTCGACAGGCGCGGCCGCCGCTTGATCTCGCCGGCGAGCACCACATGGGTCACGCCGTTGCGCTTCAGGAGGGGAACCAGCGAGGCGAAATGCTCAAGCTCCATCGAACTGTGGTCATGCACGGCAAGCGGCCCCGTAGGGTCTGCCTCGCCTGCCACGATGACGACATACGGCCGAGCCCCCTGCGCTTCCAGCGCGTCGGCGACGGCTTCCGGCAACCTGCCCCCGCCCGCAACGACGCCGACCCGCGAATTGGCCCCGAAACGGACCGGTAGCCGGCTCTCAGTCTTCGTCGTCGTCATCGTCGGTCGCCGTCCCCTTCAACCGGGGGACGGTATATTGGCGATGGCCGCGATGGGAAATGAAATCGATGATCTTCATGGCGCGCGGCAGATCGGAAAACTCCGCCCGCGCCAGTTCCAGATTCTCCGCCACCGTGCGCGAACGGTCGAAGATCAGGTTATAGCAGCGGCGCAGCGCATGGATTTCGTCGCGCGACATGCCCGACCGCTTCAGGCCGATGATGTTGAGGCCGCGCAGGTTCGCCCGGTTGCCGCCAGCGAACCCGAAGGGAATGACGTCGCCCGTAATCGCAGAGCAGCCGGCCAGGAAAGCGTTATCGCCGATGCGCACGAACTGGTGAACTGCCGTCAGCCCGCCGACATAGACATTGTCGCCAAGTTCGCAATGGCCGGCCAGCGTCGCACCATTGGCGAAGATGGCGTTGTTACCGACCGCGCAATCATGCGCGACGTGGGTGTAGGCGAGAAAATTGCCGTTGTCGCCGACCGTCGTGGTGCCGCGGCTGCCGTCGGTGCCCAGATGCATGGTCACCCCCTCGCGGATGGTGCAGTTGGCGCCGATGACAAGCGTGGTGCGCCCGCCCTTGTGCTTGGTGTTCTGCGGCGGCGCACCCAGCGTTGCCGTCGGGAAGACCTTGCTTGAAGCGCCCAGCGTGGTTGCGCCCATGATCGAGATATGGCTGACCAGCTCGACATGGTCGCCGAGGATCGCGTCGCCGCTGACGTGGCAGAACGGTCCTATGCGCACGCCGGCGCCGAGCTGCGCGCCGGGCTCGATCACCGACGAGGGATGGATGGATGTCTCGATTGTCATAAGGATCAGTACTCTGGACTCAGTCGCTGCCGACCATCATCGCCGAAATCTCCGCCTCGGCAACCTTGGCGCCGTCCACCATGCCCTCGCAGACGAAGCGGTGGATGTTGCCGCGCGTCTTGACCCTGCGGACGTGAATCCGCAACTGGTCGCCAGGAACCACCGGCTTGCGGAACTTGGCGTTGTCGATGGTGAGGAAATAGACCAGCGAGGGTTTTGCGCCACCGGCGGCACGGATGCAGATGGCGCCGGCCGTCTGCGCCATCGCCTCGATGATGAGCACGCCCGGCATCACCGGCTGCTCGGGAAAATGGCCGGTGAAATGCGGCTCGTTGACGGTGACGTTCTTGATGCCGACGGCGGAATCATTGCCATCGATGTCGACGATGCGATCGACCAGCAGGAGCGGATAGCGATGCGGCAAAAGCTTCATCAGGCCGAGAATGTCGACCGTCTCGAGCGTGGAGTGGACCGTGTCAGCCATTCTTGTCGCCCTTCTTGCTCTTGGCCAGGGACCGGATCAGCGAAAGCTCGCGGAAAAACTCCCGCGTCGGTTGCGCCGGCAGGCCGGCCCAGCGCTCGCCGGAGGGAATGTCGTGCATCAATCCGGACGACGCCGCCACCTGGGCACCTGTGCCGATCGACACATGGTCCGCGACACCGACGCGCCCGCCCAGCATCACGAAGTCGCCCAGGGTCACCGAACCGGAAAGGCCGCAATGCCCGGCGATGATGCAACCGCGCCCGATACGCACATTATGGCCGATCTGCACCAGATTATCGATCTTGGTGCCCTCGCCGATGACGGTGTCGGACATGGCACCCCGGTCGACCGTCGAATTCGCGCCGATCTCCACATCGTCCTGGATGACGACGCGGCCGATCTGCGGCATGCGCTCAGGCCCCTTGGCACCAGGGACGAAGCCGAAGCCGTCCTGCCCGATCTTGGCACCGCCGTGAACGATCACGCGGTTGCCGACGAGCGCATACTGAACGCTGGCGTTGGGCCCGATATAGCCGTCGCGACCGATCTGGCAGGACTGGCCGATGGTTGCGTTCGGCGCGACGACCGTACCACGGCCGATGGCGACGCGCGGCCCGATAACCGCGCCGGCCTCGATGATCGCGCCCTCCTCGACATGGGCGGTCGGGTCGACATGCGCGCCCGGCGAGACACCGGTTTCCGACGTCATCGGCCCGGGCGTGGCCGCCACCGGAAAAAGCAGCCGGCCGACCAGCGCGAATGCCTGCTGGGGACGGGAGTGGACCAGCACGGCGACGTCGGCCGGCGCCATGCCCGCGGCCTCGGGCGGGCAGATGATGGCCGCAGCCTTCAGCGCCTGCATCAGCGCGAAGTTGCGCTTGCCCTCGACGAAGACGAGCGCGCCCTCGCCGCCCTCGCTCGCCGGTGCCAGCGTCTCGATCACGATGTGAGAATGACCGGAATCCGCCAGGACCGCCCCGGTAAGATTCGCGACCTCGCCCACCGTATACCGGCGTGAAGGTACGAAAAACACCGGATCAGTCATACCTGGGCGCTATCCAGCAAATGAGAAAAACGTCTTGCGGGCAGCTCGAAGCCCGCAAGAACCATGAGCGGCATCAGAAACGGGTCGACATGCCGAAGTTGAATTCCTGGACCTGGTCGCCCTTGCTCTTCTTGACCGGGACCGCGTAGTCGATGCGCAGCGGACCAAACGGCGAATCCCACATCAGGCCGACACCGACCGAAGCGCGCCATTCCAGGTCCGTGGACACCGCACCCGTCACCTTGCTGCCGTACAGCGTCGCCGCATCGGCGAACACCGCCCCGCGCAGGCCGATGCTTTCGGGAACCAGCGGCAATGGGAACTGGGTCTCGGCCGAAGCATTGAAATAGGTCGTGCCGCCGATATGGTCCAAGCCATCAGCATCATTCAAACCGTTTCGATAGGCAAACGGGCCGATGCCGTTGAACTCGAAGCCGCGGATCATGCGGTCGTTGCTCTGGAACTGATCGAACACGCGCAGCCCGCCCGACCCGTAGCTCGAGACATAGCCACCGCCGCCGGAAACCAGGCCGACAAGATCAAGCTGTTCGGAAAGAATCTGGTAATAAGAGGCACGGCCGGTAACCTTCACGAACTTGGCGTCACCGCCAAGACCAGCGAACTCCGTACTGAAGTTAGCATAGATGCCGCTTCGCGGATTCTTCATGTCGTCGATGGTGTTGTAGGTCAGGCCGGCGCTGATCGACGACTTGATCCACGGGCTTTGATCAACACCGTCAACAATAGCCGCAGAGACCTCGCAGGTCCCGCCTTTGGACACGGGAACGCAATTGTCGAAGCTGTATTTCTCCCGCGAGATATTATACGCAAGCTGCGTGGAGAGGTTGTCGGTGATCGGCAGGCCGAACCGCACGGTCGCACCTGTCGTCTCGGAGTCGTACCTGCTGTACTGGCGCGTCGACTTGAAGATGTCGAAGCCGGCCGCAATGCGGCGGCCGAGGAAATAGGGCTCGGTGAACGACAGGCCGTAGTCGCGCGAGTGCTTGCCGCCACCGGCGGAGAGGCGGATGAACTGGCCGCGGCCGAGGAAGTTGCGCTCCGTGACGGAGCCCTGGATCGACGCCCCGGGCGTGTCGCCGCCCGTCGAATAGCCCGCGCCGACCGAGAATTCGCCGGTCGACTTCTCGACCACGTCCACGATCAGGACGACCTGATCGGGCTCGGAACCCGGCGCCGTCGAAATATCGACCGACTGGAAGAAATCGAGGTCTTCCAGCCGCTTCTTCGCGCGCTTGACCATCACCTGGTTGAAGGCATCGCCCTCGCTCAGGTCGAACTCACGCCGAATGACATAGTCGCGGGTCCGCGAATTGCCGCGGATTTCGATGCGCTCGATATAGGCCTTGGCACCCTGGTCGACAGTATAGACGACGGAGATGGTGTGGTTTTCGAAATTGCGATCGCCGCGCGGCGTCACCTGTGCAAAGGCATAGCCGGAATCCGCCACCTTCTCGGTGAGGTTGATGAGCGAATCCTCGACGTCCTTGGCGTTGTAGACGTCGCCCTTGTGCGTCTCGACCACCGATTGCAGCGACTTGCTGTCGACCTCGGGAATGGTGCTGTCGACGCTGATATCCCCGAACGTGTAGCGCACGCCCTCATCCATGGTGATGGTGATGGTGTACTGGTTGGTCGCCGGATCGAGCTCGGCCCCGGCCGAAACGATCTGGAAATCGGCATAGCCGTGATTGAAGTAGAAGCGGCGCAGCAACTCCTGGTCTGCCTGCAGCTTCTGCTCGTCATAAATATCGTCGCGCATGACGAACGACAGCACGTTCGAGCGCTTGGTCTTTATGATGTCGGCGAGGCGACCGCTGGAATAGGCGTGGTTGCCGACGAAGTTGATCGCCGCGATCTTGGTGCGGTCGCCCTCGTTGATGTTGAAGACGACGTTCACCCGGTTGTCGCCCAGATCCATGACCTGGGTGGTGACGGTTGCGTCGTCGCGACCGACGTGCCGGTAGGCCGCCTTGATCGCCTCGACGTCCGCATCCGCCGCCGCCTGCGAGTAGACGCCGCGCGGCTTGAGCTGCACCGCATTGGCAAGCTGGGCGTCCTTGACCTTCTTGTTGCCCTGGAACAGGACCTGATTGACGACCTGGTATTCCGAGACCTTGACCACCAGCGACGAGCCGGACTGGTTGATCTGCACATCCGAGAACAGGCCCGTTCCGAACAGGGCCTTCACCGCCGCATCGATGTCGGCGCTGGAAAAGGGCTTGCCCGGCTTGATCGCGATGTAGTTGCGGATGGTGTCGGCGTCGATGCGCTGGTTGCCGCTGACGACGATGTTACGCACGACGGCGGCCTCGGCAGCGGAGGTCGCCACAAACTGAACGGCGAAAGCGGTAGGTACCACCAGCACGGCAGACAAAGCCACCGCCGACGC
Organism: Mesorhizobium sp.; assembly: GCA_049650385.1. Lineage (GTDB taxonomy): Bacteria > Pseudomonadota > Alphaproteobacteria > Rhizobiales > Rhizobiaceae > Mesorhizobium. The sequence goes on from JBASAA010000007.1 coordinate 37,839, forward strand.
GGCGCTCTTGAACTTGGATGTTGCCTTCATCGGGCTACAAAACCTTTTTTCTCGAAGTCCCCACGGCGAGAAAGCCGGACCATCGGATGATTTTCTCGTACCGTATTAACCGGATTTTCCCTACACGCAAGGCTTCTGGTTAATTTGTATTTACTTCGTCCGACCGCGTGGCATTCGCGTCACGCAATTGCCGCGTCATGGTAAACGCGCCCTCAACGAGACTGCCCAAGAACCGGATTTGTTCATGATTTCAGCACCCAAAGAGATCATTCCAGAACACGAACACCATGAAGGCGAGAACGAGGAACATCCCCGTACGATAGAGCGCTTCCATCACCCGCTCGGATAGCGGCCGCCGCATGACGGCCTCCGCCGCGTAGAAAACCAGGTGACCGCCGTCGAGCGGTGGAATCGGCAACAGGTTGAGGATGCCGATACCGACCGAGAGCAGCGCCACTAGTTGCACCAGCCATTCAAAACCGAGCTTGGCGGCCTGCCCGGCCATGCCCGCGATCTTGACCGGCCCGCCCAGTTGGCATTTGTCCTCGCGCCCGACCGCGAACCGCGTCAGGAACTGGCCTGTGCGCCCGATGATGTGGCCGGTTTCCTCCACCGCCGCCACCAGCGCCCCGCCGGGGCCGTAGGTGACGAGCCTCGGCTGGCCCGCCTCCTGGTTGTTGACGACGCCGATGACCGCGACCTTGATCTTGTTGCCGAGCGCGTCCTCCTGCTCCATCGGCCGCGGCGTGGCCGTGACGGTGACGTCCTTGCCGTCGCGCAGCAGGACGAAGGTGATGGCGTCGCCGGCCCGGCCCGAAACCAGCCGCTGGACGTCCGAAAAGCTCTCCACCTTCGAGCCGTCGACGCTGACGAAACGGTCGCCGGGGCGGATGCCCGCCTCCTCGGCAGGGCTGCCGGCGGTCACTTCGGCTACCACCGGTTCCGACACGTAGCGGCCATAGGCCACGAACAGCACGGCAAAAACGACGATAGTCAAAAGGAAATTGAACAGCGGGCCGGCAAACACCGTGGCGGCGCGCTTCCAGACAGGTTGCGTATGGAACGAGATCCTGCGCTCGGCCTCGCTCAGCGCCGCGGTGGCCTGCGCATCCGCCTGGCTCGACGTCACGCTCATGTCGCCGACGAACTTGACGTAGCCGCCAAGCGGAATGGCGCACAGCTTCCAGCGGGTGCCGTGCCGGTCGTTGAAGCCGGCAAGTTCCGGGCCGAAGCCGACCGAGAACGCCTGCACGCCGATGCCGCATAGCCGCCCGACGAGGTAGTGGCCCATCTCGTGCACGAACACGACCACCATCAGCACGAACAGGAAAGGCACCAGCGTCCCTACGACGATGCCTTGCGGGCTGACCAGAGCGTGCAAAATCTCGTTCAATTCCTAGCCCCTGACGCCCTTGCGGTACCGGTTTCCCGTGGCTTCGGAGCCAAAGCGGGCAAATCGATGGCCTTTTCGGCCGGGTTTCCGGCCAATCTTCCCGTCAAACCGGGAACAGTCCCTGCGCCGGATGATCGACCGAGGCAAGGACGCCGCCGATCACGTACATGGCCAATGCCGCCGCGACAAGCCCGTCGACACGGTCCATGACGCCGCCATGGCCGGGAATGAGCGCGCCCGAATCCTTGCGGCCATGCCGCCGCTTGACCCAGGATTCGAACAGGTCGCCCGCCTGAGAGACAACGGACAGGATAAGCGCCGCCACGGCCAGCATGCCAAGGTTCGTCGCCCCGAAGGCGATTGCCACGAGGAGCCCGGCCACCACGCCGCCGATCGTACCGCCCAGCGCCCCGCTTTGCGTCTTGCCGGGCGAGATCGACGGGGCGAGCTTCGGCCCACCCACGGCGCGGCCGACGAAATAGGCGAGAATATCGGTCGCCCACACCACCGCGAACAGGAACAGGATGGCGACAAGGCCGGAATGGTTGCTGTCGCGCAGCAGCGCCAGCGTCAGCCCGGACAGCCCCGCATAGGCAAGGCCTGTCGAATCCCACTGCCCCGCCCCGCGCGCGATGCCGATGATACCGGTGGCGATGACCATGGCGAGCAGCAACGGCAAAAGAATCGTCGCCGATAGCCCGGCAATAAGCGCAACCAGAAACGCGGCCAGCAGCACCTCTGGAAACAGGTCGAGGCCCGAGACCGGCACCGGCCGCGCCATACGCGACCATTCGTAGAAGACCGCCGCCGCGATCAGCGCGCTGAGCACCCTGAACGGCCAGTCGCCGACAAAGGCCAGGGAAAGCACGACCGCAGCAAGCACGATGGCCGAGACGATGCGCAGTTGCAGATTGCTCATGACACCGCTTCCTGTGGCTCGATGCCGCCGAAACGCCGCTCGCGCCCGGCAAAAACACGCAACGCCTCGACAAAATGCTCGTGGCTGAAATCGGGCCAGAAGCACGGCAGGAACACCAGTTCGCTATAGGCCGCCTGCCACAGGAGGAAATTCGACAACCGCAATTCACCGCTGGTGCGGATCACCAGTTCCGGGTCGGGAATCCCGGCGGTGTCGAGCGCCGCGGCAAAGCGCTCGGCGGTGATCGCCTCGGGGTCGAGGTCGCCGCGCCGTACCGCGAGCGCCAGCCGGCGCGCGGCACGCGCGATCTCGTCGCGGCCGCCGTAGTTGAAGGCGATGACCAACGTCAGCGCCTGGTTGGCGACAGTCAGCGTTTCCGCCTCTTCCAGCAGGGCGCGGATATCCGGCTGCAAACCCTCGCGGTCGCCGATAATGCGCACGCGAACGCCGCTGCGATGCAGGTCGGCCAGGTCGCGGCGGATGAAAATCTTCAGGAGTCCCATGAGGTCGCTGACCTCGGACTTGGGCCGCGACCAGTTCTCGGACGAGAACGCATAGACGGTCAGGTAGGAGATGCCGAGTTCAGGCGCGGCGCGGACCGTATTGCGCAACGCCTCGACGCCGGCGCGATGACCGGCCAGACGCGGCAGGCCTCGCGCCTTGGCCCAGCGTCCATTTCCGTCCATGATGATCGCGACATGCGCGGGCGTTGCCATCTCTTCGCTTCCGGGCCAGCCTGAAACCAAGGCTCGCGCCTAGACCTGCATGATTTCCGTTTCTTTTTCGGCGAGCAGGCTGTCGATGGTAGCGATCGTCTCGTCGGTCAGTTTCTGCACCTGATCGGACTGCTTGCGCTGATCGTCCTCGCTGATATCGCCGTCCTTTTCCGCCTTCTTGAGGGCGTCCATGCCGTCGCGGCGCACATGGCGAACGGCGACACGGGCATTCTCGGCATAGCTGTGGGAAATCTTGACCAGTTCCTTGCGGCGCTGCTCGTTGAGTTCCGGCAGCGGAATCCTGAGCGTGGTGCCGTCCACGATCGGATTGAACCCGAGGTTGGATTCGCGGATGGCGCGGTCCACGGCGTTGACCATGCCCTTGTCCCACACCGACACCGAGATCATGCGCGGTTCCGGCACCGACACGTTGGCCACCTGGTTGATGGGCATCGCCGTGCCGTAGGCCTGCACCTGGATGGCATCGAGCAGGTTGCTCGATGCGCGCCCGGTGCGCAGGGATGCCAGGTCGTGCTTGAATGCGGCGATCGCGCCATCCATGCGCCGTTTCAGATCGTCGTAATTGCTCATCTCGTCTCCTCGGCCCGCTCTGCCGGGCTTTTATCGTTGATCGGGTCCCGTCAGTCGTCCGCGACGACCGTGCAGCGACCGCCGCCCTTCAGGATTTCACCGAAGCCGCCCTCCTCGTGGATCGAGTAGACGATTATCGGGATGTTGTTTTCGCGCGCAAGCGCAATCGCGGCCGTATCCATGATGGAAAGGCCCTTGCTAATGACCTCGGCATGGGTGATGCGCTCGAAGCGGGTCGCGTTCGGGTCCTTCTTCGGGTCGGCCGAATAGACGCCGTCGACCTGGGTCCCCTTGAACAAGGCATCCGCGCCGATTTCGGCCGCGCGCAGCGCCGCTGCCGAATCGGTGGTGAAGAACGGATTGCCGGTGCCGCCGGCGAAAATCACCACTTTGCCCTCGTCCATGTAGGCGGTCGCCTGCCGCTGCGAGAAACTTTCGCACAATTCGGGCATGGCGATGGCGGAAAGCACCACCGCATCGACGCCGATCTTGTTGAGCGACGTGCGCAGCGCCAGCGAGTTGATGACGGTCGCCAGCATGCCCATGTGGTCGCCGGTGACGCGGTCGCCGCCCTTGGAGGCCACCGCCACCCCACGGAAGATGTTGCCGCCACCGATGACCACGCCGACTTCCACGCCGAGCGCACGCGCTTCGGCGATGTCGGCGGCGATGCGGTCGACCACGGAAACGTCGATGCCGAAATGCTGCTCGCCCATCAGCGCTTCGCCGGACGCCTTGAGCAACACACGGCGGTAAAGAGGCTTTGACGTCATCGGTTTCTCATTGCTGTTACGGCTGCCGGCGGCGAAGCGCGCCCCACGCCTGCCCGTCCCGGTCGTTCGCTGGTTGCGATACACGAAGGGCGCCGCGATGTCACGCGGCGCCCTCCCCATTCATTGATGACCAACGGCGCCGAAGCGCTTGAAGCACCGTTACTTTTTAACGGTAGCCGCGACTTCCGCCGCAAAGTCGGTCTCTTCTTTCTCGATGCCCTCGCCGAGCGCGAATCGCAGGTAGGCGGAAATCTTCGCCGGAGCGCCGATCTCCTTCTCCGCGTCCTTCAGCGCCTGCTCGACGGTGACGTCGGGGTTGAGCACGAAGGACTGCTTCAACAGCACGACTTCCTCGTAGAACTTGCGCAGGCGGCCCTCGACCATCTTCTCGATGATCGCTTCCGGCTTGCCCGAAGCGCGCGCCTGGTCGGAGAAGATGGCCTTCTCGCGCTCGACGGCGGCCGGGTCCAGTTCGTCGGTCGTCAGCGCCAGCGGGTTGATCGCGGCGATGTGCATGGCGACCTGGCGGGCAAAGGCGCTGGCCTTGTGCGCATCGCCAGTCGTCTCGATGGCGACCAGCACGCCAAGCTTGCCGAGGTTGTCGGCAACGGCGTTGTGGACATAGGTCGCGACCGCGCCGTTGGCGACGCTGAGCTTGGCCGAGCGGCGAAAGCCGAGGTTTTCGCCGATGGTGCCGACAGCATCCTTGATCGTCTCGGTGACCGACTTGTCCGAACCCGGATACTGGGCAGCGGCAACCGCCTCGGTGGCGCCGTAGGCCAGCGCCACCTTGGCGACGTTGGCGACGATTTCCTGGAAGGCGGCGTTGCGGGCGACGAAGTCCGTCTCGGAGTTGACCTCGACGATCGCGGCCTCGCGCACGCCGGCGTCGACGCCGATCAGGCCTTCGGCGGCGGTGCGGCCGGCCTTCTTGTCAGCCTTGGAAATGCCCTTCTTGCGCAGCCAGTCGACCGCTTCTTCCATGTTGCCGTTGGTTTCGGCGAGCGCTGCCTTGCAGTCCATCATGCCCGCGCCGGTCAGGTCGCGAAGCTCTTTGACCTGTGCTGCTGTAATGCTCATCTTTTGCCTCTTTGTTCAAAACGGACATGCGCACCACCGAAGCCTCGGCGATGCGCCATGCCGGACGCTTGGCGCGTCACAATGCCTGGAAATGCGAAGGCCCGGAGGCCTTGGCAATTACGCCTGCGGAGCCTCGCCCGCCGGGGTCTCGTCCAGCGCCGGTTCCACCGGAGCCTCGACCGCGGCGCCGACATCGACGCCGAGCGCGCCCTGCTGGCGGGCGATGCCGTCGATGGCGGCCTTGGCGACCAGATCGCAATAAAGCTGGATGGCGCGTGCCGCGTCATCATTGCCGGGGATCGGGAAGTCGACCTTGTCCGGATCGCAGTTCGAATCGATGACGGCGACAACCGGGATGCCGAGACGCTTGGCTTCGAGGATGGCGATCGCTTCCTTGTTGGTGTCGATCACGAACATCAGGTCCGGGGTCGAGCCCATGTCCTTGATGCCGCCCAGCGCCTTGTCCAGCTTCTCGCGCTCGCGGTCGAGGTTCAGCCGCTCCTTCTTGGTGAAGCCCTGGGCCTCCCCGCCGGAGAGCATCTCGTCGAGCTTGCGCAGGCGCTGGATCGAGTTGGAGATCGTCTTCCAGTTGGTCAGCATGCCGCCGAGCCAGCGGGAATTAACATAATACTGCGCCGAGCGCTGCGCCGCATCGGCGACGATATCCGACGCCTGGCGCTTGGTGCCGACGAACAGGACGCGACCGCCACGGGCGACCACGTCGGACACCTGCTGCAGCGCCTGGTTGAGCAGCGGAACCGTCTGCGACAGGTCGATGATGTGGACGTTGTTGCGCGCGCCATAGATGTAGGGCGCCATCTTCGGGTTCCAGCGGTGGGTCTGGTGGCCGAAGTGAACGCCAGCTTCCAGAAGCTGGCGCATGCTGTACTCAGGCAGAGCCATCTAAAAAATTCCTTTCCGGTTGGCCTCCACGGACAAGAGGCGAAAGGAAGGGATTCTCCGTTCGCCACCGGAGGTTTCAGCCGGATTTCTCCCGGGCAGACACCAAGTCCGTGTGTGGAATGAGCGCGCCTATAAAGGCTCGCCGCGCAAAACGCAAGCTGTGCGTGGATCAGACGATGACCCATGGTGTCGCGGACCCTCACTCCGGTTTGCTTCGCAAACCACCTCTCTCCCGTCGACCGAGGGAGAACTGGCTCGGCAAGCCGAGATGGAGCGGGGGTCGAACCTGTCGGCCGCCCCCGAAGCCGCCGTCAGACCGAGCGCATCAGGCCGCCGTCGACGCGGATGTTCTGGCCGGTGATGTAGCCGGCCCCCTCCGACGCCAGGAAGGCGATGGTCGCGGCGATCTCGGCCGTCGTGCCGTAGCGTTGCATCGGTACCGATTCGCGGCGCTCCTCGGTACCGGGAAGGCTGTCGATCCAGCCCGGCAGGACGTTGTTCATGCGGATATTGTCGGCCGCGTAGGTGTCGGCGAACAGCTTGGTGAAGGAGGCAAGGCCGGCCCGGAACACGGCCGAGGTCGGGAACATCGACGACGGCTCCAGCGCCCAGGCGGTGGAGATATTGATGATCGAGCCGGATTTCTGCGCCTGCATGAGCGGCGTCACCAGCCGCGCCGGGCGCACCACGTTCATGAAATAGGTGTCCATGCCCTTGTGCCAGTCCTCGTCGCTGATCTCGAGGATCTGCGCGCGCGGCCCGTGGCCTGCGCTATTGACCAGCACGTCGATGCGGCCCCATGTCCCGACCGCGCGGTCGACCAGCCGTTTCAGGTCGTCGTTCGACTGGTTGGAGCCGGTGACGCCGATCCCACCCAACTCGGCGGCAAGCGCCTCGCCCTTGCCGGACGACGACAGGATGGCGACCTTGAAGCCGTCGGCCGCAAGCCTTCGCGCTGCACCTGCTCCCATGCCCGAACCACCGGCGGTAATGACCGCAACCTTCTCACCCGACATCGTTCAATCTCCCGCTGAAAATTATACCGATCATGGCTTTAGCACCGCGGGAAGGCCGCGACAGCGTTTATCGCCCTACCCCTGCGGCACCTTGCCGTTTTTCACCCGCACCCGGCGAAATACCGCGACGATTTCCTCGCGGCTGCATTCGACCGCGCCCAGCCGTACCGCCCGATCCCGCTCCAGCCCGGTGATGTCGTAATGCGGCGCCGAGGTCTTCGGCGGCCCCTGGTAGGACGAGCGCTTGATCGCCAGCTTGTGGGCGAAACCGTGCAGTTCCTCGATCTCGTCGGCCAGCATGTGGCACCACAGCTTGCCGGCCCATTTCCAGATCGCAGCATCGACATAGACGGCCATGGCGCCGCTATTTGTTGTTGCAGGCCTTCTTGGGCGCGCTGTCGAACAGCGCCAGGTTGACCAGCTTGCCGGTCATGGAGAACTCGCCGTAATCCATCGTCAGGTCGCGCGTCAGCCCGTTTTCATGCAGCTTGAAACTGATGCGGTACTGCGGCACCTCTTCGCCGCTCTCCTTCTGGGAAAGATCGAAATAGGCGATGTCGACCGGCCAGTATTTATCCTTGCCAAGCTTGGCGAGCGCCGGCAACTCCGGGTCGTTCTTGTCGACCTCGGCCTTCTTGCCGACGACGATCGAGGTGGTCATCACCCTGTCCGCATCCTCGGAGCCGTCGAACAGGTTCGTCTCGTAGAAATGCTCGCCCTTTTCGGCCTTGCCGATCAGTTCCTCCAGGTGCTGGGTCGGAAACTGGGTCGGGGCAAGCTGAATGATCTTTTTCTCCGGCTTGTCCAGATCGACCTCGACGCCCTTGTCCTTGCGGGTCGCGGTCCCTTTCACCTCCTTGTCCAGCGCCTGGTCGATGAAGGACTTGGTGACGAAGGAGAAGGTCTTGCCCTTGGCGTCCTCATAGGTCGTCGTCTGCTGGTCGCTGACGCGGCTGCTGTCGCCGGTGGCGATCTGGGTGACGAAGCGGAAATTCACCGTGTAGCCGTCGCAGGGCGAGCCGTTGAACTCGTAGACCATGCGGCCGGTGATGCCGGTGATGCCGGAACGGTCCGACGCCTTGTCCAGCGACAGGTCGTAGACGGCGCGGTGCGCCTGGAGGACCGGAACCGCCAAGGCCGGAGCCGTCACGGCAGCGCTTGACACCAGGACGGCACAAAATGCTAGGCGCTTGACGCGCATGGGCAGGCTCCGATCAGGAACGGCTGGGGGCAGCCGCCGGGGAAGGATGGTCCAGCTAGAAAAAAGTCGTGGCGGAAGCGAGGCAAAAATAGCACTTTCACCCCAACCTTTCGTCACCATTCAGCAATAGGGAAATAAAATGAGCGAAACAATCGAAAAGCGGTTGAGCAACCTCGGCATCACGCTTCCGGTGGCCGCCGCCCCTGCCGCCAACTACGTGCCTTATGTGCGCAGCGGCAACCTCCTGTTCCCCTCCGGCCAGTTGCCGATGAAGGACAGCAAGCTCGCCTTCACCGGGCTCTTGGGCCGCGACCTCGACACCGCGACCGGCAAGGAAGCCGCGAAGTACTGCGCGATCAACGTGCTGGCCCAGGCCAAGGCCGCGCTCGGCGACCTCGAAAAGATCCGCCGGCTGGTCAAGATCAACGTCTATGTCGCCTCTTCGCCCGACTTCACCGAGCAGCATCTGGTCGGCAACGGCGCCTCCGACCTGTTCGCCGAGGTGCTGGGCGAGCGCGGCAAGCACGCGCGCGTCGCGGTCGGCATGGCAGCCTTGCCGCTGAACGCGGCGGTCGAGGTCGAATCGATCTTCGAAGTCGAGTAAGCGAGCCCTCCATGACCGACCTTTCCTGGCTGATCGCCCGGCCCATCGCCCACCGCGGCTTCCACGACAAGAACAGGACGCGGTGGGAAAACACGCTGTCGGCGTTCGATGCGGCCATCGAGCGCGACTATGCCATCGAGTGCGATGCGCATCTGTCGTCCGATGGCGTGCCGGTCGTCATCCATGACGACGACCTCAAGCGGCTGACCGGTGAAGACGGCTTCGTGTGGCAACGCACGGCAGCCGAACTCGGCGCGATGCGCATCGGCGGCACCGAAGACCACGTACCGACGCTGGAGGAAGTGCTGGCGCGCATCGGCGGGCGCGTGCCGGTCGTCGTCGAGGTTAAGGGAACGCCCGGCCGGGATGCCGGACTGGTCGAGCGCGTCGGCAAGCAACTGACGCGCTACCAGGGCAAGGCGGCGATCATGTCGTTCGACCACTGGCTGATCCGCGATTTCTCGAAATACGCACCCGGCATTCCCGGCGGCCTCACCGCTTACGGCCGCGACAATGCGCTGATCGAGGCGCATTTCTCCATGCTCGCCCACGACATCGCCTTCACCTCCTAGGCCGCCGGCGACCTGCCCAATCCCTTCGTCAGCTTCGTGCGCGAAAGGCTGAAGATGCCGGTCATCACCTGGACGGTGCTCGACCAGCCGGCGGTGGACCTGACATTCCGTTACGCCGACCAGATGACGTTCGAAGGCTTCGAGCCCGATGCTGCCACGCGCCTTGCCTAACACCGAAGAAGGTGGCCTTGCACCGGCCACCTCGCACCTTAAGTAAGCCCCATGGATCAGGGCGGCGCAGGCGGGAGCGAAACACAGGCACAGTACGCGGTGCGCATTGCCGCCGGCATCGGCGCCTTCACCGAACAGGAGTGGAAAAGCCTCGGCGGCACCACACCCGAAGCTTCGGGGACCGACTATAACCCGTTCCTTTCCTTCGCCTTTCTGACCTCCCTGGAGGACTCTGGCTGTGCCGTGCGGAGCACCGGATGGCAGGGCCATCACCTGCGGCTGGAAGCGCCGGACGGCCGCTTGCTGGGAGCCGCGCCCTGCTACGTCAAATCGCACAGCCAGGGCGAATACGTGTTCGACCACGGCTGGGCCGACGCCTTCGAGCGCGCCGGCGGCAGCTATTATCCCAAGCTGCAATGCTCGATCCCCTTTACGCCGGCCGCCGGCCCGCGCCTGCTAGCGGCGAAGGGCGAAGACGCAGGCGTTGTGAAGGCGGGGCTCGCCGCCGGGCTGAAACTGGTCACCGACAAGCTCGGCATTTCGTCGGCGCACATCACCTTCCTGCCGGAAGACGACGTGCCGGGCCTGGAAGCCGCCGGCTTCCTGCACCGCACCGATCAGCAGTTTCATTTCTTCAACGAGGGCTTTTCAAGCTACGATGCCTTCCTCGCTACCCTCGCCTCGCGCAAGCGCAAGGCGCTGAAGAAGGAGCGGCGCGAGGCGCTGGCGGACGGCATTTCCATCGACCGGCTGACCGGCAAGGCCATTACCGAGCGCGTGTGGGACGATTTTTTCGCCTTCTACATGGACACGGGCGGCCGCAAATGGGGGCGGCCCTACCTCAACCGGAAATTCTTCTCGCTGGTCGGCGAGCGCATGGCCGACGACATCCTGCTGGTGATGGCGAAGCGCAACGGCCGCTACATCGCCGGCGCGATCAACTTCATCGGCTCGCACACGCTGTTCGGCCGCAACTGGGGCTGTATCGAGGACCACCCATTCCTGCATTTCGAGGTCTGCTACCACCAGGCTATCGACTTCGCCATCGAACGCGGGCTGAAGGTCGTCGAGGCCGGCGCGCAGGGCGAGCACAAGCTGGCGCGCGGCTACCGCCCGGTCACCACCCATTCGGCGCACTATATCGCGCATCCCGGCCTGCGCCGGGCCATTGCCGACTACCTCGTGCGCGAGCGCCGCGAAGTCGAGCGGATGGGCGAATATCTCGAGGACCACACCCCGTTTCGCAAGAGCGACCCGGCGCTCAGTGGGCAAGCGTCCTCGAAAACAGATTGATGATGACGACGCCGACCAGGATGAAGCCCATGCCGACGACCGCCGGCAGGTCGAGCGCCTGGCGGAACCATATCCAGCCTATGGTGGTGATGAGGACGATGCCGGCGCCGCTCCACAGGGCGTAGACGACGCCGATAGGCAGCGCGCGCAGGGGCAGCGACAGGAAATAGAAGGCGAGTCCGTAGCCTGCGACGACCACCAGCGACGGTATCAGCCGGGTGAAGCCCTGCGTCTCTTTCAGCGCGGTGGTCGCGATCACCTCGAACAGCACGGCGATCGCCAGGTAGAGATAGTTCCAAAACATGAAGGCGCCTCTTGATTCGCCGCTGCCGGCAGGGCGATGATGCGCCGGATCGCCTGGAAAGGACAATGATGAGCTACGACACCGACAACATTTTCGCCAAGATCCTGCGCGGCGAAATCCCGTCCCAGAAAGTCTATGAAGACAATGCCGTCGTGGCGTTCATGGATGTGATGCCGCAGGGCGAAGGCCACACGCTGGTGGTACCGAAAGCGCCTTCGCGCAACCTCCTCGACGCCGACCCGGCGACGTTCGCCGCGCTGTTTGCGGTGGTCCAGAAGATCGCGGTGGCGGTCAAGAAGGCGTTTTCGGCCGACGGCGTCACCATCCAGCAGTTCAACGAACCGGCCGCTGGCCAGAGCGTCTACCACCTGCATGTCCACGTTCTGCCGCGCTTCGAAGGCGTGCCGCTGAAGCCGCATACGGGCGCGATGGAAAAGCCCGAAGTGCTGGCCGCCAACGCCGAGAAAATCCGCGCCGCGCTGGCGAGCGCCTGAACAGAAAGGGCGGCCGGGAGCCGCCCTTTCTTCATTTTCCCGCAGAATGTCAGCCGTGCAGTTTCGCGGCGATCTCGGCGACGCGCTTGCCCTGGAAATGCGCGCCCTCCAGTTCCTGCGCCGAAGGCTGGCGCGAGCCGTCGCCGTCCGAGGTGGTGGTCATGCCGTAGGGCGCGCCGCCACGCACCACGTCGTTGCCGAACTGGCCCTGATAGGCATAGGACAGCGGCACGATGATCATGCCGTGATGCTGCAACGAGGCCTGCGTGGAAAGCAGCGCGAGTTCGGCGCCGCCGTGCTGGGTGGCCGTCGACACCATGACCGAGCCGACCTTGTTGAGCAGCGCGCCGCGCGCCCACAGCGGACCCGTCTGGTCGAGGAAATTCTTCATCTGCGAGGCGACCGCGCCGTAGCGGGTGGCGGAACCGATGATGATGGCGTCGTAATTTTCCAATTCGGCCGGTGTCGCGATCTCGGCCTGCTGGTCAAGCTTGTAGTAGGAGGCCTTGGCCACCGCTTCCGGCACCAGCTCCGGGACGCGCTTGATCGTCACGTCGGCGCCGGCTTCGCGGGCACCCTCGGCCGCGGCCTTGGCCATCTGCTCCATGTGCCCGAAGCTCGAATAATAAAGTACCAGCACCTTCGCCATTTTCGTCTCCTTGATCGTCTCGGTGTGCAAATCGGTCGGCGCAGCGCGCCGTCACCTCCTATCTAGCGATCAGGTCGTTCATCGAAAGTGGCATATTGGAGCACAGTTCGTTCACAATACCGGAACCATTGCCCGCTTTGCGACGCGGGAGTATGGCTCTGCCATTGTCCAGCCGGAGTGCCTTCATGACCGAGATCGTCAGCGCCGCCATGCTCGTCATCGGCGACGAAATCCTGTCGGGGCGCACCAAGGACAAGAACATCGGCCATCTTGCCGACATCATGACGGCGATCGGCATCGACCTGAAGGAAGTGCGCATCGTCCCCGACGAGGAGGACGAGATCGTTGCTGCCGTGAATGCGCTGCGCGCCCGCTATACCTACGTATTCACCACCGGCGGCATCGGCCCCACGCATGACGACATCACCGCCGATTCGATCGCAAAGGCTTTTGGCGTGCCGTGCGAATACGACGCGAAGGCCTACGCCATGCTGGAAGAAAACTATGCCAGGCGCGAGCTCGAATTCACCGAGGCGCGCAAGCGAATGGCACGCATGCCGCGCGGCGCCGAGCACATCGACAATCCCATTTCGGTCGCGCCGGGCTTCCGCATCGGCAATGTCCATGTGATGGCCGGCGTGCCGTCGATCTTCCAGGCCATGCTCGACAATGTCGTGCCGACGCTGAAGACGGGCACCAAGATGCTGTCGGCCATGGTCCCCTGCCCGTTCGGCGAAGGCCTGATCGGCGGGCCGCTGGCCGAAATCCAGAAGGCGCATCCCGACACCATCATCGGCTCCTATCCGAAATATGGCGACGGCAAGTTCTGGACCGAACTGGTGGTGCGTGCCAGGACCCAGGAGGCGCTGGAAGCCGGGCGCGCCGCCGTCGAGGCGATGGTGGCAGGCTTTGCCAAGGCCGGCTGACTAGGCAACCCCGCCCGGCCGCGGCCGGAACCGAAACGGCGGCCCCGGCGTTTGTTCTGTCAGCCGGAAGCGTGCCCAGGCAGGGAGGGGCATAATATGGGTTTCAAGACCATCGTTACCATTCTCCAGAGCGAGCAGGACATCGAGCGCGCGCTCGCCTGCGCCACCGAACTGGCGAAACGTCATAAAAGCCATCTCGTCGGCGTCCATGCTGAGGCGCTGCCGATTCCCTACACCTCCGCCACCGGCTTTCCCGACACCGAATTCCTCCAGGTGTCGGCGACGATGAACAAGGAACGGTCCGACCGTCTGCGCGCGGCCTTTTTGAAGGCCCTCGAAAACTCCGGTCTGTCCACCGATTGGCGCAGCCTCGAAAGCCTGTCGGGCGATAGCGCCCTGACCGGCATTGCCACGGCCCGCGCCGCTGACCTGATCGTGGCGGCACACCACGAAACCGACAGCGACGGCAAGGCCGACATCGGCTCGCTGGTCTACGATTCGGGCCGGCCGGTGCTGGTGGTGCCGCATTCGGGGCCGATCATCAGCCAGTTCAGGAACATCGTGCTTGCCTGGAACGGCACGAGGGAAGCCGCGCGGGCGGCTTTCGACGCGCTGCCATTCATGGCCGAGGCCGAAAAGACCGAAATCCTGGTCATCGACCCGCCGGACACGCTCGAAGAAACCACCGACACTACGAGCATCGAAATTGCCGCCGCCCTGGCCCGCCATGGCATCAATGTCAGCGTTTCCAACCAGAAATCGCAGGGCAAGGCCATCGAGGACGTCATCCAGGGCCGGCTTGCGGAAACCGGCGCGGACCTGCTCGTCCTTGGTGCCTACAGCCATTCATGGCTGCGCAGGCTGTTCTTCGGCGGCGTCACCAACTCGATGCTGCGCTCCGGCCAGGTGGCCGCCTTCCTGTCGCGCTAGAGCATTTTGCAGCCAGACGGAATCGTCTGGCGTCCGCACAAATGCGGCTGGAAACCAAGCTGGAGCAGCAGGACCGCGTTCGTCAGAACCGCCCGATGCTCTAGCCGTCTTTTGCCCTTGCGGGAAAGACCGTGCGCGCCTATTTTCGCCCCGTTCTCAGGGCGGGGTGAAATTCCCCACCGGCGGTATGCGGCCAGTCCGCGAGCCCGCGAGCGCCTTTCGCGAGGAAGGTGCAGATCAGGTGCGATGCCTGGGCCGACGGTATAGTCCGGATGAAAGAGAACGTGCCATCCGTGCGGCGGCGCCGTCGGCTTGGCCGTGATCGCCTTGGGTGACGTGTCCGTTACGAGAAAGGTGATCCCGATGACACACACCCGCTATGCCTTCGTCAAAGCCGGCTGGCACGCCGATATCGTTGACCGCGCGCTCGACGGTTTCCTCGAACTCATTCCCCGCGAGCAGGTCGACGTCTTCGACGTTCCCGGCGCTTTCGAAATGCCGCTTCTGGCGCGCGATCTCGCCGCCTCGGGCCGCTATGCGGCGGTGGCGGCGGCCGCCTTCGTCGTCGACGGCGGCATCTACCGGCACGATTTCGTCGCCCAGGCGGTGGTCGACGGGCTGATGCGTGCCGGCATGGACACCGGCGTGCCGGTGCTATCGGTATCGCTGACCCCGCATCACTACCAGGAAACCGAGCACCACACGCGCATCTTCCGCGAGCACTTCGTCCAGAAGGGGCGCGAGGCCGCACAGGCCGCCCTCACCATCGGCCGGACGCGGGCGATGCTGGCCGCCGCCTGAGCCGTCGCGGACGGAAGGCAAGCGGCACCCGCATACGCCGCTTGCCAAACCCGGCGCTTTCCGGCTAATTCAGCCCGCATTCCCAACCCGTCAGTCGCGCGGCGTCCGCGCGGGAGTGCCTGAAAAATGTCCCTTCCCGATAAAGCTTTCCCCGTTTCGTGGGATCAGTTCCATCGCGACGCGCGCGCCCTGGCCTGGCGGCTGGCCGGCGCCAACAAAGGCCAGTGGCGGGCGATCGTGTGCATCACGCGCGGCGGACTGGTGCCGGCGGCCGTGATCTCGCGCGAACTCGGCATCCGCGTCATCGAGACGGTGTCGGTCGCCTCCTACCACGACTATGCCAATCAGGGGCAGATGCAGATCCTGAAGGAGATCACCCCGAGCCTGCTAGCCAACGAAGGCGAAGGCGTGCTGATCATCGACGACCTGACCGATACCGGCAAGACCGCCGGCGTGGTGCGCGCCATGCTGCCGAAGGCGCATTTCGCCACCATCTACGCCAAGCCGAAAGGCCGGCCGCTGGTCGACACCTTCGTTACCGAAGTCAGCCAGGACACCTGGATTTATTTCCCCTGGGACATGGGCTTCACCTACCAGAAGCCGATCGCCGACGACGAGATCGGCTGACGGCAACTTCCCAACAGGCCGAAGCATCGCTGAAAGCGGCCGGTTTTGCCGGTCCTGGCTACGATTTTTACTATTATCCCATCCATTTGGCCGTAAACTTCGTGAGTTGGCAAATGATTCTCACGAGGGGATGGGTTCGAGTGCTGACCGGACCGCAAATGCACGACCATCTCGCCGAGCGGGTGCGAAAGCTCTTCGGCACGGTGCCCGTGCGCCTTCAGGTCGCCGCCCTGCCCTGGCGCAGGCATGAGGATTGCCTCGAGATCATGCTGATCACCAGCCGCGACACAGGCCGCTGGGTCCTGCCGAAGGGCTGGCCGGAGGCGCGCGAACCGCTGTGCTCGGCGGCAGCCCGCGAGGCAGCCGAGGAAGCGGGCCTGACCGGCAAGGTATCGCCGCTCGAAATCGGGCGCTATTTCTACGCCAAGGCGCTGGCCTCCGGCGAGGAAGTGCCCTGCGAGGTGCCCGTCTTTCCGCTCCAGGTCGACGCGATTGCCGACAACTGGAAGGAAAAGCGTTCGCGTACGCGCAAATGGGTGTCCGCCGCCGAGGCGGCCGCCATGGTCGCCGAGCCCGACCTTAGCCAGATCATCACCTATTTCGGCGCCGATCCCGACCGGTTCGCCGCCTGAGAAAACGGCGCGCCCTTGCAACGCCGGATGCCCTATTCGATCCCGCTTCCACCTGTTTTGCCGGCTCGCTGTTTCCCCGTTATCCACATAAGGGATACACAATATATTGTAGGCCCCAAAAGTTACGGCAACCAACCCTTGACGCCGAAAACCGAGTCGTTTTTTATAGGCCATGCGCTTGCGTTAAAGGCGTGACCGGAAACTTCAAAATCCGGCCTTTTTCCTGGTTTTCCTGCGTTTCAACCGCATCCAGCCCGTTTAACCGGGTGGCCGGGGCGCGGGTTTTTCAGCGCGCCGAAATGGCGAAGGGAGCAATTTTTAGGGTGGAATAAATTGTCTGTTAATACTATATTTAGTGTTTGCAGACACAGTGAGCGCTAGATAGTGTGAACTTCCCTCCGATGAGGGAAATGTCAAAAGTTTCAGTTTCGAGGGATTTCGGGGCCACCCGCGGCTGGCAAGGCTTCTTTACGAAGCCAGACCCACCAGGGGTGAAAAACCGAAGGGAAAACAACTTCCGGCCGTTCTCGGATGGCCGGGGAGCGGCGGACGTGCGCGTTTCGAAACCGGGGCGGAAATCCCCGCCGGGACGTGCTATATGTAGACATAACCGAAGGATCGAGAGCGATGCGCATCGAGCGGCATTTCACCAAGGGCGGACAGGCTGGCCAGGAAGGGACCGGCCACGACCGGGCCGCCTATGCGGAGATCGAATTCCGCAAGGCGCTTTCCGAGATCAAGAATCCGGACGGCTCGGTGGTGTTCCGTCTCGACAACATCGATGTGCCCGCGCAGTTCTCACAGGTCGCGGCCGACATCCTCGCGCAAAAATATTTCCGCAAGGCCGGCGTGCCGGCGCGGCTGAAGAAAATCGAGGAAAACGACGTTCCCTCCTTCCTGTGGCGCTCCGTCGCCGACGAGGCCGAGCTTGCGAAGCTGCCGGAAGCCGAGCGCTACGGCTCCGAGACCGATGCCCGCCAGGTCTTCGACCGGCTTTCCGGGACCTGGACCTACTGGGGCTGGAAGGGCGGCTATTTCAACTCCGAGGAGGACGCGCGCGCCTTCCGCGACGAGCTCGCCTACATGCTGGCCACCCAGCGCGTCGCACCCAACTCGCCGCAATGGTTCAACACCGGCCTCCATTGGGCCTATGGCATCGACGGCCCCGGACAGGGCCATTTCTATGTCGACCCCTTCACCGGCAAGATGACCCGCTCGAAGTCGGCCTATGAGCATCCGCAGCCGCACGCCTGCTTCATCCAGGGCGTCGAGGACGACCTCGTCAACGACGGCGGCATCATGGATTTGTGGGTGCGCGAGGCTCGCCTGTTCAAATACGGCTCCGGCACCGGCTCCAACTTCTCCCACCTGCGCGGCGAAGGCGAGCGGCTTTCGGGCGGCGGCCGTTCCTCCGGCCTGATGTCCTTCCTGAAGATCGGCGACCGCGCCGCCGGCGCCATCAAGTCGGGCGGCACCACGCGCCGCGCCGCCAAGATGGTCATCGTCGACGCCGACCACCCCGACATCGAAGCCTTCATCGACTGGAAGGTGAAGGAAGAGCAGAAGGTGGCCGCCCTCGTCACCGGCTCCAAGATCGTCAAGAAGCATCTCGACGCCATCATGAAGGCCTGCGTCAACTGCGAGGGCCAGGACGACGACTGCTTCGACCCCTCGGTCAACACCGCGCTGAAGCGCGAGATCAAGGCCGCCAAGAAGGACGCGGTGCCGGAGAACTACATCCAGCGCGTCATCCAGTTCGCGCGCCAGGGCTACACCTCGATCGATTTCAAGACCTACGACACCGACTGGGATTCGGAAGCCTATCTCACCGTTTCCGGCCAGAACTCGAACAACTCGATCTCGCTCAAGGACGACTTCCTGCGCGCCGTCGAGCAGGACGGCGACTGGAACCTGACCGCCCGCAAGGACGGCCGCGTCATGAAGTCCATGAAAGCCGGTGAGTTGTGGGAGAAGATCGGCTACGCCGCCTGGGCGTCCGCCGACCCGGGCCTGCACTTCAACACCACCATGAACGACTGGCATACCTGCCCGGCGGCCGGCCCGATCCGCGGCTCCAACCCGTGCTCGGAATACATGTTCCTGGACGACACCGCCTGCAACCTCGCCTCGATCAACCTCCTGCCTTACCGTAACGCCGACGGCACCTTCAACATCGCCGCCTACGAACATTCGGTGCGGCTGTGGACGATGGTGCTCGAAATCTCGGTGATGATGGCGCAGTTCCCGTCGAAGGAGATCGCGCGGCTTTCCTACGAATACCGCACGCTCGGCCTCGGCTACGCCAATATCGGCGGCCTGTTGATGACGGCCGGCATCCCCTACGATTCCGACGAAGGCCGCGGCCTGTGCAGCGTGCTCACGGCGCTGATGACGGGCGTGGCCTACGCCACCTCGGCCGAGATGGCCGCCGAACTCGGCGCCTTCCCCGACTATGACCGCAACGCGCACAACATGCTGCGCGTCATGCGCAACCATCGCCGTGCGGCCTATGGCGACAAGGACGGCTACGAAAAGCTGTCCGTCAACCCGGTGCCGCTCAACGCCGACCATATCTGGCAGAAGGACCTCGTCGCGCATGCCAGGGCCGCCTGGGACCGCGCCATCGAACTCGGCGAGGAGCACGGCTTCCGCAACGCGCAGGCAACGGTGATCGCGCCGACCGGCACGATCGGGCTGGTCATGGACTGCGACACCACCGGCATCGAGCCCGATTTCGCGCTGGTGAAGTTCAAGAAGCTGGCTGGCGGCGGCTATTTCAAGATCATCAACCGTGCCGTTCCCGAAGCGCTGCGCTCGCTCGGCTATTCCGAAAGCCAGATCGCCGAGATCGAGGCCTATGCGGTCGGCCACGGCAACCTCAACCAGGCGCCCGGCATCAACCCCGGCTCGCTGAGGGCCAAGGGTTTTACAGACGAGAAGATCGAGGCGCTCAACGCCGCGCTGAAGTCGGCCTTCGACATCAAGTTCGTGTTCAACCAGTGGACGCTCGGCGCCGACTGGGTGAAGGAGACGTTCGGCTTCACCGACGAGCAGCTCGGCGACTTCTCCTTCGAGATGCTGCCGGCGCTGGGCTTCAGCCGCAAGGACATCGAGGCCGCCAACATCCATGTCTGCGGCGCGATGACGCTGGAAGGCGCGCCCTTCCTCAAGGCGGAGCACCTGCCCGTCTTCGACTGCGCCACGCCCTGCGGCAAGATCGGCAAGCGTTCGCTTTCCATCGACAGCCACATCCGCATGATGGCGGCCGCCCAGCCGTTCATTTCGGGTGCGATCTCCAA
Source organism: Mesorhizobium sp. (assembly GCA_049650385.1). Classification (GTDB taxonomy): domain Bacteria; phylum Pseudomonadota; class Alphaproteobacteria; order Rhizobiales; family Rhizobiaceae; genus Mesorhizobium. Next base: position 57,733 of record JBASAA010000007.1, read on the forward strand.
GACCATCAACATGCCCAACGAGGCGACGGTCGAGGACGCCAAGAACGCCTACATGCTGTCGTGGAAGCTGGCGCTGAAGGCCAACGCGCTCTATCGCGACGGCTCCAAGCTGTCGCAGCCGCTCAACGCCTCGCTGATCGCCGATGACGAAGAGGACGAGGACGACGCCGTCGAGGCGCTGATCGCGGCCCCGGCCGCCGCGCGCGCCACGCAGGTCACCGAAAAGATCGTCGAGCGCGTGGTGGAACGTCTCTACCGCGACCGCGAAAAGCTGCCGAACCGCCGCAAGGGCTACACCCAGAAGGCGATCGTCGGCGGCCATAAGGTCTACCTGCGCACCGGCGAGTTCGACGACGGACGGCTCGGCGAGATCTTCATCGACATGCACAAGGAAGGCGCCGCCTTCCGCGCGATGATGAACAACTTCGCCATCGCCATCTCGCTCGGCCTGCAATACGGCGTGCCGCTGGAGGAATATGTCGAGGCCTTCACCTTCGTGAAGTTCGAGCCGGCCGGCATGGTGCAGGGCAACGATGCCATCAAGAGCGCGACGTCGATTATCGACTACGTGTTCCGCGAGCTGGCGGTCAGCTATCTCGACCGCAACGACCTCGCGCATGTCGATACCGACTTCTCCAACACCTCGCTGGGCAAGGGCATCAGCGAAGGCAAGGCGACCCCCTTCTCCAAGGGGCTTTATCGCGGCGTTTCACCGGTCAAGCTGGTTTCCGGCATGGGCGCGGAGCCGAAAGGGTTTGCCGGGGGGCCTGCGGGCGAGAAATCCTCCCCTCAGCGCGCGGCCCCCACGGCCTTTTCCGGCTCCAACGTGCTGGCGCTGGCCACCGCGCCGAAGCCGGACGAAGCGGTAGCCTTCAAGCGCGACTACGAGGAGCGGGCGAAGGAATTGTCGGATGAGAGCCAGTTGCGTGAGACGGTCTCCGCCGTCGAGCCGCTGTTCACCGACGCCGCCGCCAACGAAGCGGCCGAGGCCAAGAAACTCGCCGCCGACCGCCGCGCCAAATCGCTGCTGCAAGGCTACACCGGCAACAGCTGCTCGGAATGCCAGAATTTCACGATGGTGCGCAACGGCACCTGCGAGAAGTGCGACACGTGTGGTGCGACCAGCGGGTGCAGCTGAAAAAATAAAACGCAATGGTGCAACACTCAAAGTTTTGTACCTACAAGCCAATGTTTTGTACCTGGAGCGGCCAGACAGCCACGGAGGTGCACCTTAAGGAATGTCTCTGGATGTTCCTTTTGAGTCCGGCGACTTAAGCAGAGTCCTTGCCCCGGGCGCGGCCCTCGCGCCCGGGGCATATTCCAAGAAACAAAGAGGGGTCAGGCGCGGGACCGAACATCTCGTGATGCGTGCCCTTCCCCGGTTGTCCAGCGTGCCACTGCCTATGATGTCGATCCTGACCTAGGAACCATCCGGAATCTCATGACCAAGCGCTTTTTCGACATCCTTCTTGTCATTCCTCTGGAGGAAGAACTCCTCGAAGTTCAGAAGGTTTTCCCCGAGAAAGAAGACCTAACCTCTACGACCATCCGTCGGTACGAAGCCCAACTGGGTGACGCGGGCCTGAGCATGCTCGTTGTTCAGCAGGAAGAGATGGGTCGAAGGTCTGCGCAGGAGGCGGTAGAGATCGCATTCGATGAATTCGACTTCGGCTTCGTGATTTGTCTAGGGATCGCCGGCTCCCTCTCAGAAGACCTTCGCCTGTGCGACGTGTGTTACAGCGAGCACGTCGACGATTTCTATGACAACACGAAAGCCCAAGATGCCCAAGACGGCGAGATGGAACTCAGGTTCTCTCCGCACCATACGAAGTGCTACGCGCCTGTAGTTGCAGCGATGAACTTCGTCAGGACCGTTCCAGCGTTGCAAGACCTCCATGCGAGCTGGCAGCTCGAACGGGGGGCACTAGCGTCGGAGATGTTTTCTGACGAGGTCGTCGGCAGGGACGGCAAGAAGGAGAAGATCGAACAGCCGAAATCCAAACACTGCAAGGTAGCGTGTGCAGCGGTCAGCAAGACGACAAAATATAACGACAAAATTCGGGATGCGGACCGGAAATTGTTGGCGATCGAGACAGAGATCGGAGGCGTCCTTGCGGCCTTAAATCGCAGAAAGATTCATGCCCTGACCATTCGCGGTATTTCCGACTATGCGGATCATGCGAAGGATCAACTGGAGGGAACCACTGGAGGGCGTATCCGGGCACTCGCCGCAGGGAACGCGGCCACCTTCCTGCGCCTCCAGCTTCAGAATCCCAAATTCGTGACTGCCATAGCCGAACTTCGGGCACCGAGGATGATGCAGACACAGGGAGTAACATCCCTCGCACCTGCACCCCCTAGAGACATCGTCACCCTCATCGCTGAATGCAGTGGTCAGATCGACGAGAAGCTCAGAGAACTAGCCCCCGAGTACAAGCTACTCGAGAAGGGCTATCGCCTTCCTGTCCCCCGCATGAGGAACGTCCAATACGTCAGCGGCATGGGTACGCGTTACACGGCGGACCCTGAAGAAGTGCGGGATGCGCTGGAGCAGCACCAGGGAATTCTGCTGGGTATTCCAAAGAACTATCCCGATGCCAGCCTTCCCTGGGTGATTGCCAGCGATCTTCTAACCGCTGTCATCGACGACAAGCAGATGATCCCAGTGGTGGTTGATGGCGACACCATCAGACCTCCGCGACTAGGTCTCTCGGCAGCTGCCTTATGGGATTTCTCGGACGCGGAGCAGCAGGCGGGTGCCCAGATTCTATTCATCATCGATTCTGCGCCCCTCTCATCGAAGACACGCATGGATTTCCTTATCAAGGAGATCAAGTCACGTCCTAACTGCCGCTTCATCATCATCACTCGTGACGAAGCCCAGATCATAAGCGAGAGCGAACTGGCGGCTCAGACCAAGGCTGAGCACTATCAGCTGACAAACGTCTCATTCCATGAGATCGCACATTTCGTCGAGAAGAACTTTGGGATGACCGCCGCCGAGTCGGAGGTGATCGCATTGCGCCTGAATGACACTTTCAACAGCTTCGATCTCTCTGCGCATCCCACGTATTTTGCGGGACTATCTAAGGGTCTGCTCGCAACACTCCTGCAGGCTAACAGACGGGCGGAGCTGATCCAGTTGGCGGTCGACGGATTCCTTCTACTGGTAGTCGCGTCGGATAGTGCGGGCGTCACCCTTAGCAGGACCACCAGGCGCCGATTCCTTCGGCGCCTGGTTTCCGAGATCAAGGTCGAGAAGAAGGCGCTTACGCTCGATGCAGCCATCTTAATAGCTAGCGATATCGCCAGAGAGTATGACTACGAAATAGACCCGGGAGCCTATGTAACCGCCTTCATCGATGGCGGAATCCTTCATCGAACTGGTGAACAGATTCAGTTTTCGTTGCCATTTGTCGGATCCTATCTTCTGGCTGAGGAACTGTTGGAGAAACCGGAAAAGGCGCTCCGATACTTCGATCTCAATGACGACTTCATCGACATGGGCACGTTCGACATCTACTGCGAGCTAGGCCCGTCTCCAGATGTAATTGACACGGTTCTCAAGGCCGTGATGCGTGGTCGGGATTCGCTGGCCTTGGACAAAGGCGAAAAGCATATCCTGCTCACGGACACCACGCGCCCAGCCATGCTCTCCAAGCCGGATCGGTTGAAGCAAATCGAGGACCGATTTTACAAGCTCTCGGAAGACGTAAAGTCGGGAAAAGGGGACGTTAAACGGAAACAGAAGCTCCTGGACGTCGCGGACCGTATGAGGGAGACCGCGTCTGATCAGTCTGGCCTGTCGGAAGACGATAGCGATGATGAAGCTTCAGACGATAACGGAAACCTGAACGATGCCATGAAATGGTGGGCGATAGGCGCGCAGATGCTGGGATCGGCTGCGGAACACCTCAAGGCAGACACCAAGCAACAGTTGGCGACTCTGCTCATCCAGTCATCCTCCCTGCTCGTTCACGCCATCACGCATGCCTACGCACGCGTGGACTTCACTGCGATGCGTGAAGATTTCACGTCAGATGACTCCATGCGGCGGATGTTGAACGGGTCATTTGAGGAGAGCGACAAAGAGGAAACCAAGCGGCAAATCGAAAGCCTAGTGGACTTGCTCGAGTTCAGTATGCTTGCGGGACCGATGCGTAGATTGCTCCAGTATCTGTGCGAGCGCGCGCGACTCCGTGTGCTCGCCGGAAGCGTCGAACGGGCTGAACCTACTGATGAGATTGATCGCCTGATCCACGCGCTTTGGTTCGCCGACATCGACGGTAAGCGCGGTCATAAGGGCCTAGTCAAGGCAATGAAAGAACTTCCTGCATCGCCTTTCCTTAGGATCGTTGTCGCAACGCATCTCATGACCCGGGTTTACTGGAATCAGGCGGACAAGCAGGACCGGCACCGCTTTCTCGACGCAGCCGAGATCGCGCTCGGCACCATGTTCACACTCCGCAAAGGCGAGATCATGCGACAGATTGAGTCGATTGCCCCTGCAAGAACGGCCTGACGACGCTTGAGTTTGCCTGGCAGACGGTCGCACGCAGGTTCTACGGCGGTGTCATTATCCTGGATACCGCCAACGATCGGCATACCTCACGCGAGGTCTTTAGGTTATTTTCGGCCACCGTCAGCCATTTCAGAGCCGATGGCGTCGGGATACAGTGGCCAAGGTGGCAAGCGATGCAATTCCTGCAATTAATGCAATGACGCCCAGCGGTCGTACCGCTGAATTTTCCACCTGGGAAAGGTCCGGGAATTGTTCGTCGCTCTCGAGGGGCATCAAATCGCGACTGCTTCCGAGCCGAACGGCGACAGCGCGCGTGATTTCCGCGCCGAACAGGAATATCGCCGAGGAATAAAATACCCAGAGCAGCAGGACTATAAGGCTTCCTGCGGCGCCATATGACGAGGCGATCGCGCTGGTTCCCAGATACCAGCCGATAAGGGACTTACCGACCGTGAAAAGAATCGCGGTTACGGCAGCGCCAAAGCGCACGTCGCGCCAAGAGAGCGCGCGATCCGGCAGGATTTTGAAGATCGCACCGAAGAGCAGGGTGACTAGGATAAGCGAGACCAACGTGTTCGCCGCCGACAGCACGAATTCTCCAAAGGGAAGTCTGGAGGTCATCGCATCGCCTACGGCCGAAATCGCGGCGCTTGCCGCCAGCGACACGAGCAGTAGGAAGCCGAGCGAAGCAACCAACCCGAGGCTGACCACGCGGGTCCGGGCCAGACTGAAGAGGGAAGCTTTTCGTGGCTGGACTTTCCAGATGAGATTCAGCGTGAACTGCATCTCCCCGAAGACCCCAGACGCCCCGACAAACAAGGTGATGATAGCGGCAACCGAAGCCAGAGTTCCTCTGTGCGCGGATGCGTTCTCGACCGTCGCCTTCAAGAGATCGGCCCCTTGGGGACCGAGTAGACCTGTCAGTTGCGCGGATACTGCAATTTCCGCAGCGTCTCTCCCGGTGGCAAGCCCGGCGACGCCGAGCACAATCAGAAGGACAGGAGCTAGAGCGTTTCAGGTTTTGACGGAAGCGTAGCCTGCGTTTGCGAGATAGTTGCTGCATTCGGTTGGTTGGAACGTCGAGACGAGATGGCCGAGGTGGCGCCAGGTATCCTCGATGGTGCGCTTCTGGGCTTGGCGCATCCAGTGCTTGATCTTGGCGAAGGCCTGCTCGATGGGATTGAGATCGGGTGAGTATGGCGGCAGATACCAGAGCCTGGCATCGGCAGCGCGGATCATCTGGCGAATGGCAGCGGCCTTGTGGGAGCCGAGATTGTCCATGACGACGATGTCGCCGGGTTCGAGTACCGGTACGAGTTGCTGCTCGACATAGGCGCGGAAGCACTGGCCGTTGATCGGCCCGTCGAACACGCAAGGTGCGGTGAGACGGTCGCAGCGCAATGCGCCGAGGAAGGTCAGGGTGCGCCAGTGACCGTGCGGGGCGAAGCCGCGCAGGCGCTTGCCCTTCTGCCCCCAGCCGCGCAACGGGGCCATGTTGGTCTTGATCCACGTCTCATCGATGAACACCAGCCGCCGCGGATCGATATCCGCCTGAAAGGACCGCCAGCGCCGCCGCCTGCGAGCGATGTCGGCGCGGGCCTGCTCAAGCGCGAACAGCGTTTTTTTTGAACCGAAGCCCCTCGCGGCGCAGGAATGTCCACACCGTGTCATGCGACACCTTCACTCCGCGCGCCGCCAGTTCATCCTTCAGGCCATGCAACGTCAGATGCGATGTCTGGTCGATGCGCTCGACGATGAACGCCCGGTGCGGCTCAAGAACGCGCTTGCGATGCCCGCCCATCTTGCCCGGCGCCACCGAGCCGGTAGCCCGGTAGCGCTGGCGCCACTTCACTGCTGAGGAAACGGCAACCCCGAAGCGGGTCGCAGCCGACCGGCAGCTCTCGCCGGCATCGATCGCACCGACCACACGCTCACGAAGATCATTGGATAGAGGTGCTGCCATCAGATGCTGGCCTCCTTTCCAGCCAGCATCTTGAATCACAAAATCAACAGAACAGGAATCCCCCTCGATTCAGTCAATCACTGAACCGCTCTAGCGACGTCGCGGCGTAGAATGCCATCGCAGCGGCGTGACTTATCGCGCTGTCATTGAAAAATCCCTCCATCGCCGTACGACAGACGGACCACAGGTCTGCAGCCGTAATTCTCATGCAACGCTCCGTGTCTCGCCTTTGACATCAAGAAGGAGCCTGGCGTGGGCTTGGTTCCCCTGGGTTCAACCCCTTTCGCCGGAAACCGGGGAACATCGCGGCATGCTTCCCAAGCCGGAACGGATGGGGAGCAAGATTGTTGGTCTGCTGAAGGGCAGCTGTCAGGAAGGCTCTGCTAACACCGCCTCGTGCGTCACTGAACAATGGAGGCTTTTGAATCATGACGATATCCCCTTTTCTCGCCGCCCTCGCATCGGAAGCGCCGTCGGTGGATCGGGCGAAAGACATGGATCTCTACGGATGGCTGATCGGAAGCTGGGAAATGGATACTGTCCGCCATCTCGCCGACGGTACGTCCGAGAAGTCGACCGGAGAAATCCATTTCGGCTGGGTGCTGGAAGGCCGCGCCATTCAGGATATCTGGATCAGGCCGAGGCGTCCCGCGCCATCCGTCATGTACGGGACGACCCTGCGCATCTTCGATCCCGGCATCGATGGTTGGCACATTATCTGGAGCGACCCGCTCAACCAGGATTACTCGCGCCAGGTCGGACGGGCCGAAGGGAAAGACATTGTCCAGATCGGCGAGGACTCACGCGGCCTGAAAGCTCGGTGGCGTTTCACCGAGATTGGCGCCGACAGCTTTCACTGGATCGGCGAAGAACGATCTTCCGACAACGATCCCTGGAAGATCACCTACGAGCATTCCGCGCGCAGAACCAATCCTTGATCCTTTGAGGCCGCTTGGCGGCTAGGCGCAGTGGAATTTTGGAAATGGTGCTGAAGATGGGGTTCGGGGTAATCCTCGACGGCCTTGTCATCAGCGGATATTGTCCCTGCTTGCTGCGGCGCACGCTATTTCATGCGATCGACGTAATCCCTGCGGACTACTTAGACGAAGGCCGCCCATGCCTCATGAACAACGATCCCCACGCCTGGCCGTGCTCATCGATGCCGACAACGCTTCGGCCAAGATCGCCGATGGGCTGTTCGAGGAAATCGCGAAGATCGGGGAAGCTAGCGTGCGGCGCATCTATGGTGATTTCTCCAGCGCCCGCTCGAAGGGCTGGGCTGAAATTCTGTCGAAACACGCTATCATCCCGCAACAGCAATTTGCCTATACGACGGGCAAGAACGCCTCCGACATCACGCTGGTGATCGACGCAATGGACCTTCTGCACAGTGGTCGGTTCGACGGATTCTGTCTCGTTTCGTCCGACAGCGACTTCACCCGGCTCGCCGCCCGCATTCGCGAACAGGGCGTCGATGTGTATGGGTTCGGCGAGCAAAAGACCCCGGAGAGTTTCCGGCAGGCCTGTCGGCGTTTCGTCTACACGGAGAATCTGCTGCCGACCGCGCCGGCCAACGCGACCGATGCCGTTCAATCAGCCACGCCTCTTCAGCCACCGAGCAAGGCGGCCGCAATCATCAAACGGGTAATTGCCCAGATGGAGAGCGAGGACGGCTGGGTAGGTCTCGGCGTGGTAGGCAACCAGCTTGCCAATCTCGCCTCCGACTTCGATCCGCGCACCTTCGGCTTCCGCAAATTGAGCGACCTCGTACGAAAGACGAACGAGTTTGAAATCGACCATCCCGAGGGCCGGACAATGCGCATCCGGGTGAAGCCTGCGCCTTCCGGGCGGTCACGGTCCAAGGCGCGGTCGTCCTGATCGTTGCAGACTTATTCCCGGCATGATGGGATGGACTTCTTTGCTGCAGACATCCTTCGCGGCATCAGCAGAGGAAGGAAGCCGCTTTGCGGAACGAGGAACTGGACGTCTCTCCTGACAAGCGCCCGGTCAGCCCGTCGGCCGAACGCAACAAAGGCCCGATCGCCGACGTCCTGAAACGCGTCTTGCCCAATCATGGCACGGCACTCGAAATCAGCAGCGGCACAGGGCAACATGTCTTTTATTTTGCCCGCGAGATGCCGCACCTCACATGGCAGCCCACCGAGCGCGACGAACTCTCCCTCCAATGGATCAAACAGTGGATGGCAGCCGAAACGCTCGAAAATATTCTACCCCCACTCCACCTCGACGTGACCGAATTGCCTTGGCAGATAGGATCCGCGGCAGCGGTCGTTTGTCTGAACATGATCCATATCGCGCCGTGGTCTGCCACGGAAGGACTCATCCGTGGTGCGGAAACCATCCTTGGCCAAGGCGGCATCCTTTTCCTCTACGGCCCATATCTGCGAAGCGGTGTGCAAACATCGCCGAGCAACATGGCGTTCGACAACGAGCTGCGGGCGCGCAATCCGGATTGGGGCTTGCGCAATGTTGAGGATGTCACCCGCTGCGCTGTATTGCACTGCTTCGGGCAACCAGAAATCCACGATATGCCTGCGAACAATCTGTCAGTCATATTCCATAAGCAGTGAGACCGAACTGACGCCTATCCTCTAGCAATCACCCCCTCTGGCGCGGGCCGCTTGTTGGCGACAGCCAGGCTGAGGCTGGTAAGATCAGGACGACAAGCGAGGCTGGAGGTCGAATGGGGCTACGACCTCGTTAACCCGACAATCGGGACGTCCGCAGGTTAGAGCGTTCCGGAACTGGATAGCCGACGAGGTTCGGGAGTTCGTGGCAGCCAACGTTTTGCATTGGAAGACGCGTTCGGGGCCGTCTGCTCGGGCGTCGAGGATCAAATAGCGGTCGTTAAAGGAGATCGATTTCAGCGCGGACTTCCGACCCCATTTGCGGAAATTCGACATCAACCGCGAGCGATGGGCCTAGGTGTTCGACATTGTATGGGTTAGCGTCGCTGCATGGGAATATTGACCTTCAGCATCAACGTTACCCTGGATGGCTGCGTCGATCATCAGGAGGGTATAGCGGACGACGAGACCCACGCCTTCTTTACACGCCTTCTGGACGAGAGCGGGGCGATGCTGTGGGGTCGCGTCACCTACGAGATGATGGAGAGCTACTGGCCCGCAGTCGCCCGCGGCGACGTGGAGGCGCCGCCGGCGATGCGCGAATGGGCGGTCAAGTTGGAGGCCAAGCCGAAGTACGTTGTGTCTTCGAAGAGAACCGCTTTTCCATGGACAAACAGCCACCATATCGCTGGCGACCTGCGAACGGCGGTCGAGAGGCTCAAGGGTGCGACCCCTGCTGGCGTGCTTCTTGGTAGCGGCAATTTGGCGACCGAGTTGGACAGACTGGACCTGATCGACGAGTACAAGTTCCTTGTCCACCCGAGGATCGCCGGCCACGGACCGACTCTATACGAGAGCGGGTTACCTAGCACACGACGGCTTGAACTGATCTCGGCAAAGCAGCTCCACAGCGGCGCGGTCGCGATGCATTACCGGCGTGCTCGCTGACCTGTAGCGGCTTGTCGCGCTGGTCTCTCGGACCAGCGGGTCATAGGATGCCATCTCGCCGGAAGAACATGCCCTGCTTCTGTCATAGGAACTGCGTTGGTGAGGCCGGAGACGTTGTGGGCAATCGCGGCCTTCCAATCCCGGCCGGCCATTCGTGAGGTGAGCAAGTTTTGCCTGGTTTGGGGCCGGAAGCGGACCGTCCGCCGTTGGGCGGTCGAGAAGAGAAAGCGGTCGTTTGCCTCGACCCAAACTCGAACATTCAGCCCGTTGCTCCGCACATCCGTTTATGTGGATTGAGCAAGGTTCTTATATTGGCCGACGGTCTCACGAACGACCAGGAATGGGACTTAGCCGGATCGAAAAGCTTCGGCGCAAGTTGCAGTAGTACGCGGAACCGCACCATCGCCATCGCGCTAGGGCCATTCGACTTCAGCCCAGCCCAAGCTCTTTCAGGGCTGCCCGGATCGGTTTACGCACCTCACTCGGGATTTGCTTCGGATCGGCGATCAGGTCCCGAAGAACCTTTTCCCCACCACGCTCCCTCGCGATCCTTCCCAAGATGCGGACCGGATCGCCGGCCCGCACGGCTGCGGTGGCAATGTCGGAGATCCGCCATTCGGAGTGGGCGAAGGCATCGATCAGGCGTCGCCGAGCGCTCTTGCACTTATCCCAGTCGAGGAAAATGAACATGTACCTCAGCATGTCGAACCCGCTGTCCTTGGCGAGTTCCCAGTACACGGGTGGGAACGCCGCCGCGATCAGAGGCGACGAGGCCTCGCGCCGATCATCGAGCGCGAACGGCAGCAGGATGGCGGATGCCCGCACGAAACCGTTCGCAGTCACCGATCGCGATTCCCACAGCATCCTCCCGGCGACCTCAGCGGCATCGGTGGATATGTCCAACTTGTGCCTGCCTGTTAGGGCAACAGCCATTTCTTCGATGCCAGTGAGAAGGGATCTACGGGCGTCTGCGGGCGCGCGGCCGAACGCCACAAGATTCCGGGACGCCGACGCCTGCGATACGCCCCGTTGCAACCCCACGCGCATCGCCCTGCCGCCATTCAGCTTGTCACCTGCCGCCGCCAGCAGTCGATCGAGGATGGCGGATGAGACCTCGTTCGGTTCTTGCGGCAACGCGAGTTCGATCGCTTTGCCGATCAGCTCCGTGCCGATGTCGCCCTTCAGATGCGGAAGCAGGTCGTCCACGAGGGCGACGTAGCTGCGGGGGGGCATCGTCACATTGTAGGCGATACGGTAGAGTAAATCGGCATCAGATCCATTCGCCGCGTTCAACGCGGCCAGGGTCTTCCCGAGCGTGCTCTGATTGGCCAGCATGCTCCGCAGCTGCAGGGTGGACGCAGTCGCGAGCAGCGAGCGGATCAATTGGCTTCGCTGCATTGGCTTGAGCGCCGCTGTCCCGAGCAGCCACTCTAGATCAGCCGGGATTTGACGCATCGTCGCCTCGACGAGCGCGTCGGCTCCGATGCTTGCGTCCATCGCACTCACGGCCTCGCGAAGGGCGACTTCCGCCTGAAGCTCCTGCGCCCGTTCGACGAGCACCCTCCTGATCTCGGACGAGCTCAGTCGGTTGACCGCATTCACGTGGGCGGCCACCTTGATCAGACCCTCTGCGTCGAGGTCGTTGATCAGCAACCGCGCTGGCTCGACGTGGCGATCGTCGACTAGCAGGCGAAGCAGCCGCCTTCTCGCCTCCTCCCGGACGCCGTCGTCAGCTGTCCTGAGCGCAGCCGCCAATGCGGACGAGAAAACCGGGAATCTCCCGACGGTTCCTTCCGCCAGCGAGGCACTGGCGAACAATAGATCCAGGAGATCGTCACCGTCTAGCTGGCTCATCCGCTCCGCGACGTCGTGATCGAGCGACCGTGCGAGGCCGTCCGCCGCCGCACTCACGAGTAGTTTCCTCTGCGGCTCAACGTTCAACGACGACAGTACCTCGACCGTCTCTACCGGATGGCGGGACGCCAGATCGACGGCTGCGGTGCGGATGGATTTCGCCACAGACATGGAAGGACTCAGTCCCTCCAACTTCTGAATCAGGGCCCCCAAGTATCTCCATGCGTCCTCCGCCTCCATCGTTGTGGTCGCCATCAAGGCGGAGCGAGCTAGGGCCGGCTCCAGTTGGCGGATCAGGTCCACCTGCCTGACCTTCCGCGTGTTGGCGATGTCGAGCATGCCCAAGGCTGCAGTGGGCGAGCTCGGCAGCTTGCGGCGCAGATCGTCCCACAGCAACGAGACCCGCAGCGCTGACTCGCTGCCGACGCCGTCCGATGACATCTCGCCGAGCGCATCGAGGCTCTTGAGTGACGGCACCGGGGCGCTGAGGACCTGGGCGACGATGGGCGCGGACCATGGATGTCGGGCCGGGCCGCGCTTGCGCCCATCGATGCGACGCCCCTTCCAGTCGGCGAAGCGGGACCGGGCCTCCTTCGACGCGAACACGAGATCGAAGCTGCGGCGGCCGATCGTCCGCGGCGAGCGGGCGAAGGTCGACATGCTGAAGGTGCGGCGGAAGCCCGGCCAGAGCGCGGTCGTCAATCGAAGCGCTAGCGGCTCGGGCTTCTCCGCGTCGAACACCACGATCGGCGCACGCTCCTCGAGAAACATCGCCTCGATCAGCTCGGTACCATTTAGCGGGTCGACGGGCGGAAGCAGGGCGGCGGCGGCGGGCGCCCGGCGCTCGGCCGGCTGGTCCGCGCCGGCGTCGGTAGCGACGGCGACGATCGATGCCACGTCTTGCATCTCCTGCCATTCGGACATCGGCACCAGAACGCTGCGGGTGCGGACGCATCCGGCCCGAGGTGCCTCGAAGTCCTGCCAAGTCCGTGCCACGACGTAGTGCGTCTCGCTCGGAAGGGGGTACAGCGTCAGATAGGGCGCGAAGCGCTCGCCCGGCGATAGCGGGCCGGCGACGTCGGACAGGCGGTCGATCAGATCCTGATCGGCCTTGGGTAGCCGGATGGTGCTTGAAAGGAGCTGATGCCCCTGCCGATAGCCATGCAGCTGCTGGTCAAATCCGGCCAACTAGTCCCCCATTGCCCAGGCGATGGGCAGCATCACGTCGTCATCGGTCCTCAGGGCGTCCCCGTCCTCGACGACGACCCAGCCCTGCTCCGAGATGTCCCGTTCGAGGAAGCGGTTGCGGAACTCGTCGTCATCCTCGAGATCTCCGCCGACTACCGAAAGCCCGAACAGTTTCACATCTAGCCGACCAGCGTCCGCGAGGCGCCCGGCGAACAGTGGGAACTCTCGTTTGAGATACGCCATCGGCCCGCCGGCGCGGACGCCGGGATCGAGCAGGTCCCAGGCGGCAACAACGACGGCGACGTGCGGGCGGCCACCATCCGCAGGCCCAGCCAGACACAGGTCGAGATAGCGAAGCAACTCGCAGAGCAGCACCTGCGTCGGCAGATCCGGCTCCGATGGCAGCTCGACGGCGTCACTGGCCGCCTCGTCATGAAGCGGCTGTTCGAATCCGCCCGGTAGCGCGTCGGCTTCCGCCGCGACCATGGGTTCGTGGTTACCTTCGGCCGCCGCTTCGACGACAGCTTCATCCTCGGTATCCAACCGCAGGATGTTGCGCGCGGTCACCCAGTCGAGCGGCTGGACGATCTGATCGGAGAGCGCCCGTACGAAGACGACGGCGCCTTCCGCTTCCTTCAGGACGCCGAGCCACTCCTGAGAGATCTCGAACGTCGCCACCATGCGCGTCCACAACTCGCCCGAGATATCCGGCACCATCAGCTCGGTCAGCTCGCCCTCGCCGTTCGCGCCGCGCACGCTGATCGAGAAGTCCGCGCGGCCGACCTCCAGGTTCCTGTCGGAACGGGGAGCGAAACTGCCCTGCATCAGGTGCTCTACAGCCCCGTCGACGTAGGCAATGTCTTCCGGCAGCCGCTCGGCCCGCAGCACGCCTCTGCGCTTCTTGAACGACGGCCAGAGCCGCCCGACGTAGTTGGTCTTGCCCGAATCCGGACCGCCCAGCAGTACGATCGACCTCCGGGTCATGAGACACTCCTAAAGCAGCCAAGCGTTCTCATACCCGGGCTTCGATCGTCCGGCCAGAAGTCGGGCGCCGGTCGGTCGTGGTTCAGCGTCATGTCGATCAGCGACGCCACGCCCGATCCGGGTGGAACGTCCCCGAAGGAGAAGGAGGCGATCGGCGCAAGAGCGATAGGCATCCCGTGCTTGCGCCCCTCCTCGCGTATGCTGTCATAGGCATCCGCAGGGAACTCCCCAATGTCCCGCCAGCTCGGAACCAGGATCACCCGCGGCCTCGGCGTCGGCAGGATTGCGGACAGGCGCTCGACCAGCATCTCGGCCCGATAGGTCGCATACCTCTTTGTCTTCGGATCAGCGAAGGCGCGACCATCGACCATTAGCCAGATCACCGACGCGGACCCAAGGAACGCGAAACGTAGGCTGTCGGCCTTGTCGATCAGCGCCCTCGACCATTCGCCCGGAAGATCCGGCATAAGCATGTCGAAGAACCTGCCGTCCAACCGGCGACGAAGCCTGAAGTGTAGGAACCCGGCCTGCCTGTCGTCGGCCATCTCGGTGTGTATGGTCAGCTGACCCGGCTCGTCTCCCTTCGTCCAGTGGCGGCTGCCGCGCGAGATCTGCTCAAACGCCATCAGCGAGGCGCTGTCGGCGTAGTCGTATCCCCGAAACCCGCCCTTGGCGAGGAGCAGGTAAGCGCTGACCAGGCACGCCGTCTTGCCGGAATCGGGCAACCCCAGGATTCCGACCATCGTCGTGTGTCGCCTCGTCATGAGCGACGTCGCCTCCTCGAGACCCATCGTCAGGCTGGAAGGCAGCCTCGGCGTCTCATCCGGGCTCGCCAGCACTGCGCCACCCAGATCGGCGGAGGATCGTTCTTCGGTCAAAGTACCCGCCGTGCGACCGCCGTCATCGACCTGATCATCCGCATCAATGCCGTTCGCCGCCTCGCCCGGATCCCTCCGGTTCGAGCATTGCTCGACCGGACGGTTCAGCGCGCACTGACCCGTCACGTTGAACGTGCACTCGCTCAGCCGGCAGGTGCCCTGGACCATGATCAACCGCCCCGCAGCGTTGCGACCTGGAGAATGCCGCCTTCGAGTAGCGCCCGCCCACCCCAATCGCGCGCGTCCCGCTCGATCTCTGCCCCGGCCCGGTTCGCGTCCCCGCTCACGATTGCAGTGTGTAGCGGGAATACAGTGGGCGCCTGGTCGACCCGACCCGCGTCGATGGACTTCGCCAGAGTTGCGCGATGATCCTCGAGCGCGGCAAGCAGCGCGGGCAAAGCGGCGTGGCTTCCGGCCGGCACGCCGCGTAGCACTACGTTGCGGTGGCCCGCCGCCGGCAGGCGCCGGAGCTTCGATGCGCCGTCGATGCCGGCGACCACCGCGCGAACGAGCGGATCGGCATCTGACAGGCGACCGTCAAGGGCGTCGCTCCAGTCCTCGATCGTCCACCATAGAAACTCGAGCTCCTCGCGGTCTAGCTCGGCGTTCTCCCGTAGGGCCTTCACCAGCGGCTCGGTCGCCTTGCGGTAGGCGGTGTTCGCCCGCGTGCCTGTCGGCTGAGCCTCCGACAGCGTGAGCGGTCCGATCTCCGGCACTGGCGCCCGCTTGCGCGACCGCTCGGCGATCAGCATCGTCCTGTTGCGCGAGGCGACGAGCACCTCCTGGCGGAGAAGCTCGATCGGCTCCGCTATGATGGGTGACTGGAATGAGAGCGCCGACCACAGTCCCGCCGCCAAGGCGTCGACCGGGGTCCAGCCGGAATCGCCCGGCTCCCGCCGGACGAGACTCAAGGCTGACACCAGCGCCAAGACAATGATCTCGAGATCGTGGTTCTCTCGCACGAACGCGGCGCTACCCGCACCTACTATCGCCTGCTCCACCGTGAGAGCGAACTCATCCCGCGCCTTCCCGTCGGCGACGCCGTCGGCCAGCGCTGAGGCCAACCGGATAGCCATCCAAGGATCGTCGAACGCCGTAATCCACGCCTGGATCGTGACCACAGCGGCGTTGCGACGATTGACGTCCTCATCTTTGGGGTCCGGCCAGAAGATTCTGACGTACTTTGCCATCACGCTCATTCAGCATCCCCCTGCTTCTGCTTCAGTATCGCCGCGTCTATCGCGGCCGACAATTCACCCACGCGTCCCTGCGCGACCAGCTTCGCGAAGAACCTCTGTTCGATTGTGTGATCGAGACGGTCCGTCAGATCGGCGGGTATCGCCTCGAGTTCGACGAGGATGCGCCGACGGAGCTCTTCCGGGAGATCCCGGAAGAAGCGCAGGCGGACCAGGCGAATGTCGTCAGGCATCGACAAGTCTACCTCCTTCGATCCCGTCACAGAGTTCGCGACCGGCTGCACCTGCGGCGGCTCATCCACCATGCCCTGGACCGGCGCGACGGGCCGAGGCGCCCGACTGAAGTAGGGCGACCCGAGGACATTGCGCTCAGACTTGCCTTCGAGGAAGCGGTCATCCCGCTCGAAGCGCTTCATCTCGAAATTCCAGGTCCGGGGGTTGATCGTCACCGCCAGCGCGTCGGCGGCCTCGTCCCAATCGAACGTAAGGATGTTGTACTTGTACGTGTACTTCTCGTCGATGTCGTCCGGCGCGGTCGCGCCGGCGGCGAGCAGGAGGAGGTCGCAGCCCTCCTCCACCGCCTTAATATCCAAGGACGGGAAGTGCTCGTGCCCTGAGATGATCACACGGGCGCGCGCCTTGAAGTAGCGGGCCGCCTCGTCCGAATCCTGAAGCCAGTTGAGCGGATGATGGACGAGTACCACCATCTCTTCGCCGTCGATCGCCTCAAAGACGCGCTGTCGCGCTCCAAGTATCAGCTTGCCTTCGTCGTCCTTGCGCGAGCAGATCAACGCGGAGTTCAGTCGGACGAAGCGAACGGTGCGACCCGGCGCCACGGCGACCGCCACGTCGGCCGAGTACACGCCGCCGACGTCGAGGTCGCATCCGTAGCCGCCGGAGAAGTCCCGATAAGCAGCAAAGCGCTCATAGAGCGCCTCGCGCTGGCCTTCGTCGTCGAGCAGCATGTCAAGCATCTTGTCGCCCTGCTCACGGACGGCATCGAGATGGAACTTCGCGACCGGTGTGATGGCGTCGCGGTCGATGTCGTGGTTTCCGGGGACCATCTGGATGTCGAGGCGGTTGCAGCCGACGCGCTCCGCCAGCTTGTCCAGCCACTCGCCCGCCTTCGCATACTCCTCATACTTAGCAGCATAGGCGATGTCCCCGGTCACGATGATGCCGGATGCACTCATACCGAGCTTAGCGATCTCCGCGGCGGCATCGTCGAGCAGCCGCTTCTTCGCATCGTTGTTAATGAAGACGAGCCCTCCGTCCTTCTCCTGGCCGAAGTGAATGTCCGACAAGTGTATGAAAACTGCTGCCACGCCGCCCCCTCCACTCATTATAAGCGGTCGGTCAAATGATAAACATAGGCTTGAGGCGAATACTTGCACGAACAGAGCGATCAACAGGTTTCCGCAACCGTCTGAATACCCGAAAGCGCCCGCCCTGCCACGTGAACGGAGGTCCGCTATTGCTGGCCAGCGCTCTAAGCAGCAGAGCCGCTTGCCGCCATATATTGATTCTGACGGGCAGAAGCACCGATGGGCACCAAAATGAACTTACGGCAGCTTTCGGGATCGGCTCCAACCCGCCCTGAACGGTGGAGAACGAGGGGACGCGTAGCAGCCATTGGGTTTACGACCCGTTGTCGCTGTTCGTATTGCATTCCGGGGCCAACCCACACCTGCCGTTGCTTCAGTTCAACCAAAACGGGGAGGGTGGGACTCAGCTGAACACTATCGGCGGTAGTGTCGCCTGATCTCGTCTTCGAACCATGCTTCGGCGTCGTGCCGCGCGCCTACCTTGCACCGAAAGCGAAGCACCCCATCCCACTTGTTCGCGTCCAGCCATGTGCAGAACGCGCCGAAGCTTGGATACCAGCCGGGCTTCGGTTCATAGTTCGTCTCGTGCGCCCATTTCGTCGCCAGATATCGGATCTTCTGCTCGGCTTCGGCTTTCGGGATCATGGCGCTAATCGCCTTCGGGATAGACACGGGTGCGCCGGCCGTGGAGCCATTCTACCGCGAGCCATCCCTTCTTCGTGATCTTGAAAGTTAGGCCATGCAGACCGGGCTCGCCTTCAACGGCGAGGCCCATCGCCATCAGCGCATCCATGCTCTTCTGGCCGACACCGGACGCCTTCGCCAGCGGCTCGAAACCGATCGCGACCCGTGAGAAGATGCGAAGCGCCTTCTTGTCGTGGCCGGTCAGTTCCCGCCAGTCCGCTTCGTCAAAGGTGATCGGCTCGTTCATGGCTTAACTTTCATGCGTGATGCGGGCTCTGAAGCTCACCCCAGAACCTCTGCTAGGCGTTCCTTCCATCCTTCGGTGTGAATGATGCGGCCCTGATGGATATTTTGATTGATGATTTCGGCCTTCGTTCGCTGCGAGGCAGCAATCCAGTCCTCACCAAGAACATACAAGGCGTTATCCCTGCGAATGCTTTCCAGAATGACGACGCCCCTCGCCGGGAAATCATAAGCAAGATAGTCTGAAAAACCCGCCACACCCTGATAAACGCTCGCCGGACCGTAGCCGCTGATGGTCGTGGCCCGATCGAGGATCACGGCGCTCGATCTCTCAGCGATACCTCGCACGACCTCCCGAATGTGGTCGCCCACACGGTCCCATGGGTGTTCACCCGGTGGGAGGATCACCCAATTCACCCGCCGCTGCGCCGGGGGCGCAAATGCCTGGAGCCCGACAGTTACCAAGTCGCATTCACCAAAAAGCTCCAGGAATAGATTTATCGTATGCCGAGCGTTCTCGTGATGGGCTGCATCGTTGGTCAGGACTGGCGAAACGATGAAACGCCGCCCTTCAACAGTGACGAGGGTGACTTCCACTGCTGGCGCTGGCACGGACTCGCGCGGGTAACACATCCGATAGATGTCTCGGAAATCTTCCATCTCTTCATAGTCGCCACGGCCCCGGTATTCGCGCCACTTCCAAGAAACGGTCCTGATGTACCGTTCCTCCTTCGGCTGATCACGACGGACGACCCATGATCCCTCAGCGTTGAAGCGGGACACGCGCCCCCGGATCGCAGGTAAGATGGTATCGCCGTCTTGAGCGCCGGCGCTGAAGCCTGCCCTTGCCATCTTTGCGGGAGCGTCCTCCGCAAGTTCACAAGCAACCCGGAAGTCGGCGCCAGCCGGAATGCTGGCGAGGTGGTACTCGATATTGCGGATTCTCGTCTGCCTGATCGTCATAAGTCGTATCCTGGCCTCTGATTCTCGAATTCATGATCGTGCGACTGACCCAAGGGCAAATATAGGTGACAGTGCGCTTACCCACGCTTTTCACAGGTGCAGATGTGAATGATTCATCACTTCAAGCAGTGCGACGTCGCTCGAATTGCCGCTAAGCGCGCGAACGTCTGCGGGGGCAGACCTCGCCGTCGACACGCAGTGGCGAATTGGATGGCCGCTTTACCGGTCACGCCTTCCGAAAGCGGTCAGGCAGGAATCACCCAATTTGAAACATAGGTGTCTCCGTAGCGGACCGGCAGCTTTCAGGATCGCGAACTGGTCGGGCGAACGGCCGACATAGGGGCGCAATTCTGCCGTCTAAGGCGCCGGGCTTACCCTAGAGCTACCAAGTTTAACGCTTGGGCATAAGCAACGACGCGGCGGCAGGCACAATGATCGCCGACCTCGTGTCAAGAAAAACCAAACCCTAGCAGTCACTCTACGATCTGGCGCGACCGGCGCCCGAGGACTTTCATCAGGATGGGGATAGTCAGTCCGTCGTTGAGGACGACGCCGATATCGTGCGCGGAAGCGGAGGAGTTCTCGTCCGGGGCGATAAAAAAAATCTCGGTTTGGCGCGATGAGAGCGGCGAGCTTCATGCTGTGTCTGCGTCGTGCACTCACAAGGGCTGCGCTTTGACGTGGAACAACGCGGATCGGAAGTGGGACTGTCCATGCCACGGGTCAATTTTCGCCAGAGACGGCTCAGTCTGCACGGGCCAGCCAAGGAGCCGCTCGCACCCGAACCGATTTAGACAGAGCACTGGAACGGCATACGCTTAAGCAGCTTTTTGGGAGTCGGACCCGAGCACACGGGTGTTCCATGCGGATCACAGAGAACCCCTATTGTAGAGCGGGCTGGCTTGGCTGTGTGCCTTGTTGATCACCGCCAGTACCTGTCTCAGGCGTCGGATCCTTGTCGACCTGTGGGTTCTTGTCGACAGGCTGGCTGTTCAGCGTGTCATTCTTTTGCATTGTCCGGTCGGAGTTGTCGTTGCATCCAACTAATGTAAGCAAGACGACCGAGCACGAAATTATGATTGGGAGCGGTTTCATGGCGGTTCCTCACGATTGATCGGTCAATCGCAGAACGCGTGAGCCGTTGTGAGGTTGCTACTTCGACGGATTCAGAAACTCCCGTATTGGCGCCGCTGGATACTGCGGGCCAGGAGCCCCCGACTTGGGCCGCCTAGAACGGATCAAATTACGCTCTGCGATAATGTCCCGTTCTATTATTCGGGCTCGTAGCGGACACCGCTACCGCTTAGGTCATGCCGAATAGCCCGCTCCTCTTTGTCGTCGGGCAGAGCTTCGTCGCTTTCCTGGTCGGGATTATCGTCATCTTCTTCGGGAAGCTCGCCATCCTTTTCCCCCTCAGGCTCGACTTCCTCGGTCCCGGAGCCTCCGTCCTGAAGAATTTGCGCGCCACCCAACTCATCCCAATCCTGCTCACTGGGCTGAGGACCTTCCTTTTCGATGTCTAGCGGGTCGCCGGGCCTGTTCGCCTCGGTCGCTTCCGATTCCGTATCACCGATCAGGTTCACAACCCGGTCGAGCGGCGCTTCGTTCCCTTGCTGCAATGTTCGCAAGACATTTCCTCTACGGCGAAAGACCGGGACCAGTTCGATGCTGACGTCAGATACCGAAAGGAAACGTGTCGGGGACAGCGTTTGCGGAATCCTGGCTAGCGACCAAGGCTTCTACGGGGGACGTTCGATCGAACCAGACAAAGGCGTCGAACTGCTGCGAGACCGAGGAATCCATGTAATGGCTGAGCCGTTCCGTTTCCGGGCGATAAATCACGCCGATGTAGCGTTCCGATCGCGGCGTCTCCAATGCCTTTGAAGATATATTGTTGAGGGCGAAGTCCAACAGGAACGACGGCTTGCCGCTGTCGTGACACAGCCGCTCTATGCTATCGGCCAGGGATGGCCTGATTTCCTTGATTTCCATCTCGCCGTCCCAATCGGATGCGCAGGCCACCCTCCCCGCATGCGTGCCGAAACCGATCAACGCGGTTTGATCTCCGAACCGCTCTCGACACAGCTGACCGATGTTCAGCTCGTCTCGGACGACGCCCATATCGGAATGGCGAGCGTCGCCGATATGAGAGTTGTGTGCCCACACGACAGCCTTTGAGTTAAGCCCGCCGGCCTCCAGCAAACGCTCGAGCGTCTCGAACATGTGGCGGTCGCGCAAGTTCCAGGTTTCGGCGCCGCCATAGTACATGACGCGGTAATATTTCTCGGCCGAA
This sequence comes from Mesorhizobium sp., assembly GCA_049650385.1. GTDB lineage: Bacteria > Pseudomonadota > Alphaproteobacteria > Rhizobiales > Rhizobiaceae > Mesorhizobium. The sequence continues at coordinate 79,362 of JBASAA010000007.1, forward strand.
GCGACGAGCCGCGCGCTCTGCTGGGCATCCAGAAGATCACCATCTTGCCCAGACAGGGAAAGCTTAAGCAGATCTCGGCACTGCTTCACTACCGCTTCTTCGCACGCCTTGTAACCCGCCCGCAGCACGGCACGCCCGTATGTGGCGGGTTCGTTTTGCCAAGGCGTGAGGCAGCCGTAGCGTTCGCGGGCGATCGCAGCGGCTTCCGGATCCGTCTTGTCCAGATATGCGAGAACCGCGGCGATCGAGCCGCTCATGTTGTAAAGATCGAGCCCGTAGAATCCTGCTTTTAGGCCGCTGTCGCCAACAGCGGCATTGTGCTCGCGCATCCAGTTGATGAACACGGCGACATCTTTGTTGCGCCACATCCACATGGGGAATCGCTGGAACGGCAGCGAAATGTCCTCCGGCTGCCGTTCTCCTCGAATGTATCGGTTGAGATAAGCCGCGTCCGGCCAGTCGGCTTCGACCGCGACGATGGTGACGCCATGCTCCTCGATCAGCCGCTTGGTAATAGCCGCGCGTGCCCGGTAGAATTCCGACGTTCCGTGGCTGGCTTCGCCCAGCAGGACGACGCGCTTCTTCCCAAAGCGATCAAACATTGTGCCGAACGCCGGGTCCTCGATTGGCGGGAGGTCTTCGGCCGCACCCGCAATCAGGTCCGGCAGCGATCTGCGTGCTTCGCTGGGTCGTTCTCCCTTGGTCTCGTTGACCCAACCTTCCTCTCCGATGAGCGGAACGAACATCACGCCGCCAAGATCTTCCTCCTCGAACTTGGTGGCGCTGACGCGGGTGACGCGAAGTAGACGCTGAACGCCTTTGTCGCCAACCGGGATGACCATGCGTCCGCCGATTTCCAGTTGATCCTGAAGCGCGAGCGGAACAGACGGTCCGCCGGCGGCCACGATGATGGCATCGAACGGCGCCTTTTCCGGCCATCCCTTGGTGCCGTCGCCGACGCGGACGAAAACGTTTCGATTGCCCGAGCCCTGCAGCCGGTTTTCGGCTTTCTCGGCCAGTTCGCGATGCCGTTCCACGGTGAAGACTTCAGCTGCAAGTTCCGCCAGTACCGCCGCCGCATAGCCGGAACCTGTACCGATCTCGAGAACGCGGTCGGAAGCCTCGACCTCGGCCGCTTCGGTCATCCGGGCGACGATGAAAGGCTGGGAAATCGTCTGTCCGCTCCCGATCGGCAGCGGACTGTCCTCGTAGGCAAATTCCTCGAAGCCTTCGTCGACAAACGCTTCGCGCGGGACCCGACGTAGAGCCGAAAGGATTCGCTCGTCGCGCACGCCCCGGCGGGCGATATGCGCCTCCACCATCCGATGCCTGGCGTGTTCGTAGTCGAGCATGGTTCCTCCTTGCCGGCGCGAGCCGCAACCGGCATCAGACACCGGGCTTCGGCTTGTGATGCTGGCTTTCCTGGTCTTCGCCTCGGATCATCGATCGGTCGTCCTTGTCCGTTAGTTCGACGCTCTCATCGCGAAATTTGGCGCCGCCGCGGTGTGCTTCCCGCTCCTGCTTCGAGCGCTTCAACTCCTCTTCGGCGTTGAAGCCGTCTCCGGCATTGCTCGTGTCTTCGCGCTTTTCGATGATGCGCAGCTGTTGTTCGTTGGTTTTCGAACCGGTCATCTCAGGCTCCTGTCACTTGTTTGTGCGCCCGGTCTGATCCGGGTTGATGCCGCCTTGTCGCGTGACGTCATTCTCGACGTCGCCTTCGAACGTGTTGTCACCGTCCAAGCCTTCCTCATCGAGGACGTCGCCGCCCTTGATTGTGCCCTTCGACGCGCCGATGCCGGGGTTCTGCTTCAAATCCTTGTCCGACGGACGTTCGGTCTTGCGATGTTGATTGGTCATGGAGGTCTCCTTCACGAGCAAGCGCGATCGGGCGAATGATCGACGAGCTAGCAGCCTGGATACGGGTGCTTCAGTGCAAGCATCCACGTGATCGCGTTCCTTGCGGGTACGAACTCCGTCGGGAGACACAAGTTCCGGAACGATTTTCGATGGGCCGGGTTGGTGGAGATCATCGACAGTTCCGCCTACCCCGCTCGGTCGACGCAGCTGTCATTTCATCCTCATGCAGGGAGGAGGCGACCATGGCAAACGGCGACAAGAAGCATTTCGGCAAGGGAACGCAGGGCAAAGGATCCGGCTCAGGTGCTATGACCAATCTCGACGACGACGCGGTCGGCGAGAACGACGTCCTTTCGAACAGAGACAAGAAGCAGCACTCCAAGGAGCGCGGCCAGGACGGCAACGCGATCAAGACCGACCAGCGACAAGACCATTCCGCAAATCGGCTTCCCTAGGAGATTGAACGATGCCCCACCTCGATGCCGAGATGCAGTCCTGCGTCGACGAATGCCTTCGCTGCTACTCCGTTTGTCTCTCGACCGCGATGAACCATTGCCTGGAAGTGGGCGGCAAGCATGTCGAAAAGGACCACTTCACGCTGATGATGGCATGCGCTGAGATCTGCCAGACGTCGGCTCACTTCATGTTGTTGAATTCGCCCCACCACAAACACACCTGCAGCGAGTGCGCTGAAATCTGCACCGAGTGCGCAGAGGATTGCGAGCGGATCGGCGACATGCAGGAGTGCGTGGATGCGTGCCACCGTTGCGCCGAGAGCTGCAAGCGAATGGCGGCGTGACATGCCAAACACCGCGGACGTTCTCGTCGACACTCTCATCGCCTGGGATGTGAAAGTCGTGTTTGGCCTTCCTGGCGACGGCATCAACGGCATCATGGAAGCGCTCCGGACGCGCCAGGACCGGATTAGCTTCGTTCAAGTTCGCCACGAAGAATCTGCGGCGTTCATGGCGTCTGCCTATGCCAAGTGGACGGGCAAGCTTGGAGTTTGCCTGGCGACGTCGGGGCCGGGCGGAACGCACCTGCTCACGGGCCTTTATGACGCGAAGCTCGATCAGGCTCCGGTGCTCGCCATTACGGGCATGCAATTCCACGACTTGATCGAGACTTTCACGCAGCAAGACGTCGATCTCACCCGGGCATTTAACGACGTAGCCGTGTTCAACGTACAAGTGTCGGACGCCGCACACATGGAAAGCGTGGCCAGTCTTGCGTGTCGCTCCGCTCTCGCTGCCCGTGGCGTGGCCCACGTTTCCGTGGCGAGCGACGTGCAGGAAATGGAAAAGGGAAAGACCGAACGCTCCCGGCGCAACCGGCCGGGACACGCCCCAAACCGATGGTTCGAGGGAAGCAAGCAGCCTGCAGCATCCGAACTCGACAAGGCGGCGGCCATCCTGAACGAAGCGTCCAAGGTTGCGATCCTTGTCGGCCGAGGCGCCTTGCATGCGCGCGCGGAGCTTGAGAAAACCGCGGAGCTGCTCGGCGCACCGATCGCCAAGGCCCTGTTGGGAAAAGCGGTTCTTCCGGACGATCATCCCTTCACCACAGGCGGCATCGGCATTCTCGGGACGTTACCTTCGCAGGAGATGATGGAAACCTGCGACTCCTTGCTCATCGTTGGCTCGACGTTCCCCTACATCGAATACTACCCGAAGCCAGGACAGGCGCGTTGCGTCCAGATCGATCGAGACGCCCAACGCATCGGTTTGCGCTGCCCCGTCGAGGCAGGCCTCGTCGGCGACGTGGCCGTTTCCCTCCAACTTCTCAATCAGAGGCTGGAACCGAAAGCAGACCACGCGTTTATCGACGTCGCCCGCAAAGGCATGGAGCGCTGGCGCCGAATGATGAAAGAGGCCGAAGCCAAGGACAGCGTTCCCCTGAAGCCGCAGCGGATTGTAAAGGCGTTCGGCGACCGCATGCCCAAGAATGCCATCTTGGCGACCGATTCCGGCCAGAACACCGAGTTGGCGGCACGGCACATCGACATCAAGCAGGGGCAGGCCTTTGCGGTCTCCGGAGCGCTTGCTTCAATGGCATGCGGCCTCCCCTATGCCATCGCGGCCGGCATTGCGTTCCCTGGCCGACCGATCTTCGCAGTCGTAGGCGATGGCGGGCTTGCAATGCAGCTTGGTGAGTTCTCGACCGCCGTTCGTTACAGGCTCCCTCTCAAGGTGCTGGTCATCAAGAATGGCATGCTGAACCAGATCGCTTGGGAGCAGATGATGTTCCTGGGCAATCCTCAGTTTGCCTGCGAACTGCAACCGATCGACTTCGCAATGGCGGCGGAAGCCATGGGCGGAATCGGTTACAGCGTCAGTCGTCCGGAAGAGATCGACGGAGTCCTGGATGCCGCGTTGGCGACTGACGGGCCAGTGATCATCGAAGCAGTCGTCGACGCCTACGAGCCAATGATGCCGCCTCGAATGCCGGACGAATACCGGAAGAACATGCGCAAGGCGCTCCCTGAGACTGCCGGCCATTCGGAGATCGAGGCGAACCTGCGCGAAGAACCCCTGAAAACCATGATGGGATAATGCCGTTCCCATACAGAGCGGAACCCGCGGGCGGCCATTCGGTTGTTTGATTAGAAAAGGAGAAGTGTCATGCCACGCGGAGAAAAGTCGAAATACACCGACAAGCAGGAGCGCAAGGCCGATCATATCGCTGAGCACTACGAGGAAAAAGGTGTGTCGGAGAAGGAAGCGGAGCGGCGCGCCTGGGCCACCGTGAACAAGGATGATGGCGGTGGCAAGAAGAGCGGCTCCGGCCGAGGGAAGGAAACAGGGAACCCGGCAGCCCATAAAGGCGGAAGGAAGGGTGGAGAGGCCTCGGCTTCGCGATCGGCGGAAGATCGGTCCAAATCTGCGAAGAAGGCCGCCGCGACCCGAAAGCGCAACGAGGATCATGCGCACCATTGAGACGCTGGTCAAACACGAAGCGAATTCCCGCTCACGCCTCTTTGCTTGAGCGACCTGCCACGCCCGATTGACAGTCGACGTGCCGATCTGCAGTGGCGGCGTGGCGGCTGCCCGAATGCGATGCGAAAATAATCGCTTGGAAGGAGGAACCAAAGTTCTAGTATCGCGTTTGATAGCGTTTGGGCATTGGGGGCGATCAGATATGAACCGTGTTTGCGTGCCGCGTTCGGGCGCGGCTTTTGGGCTTGCATCCCGTGTGATCGCCTTGCCGCCGCGAGCCTGAATTATGACATTTGACTTTTCGAGCAAGAACGAGCCCCTGCTCTACTGGTTGCTCGCAGCTTTAGTTGTCGTCGTCTTCGTCGTGGATCTCTTCGTGCCGCTGGGAACAGCGGTCTGGATCATCTACCTTGTTCCGACCGTTCTTTCTTACCTTGCCTGGCGGCAGCAAATTCCCTTGGCTGTTGCGATTGCCTCTACATTTCTGGTTGTCGTCGGGTTTATGGTCGACCGCCCTGGCATCGACCCCACCGTGGCCCTCGTAAACCGGGCGATGGGTGTGGTGACGGTGTGGGCGCTTGCAGCCATCGGGGTCTATTTCGTCCGCAACAAGCTGGCGGTCCGGAAACAGGAGTGGCTGCAGTCCGGCCAGACGGCCATGTCCCGCGAAATGTCGGGCGACATCACGGTCGAAAAGCTCGGCGAGCAGGTTGTCAAGTTCCTCGGCGGCTATCTAGGCGCGCGTGCGACGGTCCTGTTCGTCCGCGATGGCGAACGCTTCGTGCGCGTAGCTGCGAGCGGGGTTCCGGCCGACGCTTCCATACCCGCAGAAGTATACCGGGGCGATGGTCTTCTCGGGCAGGCTATTGCAGAAGATCGCAACATCTACGTCACCGATCTCCCGGACGGGTACCTTTACTTCGGTTCGAGCCTGGGCCGCGCGAAGCCTGCTACCGTCCTCATCGCTCCAACGCGTGAGGACAACGAGGTAAACGGCGTTCTCGAGCTTGGATACACGGGGAAGGCGCCGAAGGACGCCATCGAGCTGCTGGACAGGCTTTCCGGCGCGATCGGCATTGCGCTTCGGTCTGCTCAATATCGTGCCAAGCTGCACGATCTGCTTGAGGAGACGCGCCGTCAGGCCGAGGAATTGCGGACACACGGCGAGGAATTGAGCGCCGCCAACGAGGAGCTCGAAGAGCAGACCCGCGCCCTGCAGGATTCGCAAACGCGGCTGGAACAGCAGCAAGCTGAATTGGAGCAGAGCAACGCGCAGCTGGAAGAACAGGCGCAGGTTCTCGAGACCCAGCGCGACGATCTTGCCCGCACCCAGACAGTGCTCGAAGACCAGAAGCGCGAACTGCAAACGGCCAGCCGCTACAAGTCCGAGTTTGTCGCCAACATGTCCCATGAGCTGCGAACGCCGCTCAATGCGCTCCTGATCATGGCGCGGCTGCTTGCGGATAACCGCAGCGGCAATCTGACAGAGGAACAGGTCAGTTTCGCGCAGACAATTGAAACGTCCGGCAACGACCTGCTGACGCTTATCAACGATATCCTCGACATCTCAAAGATCGAAGCTGGCAAGCTGGACCTCCAGCCGGCCGACGTTCCTGTCGCCGAAGTGATCGAAAAGCTGGCTAACGTATTCGAGCCCATGGGCAAGCAGAAGAAATTGGAGGTGAGATTTGAAGTCGCACCAAACACCCCTCCCTCGATACAGACCGATCCGCAACGGCTCGAGCAGGTCCTGAAGAACTTTCTCTCCAATGCCATCAAATTCACGGAGAAGGGCGAAGTCGTGCTGAGTGCGGGGGGCCGGCCGGACGGACGCGTGGCGTTCGCCGTTCGCGATACAGGGATCGGCATAGCGGAGAGCGAGCGTCAGGCCGTCTTCGAAGCTTTCCAGCAGGCCGATGGAACGATCAACCGAAAGTACGGCGGCACCGGGCTCGGACTGTCGATCTCACGCGAATTGTCGGCTCTTCTAGGCGGAGAGATCGAGCTGGAGAGCGCAGTTGGAAAGGGAAGCACTTTCTCCCTTGTCTTGCCTCCGAAGTTCCTCGGCAGGGCCGCCAAGCCCAAGCGGGGCGGGACCAAATCTCGCGAACCGGTGCGTCCAGTCGACAGGAATCCAGATGAACCAGGGGCAGAACCATTGCAGCCCTCGAGGGTTCGGGACGACCGGGAAGCGCTTATGCCGGATGGCAAGACCATTCTCGTCGTGGAAGATGACGAGGCGTTCGCCCGCATTCTGCTGGACCTCGCCCATGAACTCGGTTTCCAGTGCATCGTGACGGCGAGTGCCGATCAAGGCATCTTGGCCGCGCGGCGGTATCTGCCGCATGCCGTCATTCTGGACATCGGCTTGCCAGATCATACCGGACTGTCGGTTCTCGACCGCCTGAAGCGCGACGTGCGCACCAGGCATATTCCCGTACACGTCGCGTCCATCGACGATTACACCCAGACCGCGATGTCCTACGGCGCCGTCAGCTACATGCTGAAGCCCGTGAAGCGGGAAGAACTGGTGCATGCCCTCGAGGGGCTTGAGGGTCGGCTCGCGCACACGGTTCGACGCGTCCTCATCGTCGAGGACGATCCGGCGCAGCTCCGTGGCCTGACGCAGCTTCTTGCTCTCAAGGACGTGGAGACGGTTGGCTGCCCAACGGCCGCCGAATGCCTGGAAAAGCTGAAATCGCAAACGTTCGACTGCATGGTTCTCGACATGACTCTGCCGGACGCTTCCGGCTTCGAGATTCTCGAGCAGCTCTCGGGCAATGACACCTTCTCGTTTCCTCCCGTGATCGTCTACACGGCGCGGGAACTCACCGAAGACGAGGAACTGCGGCTGCGCAAGTACTCGAAGTCGATCATCATCAAAGGCGCCAAATCGCCCGAACGCCTGATAGACGAGGTCACGCTCTTCCTGCACCAGGTGGTTTCCGAGCTTCCTGCGCACCAGCAGAAGATGCTGGCGTCATCCCTCAACAGGGACTCGCTTCTGGATGGGCGGCGGATACTCGTGGTCGAGGACGATGTCCGCAACGTCTATGCTTTGAGCAGCATCTTCGAACCGCACGGCGCCACGGTGCAGATTGCACGCAACGGACGCGAAGCGCTCGACGCCCTCGTGAGGATCGAAGGGGGCGCGCCTCGCGTAGACCTTGTGCTCATGGACGTCATGATGCCCGAGATGGACGGCCTGACCGCCACCCGCGAGATACGCTCGCGCGAGACCTGGAAGTCGCTGCCAATCATAATGCTCACTGCCAAAGCGATGCCAGACGACCAGGAGCAGTGTCTCGCCGCGGGCGCCAATGACTATCTCGCCAAGCCGCTCGACGTAGACAAGCTGCTTTCGCTGACAAGGGTCTGGATGCCGCGATGACAGACGCGCTGCCAATTCCAGCTGCAGAACGCATCGAGCTCGATCTTCTGCTCGAAGCGGTCCACCGACGCTATCATTACGATTTCAGAGCATATTCCCGCGCGTCGCTGCGCCGACGCGCTGATCTCGCCCGTCAAAAGCTCAATTGCCCCACCCTTTCAGCCCTGCAGGAACGGATCCTGCACGAGCCTGATCTTTTCCCGGTCGTGCTCGACTGCATGACCGTCCAAGTGAGCGAGATGTTCCGCGATCCCGCGTATTTCCTGACGTTGCGCGAACAGGTGATACCGCATCTCAAGACCTTCCCGTCCCTCAAGGTTTGGGTAGCCGGCTGCAGCAACGGGGAAGAACTCTATTCCCTGGCCATCCTGTTTCGGGAAGAAGGCCTGGAATCCAGGACGATGTTCTATGCCACCGACATCAACCAGAATGCGCTGGCAAAGGCCGAGGCAGGCATTTACGAACTGGAGCGCATTCCGCATTTCACGGAAAATCATCGAAGGTCTGGCGGCCGGTCCTCGCTATCCCATTATTACACCGCAGCCTACGGCGCGGCCGTTTTTGACAGGACGTTGCGCGCGCGAACGGTTTTTGCCGAGCACAGCCTCGCGTCCGACGCGGTATTTTCCGAGATGCATCTGATCTCCTGCCGCAACGTCCTGATCTATTTCGATGCCGAATTACAGAATCGGGCCGTGGGACTGTTCGGCGAGTCGCTTGCCCGGGGCGGCTTCCTGGGACTCGGTCCGAACGAGAGTCTGCGGTTCTCCGAGCATCGAGGCGCTTTTGGAGACTTTGCCGAGCAGCAGCGCGTCTATCGTCGTTTGGCGGACGCCGAAAGAAAAGTGGGGGGCCGTGTTGCCTGATCCGGTCAAATTTCTTCTCGTCGACGATCTCGAGGAGAACCTTCGCGCTCTAGAGGCGCTTTTACGGCGTGACGGCCTTTCCATTTACAAAGCCTGCTCGGGCAACGAAGCGCTTGAGCTGCTGCTTCAGCACGATTTCTCTTTGGCTTTCCTTGATGTCCAAATGCCCGACATGGACGGCTTCGAACTCGCCGAGTTGATGCGTGGCACCGAGCGCACGTGCCACGTTCCGATCGTTTTCATCACGGCCGCAGCGGCGGATGAAGGCCGACGCTTCAGGGGCTACGAGGCTGGCGCGGTCGACTATGTGTTTAAGCCTGTCGACTCATTGATCGTGCGCAGCAAGGCGAAGGTATTTTTTGACATTGGCCAGCAGCGACAGGAACTGGCGCGACAGCGCAACGAACTCGAAGCGACAGCATCCAAGCTGAAAGACGCATTGGACCGGCTGCAAGCCCACACCGACAATTCGCCGATGGCCATCGTTGAATTCAATCCGGACCTGCAAATCCTGTCCTGGTCGAAGGGCGCAGAGCGGATGTTCGGATGGACAGCGCGCGATATGGTAGGAAGAGCGTTGGCCGAACTTGGATGGCTTCCCGAAGATGATCTGCGCCACGTGATGACGCATCTTGCCGACGAAATGTCGGACGAAGCTCACACGCGCGGTCTGGACGTAGTCAGCGTGACTCGCAAAGACGGCGCGCTGATCGATTGTGAATGGTATGGATCAGTCCTTCGCGACGTACGCAATAGGCCGATCTCGCTCAACGTTCAGATTCTCGACGTCACCGAACGGCGACGGGCAGTCGAGACCCAGCGCCTGCTGATCGGGGAACTCAATCATCGCGTCAAGAACACTCTGGCCAACGTCCAGGCGATTGCCACGCAGACGCTTCGCCATACTCGCAATCCCGAGCAGTTCTCGGCCACGTTTTCCGGCCGCATCCAGTCTCTCGCCCGGGCCCACGCAATGCTCAGCGCCACCACCTGGCAAGGGGCGAAGCTCGGCGAACTGATCCGTGACCAGTTGCGGCTCGGCACGATCGATGGGGCGCGCTTTTCCATGTCAGGTCCAGAAGTCGAACTGCCGCCTCAGGCCGCCTTGCGGCTCGCTCTCGTTTTCCATGAGCTTTCGACGAATGCGAACAAGTACGGCGCATTGGCTAGTTCGGCTGGCCGGGTAGATCTGACATGGACTATAGAAGACGCGCAGCTGGCTATCAGTTGGAAAGAGTCAGGCGGCCCAGCTGTCAAAGCGCCAGCTCGGCGTGGATTCGGAACGACCCTGGTCGAACAAAGCGTCAAGGCCGACGGCGGAAACGCCTCGGTTTCCTACAGTGCCGATGGTGTCCTTTGGAATCTCACCCTGACTTTGCCCGACGCCGACAGTTCCGAGACCGCAACGCAGGCGCCCGACATCAACCCGTATTCGAAGCAGCCTTCTGCCGCCGCCGATAGCGAGGTACGGGGCAAGACTTATCTGATCGTCGAGGATGAAGCCCTGGTCGGCCTCGACCTTGTTTGCGTGCTCGAAGACGCCGGAGCGGTTGCGGTCGGCCCCGCCGGGACGGTCGAAGATGCGCTCAAGCTGATCGAGAGCACAGAATTCGACGCGGCATTTCTCGACGGCAACCTGCACGGCAAGCCAGTCGACGACGTAGCGGCCATGCTGACCAGGCGAAATATTCCGTTCGCTTTCGTCAGCGGGTATGGCCGCGAAAACCTTCCCTCCGCCTTTGGTTCGATAAGCGTAGTTGGCAAGCCGTTCACGCCGAAGGAATTGCTCGAGACCGCGGCTATGCTGACTGCCCAAAGAGACGATGTCATAAAACTCCGTTCCTGACGTTGGCCTCCCGGGTTCGTGGCTTTAACGCGCGCGACAGGCTTCACTTCCAGAGCCCTCGTCCAAACAGCGCCATACGTGAAAATGAACGTTTGGTGCACGCGCAATCATGAAGTTGCATCCTGCGTTTAATCAAAAACGAACGCTCAGCCCGGTAAGCCTTTCATACGAAAGGAATATCGGTTGCCATACGTTACCTACGCCATCGGAGACGTCCACGGACGCGCAGATTTGTTAGAACCGCTCCTCGCGGCGATATCAATTGACGCGGGAGCCTGTGGCTCTGAGCCTCGCGTGCTCTTTTTGGGAGATATCGTCGACCGCGGAGCCCGGAGCCGAGAGTCCATGGATCTCGTCTGCCAAGTGCTGGCGAAATGGCCCAGCTCGCGGCTGATCCTGGGCAATCACGACGCCTATCTTCTGGAATTCATGACGGCGACCAAGAGCGATGAGCGGAGGTTCGACAACTGGCTCAGGCAGGGCGGTTACCAGACCTTGGATTCCTACGGACTGCTGACGGCAAAAAGCATTTCGCACATGGGAAAAACTTTCCGAGCGATGCACCCCAAACACTTCAACGTGCTGCAGGAAGCATCCAGTATCGTGATCGACCGGAAGTACGCCTACACCCATGCGGGCATTGATCCCTCGCGCCCGGTTACGGATCAAGACCCGAGGGATCTGAGGCTGATCAGGGATGGGTTCCTCGACTACGATGGCCCGCTTTCCCATGTAGTCGTTCACGGTCACACGCCGAGACGCGACTGGCTTCCTGGGATCAAGGCCAATCGTATCGGGATCGACACGGGTGCATATGCATCAGGTCGGCTTACCTGTTTCGCCGTATGGGAGGATGAAGAGAACCTGCAGTTCCTCGTTGCCGAAAACGTACGGGGCCGTATCGAAACTCGAAAGCAGGATGCAGCTGGACTGCTCCAACGAGCCAAAGATGGGAGGGAACACCATGACAACATTGGAACAGGAATTTCGGCTGTTTGACCAAGTACGTCTAAAGACGGGCGGCCCTTCGATGACGGTAACGAGCTTGCCGGGGACGGATCCGGTCCGGTGCCGATTCCAACCTGCCGATGGCAGTGAATCCCGGTTCGAATTTCATCCCGCTGCGGAACTTCAGAAGACAAACGTGGAGCACCCGGCCCGGGCACAAAGGAGAAAGCGGGATAAGGCATTCCAGGTTTTGAAAGACCAGTATCCCGACCTGATCCCCGCAAGCTTCCATTTCGAATGCGGCGAGGGATGGATTGGGGTTTTGACTCGGTATTTCGATGAGGTACGCAGGATACTTCCTAAAGGAGGTGAATATCGCTTGCTAGGTGTCACGCGTCGAGACGGTCCGGTTGAGATACGCACTTACCCTGCGCGAGGCGTGTCGAAGCAAGTTCAGGAGGCCCTGGACATCGCTGAGCATCTCGCTGATTCCAGATCGCTGCGGGTTTGCGAAACCTGTGGGCGCCCGGGGCAATCACGCGGCAGCAGCTGGAGAACCGTTGCATGTGACGAACATGCGGGCCGCGACGAACCTGTTCCAACGGAGGTCGCTGTCTTCACCGTTGCTGGAACCAGATACATCTACGATGAACCGACGGACAGCCTCAAGGTACTGTCGCAGTCCGATATGGATGCGATACCATGGTTATGCGATTAGCAGGGTGGCTCGGTCGCCGTTTCCGGCGACTGTAGGTGACCTGCCCTTCCGAAGGCGGACCTACGGTTTCGAGAGGACTTCTTCGTCCGGATCACGACACTGCAGCACCGATGTGCAGGAGCAACCCAACGTAAGCTATATGCCGTTGGACAACTCTTGACTCCGCAAGCAGGATAATAGAACAAATAGAGAACATTATGCTCGAGCCAAGGATCAAGCTGCGTGGTGTCCACGGCGGCCATAGATGCGTTGCGTGCTCGTATCGAGGACATCGAGGCGGGTCGGAAGCGAAACAAGGAGGTGCTGCCTTTCGGGCTGCAGTTGGTAGATTCGCGCCTGCCCGGCGGAGGGCTGACGCTCGGTGCTCTTCATGAGGTGGCGGGTGGCGGCAACGGGGCGATCGACGGCGCGGCCGCGGCGCTGTTCGTGGCCGGGATTGCTGCGCGGGTGAAGGGCAAAACGCTCTGGTGCCTGACGCGGCCCGACCTGTTCGCGCCTGCGATCGCCCAAGCCGGGCTTGGACCGGATCGCGTCATCTACGTCGAGGCGGGCGACGAGAAGAGCGTCCTCGCATGCTTCGAGGAAGGCTTGCGGCATGGTGGTTTGGGCAGCGTGGTCGCGGAGGTTTCACGGCTTTCTATGACCGGTTCCCGCCGCCTGCAACTGGCGGCTGAAGGTTCCGGCACCATCGGGCTAGCTTTGCGACGCTGGCGAAGGCAGGCGGAAGCCTCGGACTTCGGGCAGCCCACGGCGGCATCGACCCGCTGGCGGGTGTCCGTCCTGCCCTCAAGGCCCCTCCCCGTTCCTGGCGTCGGCAGACATCGCTGGCTGGTTGAATTGATCCGGGCACGTGCCGGGGAAAGCGCGGATTTCGAGCTGGAGGCTTGCGATGACAAGGGTCGTCTCGGTCTTCCTTCCAACCTGGTCCACAGACAGGTTCAGAAGGAGATCACCCGCCGCATCGCCGCCGCCTGATCAGCCGCTAGTGCTGATAGGCAGCGACGGCCAACGGCGTGCTGTATTGGCAGTTGACGCAGCCGCCCAATGCGCGGGGCTGCGCGTCGGCATGCCTGCGGCAAAGGCCCAGGTATTGTTGCCAGGCCTCGCAGTCGCGGATGCCGATCCGAATGGCGATGCCGCGGCGCTCGAGCGGCTGGCCTTTTGGGCACTTCGCTATTCTCCGGTCGCGGCGGCCGATCCTCCGGATGGGATCGTCATCGACATCTCGGGCGCCGATCACCTATTCGGCGGCGAGGAAGCCCTGCTGCGCGACCTGCTCGATCGGCTGAAGTCGGCGGGCTTCCTGGCCCACGCCGCGATCGCGGACAGTTGGGGCACCGCACATGCGTTGGCTCGCTTCAGCGCAAAACCAATTGCCATCGCCGAGCCTGGCGTGTTGCGAGAGGCGGTCGCGCCGCTGCCGCACGGAGCGTTGCGCCTGCCGCAGGACACGGTTGCCGAACTCCGCGCGCTCGGTTTCAACACGGTGTCGGACCTGCTGGCGCAACCACGGGCGCCGCTGACCCTCCGCTTCGGCCCTGAGCTCGGCCGCCGTCTGGATCAAGCGCTCGGACTTGCAAGCGAGCCGATCGATCCCGTGCGTCCGGTCGATGCGATCGAGGTGCGGCAGTCATTTGCGGAGCCGATCGGCGCGGCCGAGACGATCAAGCGGTACATTGGCAAGCTGGTAGGCAAACTTTGCCTCGCACTGGAAGAGCGAGCCTTCGGCGCCCGCCGTCTTGATCTCATCTGCCATCGGGTCGACAGCAATTTTCAGGCAATCCGCGTCGGCACCGCCCTGCCCGCCCGGGATGCGAAGCGCCTGACGAGGTTGCTGTCCGACAAGGTCGAAACCATCGAGCCTGGCTTCGGAATCGAGATCATGACGCTCGCGGCCACGCATGCGGAACCGCTCGAGGCAAAGCAGTCGATCTCGTCGCTAATCGACGATACAGCCCCGGACGTCTCCGATCTGATCGATCTCCTTGCCAACCGGGTCGGTGAGGAGCGTCTTTATCGCGCCGCGCCTCTCGCCAGTGACGTGCCGGAACGGTCCGTCGCCCGCGTGCCAGCGACCGCGCCCGACTGCGAGAGCACTTGGCCGAGTCGCTGGCCGCGCCCGGCGCGCCTGTTCGCGAGACCCGAGCCGATCGAGACGGTGGCGCTCCTGCCCGACCATCCGCCAGCAACGTTCACTTGGCGCGGCATAAGGCACCGGGTCAGGCGCGCCGATGGCCCGGAACGCGTGTTCGGCGAATGGTGGAAACGCGATGCCGAACTTGCCGCCGTGCGGGACTATTTCCGAGTCGAGGACGACGCCGGAGAACGCTTCTGGATTTATCGAGCTGGCGACGGCGAGGATGCGGAAACCGGATCGCAGCGCTGGTTCCTGCACGGAGTCTTTGGGTGAACGGAGAACACTCTGGCCCGCCTTCGGGGCAAAGGCGAGCGATCTTGGAACCTGCCTTCCGTGCCTCAATGGGATCCGCCGGGACGTCCTTCGCCGATATTGACGCGGAACAGCGCGCGGACCCTTGGCTCAGTGAGCCAAGAATAAGAACATTTTGGTCGGCGGAAGGACGCCGATGGTCACTACCCCCGGAAACGCTTGCACGCCTAGGCCCCAACGCGGTCTCAGTACGACGGCAATAGTGGCGTCGCTCCTCTGCTTCTTACCGAATGAGCATCCAGAACATTAGTCTCTGGGCTATTGCGTACGACTTTGATGGCGGTATGTGGACGCTTCTACTCGATCCGTTTGATCCTGCCTCTCGACAGTCGGAAAACGCCATCCTGGCCACCTTGGTTTGCAAAATCATCCTGAAGTTCACCCCAGGCGCCTAGAGGTTCGCCACAGTCGTCGCATTTGATATGGGTAGACTCGGTGGCGTCGGCGGGAATGCGCAAACGGATGGTCCCGCAATAGGGGCATTCGAGTTTATGATTCAGATAGTCTTGCACTGTCTCTGTCCTCGGCCGCCTGCTCCCCAAAACCATATCGGATCGTCGCCCTGTTGAAAACGAGGAGTGAATTTGTGTTTTTATCGCTGGAACGCGCGGATACGACTTAAGTGACCGTTGCCGATCTCTTCTTTGAAATATCGGAGGCCAAAACGTCATCGCGAAAGGGACGTTGAAACTGGTCGTGTTCCAGAACGTTCCGTTAGTATCGCAAATAGGGGAGCAGTCATGTTCGATGGATTCAAACTGGAGCGGATCAAGCTTCCCGAAGCCGCGCTTCAAGTTCGGATTGGTGGTAAGGGAGAGCCGCTTCTACTGTTGCATGGTCATCCTCGCACACATGCAACCTGGCATCGTGTGGCCCCGATTCTCGCTGAGCAATACACCGTCGTCTGCCCAGACCTGCGGGGCTTTGGTCAGTCCTCCAAGCCTGCCGACACTCCTGACCACTCCGGCTCATCGAAGCGAGCCAAGGCAAGAGACTGTGTTGCGCTCATGCGCCAACTCGGTTTTGAACGCTTCGATCTCGTCGGGCATGATAGAGGGTCCTATACGGCTTTTCGAACCGGGATGGACCACCCGACTGCGGTCAGCCGCTTAGCTATCCTCGACGGTATCCCAATCGCTGACGCGCTCGCACGGTGCGACGCCCGTTTCGCTGCGGCTTGGTGGCATTGGTTCTTCTTCGCCCAGGAAGAGAAGCCCGAGCGGGCGATCCTGACTGATCCGGACGCGTGGTACGGCGGCAGTCCAGAGGCAATGGGCGCGGAGTCTTACGCTGACTTTCATGCTGCCATCCACGATCCGGCAACCGTTCATGGCATGATCGAGGACTACCGGGCGGGACTAGGCATTGATCGCCAACACGACGAAGATGATCGATCGGCTGGCAGCAAGCTCGCTTGCCCCCTGCTTGTGCTCTGGTCGGCTCGCGACGATTTAGAGAAGCTACACGGCGATATCCTTGGCATCTGGCGTGGCTGGGCATCCAATGTCAGAGGACGCAGCATCGACTGCGGCCACCATATGGCCGAAGAAGCACCAGAAGAATTGGCCGCCGAGTTGGGAGCATTCTTCCAAACATTCTAAGCAGTGTCTTCTTCCGAGTGAAGCCGCCCAAAAAGGTAGGTCGACCACATCCACCCATGTCGACCTGTCTTGGGTCGCGACGTGAGCCGTGATCGGTGAATTGGGAGCCGATCTCATCTCTGCCATTCGGAGGGCCGCTAATAGCGCCTGAAACTGAACCTTGCACATGACAGCCGCCATGAGAATATCGGACGCATAAGTCAGATGCGAAATTGTCGCTTTATTAGGAAACCCCGCGACAAGAGGGCCTCTAGAAAACAGATGGGAAAACCACAATTATTCGGCGCAGATTACAGTGTCTATGTGCGTATTTCCCGCCTTTGCCTTCATGAGAAGGGCGTCGATTACGATCTGATCCCGATCGATATCTTTGCCCCGGAAGGCGCGTCGCCAGACTACCTTGAGCGTCAGCCCTTTGGGAAAATACCATCGTTCGAGCATAACGGCTTTCGTCTGTATGAGACGGGGGCGATAACCCGTTACGTCGATGACGCCTTTCCGGGGCCGGCGCTCCAGCCTGTCGAGCCGAAGGTACGGGCTCGGATGAACCAGATCGTCAGCATAGCCGATGGATACATCTACCCGCATCTCGTTTGGGGATTGTATGTCGAGCTTGTTTCAAGAGCGGCAGAGGGCGAACCGACTGACGAAAGTCGCGTGGCGCTGGCACGGGCGAAAGCGCCGGTCTGCCTTGACGTCCTCGCCGACTTCCTGGGCGATGGCCCTTGGCTTGCCGGCAATCACATTACTCTGGCCGATCTCTATGTCGCCCCGATGCTCGACTATTTCTTATTGGTGCCCGAGGGGCAGGAAATGTTCTCCACGAAAACAAATCTGCGGAAGTGGTGGGATCGCATGAATGCTCGTGAAAGCGTTCAGGTTACCCGCCGTGCGAGATGACCGCCGTCCAACGGCTCGATTGAGCCGGAAACGGAAGCCAACTCTGAAAATGAATCCTTGCGCACGACAAATTGCCCCGCCGCACTTCAACCAGGTGGCATCCGATCGAATTTCCGCAACGACGAATCCATGATGTCCCAAGTAAGACCGCGGGCTGTGTACGTGATCGCTTGCGGGTTAAATTGGCCGGGGTCGTCAAGGCTGGTTGCGTGGACTGCAATCAAATCCGGCATTGCAGCGAACGTCAGATAGATAGGGCTTCCGCAGATCGGGCAGAAGGCGTGAATCTTTTCATTTCCGCTGTCACCCGCCACTCGCCAGGTATTCGCCTCGCCCGTGATCGTCACATCGGCCCGCTTCGGGAAGGTCAGATACGATCCATGCCCGGTGCCGCTTCGCTTCTGGCAATCACGGCATTGGCAGTGATTCTCGAAAATAGGTTCGCTACTTGTCTCGAAGCGGATCGCGCCGCATGCGCATCCGCCGGAATAGACCTTGGTCATTGTCATCTCCCGTTTTGGTCATTGGCGCCGAGAGCGATCAGGCCGCCTTTGGCTTGGCGAAGACGTCGAGGCCCTGTCCGGTTTCCAGGAAGGACTTCATGCTGGAAAGAACAATTGGCCAGCCTTTGCTGATGCCTTTCGCCATTCCACTTTCGGCTTCGAGTTCGTCATGCGTGACGGTCAGCCGAACCATGCTGTCATATTCCTCGATCTCGAACGTCACCCGGCTTTGGGCATCCGGATCGGAGACTTGGGAGGCGTTTGCCCAAGTGATGACGAGGCGGGTCGGTGGCGAGACTTCAACGACCTTGCCGACGAGTTCGACGGTGCGCTGTTCGTTCGCACGGACATGTTCCCAATTCGATCCGGGCTGCCAGTCCGAGACGTTCTCGTGGCCCCAATAGCGCCTGGCGAGGTCCGGTTTCGTGATGGCCTCGAACACCTTTTGCGGCGTCGACTGGATGTAAGTTACATAGACGAAGCTGGTCTTTTCCCTAGTCATCGTTGCTCTCCTTCGAGTTCCTTCTTCAGATCATGCAGAAGGGTGAGCCGCTGATGCTCGAATTTGCGTACCCAGCGTTCGTAGACCTCGTGCAGCGGTACGGGATTGATGAAATGCAGCTTTTCCCGACCACGCCTGACCGTGGTCACCAGATTGGCTGCCTCCAATATCCCAATGTGTTGCGTGGCTGATTGCCGGGCCATGTCGAGGTTTTCGCAAAGCTGCCCGAGCGTCTGCCCGTTCTTCTCACAAAGAAGGTCGAGCAGCTTTCTGCGTGTCGGATCACCCAACGCTTTGAAAACCAGGTCAGAGTTCATCGGTCTCACTCATTTGCGAGGGTATAATATGCAGGCAATTACCTGCATGTCAAATATCGGTTTCGAGCTGCCGCACGGCGTTTGAGATTTCACCCGGGAGCTTCGCGAAGCCCACCGCTGCTGCCATCCTTTGTCGCAGTAATCCGGAAGCCCGCGATAGCTCAACTGCTCTTGAAATCTCGCCGAGAGGCGGGAACGCCTATAGCGGACCTTGCAGATCGCTGTTGCCTTGGATCATATCTGTCGCAGGTTTCGGTATATTTGCGATGGGACGATAGCTACGGAGGCGGCATCGATGACTTTTGAAGAGGCGATGGACTATGCGCTCACGCTCCCCGGCACAGAGCCCTCGACCAGCTATCGTCAACCTTGCGTCAAGGTGAACGGCAACGGCTTCCTTTTCGTTGGACACGAGCCACAGGAGTCCTTTGCCCTGCATATGGAGATGACCACCAAGCAGATCGTGCTGGAAACTCATCCCGAGACTTTCTTCGAGACGGCGCATTATTCCGGCTATCCAGTTGTGTTGGTCCGTTATGACGGGCCGGATGGCGATCTCATCCGCGAGATGATCCGGCGGGCTGCCGATTGGGCGCGAGCCAAAGCGCCGCCCCGACCCCGCAACAACCGGTGACCGTCGCCTATCTCCCAAGTTTGCGGTAAAATCGGGGCCCTGCTTCTCTGAGGAAATTCATCCACCTAACCTCGATCTTTGTGAGAGATCGCTAGAAAATCCCACACAGATCGGACTTACCGCTTTCCACCCCATGGTGACGTCGCACTCGGGACCCGGAAGTGGATACCGGAATGACCGAGACGAAGTCGTATTTCTTCTGTCAACTCAATGAGAGAGCCGGTAGACATAACGAAAGGAACGAAATAGGAACATCGCCGACGTCCGTTTGGTAAAATCGCGCATGGGATTTCACTACGCCGAGCTGCAGGTTACCTCGCATTTTTCGTTCCTGCGAGGAGCCTCGTCCTGCGAGGAACTGTTCACCCGAGCGGCCGTATGCGGCATTGAGGCGATAGCTATCGTCGATCGCAACTCGCTGGCTGGGATCGTCCGCGCGCATGAAGCGGCGAAGGCGACGGGCATCAGGCTGGTCATCGGATGCAGGCTGGACCTCGTCGATGGCACGTCCATGCTCGTCTACCCGACCGACCGGGCAGCCTATGCCAGGCTCTGCCGTCTCCTGTCGCTGGGCAAGAAGCGTGCAGGAAAGGCCAAGTGCCTGCTGCATTGGGACGATATCGCCTGTTATGCCCATGGCCTGATAGCGGTTCTGGTGCCGGACGAGGCAGAGGACGAATGCGCCTTCCGGTTACGCCGGCTCCGCGACTTGTTCGAAGACCGCGCCTATCTCGCACTCACCCTGCGGCGGCGCCCGAACGATCAGATGCGGCTCTACGAGCTGGAGCAGATGGCTGCGTCCCTGCAGGTACAAACCGTCGTAACCAACGACGTCCTGTTTCACGAGCCGGGACGGCGGATGCTTCAGGACGTGGTGGCGTGCATTCGCCACAACGTCACCATCGATCAGCTCGGGGACCGGCGTGAGCGCCACGCCGACCGCTACCTCAAACCCGCGGAGGAAATGCACCGCCTGTTTTCGCGGTATCCCGAGGCGCTGGAGCGGACGCTCGAGATCGCCGACCGCTGCCGCTTCTCGCTTGATGAACTGAAATACCAATATCCAGAAGAGCGCGACGATCCGACGATTTCTCCGCAGGAGACGTTGGAGCGCCTGACGTGGCAGGGAGCCGTTGAGCGCTATCCCGAAGGCGTGCCGGACAGCGTGCGGGCATCCCTGCGGCACGAGCTCGGTTTGATCGGCAAACTTGAATACGCGCCGTATTTCCTGACGGTGAATTCCATCGTGCGATTCGCACGTTCCCAGGACATTCTCTGCCAAGGACGTGGATCGGCAGCTAACAGCGCCGTCTGCTACGTGTTGGGCATCACTTCGATCGACCCCGGCCGCAACGACCTCCTGTTCGAGCGTTTCGTCTCGGCGGAGCGCCGGGAGCCGCCCGACATCGACGTCGACTTCGAACACGAGCGGCGCGAGATCGTCATGCAATGGGTGTTCGACACCTATGGCCGTGACCGCGCCGCACTCTGTTCCACCGTCATCCGATATCGCTCCAAGGGCGCGCTGCGCGATGTAGGCAAGGCGCTCGGGCTGACGGAAGACCTGATCCGCACACTGTCGTCGCAGATATGGTCCTGGTCGGAAGAAGGTGTCGATGAAAAGCAGGTCAAGAAGCTGAACCTCAATGCTGGCGACCGTCGGCTGCGGTTGGCGCTGGATCTCGCGCGCCGGCTCATGGGTGCTCCGCGGCACCTCTCCCAGCATCCCGGAGGATTCGTGCTGACGCGCGATCGCCTCGATGATCTCGTGCCGATCGAGCCGGCGGCGATGCCCGATAGACAAGTGATTGAGTGGGACAAGGACGATATCGACGCGCTGAAATTCATGAAAGTCGACGTGCTGGCTCTTGGCATGCTGACCTGCATGAAGAAGGGACTAGACCTCCTCGCCGAGCACAAGGGGATCAACTACGACCTCGCGACGATCCCGGTCGAGGATCCCCGTACCTATGCCATGATCCGCAAAGCGGACACGTTGGGGACCTTCCAAATCGAGAGCCGGGCGCAGATGTCGATGTTGCCGCGACTGAAGCCCAGAACCTATTACGACCTCGTCGTCCAGGTCGCCATCGTCCGGCCAGGCCCGATCCAAGGCGATATGGTCCATCCATATCTACGCCGCCGCGAGGGCCTCGAGCCTGTCGAATATCCAAAGCCGGAACTGGAGAAGGTGCTCGGCAAGACGCTGGGCGTACCTTTGTTTCAAGAGCAAGCCATGCGCGTGGCCATTGAATGCGCCGGCTTTACGCCGGGCGAGGCCGACATGCTTCGCAAGTCGATGGCCACCTTCAAGTTCACGGGCGGCGTCTCGGCCTTCAAGACGAAGCTGATCGAGGGCATGATCGACCGGGGCTACGAGCGGGAATTCGCAGAGAAGACATTTTCCCAACTTGAAGGATTCGGCAGCTACGGGTTCCCTGAAAGCCACGCGGCGTCGTTCGCGCTCATCGCCTACGCGTCGGCATGGCTCAAATGCTGGCATCCGGACGTGTTCTGCGCCGCGCTGCTCAATTCCCAGCCGATGGGTTTCTACGCACCCGCACAGATCGTCCGGGATGCGATCGAGCACGGCATCAACGTGCGCCCGATCTGCATCAACGCATCCCGATGGGACTGCACGCTAGAGCCGATCGGCGGCGAGCGCTTCGCCGTCCGGCTCGGCATGCGAATGGCGAAGGGACTGGCCAACGCCCATGCGGCGGCGATCATCACGGCACGTGCCAACATGCCCTTCGCGTCAGTGGATGACCTGTGGCAGCGGGCTGGCGTCCCTGCCCTCGCCTTGAAACAGCTAGCTGACGCCGATGCCTTCCGTTCGTCGCTCGGCCTTGAACGGCGAGAGGCGGTGTGGGAGGTCAAAGCGCTCCGAGACGAGCCGCTGCCTCTTTTCGCCGCGGCGTCGGCGCGGGAAACGGCGACAGTGTCCGAACTGGACGAACCGCCTGTCTCCCTCAAGCCGATGACCGAAGGCAGCCAGGTTGTCGCCGACTACGGACGCACCGGGTTGTCGCTGCGAAACCATCCCGTTTCCTTCCTGCGCGCCGATCTCGCCCGACGCCGGATCGTCACCTGCGCCGAGGCCATGAGCGCGCGCGACAAAAGTTGGCTGGAAGCCGCGGGCATCGTACTGGTTCGACAGCGGCCAGGCAGTGCCAAAGGCGTGATGTTCATCACGCTGGAGGACGAAACCGGAATCGCCAATCTGGTGGTATGGCCGAAGGTCTTCGAGAAGCACCGCCGCATCATCCTGGGCGCCGGCATGTTTGCAGTGAAGGGCAAGATCCAGCGCGAAGGCGAAGTGGTGCATCTCGTCGCCCACTCGCTGACCGACCTGTCGGCCGAACTTGCCAGCGTTGGTGACCGCGGCAAGGTCTTCCCCCTGCCCCATGGCCGCGGCGACAATTTCCACCACGGCAGTTCGACACCCGACCCGCGCGAACTTCCTCCGAAAGGATTCCGTTCCCGCGACATTTACATCCCTGACCTGCACATCGACGCGATCAAGGTGAAAACGCGGGACTTCCGGTGATCCAAATGCTGCCCCGGGCGTTGTAGAGCGCGGAGAGCTTCGATGAAGATTGCCAGCTACAACGTCAACGGCATCAACGGCCGCCTGTCTGTCCTTCTGCGATGGCTAGCCGAAGCGTCTCCCGACGTGGTTTGCCTGCAAGAACTTAAAAGCCCCGATGAACGGTTTCCGGCCAGAGAGATCGAGAAGGCCGGCTACGGTGCAATTTGGCATGGCCAGAAAAGCTGGAACGGCGTGGCCATCCTTGCCCGGGACCGGACGCCGATCGAAACACGAAGGGGATTGCCGGGCGATCCCGAAGATACGCACAGCCGCTACATCGAAGCGGCCGTCGGTGGAATCCTTGTCGGGTGCATATACCTGCCAAACGGCAATCCCGTTCCCGGTCCGAAATTCGACTACAAGCTCCGCTGGGTCGAGCGCCTCGACACATATGCCGCCGAGCTCTTGATGGCCAAGGTTCCGGCCGCGCTTGTCGGCGACTACAATGTCATGCCGACCGATCTCGATGTCTATGCTCCCGAGCGATGGCGCGATGACGCCCTCTTCCGACCGGAAGTCCGTGAAGCCTATCGGCGCCTGGTCGACCAGGGTTGGACCGACGCGCTAAGAAGCCTGCACCCGGGGGAGCGCATCTACACCTTCTGGAAATACTTCCGGAATGCGTTTGCACGAGACGCCGGGCTGCGGATCGATCATTTCCTGCTCAGCCCCGACATGGCAGCCCGGCTCGTCGCCGCTGGCGTTGACCGCGAGGCCCGCGGTTGGGAAAAATCGAGCGACCACGCGCCCGTCTGGATCGAACTTGCGGAAAAGGAGGCAGGCCGGGACGCGCCCTGACGGGCGACCTCGATCCAACGCGACAGCACTGTTTCGCAAGTTGCTGAAACTTCAAAATTAACGTTGCCGCCGACAAGCGGCGTCATACCCCGAAACGCCAAGTCATATCGGGAAATCATCGGCACAGCTGGCATCACCCGTTTTACAAAACTTGAATAACGCTCTTGACGCGTCCCCCCACGCTTCTAAGTGCCTCAAAAGGCAGCCGGGCGTTAGCCAAAGCCACCTAGAGGACCGCAGCTTTGAAACGATTTTTTCTTGGGCTGTTGGCCTTGGTCATCATCGTGGCGGGTGGGGCCTTGGCCTACGCATGGAAGCCGGCCATCGATCCGGTACAGCCTCCGGTTCGCGGCGAGTTCGACCAAGCCCTTATAGACCAGGGCGCAAAGCTGGCTGCGGTCGGCAATTGCACGTCCTGCCACACTAAGCCCGGCGGCCGCTCGTTCGCCGGCGGCTTCGCGGTACCGACGCCGTTCGGCACGATCTATTCCAGCAACATCACGCCAGATCCCGACACAGGGATCGGCCGCTGGTCCGAGGCCGCCTTCAACCGCGCCATGCGCGAGGGCGTGAGCAGGGATGGGTCGCATCTATACCCGGCCTTCCCCTTCGACCATTTCACCCGTGTCTCGGATGCTGACAACAGGGCGCTCTATGCCTTCCTGATGACCAGGCCTGCCGTGAAGCAGACGCCGCCGCCCAACGATCTGCCTTTCCCGATCAACATCCGCATGGTCGTGGCAGGCTGGAAGCTTCTGTTCTTCGATGAGGGCGCATACCAGAACGTTGCCGCCCAGAACAAAGAGTGGAACCGCGGCGCCTATCTGGTCGAAGGCCTTGGCCATTGCGGGTCGTGCCATACGCCGCGCAACGCCCTTGGTGCCGAAAAGGCCGACCAGAAGCTGGCGGGCGGCGAGGCCGAAGGCTGGTCAGCCTTCGCGCTTGACCAGGCCTCGCCTGCACCCGTGCCATGGACGGTCGACAGTCTGTATGTCTACCTTCGAAAGGGCTGGCATCCAGATCATGGTGTCGCCAACGGCCCGATGGCCGAGGTGACCGGCAATCTCGGCCCGCTTCCCGATGCCGATGTCCATGCGATCGCCACCTACATCGCGTCACGCATGGGCACGCCTTCGCCGGAAAGGATCAAGCGCGGCGAGGATGCGCGAAAGGCGGCCGTCCCGCCCCAAGCGATTGCAGTGTCGGCTCCAGCATCGGCCGATACGCCCGCCGGACGCGGCGCGGCCATCTATCAGGCAGCCTGTGCGACGTGTCATGATGGCAGCCGCGCCCAGCCTTTCGGTGGCTTGAATTTCCATCTCTCCACCGCCGTCAACGCGCCCGATCCGCAAAACGCCATCAACACCGTGCTGTTTGGACTGCCTGCGGCAAGCGGGCGGCAAAGCGCCATCATGCCAGGTTTCGCGGCCTCGATGACCGATGCGCAGATCGGCGACCTTCTCGCCTATCTGCGCGCGGATTTCGCACGGCAACCCGCTTGGTCCGACATCGGCCAAAGGATCGCCGATACCCGCAGCGGCAAATATTCCGTCAGCGTTCGGCCGTCCGACGGCATCGAGCGGGCGCCCGAAAACGTAGGAGCCAAGGATCAATGAAACTGATGGTCAACGGCTCGGCCCACGAGGTCGACGCGGATCCCTCGACGCCGCTGCTCTACGTGTTGCGCAACGACCTCAAACTGAATGCCGCCAAGTTCGGCTGTGGCTTGGGCCAGTGCGGCGCCTGCACCGTCATGGTGGACGGCAAGGCTGTTTTTTCGTGCCTGACACCGATCATGTTGATGGAGGGCAGGCAGATCAAGACGGTCGAAGGCTTGGGCACGATCGACAACCCCGGTCCCATGCAGACCGCCTTCATCGAGGAACAGGCTGCCCAATGCGGGTATTGCATACCCGGCATGATGATGCGCGCGCAATCCATCCTGGAAGCCAATCCCGAGGCCACCGACGCGGAGATACGGCAGGGGATGGAACCCAATTTGTGCCGGTGCGGAACGCATATGCGGATATTGCGGGCGGTGTCCAAGGCGCGTTCGCTGATGAAGTCCGCAGCCGCAACGTCCAAGACCGGGAGGGCGTGATGAACGCACCGACTTTCCCCGATATTTCGCGGCGGCATTTCCTGGCGGGCACAGGCGCGCTCGTCGTGAGCTTCACTATTCCGGCGGCTGCGCAGGAAGGCGAGGTCCCCACCCCGCCCGCGCCGGTCACGCCCGCGACCGAAAAGCCCAAGCTGCCCGGCAGCCTCGCCGACACGCCGTCGCTGGACGCCTGGATCCGGATCGACGCCGGCAGCAAGATCACCGTCTTCACCGGCAAGGCAGAACTTGGCCAAGGCACCAAGACGTCGTTGCGTCAAATCGCGGCCGAGGAACTGGAAGTCGAGCCCGCGGCGATCAACCTGATCACCGCCGATACGGCAATGACGCCCAACGAGGGCTACACAGCCGGAAGCCAGACGATCCAGAACAGTGGAACCGCGATCCGCTACGCGGCCGCGCAGGTGCGTCAGATCCTTCTGATGCAGGCCAGCACGAATGCGGGCGTTCCGGTAGACCAACTGGCAGCGCAGGGCGGGAAGATCACCGGCCCCAACGGGTTCTCGATCTCCTATGGCGACGTGGTGGCCACAGATCTGCTGCATGTCGACGCCGACGGCCAGACCAAGCTGAAGACGCCTGACACCTATCATGCGATCGGCAAACCGTTCGCGCGCGTGGACATTCCGGGCAAGGTCACCGGCGGCGAGGCCTATGTCCAGGATATGCGACCAGACGGCATGCTGCATGCGCGCGTGGTTCGCCCACCGAGCTATTCCGCCAAGCTCGGCGCTGTCGACGAGGCCGCGATCAAGTCCATGCCCGGCGTTGTCACGCTGGTGCGCGACGGCGATTTCCTGGCGGTCGTCGCCGAACAGGAATTCCAGGCGGTAACGGCCATGCGTGCCGCTTACGCGAATGCCAAATGGACGGAAACCGCGGATCTCCCGGAGCAGGGCAAGCTGAACGCCTTCCTCGAGGCCAACGTGGCCGAGGTCGGCACGGTGACGTCCGTCGGCGCGGAGAGCGCCGAAGGCGCCAAGGCGCTCAAGGCGCAATTCACCCGCGCCTACCAGATGCACGGCTCGATCGGTCCTTCCGCCTCTGTCGCGATCTTCGACAAAGATATGCTGACCGTCTGGACCCATACGCAGGGCGTCTATCCCGACCGCAAGGCGATCGCCGAAATGGTTGATTTGCCGGACGACAAGGTGCGCTGCATCCATACCGAAGGGTCCGGCTGTTATGGCCACAACGGCGCAGACGACGCCGCGGGCGACGCCGCGCTGATCGCCATGAAGATGGCGGGCCGGCCGATCCGGCTGCAATGGATGCGTGACCAGGAACATCTCTGGGAACCTTATGGCCCTGCCATGCTGACCCGAGCCGAGGCGACGCTCGACGCCAACGGCAATATCGTGAACTGGCACTACGACCTCTGGAGCAACAACCACGGCACCCGCCCGGGCTCTGCCGGTTCGCTGATTGCCGGACGGCTGATGGCGAAGCATTTTCCGCCGGATCCCGCCAAGCTGCAGATATCGCCGCTCGGCAACGGCGACCGCAACGCCATTCCGCTTTACGACGTGCCCAACCAGCGCGTGAACTGGCATTTCGTGCGCGACATGCCGGTTCGCGTTTCGTCGCTCCGCGGGCTTGGCGCCTATTGCAACGTCTTTTCCATCGAGAGCTTCATGGACGACCTGGCCGAGGCGGCCGGTGCCGACCCCGTAGAGTTCCGGCTCCGGCATCTCAAGGACCCGCGCGCCAGGAAAGTGATCGAGACTGCCGCTGAGAAATTCGGCTGGAGCAAGGACCCGCTGCCGGCGGGACGCGGACGGGGCTTTGCCTTCGCCAAATACAAGAACCATGCCGCCTATCTTGCGATAGCGATGGAGGCGGAGGTCGATCGCGACTCAGGCGTCATTCAGCTTTCGCACGTGGTGTGCGCGGTCGATTGCGGCGAAGCCGTCGCGCCGAATGCCATCATCAACCAGACCGAAGGCGGCATCATCCAGTCGATCAGCTGGACGCTTTACGAGGCGGTCAATTTCGACACGACCCGCATCCTATCGCCGGACTGGTCGACCTATCCCATCCTGCGCTTCAGCGCCGTGCCCGATTCCATCGACGTGACGGTCGTGGACAATCCTGGGACGCCCTATCTCGGCGTCGCGGAGGCCGCACAAGGGCCGACGGCAGGCGCGATTGCGAACGCCGTCAAGAATGCGACTGGAAAACGTGTATACGACCTGCCGTATACGCGCGAGCGCGTGAAGGCGGCCGTCGGGGTCTGACATGGCCGTCTGGCTGCCGCCACAAAGGGCAGGGAACAGCTGCGGCGTCGTGGGGTTTGCGCAACTGAAACGGAGCGCTCGCTCGGAAGATTTGTCTGACCGTCGCTCGACGGCTTGCGAACGAAACGGAAACAATGCTGCATGAGGCGATGAACATCGCCTTTGATTCGCCAAAGCCCGTCGACTACCTGTCGAGCCTCAACGAGCGCCAGCGCTCGGCTGTCGAGCATGGCGGCGGCAAGGCGGCCCGCCCGCTTCTGATCATTGCCGGGGCAGGATCGGGCAAGACCAATACATTGGCCCATCGAGTCGTGCATCTGATCCTCAACGGGGCCGACCCCCGGCGCATCCTGCTGATGACATTCTCTCGGCGCGCAGCCGTGGAGATGACCAAGCGGGTCGAACGCATCGCGGCCCGGGTGCTCGGCGACAGGGCGACCGTCATGACCGACGGCCTGACATGGGCCGGGACTTTCCACTCCGTCGGCGCGCGGCTGTTGCGCGACTATGCCTTGGACGTCGGCCTCGATCCGGCGTTCACTATCCACGACCGCGAGGATTCTGGCGACCTGATGAACCTGATCCGGCATGAGCTTGGCCTGTCGAAGACCGAAAGTCGCTTCCCGGCCAAGCAGACCTGCCTTTCGATTTACTCTCGCTCAGTAAACGCACAGGCGCCGCTGGACGTGGTGCTCGCAGACGACTTTCCCTGGTGCCGCAACTGGACGGATGAGTTGAAGAAACTGTTCGCCGCTTATGTCGAAGCCAAGCAGGCGCAGAACGTGCTCGATTACGACGACCTGCTGCTTTACTGGGCCGAGATGGCGAAAGAAGCCGCCTTCGCCGAAGAGATCGGCTCCCGCTTCGACCATATCCTCGTCGACGAATACCAGGACACCAATCGTCTCCAGGCGGCGATCCTGCTGGCGTTGAAGCCCGACGGCGGAGGCCTGACGGTCGTCGGCGACGACGCACAGTCGATCTATGCGTTCCGGGCAGCAGACGTCCGTAACATCCTCGACTTTCCCAAGAGCTTCTCGCCTGAAGCGGAGATAGTGACGCTCGACCGCAACTATCGCTCGACTGAGACCATTTTGGCAGCCGCCAATGCAGTGATCGCCGAAGCGGAGGAGCGCTTTACCAAGGACCTGTGGACTGAACGGAAATCTTCCGCCAAACCGACGCTTGTCACGGTCCGCGACGACACCGCTCAAGCGAACTACATCTGCGACACGATCCTCGCCGAGCGGGAAGCCGGCGCCAGGCTAAAGGAACAGGCGGTGCTGTTCCGTACGACGCACCACAGTGGCTCGCTCGAGGTTGAACTGACGCGCCGCAATATCCCTTTCGTCAAGTTCGGTGGCCTCAAATTCCTCGACTCCGCGCATGTAAAGGATGTCCTCGCGACCCTGCGATTCGCCGAGAACCCGCGCGACCGCGTCGCTGGTTTCCGCGTACTGCAGCTTCTGCCCGGCGTCGGTCCTTCATTTGCCGGACAGGCGATCGACGCGATGCAAACGGCGCTCGACCCGGCGATGGGGCTTCATGCGCTGCGGGCGCCCCAACGCACCGCCGAGGATTGGCCTGGCTTCGTCGCGCTTTTTGAAGAACTGAGACGCAAATCCTCGACCTGGCCTTTGGATCTCGAACGCGTGCGGCTGTGGTATGAGCCGCATCTCGAGCGCATTCACGAGGATGCAGCGGCACGTCGCAGCGATCTCATGCAACTGGAACAGATTGCGGCCGGCTACCCGTCGCGGGAGCGTTTCCTGACCGACCTCACGCTGGACCCTCCGGCCGCCAGCAGCGATCACGCAGGTCCGCCGCACCGCGACGACGACTATCTGTTCCTGTCGACGATCCACTCGGCCAAAGGGCAGGAATGGAAGAATGTCTTCGTCCTCAATGTCGTCGACGGGTGCATCCCCGCCTGCCTCGGCGCCGGCGAACGCAAGGAGATCGAGGAAGAACGTCGGCTGCTTTACGTCGCCATGACGAGAGCCAAGGATTCGTTGCATCTCATGATGCCGCAACGCTTCTATGTCGAAAACCAGGTCGGGCGTGGAGATCGCCACGTCTACGCCTTGCGATCACGCTTCATTCCCGATCACGCGCTCCCGCATTTCGAACAGACGACCTGGCCGGAGGTGCGGGCCGACACGACCGCCGGAGCCAGACCGCGAGCCAGCCTCGATCTGCGTGCCAGGATGCGCGGAGCTTGGAACTAATCGGGTTTGGCACATGGCTGAGGGCCATTAGCCGATTCCGACCCGGAGCGATGGATCGATATATAATTCAGTGGATTGTCTGAAATTCCTGAACTAATGGGTCAGTCCGCCAAGTCGATCAACGCAATCCCCAAATCGGCGCGTTTGCGGCGCTGTAGGTGTCGTGGCATCTCCGTGAGCATGACTTCCAGGGTTGGCTGCACGAATCCCTCGAGAAGATGTCCGCCCCGCGTAGAACCGTCTTTCATCCCCAGCACGACGTGGACGTGCACCGCAGGTTTGCCGTCCTCCCCTAAAGCGATGTCTCCGACTGCGCTGAGCACTTCACACTGCTCGTCGACGGGGATGCGCAGATAGGTACGCTGCTCGATGTCGAACCAGCCAACCGTCGCCCGAGAGAACGCGCCGATCGCGGTCAGCGACGCGGCCGCGATACCTTCTTGTTCAGCGAACGCCTCGATCGACTTGAATGCCTCTTCACCCGGATCGAGAACCACCACATGGGTTTTGCCGTTTGCTTCCTCGGCGACAAGTTTTGATTTCATCTCGGCTCTCCCTGTTCCGAAAGACACGTCGGCATGGCGTGACACACCGATCGGATTCAAGCTTCGGCACGTCAGTTCGTTCCGCAATTTGCGGCCACGACTGGCTCCGGCATGAGATCAGGCTGCTCGCAACACGTTTAATGTGTGACGCGCAATCGTGACCTCCTCGTCGGTCGGAACAACCCGGACTTCGACCTGCGCATCTGGAAGGCTGATGATCCCGGCATGGGCAGTATTCGCGTCTTGGTCGACGGTCACGCCAAGCCAGTTAAGACGTGCGCAAATCGCCGCGCGAGCGGCGGCTGAGTGCTCGCCGATGCCTGCGGTAAACACGAGGCAATCGAGGCCACCCAGCATATTCACGAGGGCGGCGATCTCCCGCGACGCGCGGAAGACGAACATCTCGATCGCCATCCGGGCGCGAGGGTCGGTGCTCTTCTCCAGCGCGCGCATATCACCCGACACACCGGAAACGCCGAGGAGGCCAGATTCCTCATAGAGCAGGTGCTGGACTTCTTCGGCAGGCATGTGCTGTTCCAGGAGCAGGTAAAGCAGGACGCCGGGATCGATGGATCCGCAGCGCGTGCCCATCACAAGACCGTCGAGCGCCGAGAAACCCATGGTTGTGTCCATGCTTCTCCCGTCCTTGATCGCACACAGGCTCGCTCCGTTTCCGAGATGCGCAATGACGGTCCGCTTCTCCTTCATTCCTTTATCGGCCAGTCGTCTGGCGACATACTCGTACGACAGACCGTGAAACCCGTAGCGGCGAATTCCTTTCTCCTCGTATTCCCGGGGCAGCGCGTAGCGGCTGACGGACGGTTCGATCGTGCGATGGAAGGCTGTATCGAAACATCCCGCCTGGAACAGGCCAGGGCAGACGCCTGCGACGGCGCGGACAGGCGCAAGGCTTCGAGGTTGATGAAGCGGAGCGAGCGGGGTGAGTTCATCCAACGCTGACAGGGCGGGCGGCGTAAGCTGAACTGGATCGGCGAACTTGCCGCCGCCATGGACGATACGGTGGCCACAAGCTACGAGTTTCCGCCCAAGTTTTTCATCGATCCAACCAAGCAGCGTTCGGACCGGCAAAGCCGCACCGTCGTCAGCGATGGGGATGTCGCACAACTTCGCCCCGTCAGACCCCTTGGCAACGAGCTTTGGCGCGCTTCCCTCGTCAAGCGTGCCGCGCGCGACAAGATCGAGGTCATCGAGGTCCTTAACCTCGTAGAGACCGAATTTGACGCTCGACGACCCGGCGTTCAGTGCGAGGATTGCGTCTCCCATCAATCGCCTGCCTCGGCGGCCGTTCCGTACGGCCAGGTCCAATCCCGTATTTCCGGCATGTCTTCGCCATACCTGCGGACGTAGGCCGTGTGTTCGGCCAGTTTGCGGTCCAGCGATGCAATGAAGTCGCCCGCCTTCGCCGTGCGTTTAGGCAGGCGCCTGACCGCTGCTTGCGCGAGGTGATAGCGGTCGAGCTGATTCAGAACCGCCATGTCGAAGGGCGTGGTGGTCGTTCCCTCCTCCTGGAATCCGTGCACGTGAATGTTGTCGTGGTTGGCGCGCTTATACGTGAGCCGGTGAATGAGATATGGGTAGCCGTGATAGGTGAAGATGACCGGCCGATCCCGGGTGAACAGCGCATCGAAGGCATCGTCGCTAAAGCCGTGCGGATGCTCTGTCTCCGACTGAAGCGTCATCAGATCGACGACGTTCACGACCCGGATCTTCAATTCCGGAAAGGCTTGTCTGAGCAGGTCGACCGCAGAGAGCGTCTCCAGCGTTGGGACGTCGCCGCAACAGGCCATCACGATGTCCGGCACGTCGCCATCGCGGTTGCTGCCCGCCCAATGCCAAATCCCCGCCCCGGCCTTGCAATGGCGTTCTGCCTCCTCCGCCGTCAGCCATTGCGGCGCTGGCTGCTTGCCTGCAGTGATCACGTTGATGCGGTTCCATGTCCTGACACAATGGTCGGTCACCCAAAGGAGCGTGTTCGCGTCCGGCGGGAAATAGAGCCTGACGGTATCGGCCTTCTTGTTCGCGACGAGATCGGCAAAGCCCGGATCCTGATGGCTGAAGCCGTTATGGTCCTGACGCCAGACATGAGACGTCAGCAGGTAGTTGAGCGAGGCGATCGGCTTGCGCCACGGAAGCTCGCGCGACGTCTTCAGCCACTTGGCGTGCTGGTTGACCATCGAATCCACGATGTGGATGAAGGCCTCGTAGCAGGAGAACAGGCCATGGCGACCCGTCAGGAGATAGCCCTCCAGCCATCCCTGACAAAGATGCTCGGATAGTACTTCCATGACGCGGCCGTCTTTCGACAGATGCTCGTCATACGGCTTGATCGGCTCCATCCACACTCTGTCGGTGATGTCGAACACGGCGTCCAGGCGGTTGGACGACGTTTCGTCCGGGCCCATCAACCGGAAGTTCCTTGCCTCAGCGTTCAACCGGATGACCTCCCGAAGATAGGCACCCATGATCCGCGTTGCCTCGGCGATCCTTCCGCCGGGACTTGGAAGGTCGAGCGTGAAGCTTGTCCAATCCGGCAAAACGAGATCGCGTTTCAGAAGGCCACCGTTCGCATATGGGATCGCGCCCATTCGCTTGTCTCCGCGCGGCGCCAGCGCGGCAAGCTCGGGCCGTAGGCGGCCCCTCTCGTCAAACAGTTCCTCCGCATGGTAGCTGCGCATCCAGTCCTCAAGAATCTTTCGGTGACCGTCGTCGTCGCGCGCATTCGAGACCGGCACCTGATGCGAGCGCCAGAAGCCCTCGACCTTCTTGCCGTCGACTTCTTTCGGCCCGGTCCAGCCCTTGGGACTGCGCAACACGATCATCGGCCAGCGGGGACGTTCGCCAGACCAGTCGCTTGATCGGGCGCGATCCTGTATCGAGCGGATGCGATCCAGGACGACGTCGAGCGTTTCCGCCATGTCACGGTGCATGGGCCCGGGTTCGCTGCCCTCCACGAAGAATGGCTCATAGCCATAGCCGACGAATAGGCTCCGCAATTCCTCATCGTCCATGCGGCCCAGCAGCGTCGGATTGGCGATTTTGTAGCCGTTGAGATGCAGGATCGGCAGCACGGCTCCATCGCTGGCCGGGTTCAGGAATTTGTTCGAGTGCCACGCCGCCGCGAGCGGCCCGGTCTCGGCTTCGCCGTCGCCGATCACGCAAGCGACGAGGAGTTCGGGATTATCGAATGCGGCTCCGGCGGCATGGACGAGCGCATAGCCCAGTTCCCCGCCCTCATGTATGGACCCGGGCGTTTCCGGCGCGACGTGGCTTGGCACGCCACCGGGGAAAGAGAACTGCTTGAACAGTTTCCGCATCCCGTCCACGTCTTGAGCAATTTCCGGGTAAATCTCGCTGTAGGTGCCTTCCAGCCAGGTGTTTGCGACCATTGCCGGGCCGCCATGTCCCGGACCGCACACGTACAGGACGTCAAGATCGCGTTCCTTGATGACACGGTTGAGGTGAACGTAAAGGAAGTTCAGCCCCGGAGTCGTGCCCCAGTGACCGAGCAGCCTGGGTTTCACATGTTCAGGGGCCAACGGCTCCCGCAATAGCGGATTGTCCATCAGGTAGATCTGGCCGACGGACACGTAGTTCGCCGCACGCCAATAACGGTCCATGAGTTCCAGCGGGATGGAACTGTCGGCTTTCGTGTTCGAAGCCCCGTCATGTGTCATTGGCACCCTCCTAAGCTTTCAGGCGACGCCGCTCTAAACTAATGCACTGGCCTCCCGAAGAAAGGCCAGAGGCCAACCCACGCGGCAATGGCCGAAATTCAGCCGCGACCCGGAACGTCCAGGTGCTTTGCGAATTGAGTTTCGAGAGCCGCAAGTTCGATGGAGCCTATGATGAATGCCGCCTCCCCGGATCCCAACGATCCAAACCCTACGCCCGACAATCCTAATCCCGAGCCAGTTCAGCCGCCGTCACCCCCTGAAAATCCGCCGCCCGAGCCGCCTGGTATTCCGCCTCCCTCTCCCGACCCAGTTCCCGCGCCCGACCAGGAACCCGTGCAGGTGCCGCCGGGATCGCCGCCGGAAATTCCTTCCGAACCTACATTTCCAGGACCTAACGCCGACATCCGATAACGTACGCGCATGTTGTCGCTTCGTGGGCATACCAATGGAAAACGAGCGACGATTTTCATCGTTTGTCTCCGATCATACGGACGATCTCATCGATCTCGCGCGGAACCATTCCCAGGTCAGCCAAGCTAGGGAGGTTGCCCGAAGCCACATTATTGTCCTGCATCAATTCAACTTGGTTGCGCGTAATAGGGGCGCCCGGCAGCCACTCCGCAACCGCCGCGAGAGCGTCCCAGACAGGAAAGGGCACCGGCATCAAGTTGACTCGCTTCCCGCGCAGCTCGGCGATTTCCTGAACCAGATCGCGATAGGCATAGACGCGCGGCCCCGCGAATTCGACGGTAGGAGCGCGGTGGTCGACCTGTCTGGAAACGATCCGGGCAATGCCTTCGGCCACGTCCTCGACGTAGACGGGCTGAAGCAGCGTTTCGCCATGGCCGAACAATGGATAGACAGGCAAGACACGTAGCAATCGCACTATCGTGGTGAGAAAGGCGTCGTCTGGGCCGACCATGACTGCCGGACGGACGACCGTCGCATCCGGAAAAGCTACCCGCACCGCCTGCTCGCCACGGCCTCTGGCGACGATATATGCGGAAGACGAGCGGGGGTCAGAACCAATTCCGGAGATTTGGACAAATCCCGATACTCCGGCATCGTGGGAAGTCTTTGCCAAGTCAGAGGCAGCCTGCACGTGGACGCGGTCAAAAGTCAGCTCGCCTCGTTCGACGAAAAGACTGACCGCATTCACAACAGCGCACGAGCCAGCAACGGCACTGGCGATCGATGCCGAATCGAGGATGTCTGCCTCGACGCTCTCGAACGACGTCCCCTCATGGGTGAGGCTCGCCGTGTTTTGTTGCGGATGGCGAGAGACGGCACGTACGTTGAACCCTTTAGCGAGCAAATGCTTTACGATCCGTCGCCCGACGAAACCCGTTCCGCCGAAGACCGTCACGACGCCAGATGATGCCCCGTGTCCGGAATTGCTGGCCACCAAGTCCTCCGCAATTTCGCGTTATGAAGCTACGGCCCGCCGGCCATTGATCCCACAACCACCATGAGGACGGCGTCGACGTCCACATCGCCGTGCACGGATATCTTGTCTCCGTTGCGCCGTACCTCGGGCTTCGTCGGATTCTCGGCAGCTTGTCGCTCGAGTTCGTCAATCACAGCCGTGATGGCTTTCTCTTCGAGTGGTGTATCGGTCATATCGCGGGTACCTATTTCCAGAACACGCCTTCTTATCGGTCGGGTTAGTGTTTGAATTCGCATTCGAATGTGCGGCCATAATCGGCAGCTGCACCAAGGGCTTCATCGGAAGGCGGATTCATTCCTGTTCCGGGGGCGAACCAGTCTTCCAGCGGGGACGCCTATCTCTTGCAGTAAACTCTCAAGTGCCGAACTCCGATCTGGCTCGGGCACATAGTGCCTCAATTTCTGCCATCCGCGTGTACAGATCCTGACGACTTCGCCGCACGCTCGCTGCAGAACTTCGATATCAATGACAAGAATGGTGCGTTGTTCCGGCCTGTCCCAAAATTTCGAAGATGCGAACGTCGTGGCTGGTCCTGCGCTGAGCCACTGAGACTTCCATCTTCCTGTTACCGATCTCGGAATCAAACCGACCGGCAATCGCCACCTAGCCTCCGAGAGGTCTATTTCGTATCTTCATGATCGATACGATTGATATTTCTCATAAGATATTGTATCGTTCGGTGTACGAGGCAACACCCGAGCCTGCCTATGAACTGCTTAAACCCTCGCGGTTCCCGCCTGAGTTCCAACGGAGAAATCGACGCGGCGCGCTCCGACGAAGAGCCGTCAGCCTCCAATATTCCTGTCGAGATACCTTGCGTTGACGGAGCAATATTGCGAGGCGATTTTTGGCCGGCGCAGCGGCAAGGAACCTCCATTTCGGTTGTCGTCAATCCGGCGACCGGAGTTCTTGCACGGTACTATCATCGATATGCGCAGTACCTCGCCGACAACGGGCTCAACGTCCTCACCTTTGATTACCGGGGCATCGGCTCGTCGCGACCCGCCACGCTCCGGCATTGCAGCTATCGCTGGCGAGACTGGGGAGAATTCGATTTCGAAGCTGCGCTTCATGCGATTCGCTCCCTGAGACCTTACGACCGCGTCGCAATCGTGGGCCACAGCATTGGCGGCTTTCTTCCCGGCCTGGCGGAAAGTGCGCCCACGATCGATCGCATGCTCACCGTCGGAGCCCAGTTCGCCTATTGGCCGGACTATGCGCGCCGGCGTCGTCTTGGGCTATTCCTGAAGTGGCATGTAGCGATGCCCGCCGTCACGTCACTGTTCGGGTACTTCCCCGGGAGGCGGCTCGGCTGGCTTGAGGATCTTCCGGCAGGCGTCGCTTATGAATGGAGCTTCCGGCGCTCACGCATGGAGTTCAGCTATCCTGCTTGCAGACGAACAGGCGTATTGGCGCGGTTCGACGCCTTCACCGCGCCGATCCTCGCGGTCGCCATGTATGACGATGAATTCGCTACGCCCGCCGCGGTCAGGCGCGCGCTGAACTACTATCGCGCCGCCCGATGCAGGACAGCCATATGTTTTGGACACGATGCGCTTGGCATTGGCCCTCAGGGGCATTTCGGGCTCTTCCATTCGGCTCATCGGAACGTCTTCTGGCGTGGCACGGTGTCATGGCTCCGTGACGGAAAAAATCCTTGGCGAGACAATCCGGAAATCGCGTAGCAAGCATGAGCACGTTCCTTTTCTTGCTGACGACCAGCCGTTTCGCCGCCAGCGTCGCCATGATGATCTATGCGGGAAGCCTGCCCTTCCTGCTGGACGAGTGGGGAATGTCTGGGACCGAAGCAGGGGCGATCCAGTCCGTCTTCAATCTGGCATACGCCGTCTCGCTTCTCGTAACATCGTGGCTCTCGGATCATATCGGCGCGAAACGCGTCTTTCTGGCATCGAACGCCTTCTCGCTTGCGGCCTTTGCTCTCTTCGCGCTGGCCGCCCGCTCATATGAGAGTGCGCTGATCCTCTATGGTATTGTCGGCCTGACGCTCGGCGGCTCATATACCCCAGCACTGATGCTCGTCGCGGCGAAGGTGCCATCGTCGTCAAGGGGAACCGCAATGGGCGTCGTCCTTGCGGGATCCTCCCTTGGCTATTGCGCAGCAATCGCTCTTGCCGCTTCCGGAATCCCCATGTTCGGCTACAGATCGACCTGGGCAATCGCGGCAGTCATTCTCTGTGTGGGCCTTGCAGCGTCGGTCGCTTCACTGATCAAGGAACCTAACCATGCTTACCGCCGCAAAGAATCCGGGGAGAGTAAAGCATCGTTTTCCTCCGCCTTGGCCTCTCGACGGTCGATCCTCCTCACGACCGGCTATACCGCCCACTGCTGGGAGTTGCTCGGCATGTGGGCGTGGGCACCCGCGTTCCTGACAATCACCCTCACCCGGCAGATCGAGTGGCCAGCGGCCACTCTTGGCATCCTTATCGCCTGCATCCTTCACTTCTCCGGAGCGGTTTCCACGCTGGTAAGCGGCAGTCTTTCCGATCGGTTTGGACGACGGTTTATCCTGGTGTCGATGGCTTTGCTCGGCGCTGTGCTCTCTTTCCTCTTCGGGTGGAGTAGCAGTTGGGGCGCAATGATCGTCCTTGTCCTTGCGGCGCTCTACGGCTTCGCGACCATCGCAGATTCCGGCGTGCTTTCGACCGCTATGACGGAATCCGTGCCACAGCAATATCTGGGCAGCGTGCTGGCGCTGCGCTCGATCCTGGGATTCGGGGCGGGAGCCGTATCCCCCCTGGCCTTCGGATGGATTCTTGACCTTAGCAATCCGGGACAGACCGATCCGCGCAATTGGGGATGGGCATTTGCGATGCTGGGTTTAGGCGGCGCCCTTGCCGCCCTATTCGCAATCCTGCTCCCGCGGGACGCGAAACAATCGTCAACTTCCTGAAGGAGAAACCATGCCTCTTACCCAGATCTCGATGCGCGTTGGAAAATCCGACGAGCAAAAACAAGCGATCATGGACGGTATCTACGCCGCCATGCGGGAAACCTTCGCGGTTCCGGACGGAGATCGCTTCATGACCGTGAACGAATTCGCTCCGGCCGATTTTTCCTTCGGTCCACGTTATCCGGGCGTTGAGCGAACCGACGATCTCGTCATCATCCAGATCACCGTTTCCAACAACCGGTCGCGAGAGCAGAAGCTGGCGCTCTACAAGGCCATCAATCGAGAGCTTGGCGAACGCGCCGGGTGCCAGCCGGATGACGTCTTCATCAACATCGTCGAGGTGCTTCCGGAGAACTGGTCATTCGGCCAGGGAAGAGCCCAGAACATCGAATAGAGCGGGTTGGATCACCGCTGGCTAATTGTTGCGTGAGCGAAGCAGCCACCTGGCTTGAAGACACGGTCCGTCGATCCAGGACTGCGAGCAAGCTTGGCTGTCGGTCTGGCGGGCCGCGGAACGAGCTCGCCGCCGCAGTTTGGGCAAATCCCGCTCAGTACAGTGTCGGCGCAATCGGCGCAGAACGTGCATTCGAAACTGCAGATGAAAGCGCCTTTCGCGTCAGGCGCCAGATCTGCGTCGCAGCATTCGCAACCGGGCCGCAATTCCAACATTCCCAACTCCTTTCATCCGATAAATTCGCGACTGCCGTCAGCCCTCAGGTTAAGCACGACCAGCCTGTGCAGCACCGTTCCCGATCTTTTGGCCGACATCGATGCGATTCCCTTCAGGATCTTCGAAAACGAAAGCTCTTAGGCCGTAGTCCTTGTTCTGCAGACGCTTTACGATGCGCAATCCGCTATCCTTACAGATTCCATGGAGCGCATCGACATCGTCGACCATCAGGTGCGCGACATTGAATGGCGCCGCCTTCCAGCCCGGCTGAAGGGTGAGATGCAGCTCTGCCTGGCCATTCTTCAAGATCATGAAGCCTACCGGGTCTCCGTTTTGGAACGATTTCTCAAAGTCGAGAACACGGGTGTAGAAGTCATGCGCTCTTCCGATGTCGCGGACGGCTAGGGTCGGCGCAAGACGTCTGAACTGGAAAGTACTCATCATTAAATCCCGTGTTGAGAAGCTGGCGCCGAAACGGGACGGTGCCCTTTTCACCTGCTTCCGCTCCTGGAAGAGATTGACGGGTCTGTGCCCGCCCTTCCTATTCGTTTCACAAAGAAGCATATCCTTATTGACGATACAATAGAGACAATAATAGAAAATGCCCCGAATTCGGGACATGTGGGCGGCGCTGAATGACGCTGGCTCCGCCGCAG
Organism: Mesorhizobium sp.; assembly: GCA_049650385.1. GTDB lineage: Bacteria > Pseudomonadota > Alphaproteobacteria > Rhizobiales > Rhizobiaceae > Mesorhizobium. Next base: position 119,728 of record JBASAA010000007.1, read on the forward strand.
AATTGGTTGCGAACCGCCGAATGGAAAGGTACCCGGTGCTTCTCGCCATAGAACAAGGCAACACGAATAGCCTGTTCGCCATCCACGATGGAGAGCGGTGGCTGGCAAGCTGGCGTGCCTCGACAGAAGCGACCCGGACCGCAGACGAATATGCCGTCTGGCTGGCGCATCTCATGGCAATGGCGGAGCTGCGGCTCAAAGCGCTCGACGCCTGCATCATATCCACGGTTGTCCCGCAGTCCCTGTTCAATCTTCGAAACCTTGCCCGTCGATATCTAGGCGTCGAGCCCCTGATCGTGGGAGAAAACGCAAACCTCGGCATCGAGATCAGAGTTGGGAAGCCGGCTGAAGTCGGCGCTGATCGGCTAGTAAATGCTTTGGGCGCGCATGTCGCTTATCCTGGATCGCTTATCGTCATCGACAGCGGAACCGCCACGACGATCGATCTGGTCAGCTCTGACGGCGCTTTCGAGGGCGGCGTCATCGCGCCGGGCATACATCTGTCAGTAGAAGCCCTTCATTCCGCGGCGGCGAAACTTCCGCGTGTCGCGTTAGGGAAACCGGAGCAAATCATCGGAACCGATACCGTCAGTGCCATCCAATCAGGCGTATTCTGGGGCTATATCTCATTGATCGAGGGGATGGTCGCCAGGATAAAGGGCGAACGAAAGCAATCTCTGACAGTCGTCGCCACCGGCGGGATCGTTCCTCTGTTCCGTGATTCCATCTCGGCGATCGATCACTTCGATCCAGACATCACGCTGCGCGGGCTTCTGGAGATTTTTCGCAGGAATGCAACGCGATGAACGCCGAAGGACCGGCGGTCGAAGCGCTCGCCGCCATTTCATGCAACCTGCCGCGCAGTGCTGGCCTTGGCCCTCGGCGCGGTCACCGCAATGACGCCCAGCACGACCATGGTCATTCCGGCAACTGCCTCCCATGTGAAGCTTTCGTCCAGGAATACGATGCCGAGCAGGACGGCAAAGCCGGCTCTCAGATAGCTCCCGCTTGTCGTTCCGAGCGCACCAAGCGTTCGGACAAGGCGGAAGTAGATGACCATCGCAAAAGCGGTGCAAACGATCGCGAGAGCGAGCACCGCAAGGATCTGGCTCCTGGATGGAGACAGCGTCCATGGCCGGTCGACGACGATCGCCGCGGGCAGGATCAGGGCTGAAGCGCAGGCCATGGCGCCACCCGCGGTGACGATTGCAGGGAGGTTTGAAAAACGGTGTCCCCACATCGCAGCGAGTGCGTAGCAGAGACTTGCGCCCAAAACGGCGAACTGCGCGAAAGGCGTCGTTGCGCCCATACTTCCGAGTGCGCCAGGTCCTACGGTAAGCAGGACGCCCGCAAAGCCAAGTACGACTCCGACGATCTTCGTCACGTCGATGCGCCGCCGGCCTTTCGCCGTAGTGATGCCGATCAGGAGCACGAACATCGGTGGCGTGGCGTTCAGAACACCGGCGAGTCCGCTCGACACATGCTTCTCGCCCCAGCTGATCAACGTGAACGGCAGGGCGCTTTGCAGAAGACCCTGGACAACGAGCGCGCTCCATACCGCGCCGCCGCGCGGCAGGGTAAATCCTCGCATGCGCGCGAGGCACAGGAGAAGACCGGCGGCGATCGTGACCCGTGCCGCCACCATAGTGAGAGGCGGGACCGCTTCGACCGCCACCTTGATCAGGGTGAACGAACTTCCCCAGATCAGAGACAGCAGCAAAAGAAGACCGACTTCAAGCGCCGGATTGGTTTTCTCCAATGTCGATGTTTCCTGCTGCGCGATCATTCGTCCTCCTGTCGGGTGGAGAGGCAAGATGATCGAGCGGCACTGCGAAAGCTGGCCGAATTCGGACTTCATCGTCCGACCAGGTCCGATTCCAGCCATTGGAGCATTGGCGACGGAGTATTATTGTTGCCATGATCAGGAACTCCTCTCCGCAACAACCAGGGCCTCAGCAGCAACTGCCTCCGCATCTCGATCGCGAGAGCTGCGACCGCGCCCGGTTGGCAAGGGACGCCGCTTTCGATGGCCTCTTCTTCTCGGGCGTGCGCTCGACGCGTATCTATTGCCGGCCGGTTTGCCCGGTTCGTCCGGCGCGCTCGGAAAATGTGAGCTTCTATCCGACGGCAGCGGCGGCAGAGAGAGCGGGTTTTCGCCCCTGTCTGCGTTGTCGGCCCGAAGCCGCCCCGGGCTCGCCCGCCTGGATGGGAACCGCCACGACCGTTGCCCGCGGGATGCGTCTGATCGAAGATGGATTTCTCGACCGAGCATCGGTCGCCGACCTCGCGGATGCGCTGGGAATAGGCTCGCGACACCTCCTGCGCCTGTTCTTACGGCATGCCGGCGCGAGCCCAAGCGAAATCGCAGCAACGAGGCGAATCCAGAAGGCAAAACGCCTGATCGACAAGACCGACATGCAACTCTCGGAAATCGCTTTCGCTGCGGGTTTCAGGAGCGTGCGCCGCTTCAACGACAGCTTCCTGATAACCTACAAACGTTCGCCATCATCGTTTCGACGGCGCAAGGCATCAATCCCGTCCGACGATTTGGCCAGGGCGGTCACAACCTTCCCGAAAGAAGATCGTGGATGAGAGCGTCACGCGCGGCCGGACCGGGAGGGCCTTCGGGGGCCGCAGTGCCCCTGGTGAGACGTGCGAAGACAATCGTTCTATCGCCCTTTATCGCCCAACCTACAAACCAGCCCCATGGCTGGTCCAAGAGGAGATTGCCGATTTCATCCCTCGATGGCGCCGATCCGGTCTTGCCATAGACATGCCAACCATCGCCACGCAGGCCCAGATCGAGGATCGCCAGTGTTTTCTCGTAGGCATACGGCGACACAATCAATTTCCTGGCCACGATCTTGCGGAGGAATTCGAGCTGCTCCCTCGGACTTATTTCCAGCGACGATGCCAGCCAGGCGGAGGTCAGTCCGTCGTTCTTCCCTGGATTGCCGCCGATATCTTCATTGCCATAGGAAAACTCGTGCACATAACGTCGGAAGCGCTCGGAACCGAGAGCCGTGGTGACGAAACGGGAATACCATACGACTGAGTAGGCGATCCATCGGCGCGGATCCGTCGTCTGGCGCCAAGCATTGATCCAGTCGGCGTAGCCCTCGACGAAAGGGCGAGCCGGCGTGTGTTCATCCTTCAGGATACCGGCGTCGAAACCCATCAGACTGATCGCGATCTTGAACGTCGACGCCGGGGTGACGCGTGCATTGCATGAGCCTTGTTCAAGCAGCACCGACCCGGTCACCGCATCGGCGGCGATCGAGCATATGTTGACTGTCCTGGCCGAAGCGCCAGTCGGACACATTGCGACGACGATGGCGGCAAAGAACAGGACCGAATGGGCGATTTTCACGCGTCTCGCCCTCCTTGGCGCTTCGATTTTGGTCGACATCATTGCAGCCGTTCAATGGACCGAATTACGAAGTGCTATCCGATTCCCCGTCATCTATCCCATCACGATAATGATACGCTTGATACATTCCACAAGATAGCGTATTTATGTCAGGTAGACTGACCTACATGCTGATGGCGCGTGATCGACCATAGCGTGCAACGAACAGAGGCCCGCCATGAATAATGCGCCAGACCGGACAGGATCGCCGACATTGGCGACTTCAGGCATTCTGCGGCCCTTCGTGCCATCGAAGGATTTAGAACTAAGCCAGCAATTCTATAGTGCCGTCGGTTTTCAAGTGAGCCGCAAGAGCGAACGGATCGCGCTTGTGAGCCTGGGTGACGCCGACAGCGGAGTGTCATTCCTGCTGCAGGATTTCTACGTGCCAGCTCTCGCCGAAAACCTCATGCTGCAGCTCGTGGTTCCCGACCTGTCAGCCTGGTGGAAGCACTTGGCGTCCCTTCGCCTCGAGGAGCGGTTCGAAGTGAGGCCGCCAAAGCCACCCGCGCGCGCGGCCTGGGGCGCGGATGTCGTCTATTTCTGGGATCCGGCAGGTGTGCTCTGGCATGTCGTCTCGCTGGAAGGGATTCCATCATGACCGCTGTCGATGTCCCATATGCGGTTTCGCGCCGCGCGAGCGCCATGCGCGCCTCCGAGATCCGTGAATTGCTGAAGCTTCTCGACCGGCCCGGCATGATCTCGTTCGCCGGCGGCATTCCCGACCCGTCGCTGTTCGACCTCGAGAGCTTTCGGGCAGCCTATGAATCCGCGTTGTCGGAGAACGGAACCGCCCTTCAATATTCCACGAGCGAGGGCTACCCGCCTCTGCGTCGATGGATCGCGCGGCGCATGTCCAATCTGGGCGTGGACTGCACCGAAGACAACATCCTTGTCACGCATGGTTCGCAGCAGGGCCTCGACCTGATCGGCAAGCTGTTCCTCGATCCGGCGAGCCCGCTCATCACCGAGGCGCCGACCTATCTCGGCGCACTGCAATCCTTTTCCGCATGCGAGCCGGAAATCACGACCGTGCGTTTCCGGGACGGCTTGGCGGAAACGAACGCGACGGCCGCTCGGCTGATCTATCTGGTCCCTGACTTCGCCAATCCATCCGGCCGGACCATGACGCTGGAAGAGCGCGAAGCCGCCCTGGAACTGGCGCACAGGACCGGGGCGGTCCTCGTCGAGGACGCCGCCTACACGGACCTGCGCTACGAAGGTGAGAGAATTCCCGCAATCGCCGCCCTGGACGTCGCTGCCTGCGGTTCCATCGAGTCGGCACGCACGCTCTATTGTGGCACTTTCTCCAAGACGCTGTCGCCCGGGCTGCGGGTGGGCTGGATCTGCGGGCCGACCACGCTGATCCGACGTCTCACGCTGATCAAGCAGGCAGCGGACCTTCACACCGCCACGATCAACCAGCAGGTGCTTTATCGTATCGCCGAGACCGGGTTCGACGCGGCAGTCGACCAGGCTCGCACGGTGTATGCATCACGGCGCAATGCAATGCTGGATGCCTTGCGCAGGCATGCGCCTGCCGGTGTCACATGGACGGAACCGGCGGGTGGGCTGTTCATCTGGGTAACCTTACCGGATGGCACGGATACCGCGACGCTCCTCAAGAAGGCGATCGAGAGGAATGTCGCCTTCGTGCCCGGCACGGCCTTTTTCGCGGATGGCTCCGGTAAAAACACGATGCGTCTGAGCTATTCCCTCCTTGCCGAAGATGTTCAGGAGGCCGGTGTCCGCATTCTCTGCGGCATCATGGATGAGCACCTGCAGGCATGCACTTTAGCCGGAACGAAAGCTGCCTGAATGGCGTCGCGGCCGGACACGATCGCGATTATCGCCGCCGAGCCGTCGCACGCGGCTGCGATCGATCGTCTGTTGCGCCAGTTGGCGGCATCGGAAGGCACACTGGCGGATCTGACCTATGAACTGCCTGAGCTCACTGATGCTCTCTCGCGGGGACAGATTCATGCCTTGGTCGCGATGTCGGGCGCAGATCTTCTTGGCTGCCTCACCTACACCTGGGACTTCGCGCTGTGGTCCGGCGGCCGCGTAATGCGGATAGACGATTTGATCGTCGACAAGGACGGGCGCGACCAAGGCATAGGCACACGGCTGATGACGGCCTCGGCGGAACAGGCGGTCACCATGGGAGCAACCGCCCGGTGGGAGGTCGAAGCCGAGAATGCACAAGCCCAGCAATTCTACCGCAGGCTGGGCGTCGACCTGAAGAACAAGGTTGTCGCCCGCTGGTCGATCGAGAGCATGCGCGAGGTCCTGGGGCGAAACGGATAGGGGGAGGCAGAGATGATGCAGTACAAACTCGACGGGCAGTTCCAGTCCTCGGCAGGCAGGATCGCCTATGCCAGTGCCGGCGAAGGAGCTGATGTCGTGCTCGTACATGGGACGCCGACCAATTCGCTGATATGGCAGGATGTCATCGAGTCGCTCAGCCCGTCCTACCGGATTCACTGGCTCGATCTGCCTGGCTACGGCGCATCCGAGAAATTCGCAGCGCAAAATGTACGTTTGCGCACCTTCGCGAGAGTGCTGCGCGAATTCGCCGAACACCTTGGGCTGCAGCGCCCGCACCTGGTCGGACACGATTTCGGGGCCGCCACCGTGCTGGGCGCGCATCTCGTCGAAAATGTCCCGGTCGCAAGCCTGGCGGTCGCGGACGGCGTAGTTCTGAACCCGTGGGGCACACCTTTCTCGCTGCATGTCCAAGAGCACGAGGGAGTATTTGCGGCCGTGCCCGCTTATGTTCATCGAGCGATCCTGTCGGCGCATCTCGGAACGGCGGTGGCTCGTCCTTTGCCGAAGGGTCTGGAGGAAGCGCTGATTTCGCCCTGGACCGGAGAAGTGGGCCAACCCGCTTACTATCGTCAGGTCGCGCAGTACGACCATGCATTTACCGCCGAGCTCGAAGCGCTTTATACGCACATCGACGTACCGACGCTCGTCTTGTGGGGCGAGAAGGATGCCTGGGTGGATATCGAAGTCGGTCGCCGTCTCAACAGGCTGATCCCGCAAAGCCGCATGGAAACCCTTCCCGATGCCGGGCATTTTTCAATGCTCGATAGTCCCGGCCTGTTCGCGCGGATTCTCGATAATTGGCTTTCATCGCGAGTTGGCGGAGGAAACTGACAATGACGAAGACGGTTTTAATAACGGGGGCCAGCCGTGGTATCGGCCGGGCTACAGCCTTGAAGGCGGCCTCCATGGGTTGGAACGTGGCCGTCAACTACGTGAATGACGCCGACGCCGCGGAAGCGGTCGCGGCGAAGGCCGTAGAATCCGGCGCTCGCGCAATCACCGTAAAAGCCGATGTCGGATCGGAATCCGATGTCGAGCATATGTTCACCCAGACGGTCGACTACCTTGGTCCCCTGGACGGCGTCGTGATCAATGCCGGCATCGTCGCACCAGCCTCCACCTTGGCGGACATGACATTCGAGCGACTTCGCCGCATGGTCGACGTCAACGTGATGGGCACGCTCCTGACCGCGCGTGGAGCTGCCAGGGCGCTTTCGCAAACAGGCAAACCCGGCTCGATCGTCATCGTGTCGTCCGCTGCCTCGCGACTGGGGTCAGCGGGCGAATATGTCGACTATGCGGCCTGCAAAGGCGCCGCCGATACGCTCGCCATCGGTCTTTCCCGCGAACTCGGACCAAAGGGCATTCGCGTGAATGCGGTGCGTCCCGCTTTTATAGAAACCGAAATCCATGCAAGCGGCGGCCGACCCGATCGAGCGATGGTGCTCGGGGCAACCACGCCCATGGGAAGGTCGGGAAAGCCGGAGGAAGTTGCCGATGCGATCGTCTGGCTGATCAGCGACGCTTCGTCCTATGTGACAGGCACCTTTGTGGACATGTCGGGCGGCAGGTGAAATTCGTGGTCGAGCGGCCAAAGCGCTCAAGCCGCGACATCGCGGTCGTTCTCGCGCTGGGGCTTGCGCCTGCTATCGGCCTTGGTATCGCTCGGTTTGCCTACGCTCTGATCCTGCCTGCCATGCGTACCGATCTCCACTGGTCCTACGCGGACGCCGGTTGGATGAACACGACCAATGCCGCCGGTTATCTGACTGGCGCCCTGTTTGCCTCCCGAGCGATCGGTGCCTTCGGCCCTTATCGTGTCATGGTCGCAGGTGTATGGGCCTGCATCCTCGCATTGCTGTTGTGTGCACTGTTTCGCCACGCCATCCCGCTCAATGCAGCCCGTATCCTGGCCGGACTTGGCGGCGGCTTCGCCTTCGTCTCCGGAGGTGTCCTTGCCACCGGAGTGGCGCAACGTAACCCGGCTACAGCGGCCTTTTTGCTGAGCCTGTTTTATGGTGGAGCGGGTTTCGGCATCCTGCTGTCGGGTCTTGCTGTTGTACTTGTGCTGGAGCACGTCGAGCCAGGATCATGGAATGCGGCATGGGCGGCGCTCACCGTCATTTCCCTTCCTCTGGCCATCGGCCTTCACCTAGCGCGCAACGAAAACACCATCACCGCGGCCCCTTCGCGCGAAAGGCCGCGCTACTGCGCCATGGGCTGGTTGCTTTGCGGGTACCTTTTGTTTGGCGCGAGCTACATCGCCTACATGACCTTCATGATCGCCTATGTCCAAGGGAGTGGCCATGGGTCAGCCTTCCAGGCACTTTTCTGGGCCATCATCGGCATAGCGACAATGGCGTCACCATGGCTTTGGACGTTCGTCATGAAGCGGTTCCTGCACGGATATGCCTTTGCAGCCCTGACCTGCGTGACGGCCGTCGGCGCCGTGCTGCCTCTGCTGTCCGATCATATGGCCATGCTGCTGGCTTCCGCGGCATTGTTCGGCAGTGCATTTTTCGCCGTGGTTGCTTCAACGACGGCATTCGTACGGCGTAACCTCGCGGAGAACCAATGGGCTTCCGGGATCGGCATCTTCACCGTCGTGTTCGGTGTAGGCCAGATATTGGGACCTGTAGCGATCGGCTTCGTCAACGACAGGCTGCACAATCTCTCGGGAGGCCTTTGGGCATCTGTGTCGCTGCTGCTGATCTCAATCGCGTTCGGCTCGTTACAGCGCGATCGAAGGTAGGGAAAGGATCGGCGCTCGCCGTTTTATGACGACGACATTTGGGCGAAGTCATAACCTTCGTCGGCCCAGCCTGTGATGCCGCCGATCATGATCTTCACCGGTCGCCCGAGCTTGGCGATCTTCAAGGCGGCCCGGTCAGCGCCATTGCAGTGCGGCCCTGCGCAGTAGACGACGAAAAGCGTATCGCTCGGCCATTCGGACATCCGGGTCTCGGAGATTTCCCGATGCGGCAGATGATGGGCCCCGGGGATATGGCGCTGCTCGAACGCCTCATGCGAGCCGACGACATGCAGCAGCACGAAATCCTGTTCGCCGGCGCTTGTCGCCTCATGAACGTCGGCGCAGTCGGTCTCCAGCGACAGACGGTTCTGGAAGTGCTCCTGCGCGGCCTTTGCCGACGCGGCCGGAATATCGCTGACGATGCTCATGCGCTCCTCTTGCTGTTGGGTAGGATGTTCGGAAATCCAGGATCAGACGGGTCCTGTCCCAGCTCTGAAAGCCGCAAAAAGCATCTTTCCCTGCTCCCAGGCACCCAGACCGCTCGCGCCGTTTATATGTCCGTAGGATCCGGCAATGACGTAGCCCGTTCCCCACTCCCGCGCGCGCGATGTGGAATATTCGACCGTGCCAAACGGATCGTTCACACTGGCGACGATTAGTGCCGGAAACGGAAGGCGTTGCCGTGGCGGTTCGGCGAACGATCGCGCTTCTTTCGGGAAAGGAGCACTGTTCGGGTCCGGCACCGAAACGAGGAATGCTCCCCTTATCCGTCTGGCGCTGCGTGCCGACCAGTGGGCCACGAGCAGGCAGGCCAGACTATGGACGATTAGCAGGGGCGGCTCTGAAGCTGCCTCTATTGCCGCGTCGAGTGAAGCGACCCAGTCATCGAGCTCTGGATAGTCCCAACTCGCGGGTTGAAATCGGACTAGGTCAGGATCCTGCGCTTCCCAGATGGATTGCCAATGGTCGGGGCCGGACCCAGTAATCCCCGGTAGGACGATTGCTGATGTCATTGAATCTCCCAGGCTCAGAGCGCGACTTGAAGCCCGTCATGGGCAAGTTGAAACGGAGGAGGAATTTCGCGGCCAATCATGTCCTCGCTCATGTGGGTCAGAACGATCTTACGGGACTGCATTCTGCCCAGATTTTCGGCGAGCGTGGTGTAGTCGAGATGGAGCGGCACCTTCTTGTCGAAGAAGTACGCCTCGGCGATGAGTAGATCGGCGTCGCGCCCGAGGTCGATGAGCGTATCGGTCCATTCCGTGTCACCGGTATAGGCGATCGTGCGGTCACCAATCTCGATCCGATAGCCGAGAAACGGACCGCCTATACCACCGTGATTGACCTCGAACGCATCGACATTCAATCTGCCCAGCTGTCGATTGGCTCCAGGCTTCAGCTCGACGAACCGCAACGGGAAACGTGCGACGGTTGCCGACGATCCGGGGAACATGGCTTCCGACAGGCAGCGATAATGCTCCTCTACCCCGACCGGACCGGCGACCGTCAGCGCCGTGGTCCGCCTGGAGAAGAACTGTGCGTCCAGCATGAAGAAGGGCAGACCGGCGAAATGATCGGCATGGAAATGCGTGGCAAGAATCGTGTCGATGGCGTTAAGATCCACCCGACTCCGCTTGAGCGCGATCAGTGATGACGCCCCACAATCAATCAGGAAGTCGACCCCCTTTCCCGCGACATGAAAGCAGGTGTTGAAACGTCCTCCGGAACCGAAGGCGTCGCCGCATCCGATAAATTCGATCATGAGACTGTCCTGCCTGGACATCGATCGACTTATTCCAGCCACATGGGAATGATGGAGATGGCGAGAAGGAGTCCCATCGTCAGGTTCAGCACCTGCCATTGCCGATCAGACTTCAACAGTCGGCCAAGGGCATGCCCTGTCGTGCACCACAGCGTCATGGACGTCATGGCGAAGGCAAGGAAGGTGACGCCCATCAGCGCGACCTGTCCTGGCGGCCAGCTGACAAGATGGGCGAAGGAAGATGACGCTCCCATCGTAATGGCCCAGGCCTTGGGATTGTACCATGTCAGGCCGACGGCCCCCAAGAGGCTGACCGGCCTGGAAGCGTCGGCCCCTCCAGATGGCGGGCCGCTCATTGCGATCTTCCAGGCGAGATAAAGCAGGTAGGCGCTGCCCGCTGCTCTTACGGCAAGCTCCAGAGTGGGCATCGCCAACAGCAGCGCGGCCAAGCCCAGCATCGACGCGACTGCCATGGACCCCAGGCCGACGCCGATACCCAGAATGTAGGGCACGGATCGCCTGACGCCGTAACGCATGCCCGAGGCCGTGGCGAGTGTCGTCGCTCCGCCCGGGCTCACGGTCGCGACTGCGACGAAGATCAGGAATGCTACATAGCCGTCAGTCATGCCGTATTGTATCTTTTTGCTATTCATATAATATCAATCGTATCTTTCAACTTGTGTCAAGAAGGCTACGGCGATGCGGCGGATTTCTGAATCACCATCCGAGGCGCGCACGGCCAAACGCCGTTTCCCGGCGATCTTGCCAGTGGGCATCGCTGCCCTGTTGGCGGCAAGCTTCATCGGCAGCGCAGGCATGGGCGCCCGACAGACATTCGGGTTGTTCGTAGAGCCGCTGTCCATCGAAGCCGGCATCTCGATCACCACCATTGCTCTTGCGATCGCGATCCATAATCTCGTCTGGGGCTTCGCCCAGCCCTTCGCAGGCGCCGCCGCCGATCGCTACGGGCCCGGGCCGGTTGTGGCCGTGGGTGCGGGCTTTCTCTTTGCAGGACTGGCACTGGCGGCGATCGCGCCCTCGTCCGTCGGCCTTATCCTGGGGATTGGCATCCTGTTCGGCATCGGCATCAGCTGCACGAGTTTCGGCGTCGTGCTTACTGCCGTCGGCAAGCTGGCTCTTCCTGAGAAGCGCAGCACGGCCATGGGGCTCGCGAGCGCGGGTGGATCGCTGGGGCAAGTGCTGTTGGTTCCCGTCACACAGAACGTTCTCTACGGCTGGGGGCCCGGTACGGCCTTTTTCGCGCTCGCGGTCCTGGCGCTCCTGGTCGCCCCACTCGGATATCTGTTGATTGCTCGCACGGGCACGGAAGCGCCGGTCCCCATCGAGCCGTCGATTTCGACTCGCACTGCCGTCACACAGGCCCTCGGCCATGATGGCTTCTGCCTGCTCACCTTCGGCTTCTTCACTTGTGGATTCCAGCTCGCATTCGTCGTCACCCACCTGCCGACCTATCTCAATTTGTGCGGCATGGCCCCAAGCGCCGGCGCGTTGGCCCTGGCGCTAATCGGGCTGTTCAACATGGTCGGCAGTTGGGGCTGCGGATGGCTGGGCGGACGATATCGGCAGCGCGCCGTACTAGCGGTTCTCTACGCTCTCCGCGGCGTCGTCATCATCGCTTTTTTCCTCGCTCCGAAGTCGCAGGCCAGCATCATCGGCTTTTCGGCGGCGATGGGGCTGATGTGGCTGGGCACCGTCCCGCTGACGACCGGCATCGTCGCGCGGATATTCGGCGTTCGTCACCTTGGAACACTGTTCGGAATCTGCTTTCTGAGCCATCAGATCGGCTCTTTCGCAGGCTCCTGGCTTGGTGGCGTCGTGCTGCAATCGACCGGGGGCTACGGCCCGATCTGGATCGCGACGGCCGCATCCGGCTTTCTGGCCGCAGTTCTCCACCTGGCCATTCGTGACGAAGCTGCCCCGTCGGGACTGGCACCCGCGCAGTGACAGTGTCGATTTGCGGGAACCACCGATTCAGCGAACGGGCTGTACCCCATATTGCGCATATGCGGACGCCATCAGCATTTCCTCGGTGCGATCAGGATAGAAAGTGTAGCTCGGCGCCCGAATGCGCGAGACCCGCTCGATGGTCACAAGAATGATGTTGCGTATCTTGAATGCGCCGCAGGCTTTTTTCACAAGCGCATCTCCGTAGGTGTCGAAGTCATCGTCCTCTGGCGCGACAATCCTGGCCTTGCCGACAAGCTTGAATCCGCGCTGGCGGAAGATGTCCACATAGCTGACGCAGACATCGGGATTGTCTCTCACATTATGAACGCTGACTGGCGAGGCGATGTCTGCGATAGCCAGAGTGTCGGGTTCATGGAGACAGAACATTTCCTTCGGCGAGACATTGGGCACGCCCTCGGCAGAGACCGTTGCCAGCCAGCATAGGACGGCATTGCCCGCCTCATCCTTCAATTCATCGTTGATATTCATTCTCAGACCCTCTCGATCGTCGGCTGGTTTGTCCTGATATGATTGATACAATATTATAGACATGTCGCATCGGTTGCGCTAGTCAGGTCAGCGTTCCTGACCTACTGAGGAGTCCGTGATGCCGCTTCCGATGATGGTGACCGCCGCCCAAACCGAGCCGCGAACGAAGCCCTCCAACTATCCTCCGCAGTTCGCTGGTAGAATGGCCGGCCGCATCAAGAGACCACTCGGCGACCTGTTCGGATTGACGAATTTCGGCGTCAACCTGACAACTCTTGAACCGGGCGCGGTTTCGGCGCTTCAGCACAGCCATAGCCGCCAGGACGAATTCGTCTATATCCTCGAAGGCCAGGCGGTGCTGGTGTCGGGCGACGAAGAAATTTCGCTCGGTCCCGGGATGTGCGCGGGCTTTAAGGCCTCCGGCCGTCCGCATCATCTCGAAAACCGTTCCGACCGCCCGATGCTCTACCTGGAAATAGGAGACAGGACCGAAGGCGACGAGGTGAGTTATCCGGTAGACGATCTCGCCGCGGTCCGCGAGGGCGGCGCTTGGCGCTTCACCCGCAAGGACGGGACGCCCTACTGAACCTGTCCTAAAGGGATAGAGGCCGCGCTTTCGCCAGCGCTTCCTGTTGAATCAGGCGACGTGGCGCTGGCTATTCAGAGCTGTAAGCGATACAATCCGGTGATTGTTCACTGGAGTGTATCGTGGCTTCTTCTCCTTCGACCAGCCTTTCCCTTCGTGGCGGAAAGGATCCAGTTCATGAGCGTTTGGCCGACGCCATAGAAGGTCTCATCGCCACGGGCCGCTATAGCCGCGGTGACCGGCTGCCCACGCATCGGGAAATTTCCCGCGATGCAAATGTCGCGATCGGCACCGTAACCAAAGCGATCGATCTACTCGAGCGCCGCGGAATCGTTCGCGGAGAAACGGGACGCGGTACTTTCGTCAACCTTCCAGCGGAACTGGATGACCGGATCATCGACCTCAATTTCAATGTTCCGCTTCCGGTCGTGGACGAGCCAGCGTTCCGCGCGGCGGCCGGTCTGGCCGCGAGCAGGCTCGGCAATGTGCCCAACGGCGGCTATCCCGAGCCAGGGGGCGGCGCCGACCAGCGCCAGGCGCTGGCAACGTGGCTCGCCTCGACGAGGCTAGGCGTCAGTCCCGAAGACCTGCTGGTGACCGTTGGGGGGCAGCACGGCATCCATCTGGCGATGGCCGATCTGGCCGCGACCACCAGGACCATCGCAACGGAAGCAGCCACTTTTTCAGGCGCGATCGCCGCCGCACGGTCCCTTGGCCTGAAGCTCGAGCCGGTCGACCATGACACAGAGGGGATGATTCCGGATGCACTTGGCCGCACCCTGAAAAAGACGGGCTGCAAGGCTGTTTACATGACACCTGTCTGCCAGAACCCGTTCGGCTTCGAAACAGGCGCAGAGCGGCGAAAGGACATTGTCGAAATCTGCCGTCGTCATGACGCCTTCATCATCGAAGATGATATTTACAGTATCTACGCCCAGACCAACGCAAGACCTTTTTACGAACTGGCTCCAGAGCGCGTCTATTACCTCAACGGGCTGTCGAAATCGCTGACGCCTCTCGTACGTGTCGGCGTGCTGGTTCCGCCACCGGAAAGACGGCCCGCCCTCGCCTCGCGGATACGGGCTGAAGTCTGGGGCGCATCGCCTTTCGACATCGAGGTCGCTCGGGCACTGTTCGACGCTGAACTCCATGTCAGGGCCAGGGAAATCCTGCGCACCGAAGCGAAGCACCGCGTCACGCTCGCGCAGAAAGCGCTCGGTCTCCGCGACTTGCCAATGCTTCAGGGAGCGCCGCACATATGGCTGCCGATGGCGACGGACGCCGCCGAGAGCCTGGCGCGACGCGCGCTGGAGCGCGGCGTTCGGATCACGCCACCTGACGCGACCGCGGTCGGAGGCGAAAAATCGGGCGGCGTGCGGCTTTGCCTGATGGCGCCAGCACAAAGATCCAGCCTCGAACGCGGACTACGCATCCTCGCGGAACTGTCCCGCAACCCTTCTGTCGATATCGTGTAAAAGCAGATAAAAGTGACTGCAGCATATGCTGGATTACACGCATGGGGACTGAATCTATCGAGTAGCTCCTTATCAAACTGAAGCTCTCGATGCGACGAGCAGCCTTCCGAAGTGTCGAAACCGATCACGACACGTCCTCGAAGCCATTACCTCGACAGAGCGGAAGAACTGTGTCGCAAGCACCGGATACAGCCTGGACCCGATACGCGCTTGCGAATCGACGTCACGGGCTTGCCACCGATATTTAGACAGCGCGTTTGATCGCATGCGTGAGCACGGTACTTTTCCCAAGGCCACGAATAAAGAGGCCCGATACGAGCTTTCTGCGATAGTCGGCCGTAGAGCGAATATCATCGATCGGAGTTGCAAGCGCGGAAAGCTTGCCCGCGATATATTCCAGTCCCTCCGGTGTTGAGTCTGTGGAAAGGTATTGCTCCGCTTCCCTTGCCCTGACCACGGTCGGCGCGACCGCTCCCAACGCGATCCTAGGATTGAGGATCCGGCCTTCATGATGCCAGCCGTGGAAAGCAACCGACGCCTTGGTGATCGTCTGGGCCTTGCGCGGGCCGACTTTTTCGAAAAAGACGATCGGCGTACCTTGCGTCATCCGCTTAGGTATACGGATCTCAGTGATGATCTCAGCCGGGGCGAGCGCTGTTCTTCGCGGTCCTTGCAACAAGGCTTCGATCAGCAGCGAACGCTTCCCGGACGGTGAGGCAATGTGGATTTCGGCATCGTAGGCATAGAGCGCCGGCAGCCCGTCGGCCGCGGGAGATGCGTTTGCTATATTTCCGCCAATCGTGCCGCGATTCTGAATCTGGATGCCGCCGATTTCGGCAGATGCTAGGCGCAGAAGCGGCGCCCATCGCGCTATCGTTTCCGATTGACCAATTTCCGACCAGGTCGTAGTGGCTCCAATCCGGACGTAGGCGTCCGTCTCGTCGATGCCGGATAACTTCTCAATGCCGGAAAGGTCCACAAGCGCCAGTTCGTGCAGACCGTGCTCATGCTGCACCATCAGATCGGTTCCTCCGGCGAACATCCGGGGATCGGGCGAAAAGGAAGAGAGATTGGCAAACAGCTCCTCAAGCGTGCCAGGACGCCAGTAGATCTGGGGAATCATGGCCGGTCGGGCGGTCTGCCCCCTGCGCGCCGCCAGCGGCGAGGAAACCGAGTCGCGACTACAGTCCCTGATCGCGTCGACGATCCTGACATAGCCAGTGCACCGGCACAGGTTGCCGCCGAGGGCGTGGCGTATCCCTTCCGTGTCGGCCTCTTCATTCGTCGACAGGAACTGCCACGCGGAAAGGATGAACCCCGGCGTACAGAAGCCGCACTGTACCGCCCCCTGCTCCTTGAAGGCATTGAACAGTCGCACGCCGATCGGATCGTTGCCCAGCCCTTCGACCGTGGTCACCTCCTTGCCGGCCAGCGAGCCCGTCATCGTCAGGCAGGAGCAGGCCGTCTTGCCGTCGACAATGATGGTGCAGGCTCCGCATTCGCCTTCGCCGCAGCCGTATTTCGTGCCCCGGAGGCCAAATTCCTCGCGCAGCACTTCCAGGAAAGGCTTGCGCGGATCGGAGATGCTTTCAATGGTGCGACCGTTGACGGTGATGTCAGGCATGATTGATGGAGACCTCGTTCCCGATTGCATTCAGCACTGCTTCCGGCAGGACCGGAAATCGCTCGAACCGAGCGCCGATGGCATCGTGGACCGCATTGGCAACCGTGGCCGCCACCGGCGACAGGCCGATCTCGGCTATGCCGCGAACGCCGAGGGGGCTGGTTTCATCCGGTGTTTCGAAGATGGTCGTATGGATGTTTGGCGGCACGTCCTTGACGGAAGGGATCACGTAGTTTGCGAAAGTCGGGTTTCTCAACCGCCCGCCGGCATAGATGGAATTCTCGTAGAGCGCGTAGCCGAGGCCTTGCACGAATCCGCCTTCGCACTGTGCCAAGACGCCGACCGGGTTGATGGTCCTGCCCGTATCGACATAGTTCTCGACATCCGTCACCGACACCTCGCCAGTGCAGGTATCGACCTCCACGCCCAGCACCTGCACCCAATAGCTGTAGGCCGCATGCGGAATGCCCGGTGCAATCGCCTTCGCCAGTCTGGGCCGGAAGGAGATCACTACTTCAGGATCGGGCATGTCCGTGGCGAGTTCGGACAAGGCGATATACCGTTGCCCGACGGTCAGGAACCCCGGCTGCAGTGTGGATGGCTCCGCCCCAAACGTCGCCTCGCCATGGGCACGTATCCGGCGGCAAAGCTCGCGGCCCGCCTTCGAGACGGTATTGCCGACGATGTAGACCGTTCGAGACGCATGGGAGGAGCCGGAGTTCGGGCCAAGGGAATCGCCGGCGATGTAGTCAAAATGGTCGACCGTAGAATTGAGTTCATCGGCGGCGATTTGAAGAAACGCGGTGACATTGCCGCTGCCGAGGTCAGGCGTACCGACCTCCAGGCAGAACCGCCCGTTCTCCTGCAGCGAAAGGTGGACGGTCGCTCCTTTCTCCAGATCTGCTCCAAGTCCATATCCCTGCCATATGGCGCTGACCCCGATGCCGCGACGCACCCAGGATGCGGCCCCTGTCCGGTACGTCTCCCTAGACTGCCACAACGATCCGTTCTCAGCCGCGTCGAGCATTTTCGGCAGGAGCGTATCGGAGGACATGGCGTAACCCGCGCCCGCCGTTTGTCCACGTTGCAGGAGGTTCCGGCGCCTGATCTCGAAGGGTGAGAGCCCGGTTCGACGGGCAAGCTCATCCATGACCTGCTCGATACCGATGGAAATCTGCGGAACGCCGAAGCCGCGAAAGGCGCTGGCGTTGCCGTTGTTGGTGAACATGGCCCTGCCGTCGATGGCGACCGCTTCGTATCGATAGGGGCCGGGAGCATGTTCCGCGGCCTGGCCGAGCACGGCGGGAGTCAGTGTCGTGTAGGCGCCGGCATCGGCAAGCAATTCGATCTCCGCGTATTTCAGCTTGCCGGCGTTCGTCGCGCCGACACGATAGGCGATGTTGAACTCATGCCGCTTCACGCCCGCGCGCAGGGATTCCTGCCGATCGAACATCAGCCGCGCCGGCCGGCCGGTCCTGTGGGTGACGAGCGCCAGATGGATCTGGACGCTGCAATCTTCCTTGCCACCGAATGCGCCGCCCATCATCGGATTGAGGACCCGCACGCCGTCCTCCGCAAGACCCAGGGCCAGCGCAATCTGCCGGCGATCATGGAAAGGGTTCTGCCCGCCAACCGATAAGGTCAGCACGCCGTCCCCGTCGACCCAGGACGTCCCGGCTTCGGTTTCGAGGAAGGCATGCTCCTGACGGTTGGTGACGTATGCGAAGGCTACGGTATGGGCGCAATCTCGGCTTGCGGCGGCGATAGCGCCGTGTCCTACCTGAAGGGAAGAGCAGACATTGCCGTACGGATGCAAATCGGGCATTTCCTTAGCCGTCTTCGCACTGTCGACGACCGGAAGCTCGGCGTAGGTCACCTTCACGAGGCCACAGGCCCGGCGTGCAATATCGTCGGTTTCGGCAGCGACGATCGCGATAGGCTCGCCTTCAAACCGCACAATCTCGTCACACAAGATCGGCTGGTCGGAAACCGTGAGGCCGAAGCGGTTGCAGCCGGGTATATCAGCAGCGGTCAGGACGCTGACGACGCCGTCCAGGCGGACGGCGTCTTGCGTATCGATAGCAAGGATGCGGGCATGGACTTTCGTCGACCGCACGATCCGCAGCCACAGCATGCCCGGGAGCGCGTTGTCCGAGGGAAAGACATGCTCGCCGCGTGCCTTCGCAAGTGCGTCGACCCGCTGCTGGGAGGAACCCGTCGATCGTCGTTGACTGGCCGTGATCGCCATTTGTGAACCTTCTGCCGGAAAGGGCGCACTGCGGACACCTGCAATTCGCCACACTTCGATCTGCCCTAGCAAGAAGAACGTTGAGAACGTTATGTCCTCGAAAATAGGACAACATGAAGCAGACCAGATCGCGCACCTTGCCGACGGCAACGAGCGGATGCCTTGGGTTCCGTCCTCATATTCCGGACGGCTTGTGCGAAATTATGCGCTTGCGAGAGCAGTTTTGTCCGTGATTGGATTCCGGAACAACGAAAACGAAGCGTGGGAGGGTGCCGTGAAGAATGGTCTGTTTTGCGTGCTGGCTGCGGTTGGAATGGCCGCAGTCCCGCTGTCGACGCTGCATGCGGCGCCGGTCAAGGCCTGCATCATCTATCCGGGCCCGATCGGCGACTTCGGCTGGTCCTATCAGAACCAGCAGGGAATGCTGGAAATGAAGGCCGCCCTCGGTGACAAGGTCGACCTCGTCTACCAGGAAAATGTACCCGAAAACGCGGATGCCGAGCGCACGCTTGAGCGCCTGGCCCGCTCGGGGTGCAACATCATTTTCGGCGCCTCGTTCAGCTTCATGGATCCGGTCAACAAGGTGGCCGGCCGCTTTCCCGACGTAAAATTCGAGAGTGCGACCGGCTACAAGCGCGATCACCCGAACGTCTCGACCTACAACTCACGGTTCTACGAAGGACGCTACATCCAGGGCGTGATCGCCGCAAAGGTCTCCAAGGTCGGCATAGCCGGCTATATCGGCGCCTATCCGATCCCCGAAGGGATCATGGGTATGAACGCATTCATGCTCGGGGCACAGTCCGTAAACCCTGATTTCAAACTTAAGATCGTGTGGGCGAATACATGGTTCGATCCGGGCAAGGAGGCGGATGCCGCCAAGGTGCTGATCGACCAGGGCGTCGACGTCATCGCGCAGCACACGGATTCGACCGCCCCGATGCAGGTCGCCGAGGAGCGCGGGGTCAAGGCGTTCGGCCAAGCGTCGGACATGCTGAAGTTCGGACCCCATGCCCAGTTGACGTCGAACATCGACAATTGGGGACCATACTACACCCGCAGGGTCCAGGCGGTGATCGACGGGACGTGGAATCAGGAAGATACGTGGGGCGGCATGAAGGACGGCCACGTCGTCATGGCGCCTTATACCAACATGCCGGATGACGTGAAGACGCTGGCCCAGGAGACGGAAGCCAGGATCAAGGCCGGCTTCGATCCCTTTACCGGGCCGATCGCCAAGCAGGACGGCAGCCGGTGGCTTGACCAGAAAGAGGTCGCGAAAGACGAGGTTCTCCTTGGCATGAGTTTCTTTGTCAAAGGCATCGACGAGAAGCTGCCGCAATAACGAAATTCGTGCCCAGCCGATCAATCAAGCCTTGATTTCAGCGCATGGGCCGCGAAAGCAGAAAACTCCCGAGCGGCGAACCGGCCCTCGGACCTTGGCGATGCAACGATGACCACCCGATCGGGCTTGAGCCCTCGATCGGCGAGCCTGAGAAAGCGTATGGTCCCGCTTCTCAGGTCTCGGCCCAGCCCGACCTCCGTCTGGAACGCAACGTGGTGGTTCATGCGGGCAATTCCCAGCATCAGCCTGGGGAACTGGCCACGATGCCACCTTTCCAACCATCGTGGAAGATATCACTCACCTCATCGATACCGCGCCTGAACGAGAGCCGCTGGTCTGGAATGACCAAAGGATAAGCGAAGCATTCACGAAGGCTGACGGCTTTGCGCGCCGCAAGCGGATGCTTGGGGCCGACGATCGCGCCGACAGGCATTTCGAAACTGGCGACCTCCCGCGCGTCGCCGCCTCTCGTACCGAAGGCGAAACCGACGTCGCACTCGTCCTGCACCACCGCCGCAAGCACCTGATCGGAGGCAGATACCGTGACATCGATGCGGACATTCGGATGTGCTTCGGAAAACTCGGCGCAGATTTCTGGGACGATTTCCGCCGCAAAGCTTTCGGATGCCGCAACCCGGACAACACCGCTCCTGACATTGCGAAGCGCATCCAGCTGTTCGAGGGCATCCTCGAAACCACGCATGGTGCCGACGCAATGCCGCAACACGACCTGCCCGGCGTCCGTCAATTGCAGATTGTGCCCGCGGCGATCGAACAGCGTGAAGCCTAGTTCCTGTTCGAGCAAAAGGACATGGCGGTTAACCGCCGAAGAAGCGACATGAAGTTTCCGGGCGGCGCCCCGAAAAGATCCTTCGTTCGCGACGGACACGAAATAGGTGAGCGCGGCGGAGTGCAGCTTGCGAAGCTTCTTTTCGCTCTGCCTTGTCATGGTCGCTCCCCTCGCTCGATGTCCTAATGTCGCGAACATACAAGGTAAATGAATGCACCTTCGCGGACAATCGACTCCCCGTGCTTGCCGCTTGTGGTTCAGCTATCTGCCGAAAGGTCGCCTACACCTGCACCGTCAGGCCGGGATTGAAGTCGCTGTTCTCGTCGTCATAACCGCGTGGATTACAAATTACGCGCGTGTCACCGACCGTGTAATCACAGCTGTCATGAGTGTGGCCGTGAATCCAGAGTGCGGGACGCCCCGCGTCGATTACCTCGGAAAGGTCTGACGCATAGGCAGCATTGAGAAGGTCGCCTTTGAATCTGGCAGGGATGGAGCGGCGGTGCGGCAAGTGATGCGTGACCACTACTGTCTTGGTCGTGTCGGCCTTCAGGGCGGAATCAATGAACTGACGGGACTGCTGGTGCAGCCGATACGCGGTCTCGGGGACGAACCGTTGCCACGGGTTTCTTTGCTTGGCGATCTGCCGATAGTCGTTCATGCGCTCGCGCGCGTGGAACATGGCTACTTCTGGATGCCCCTCGATCCGATAGTCGGTCCACAGCGTGGCGCCGAGAAAGCGAACGCCGCCGACAACCGCCACATCGTTTTCAAGGAAATGGACGTTGGGAAAGCCCGCAGCGGCCGAGCGACCGTCCTCGAGGCTCTCCTTGAGCGCCCCTTTGTAGAACTCATGGTTTCCCGCGACGTAGATGCACGGCATGGCATGCGCGACGTGCTTTGCCAGCCAATGCACGCCATTTGCCGGCGCACGGCATAGGTCTCCGGAAACGACACATACGTCGGCGTCCGGAATTTCCAATGGCTGCCGTAGGTCGGCAAATTCCAAATGCAGGTCCGAAATGAGCCAGATTTTCATGTCGTCATAATCCAATTCGGTTGCACGAGAGGCCGCTCTTATCTGGGGCGCGTTTCTCGCTGGTGAGCAATGTGAGATGCCGCCGAACTGATTGACGCCGTTCGACCCCGGGGAGGACGCGACGTGAAAACCTCATACCTCCCGCCTCTTCGGGTCGACGACCAATTTGAGCCGGGGTTGCCGGGACGTCAGGTCCCTGATGTCCTCAGCGGACAGCATTCCCTGGTCGAGCAACGCGTCAGCGATCAGCTCGATGTCGTGGCGGTGTTCCGTGAGGATGCGTTTTGCGCGAGAGTTTTGTTCGCCGAGCATTCTCTCCACTCGCGCGTGCAAGAAGCGGTCGAGGCGAAGGAGGCTGCCTAACTCATCTTCGTCTTCAGAAGCGAGATATGCGAGGCCTTCGCCGAGACCGTAGGAGGCTTCAAAAGCCAAGGCCATAAGCGTGGCCACGTGCAGATCGGACCCGCTGCGCCCGCCCCCGCCCGCTGAACGCTCCCCAAGGACGATTTCCTCGGCAACGGAGCCACCTAGCCTGACCGCGATGCTGTCGAGTAGCTGTGCCCGCGTACGTTCCGTGATGCCCTGGTCCTTCAATGTCACGCCACCGCCTTTCTGTAGTCGGTTGGGAACCGGAACGATCGCGCTCTCGATGGACACCGATACAAGCTCGCCGGATCCGAGCTGAAGCGCCACGACTGCGTGACCTGCCTCATGGACAGCCGCGCGGCGGCGCATTTCCGGCGGAACGAGGACGGGAGATGGCAATTCGCCAATCAGATCATCGAGAACCAGTTCGCGACGGTCCCGTCGTGCACGTCGCCTGCCCTGCCTTACCAACTGTTCGAGAGACGCACCGCTCCAGCCATCTGTCTGCGTAACGACGTCCGAAAGATCGGCATCCGCAAGGTTTCCTTGCAAATGCCACCGCAGAATGCCTTCCCGACCCTCCCTATCGGGCAGTGGGACGCGGATATGTCTCTCGAGCCGACCCGCCCTGACGAGCGCCGGGTCCAGCCTGTGCGGATGATTGCAAGCCCCGACCACGATGACGCCTTCTCGACCTTCGGTTCCGTCGAGGCATTCGAGCAGCGCGGAGACGACTTCGATGCTGTACTGACGGTTGTGATCGTCAAAGCGTTCTCGATCCCCGACGGCGTCAATCTCGTCGATAAAAATGATGGACGGGACGTTCTTCCTCGCCTCGTCAAAGGCTGCGCGCATGGCCTTCAGCAAATCGCCGAGGTGTCCTTTTGCCTGCCAACGAGCGAGGGAACCCAGCACAAGATGGGCGTTGCAACTGCGAGCGAGCGCCGCTGCGAATGTGGTTTTTCCGGTGCCTGGAGGACCACTCAGCAGAACGCCGCGATCAACGTCTTGCCAGCCGATCTTGCCCGACCGCCAGTCCGAAATATCCGCGGCAAGTTCACGTCCCCAGTCCCCCGCGTCCCCCATTCCCTGCAGATCATCGAGCGTCGGCCCGGCAGTCTCCTTCGGGGTTTTCGCTGCGATGGCCTTCTTCATAAGTTCGATCGCGACAGAAACGGGCCGACCCCGGCGCAGGGTGGCGACGATGGTGGACGGCGGAACTTTGGCGATGAACTCGGCCTGCTCCGGCGTAACGGCGATATGAAGACAGAGCTTTGCTCCAGCAACTACGTGGCGCGGCGCCAAGGGTTCGATCTGCACAATGCCATCAGCGAAGAGAGCAAAGTTTTCCGGCATGCTGGCCTGGCGGTCCGCGAGGACAACGACCCGCCGCTGCTTTCCGAGCGCGGTCACCAGGTCGGCATCCTCGCCACGTTTCTTCCGCTCGTCTTTCATGGTCAGGACCAGTGTGCCGTCGTGTCCTCCGTAGAGCACCGACGGGCCCATCGCCGCATACCGGGCGGCTTGCTCGTAGATATCCATATCCGCCCCTTCTGGGAGGATGAGGCCTACGGCTACGGACTTGTGATGCCGGAACTGCGGGAAGGGCCGACACGCCTGCATAATCGAACAGTAGGCGAGAAAGCGAGGCAGTGACTGGTATAGCTTGCGGCGGAAATTGCGCCTGTTTTCTCGGTTGGCGTTTTCCAAGTATGGGAATCGAGTCATGGTTTTACCGATAAATAGAAGAGTGGCTGCCGCACCAGGTCGGCGGACCGGGTTCAGTCACGGCATCGCTGGACTGAGGTTTCGGGGCCGATCCGCCTGTCGTCGAGGTCGATTTCGACGAAGCGATGCAGAATCAGCGACGACAGCCCGGCTATCGGCGACGTCTCTTGAAATGCCTGCATGCACTCGGCTACGGTCATTGAGCCGATTTCATCCAAGGCCGCCAGCAGCCGCACGCGATCTCCGAGCGGGCAGCGCCATTTCGCATACCGAAGCAAGTCGCGTGCATTGGCCAATCTGGGCCCAGACCGGATTTCAGCCTCGAGGACAACTTCGCGTCGACTGCCGATGCGCATTGCAGCGTCATCGATCCAACTCGCACGCCGCGCCTTTGCCGGATCGACGGCATCGAGGAAGGTGGCACCGTGCTCCCTTACGACCTGAAAATCGGGCACGTGGGTTTGTGCGCCGTGATGAAGGAGTACGGGAAGGCATGTCCATGACCTGACATCGGGGTCGACGTCCAACAGGCATGCAAGGTCACGGGCAAGGCGCGTTCTAAACAGCGGTGCTCCAGCGCACCGAACCGTTCCAAGCGGTTCAAATCGCAAGGCGGCCGCGAAATCGCGAACGCTCTGCAATGACTGGATTTCGATTTCAACGGAGACAGTCACGTCACACTCCATACGCTGCAGGGGACCGAATGCCGCGAATGGCGGCAGCGCGATCGGTCAGCGTATGAGGTGGAGTGCTTGGTTCATGATGACGGAACAAATATAGAACGTTACTGCGGACGTCAAATGGGCGTTCAGCACATGGTAAATGGCCGATCGTCAGTCCAAGTCGGAAACCCTAGGTGAGCAGTTCCTGAGCCATCCTGCCAAGATCGTTTCCCAGACTTACGTGCGCCCGTGCCCACAGGCGCCGCAACAGGCCTTCAGGAACCATCTCGTCGAACTTCGCGACCTGGAGGTTTTCGACGAATTCCGAGATCGAATTGATGTCCGGAGGGTTGCTTGCGACCTGCCGAATAATTGCGGCAGCTTCATCCGGCGTCGTTTCGATGGCCGTCACGCCGACATCATGCACGACGCAGCAGAGTCCAGCCGACACTAGGGTGAAGGCCAGGACAGAGTTAGCTTCCGATCCCCGCCATGTGAAAATGTGGGTATCCTTTCCGGCGGGCACGAACCTCGTCTCATCAAGTCGCAGATCCTGGTAGGCCATCCGACCCTTTCGAAGGAAGTCCTTGGCCACGGGATCGAGATAGGCTGGTACGTCATTGCCCTGCAAAACGGCGCGCATCTCTGCCGACAGCCTCTCGTGAACCGGCTCGTTCATTGTGTTGTCGAACTTTGGAATTTTGCCGGAGCGGTGGCGCTCGATTTCAAGGACCTTGCTCCGGTCGTCAACCGTGGTGATTCGCCAGCGTTGGCCTGCAAACGATATGACGACGCCGACGCCGACTGGGTTCGAGATGGGGATGGTGCCGAGCGTCCGACCGCCCGACACCAGTCGCCATTCCTCGTCGGTCGAGAAGATGGCGTAGAAGTCACGGGACGCTGTCAGCCGTTCGCCGATCTCCCCTAGCATGATGGTGCCGTCGGGGGCCTGCTCTAGGAGACGCTGCTCCGGAGAGGCCATGCCGCGGAGGAGTTCGACGTAGTCACCCTTCCGCAGCATGGAAAGCGGACCGGCGGAACAGATCATCTCAAAGAGGCGGTCCGCTCTCGCCCCGCCCTCCTGCGTGATCATAGACAGCGTCTGATGGAGTGCGACCGTGGCGATGGAGCTATCTGGCGACGGCGGCTCGACAAACCGGGCCACGAGGAGACGAACGGCCGCTACCGCTCGGACCGTCTCAAGCCGCAGGTGGTCTAAAGGGTCCGCATCCTTGCCGAGGTTCCGCTCACGCACATAGAGCCGAAGGATGGCAGGCACTCCGCGCCTGCGGCCACTACGACCAAGCCGTTGGCGCAAGGACGCCAGCGATCTTGGTGCGCCGACCTGGGCCACGGATTTGATGGAACCGATGTCGATGCCGAGTTCCAGCGTCGTCGTCGCGACTCCCGTGGTGGGCAGGCCTCCTGTTTTCAGCCTGCTCTCAAGCTCCTCGCGAAGCTCCTTGGAGAGGCTGCCGTGGTGCGGGAAGAACTCGTTTGGTACGGCATGCTTCTCGGATCGGGTCCGCAGCCTGTCGGCGAGAGCCTCGACGCGCCTTCGCGACCCCGCGAACACCAGATTGTTGGCTCCGCGCAGCGTGGAAAAGAGATGATCCGCTATACGATCGAGTGCGACTGGCTTTTCCTCCGCTTCAAGGCCGTCCGCGTCTTCGACGTCTTCCGGATCCGAATAGGCTCGAACTTGAAGCCTCAGTTCAGGCGAGTCTGCCGAAGATTCGACGATGGCCACGGATTCAGCCTGCGCAGGATTGAGCCAAGCAGCGGCAACCGTGAGATCGCCGATCGTGGCCGACAGGCCGATCCGGCGTGCAGGCTTGGCAGAAAGACCGTCCACGCGCCGCAGCAGGCTCGCCAGATGGAGGCCGCGCGGGCCGTTCAGAAATGCATGCAGTTCGTCGATGACGACGAAATCGATCGCTCCCAGCATCGTCTTGGCGTCGCCCGGCCTGCGGATAAGCATCGCTTCGATGGATTCCGGCGTGATGAGGATAACACCCCGAGCGTCCCGTCGGGCCCGCTGCTTCGCCGACTGAGGCGCGTCACCGTGCCAGCGGACCGCAGGAATCTGGAGTCTTTCGCACAGTTGGTCGAGCCGTCGAAACTGGTCGTTGATGAGGGCCTTGAGAGGGCTGACATAGAGGACGGAGAAGCCCTTTGTATCGCGATCTGCCACTTTCGTCAGAATGGGCAAGAAGGCGGCCTCGGTTTTGCCCGCCGCCGTCGACGCGGTGATCAGGACATCACCGTCACCGTCGAGCACCGCCGATATCGAGCGATCCTGTACGTCCCGAAGCTCCTCCCACTTCTGTTCCCAAATCCAACGGCGGATTTCGGGATGGAGGCGGTCGAAAGCAGTTGTCGCCTCAGAGCCTGACGGAGGCAAGATCCTCATCTCCGTCGGCATCGCCATCATCAGTCTCGGCATCGCTGGATGCCTCGGCGTCAGCCGCGACGTCGACCTTTCCTACGAGTTCGCGCCAATCAGTCCCCGGGTTCTGCTCGAGCACTGCGAGGAACTGTACGAAGGCCTTGATCGTGTTGCGCGGCGTCCGGAAATAGGCTTCCCCGACGTGCCTGTTGCAATGCTCCATGAAGGCGGAGAGAGCGTCATCTGGAACGAGATGCTTTGCCGCGTCTCCAGACGCGAACACGGCCCTGATGTTTGCCAGCAGGATCAGCAGGTCTTCGGGGGTCAGGTTCTGCAGTCGCAGGACGGGGCCGGACAAGTCCACAAGACCGTCCCGTGCGAAAGAGTTCTCTGCCAGCCGCGACTGAAGGGCAGCGTAACTGTAAAGGCCGCGGCGGGTGTCCATCAGGAATTCCGGCGTGCCGCCGAAAACGAAGCCGATGCCTCCGAAATTGCCCTGCAAAACGTCATTGAGCATTCGTAAAATCTGCTCGAAATTCTGGTTGCGCGCCTGGCTGCTTTGCAGCTTGTAGAGGTTCACCATCTCGTCGAAGACGACGAGCAGGCCCGAATAGCCTGCCAGCTTCACGAATGCCGCCAGGAGCTTCAACGCGTCGTATATGTCGTTGTCATCGATGATGTTACGGACGCCCAATGCCTGCCGTGCTTCCGTTTTCGTCGAGTATTCTCCGCGCAACCAGCGGAGCGCCGACGCCTTCAGGACCTCGTCGCCATCCTCGCTTCCTCGCCAATACGCCTTGAGAACGGTGGCGTAGTCGTAGCCCCCGACATATTCCTGCAGGCGGGCCAGGCGCTCGTCGATGACGGTCTCTACGGATTTTGACCTCTGCACCGCTTCGTTCATGCAGTCGGTCACGAACCGCTCGACGACACTAGCCAGCGCACCGCCTTCGGGCTTTGTGCGCGTCGCCATGTTTCGGACGGCTTCCGCATACAGGCCCCTCGCCTGCCCGGCGGACGCATGGAGACGACGGTCGGGTGCCAAGTCGGCGTGAATGGTCACGCACTTGCGTTCAAGGGCAATCAGTCGGACGAGGTTGAGGAAGAATGTTTTCCCGGCGCCGTATTCGCCAATCACGAAACGGATGGCAGCGCCGCTGTCCGACAGGCGGTCAATGTCCCTGACCAATGCTCCCACCTCGGCAGCGCGGCCTACCTGGACGTGACGCAGCCCGGTCCTCGGCACCACGCCTGCGGCCAATGCCTGAAGAATAACGTCGCGGTCCCGCGGCCTGATTGTTCGTGCTGTCATTGCTCTGCTTCCGCCCCCTGCAGTTCCATTCTGATGTGTTCGACGACCGAGATCGCGTCGTCGTCCTCGATCAGCGGCTCGTCGTACCGTTCGAAACCCCAATCATTTATCGTTTCGATCGCGCCGTCCGGCAACAGCCGAAGGGCGCGCGCAGCCTCTTCGAAATCTCTACGATCCATCTCGCCCACTGTCAGCAGTTTGGTAAGGAGGCTCGAATGCGCGGCGTCCAATCCGTCGAAGTCGGCTTTTCCATTCGGCGCATCGTCACTGTGCACCTGCGCCGGCGGCATCGGGGTGGGTTCTTCCTCAACGAAGATTCCAGCCAGCAATTCCGATACTGCCGACGTTTCGGACCTGATGCGGGCGAGCCGGGCCTGATCGATCTGAAGACCAGGCGCAGTCGCGGGGCGCGGCGGGATTGGCGTCCCGCCTGCACGATGTTCCGGGGCGATCGCAATGGGTTCGTCCACCACGACCGATCCCCGGTGCAGCACGGAGTATACCTCCTCGATCGGAAGGCCCAATGACTTGTAAAGGCGTTCGAGGAACTTGACCTCCTCCGGACCTGCATGGCCGTCGGCAAGGACAGCCGCGGTCGCCGATCGGATGACGTTGTCACGTGCGCTTGGCGAAATCCGTCGCATCCGTTGCGTCGCCAGCTTCTGGCCCGTAACGTCGGTCAGCAGCGTGCTGGCATGGGCCATCAGCCTCCCCCTTTCCACGCCACCCAGTCCGGGGAACGCCCGTATTTCCGCTTTGATGGCTTCGAATTCGCTAGCCTCGACCTTTCCATCAGCCACCGCGGCGAGTGCTGCCACGTCAACCATTGCACGCGCGGCAACGAAGGCTGGCGCGGCTCCATCGACCGGCGCGCCGCCCTTTGCCTTGAAGAGCAGTATTCGGCTCTCAACATCGAGATTGCGCGAGCCGTATCGGCGATCGGGTTCAAAGCCGATGTCCAGCTTGTCGAGGAAGGCGCCGATCTGATTGCAGAGGCCCGTCGACACCTTCCCTCCGGAATCATCGCGAAGGCCGAGAGCCGCCGCCAGTTGCGGGAACCTGACCGCGGCAAGGTTTCTGCCGTTGAAAAGATGCTCGAGCCGCTTCACGACTGCGGTTCCCATTACGGATGGCGACGTCAGCAGTTCTTTCGGCAGGAGGAAGGCGGCGTCGATCGTCCCCCTCGCCTCGGGCGCTCGCCCAAGCAGGCGACTGTAAGAGGCCAACTCCTCGGTGCAGGAGTTGAGGATGTCTCTCAGACCGTCGAGCGGGGCAGAGATCGCGGCGATATCCGGCAACGGTCCCGTGCCGTCCGACACGTCCACCCTGCATTCGAACCCGCCGCTCGCAGCTCGATACTCGAGCTTCAGCCTCGTCTTCGGCGGGTTGACCTTGAGGCCCTGCGGATGCCGTTCCGCGAAGCGAATGTCCCAAAGCTCGACGAGTTCCTTAAAGCATCGAGTAGCCGGAGTGCGGATGCTCGTGTCGGGCAATGAAAGGATCCACAAGAGCGCGTCCTTGCTGTCGAAGGGATCCCTGGACGCCAGCTTCCGCCCAAGATGAAGACGTACCGACAGCGGCATCTCGTAGCCGTTTCGCAGATCGGGCGACAACGGTGGACGGCGGATGTCCGGATCGCGGACGACCTCGGCCACGTCGAGGAATTTCGTTGCGTAGCTCTTGAAGGAATAGTTGTCGCCGTGAAGCGCCAGCAGACGACGGACTTCCTCAATGAAGAGCACCGCTTCGTCCTTGGCCGCATCGACGAACAGGCGGCGCTCCAGCCCGTAAAAGAAGATGAACACGTAGCCAATGCCGATCGCAGGATCGTTTCTGCCGGCCTCGAGCCATTGGAGATAGGTCCGACGTGCAGTTGGCGATATTGATTGATACGAGGGCCAGTACGGCAACGTCCGCCCCTCGGGATCGCCTCCGGAATTCGCCACAGAACAGGAAGGATCGACCAGGCAGTTCTCGGCGCCGCTTCGTCCGGAAAACGAGCCGCCGAGGTAGAACATTCCACAGTCGATCGAAAACCCCGCCACACGCACGTTCTGTCCCCGCGGGATCCATGCGGCAGGTTTTCCTCGAGAACGTCTGCTATCCGGGACCTGCGGTTCAGGGGCTGCCCTTCGCTCCCACTGGTTGGAGCCCTCGGTGAAACGCGGGTCAGGGTCGGATCGCGGATCTTTCCAGGGCTGGCCAGATTGAGCCGCAGGTTGACGGCGGCCGAAAGCAACGCGCTCGGTGGAAACCTTGTCGATGGGCGGCGTGGACGTTTCCATCCGCCGCTGCTTCCGTCCTCGATAAATCAGCCACGCGAGGACGATCCCGCCAGCCAGCAGCCATTCCATGCTTGCGCCCCGCATCCCATGGGTATCCGGGTGAAATCATGACACGGCTTGGACGGATCATACAACGCCCGTCTCCAGAATTGCCGGAGGTGATTTTCATCGGCGGCAGTTGCGCAAGGCGAAGTCGCACGTGAGAATTTACGTGACGGAAGCTCGGAGCGATAAATTGCGAAAGATCACAAGCGTAGTGACATTCTGTTTCTCGAAATTGACGGACGCGCTCGGTGGCCCGATCTTTGGGACCCTCTCCTTCATCGTGTTCATCACTCTCCCAGACTTGCGATACCTGTTTGCCGCCTATGTCCGCGGAGACGAACAGCTTGATGCTGTTTCAATGACCGAGCGGCTTCATTGGGCATCGGGCATGACCCTTGCCCTTCTTGGCGTCGTAGCGGCCGTGTCTCTGGCGTTCAAAATCGCAGACTGGGTCATCGCCCGACGATAACGCGTCGGCGGCTGTCACTCAGGAAGGCCGGGATACGGCGCGCTTTTCAATTGGCGGGCGAGATGCGCAGCATTGGAAGCCATCATCTCCAACGTGTCCTTTACCACCGACGGCATGCTTTCCAGATCGACGTAGTTCACATCGCCCATTGCCTCGCCGACCCAATATGCCCCTGCGTTCGCGGGGATCGTGAAA
Organism: Mesorhizobium sp.; assembly: GCA_049650385.1. Classification (GTDB taxonomy): domain Bacteria; phylum Pseudomonadota; class Alphaproteobacteria; order Rhizobiales; family Rhizobiaceae; genus Mesorhizobium. The sequence goes on from JBASAA010000007.1 coordinate 150,994, forward strand.
CCAACGTCGTTCAGCGCCTGAAACATCGCTGCGTGGCAGTGATGCGCGCCGTCCTCGTTTCCGACAACGGCGGCAACGGCGACCTTGCCTGATGCAGGCATCCGCTTGGCGGAGTCTGTCTCCGACAGGAACGCGTCCATCCGTTCCAGAACCCGCTTGGCAATGCTGGACGGCTGGCCGAGCCAGATGGGCGTTCCGAGAATGAAAATGTCCGCCGCGAGGATGCGCTTGCGCAGTTCCGGCCATTCGTCTCCCGCGCCTTCGTCGGACAGGACGCCGGGCTTGATGTCGAAATCGGCCCCGCGAACCACCTCACCCGACACCCCGTATGGCCGCATGGCGCTCAGGATGTCGTTGACGAGCTTGTCGGTGGAACTCTTCTCGGCAGCGTCAGACGACTTTAGGGAACAATTGATCGCAAAGGCTGTGAGCGCAGATGAATTTGGCAACGTCGCGCCCTCCTACTGGGATTTCAACGGGTCGGAACGTCCGGACTCTTTCGGCCTGGGGCTGTCTCCGGAGACGGGGGCGCCGACGCCGCGCTTGGCAAACGGATCTGGCAATGCGGGTTCGTTGGAATTTGACGATCCGCTTGTCTCTGGATGGGCTGGGCTCGTTTCCTCGCCAAGCTCGGCGTCGATTTGCTTGGCCGCCTCGGTCCAATTTGCTTCATGCGAGTTTTCAGGGCGGCCGGCTCGCTCCCAGATCTCGTGTGCTCGCCGTCTGATTCTCTCTTCGCGATCCGGGGAATAATTGCCGGGCTCATTGTTCATTTTGGTGGCCTCCATTTTAGGGTGAGACGTCCGCACACTCCGGCTGAGGGCACCATTGGGACTTAACTCCGCAACGAGACTATCGACAAACTCGGCCATTGCCGGAAACTCCTTCAGCATGGAGGCGGCGCGACAATCTCGCGTTGCTCCACATAGCGGCTTGGGAAGGCAACTGCGGATGACGCCGATTGTTCCGTCGTTGGCGCAACCTGCCAACAGCCGCCTGTCAGCCCGACGGAACGAAATCGAGATCCGACCGTTCTCGAGGACGCTCACCGCCTCCCAAGCCCCCCCCCGGTGAGAGGAAAAGCGGATCGCCATCAGGCGGTCCGCTTTTCTATCCTTGGGGCTGCCGATCAGCGGAACCATTTTGCCGAGTTGGCATTCTTGTGGCCGGGAGGAGAACCATGGCGCAGGGGTACGTTCATTCCGATCGCTCGCCATTGAGCGTGGCGAGAGCTTACGTAGAGTCTCGACGTCACGATCTGGGGCCAATTTCTGCCGCGCGTGCCACGCTTGCCATCAGGACGCTGCTCGTCGACTGCAGTCTTTCAGACGGCGAACTTCTCGACCTCATTTCCAGATTCGCGGCCGATCACGGCTTGAGCGTTCTCGACGACACGGCCTGAGACGGCTGCGGAAGCGCCAGCTGAGAAGCTCGTCTTGCCGTTGCGGGTCACAGCGGGAGAACTCAAAGCCTCTCAGAGTGTCGCGAGCCTACGGTTCGAAATCGACTTAGGGTAGGCCTCACGGATCGCGAGTTTGTTTTCGAGAGCGGTAATCACGCTTTCGAGAAAATCAGCCTCGTACATCTGGGACATGCTCCAAAGGCCGCCGGGCGTGAAGACATTGATCTCGAGAATTTTGTCGCCGACTATGTCCAGGCCGACTAGGAACATTCCGTCCTGAACCAGTTTCGGTCGCACCGTTTCGGCGATCCGCAGCACCTTGTCCGTGATGGTCACGATTTCGGCGGTGCCTTGGGCGTGGATGTTGGAGCGGACATCGCCCTTGGCGGGAACGCGCCGGAAAGCAGCGAACTTGCCGTTGCGCTCCAGTGGCTTTCCGTTTAGCAGGAATAGCCGGATGTCACCCGCCTTTGCCTCCGGAATGTAGCCTTGGGCGATCAGGTATCCCTCGCCGCTGACTGCCTCGAAAATCTGGTTGAGATTGGCGTCCTTCGGCGAATCGATCTTGAAGACGTTCTTGCCGCCCGATCCCTGCAAGGGCTTTACGATCGCGCCTTTGGCTTGCTGCTGGATGAAGGTGCGGATCTCGTCGATGTCCTTGGAAATCAGCGTGGCCGGGCGTACGGATTCTGGGAAATCCTGGAAGTAGAGCTTGTTCTGCGCGAGAGCGAGACCCTCGGGATCGTTGACGACAAGCACGCCACGCTCCGCGGCGAGGCGGCCGAACATCGCTCCGACGTAAGCGGCCCAAGGGCGATCCGCCGCGTCTTGCGAGGGATCGTTACGCAGAAAAAGGACGTCGACCTCGCCGACGTCGATCGTCTCGGTCGTGGTGTCCTCGCCCTGCAGGTCCTTATGCAGCGTTTCGGGCTTCTTGTAGTTGGAAGCCGGAAGGATGAGCGCCCGGACCATCAGCTTGTCGTCCGGACGAAGCACGAAATCGCCCGGCGTGACGTAGCAGACGTCATGTCCGCGGCCGAGGGCCGAAAGAGCAAGCACCGTGGTCGTGTAGTGAGGGTGTTCGCCCTCGATCGAGTTGACGAAGAACGCAATGCGCATGACTACCCCTCACCCTTCGAGCAAATCTGTCGGCGACAGTCCATGCCGCGCCTTTTCGAGACGGCGCCTGGCGCCCGCGCGAGACAGGAAGGCAGGTTTCACCTGCGGCGCCTTCAAGAGCCCCCGCGTATTCAGTTCCTGCATGATACCGAAATGCGAAGCGGAAATCTTTCCCATCCAGAAGGGATCGAGCGATCCGCCCTTCCCTAGGTGGTCGAGCACCTCGTAAAGGCCGCGCAGATAAATCGCGTCCTTGGCCAAGCCTCCACCCCGATAGAGCCTCAACGCCAGATTGAAGGCCCCGAGTTCGGGAAAGCCATAATCGTCCACCAGGATATTGAACGTCTCCGGGAATGCCGCGCCGTCGAGCATCGCTGCGCAGCCGACGACGCGAGCGGCGATCAGGCGAAGCCGACCGGTGGTCAATCCGCCCGCCAGGTATTCCGCGAAAACCGCAAGGCCCTCCTGGAGCCCCTCGTATCCGGAGAGTCCCGACCGAAACAGTCGAAGGCCTTGGGCGGAGCCGTTGAAATAGGTAAGCAGATGGACGCCGATCTCATGGCTGAGCAGGGCTTCGACCCTGTGACGCGCCATTTTCGTGCTGCGAGAAATGAGAAGGCAATCTCCCGACACCATCAGTCCAGGCGGCAGGTCGTCGCGCAGGGCGACCGAGGCCGCGAAGCCGGAATACCGACTGTGATAGTCGTCGATCATTGCCTGGGCGTGCCGCTCGACGAAACGGCAGTCGGCGCTGCCTCCGGTGCCGCCTTCTCCAGCCCGGCTTCCCCCGGTCGCGGTCTTCGCCAGGATATCCTTTGCTGCAGCCAGTAGTCTGGCTTCGACGGGCCTGTAGAGGGCGCGTCCCAATTCAACGAAGGCAGGCGTTTCCCTGGCCGAAAGCATCGACAGCTGGAGATCGAGTTCCTGCTGCTTCTCGCGGTAGAGATCGAACAGAACCGGATCCTCGAGGTTCTCGAGCGGGATCGAAAAGAGGTTACGCTTTCTTGCTCCCACCTGGACGGTCAACGGACGATAGAGAAACCGGGGCGCTCGCCGGAATCCGCCCGACTGGAACTCTGACCAGGCCGCGTCGGCATTGATCGGGGTGACGGCGAGGAGGAAATCGAAGCTCCCGGCAATCTCGTCCATGCTGCGGTCGGCACGGCCGACGGCATCGACGAAGGCCTTTCGTCCCAGCGCGCGGTGTGTCGGGAGTTCCAACACCCGGTTCGCTTCGATGAAGGCGGACACTGCCCGCAGCCCGGCATCAAAAATGTGGGCAACGGTACGCCGCCGCAGGTCCGGATAGATTTCGTCGGAATCCGGCTGTCTGTAGATCGGCGCAAAGCGAACCGTGATTACCGGGAAATCGGGCAGCAGAGCGGCCAGACCAGCGTGGACGTCGTCTGCCGACTGGACTGTGCTGACGCGCGGCGAGCGGTATTTCACCTCGACGCTTTCCACAGCGGCCTTGAACGCAGACACGGCCGCTCGGGCGGCGGCTTGGTCCGTGCCGGAAATCAAGATTTCGAACGGCGGCAGATAAGGAGCGTCTTCCGAAAGCAAGGCGTCCTGCTCGAGTTCGCCGACGTCGAGAACGACGAAATGACCGAACCGCTCGATCATAGCTGCGCCGATGGATGAGACTATAGGCGCGGCGACCGCGGCATGCGGCGCGACCAGGTAGGACGCGTTCGCCGACGCGACGCCACGCGCCGCGCAATCGCGGCTTTCACCGAGGTAGACACAGATAAATGGAAGCGGACGGTCTATGTGAAGACGGCCGCCATCCTCGAAATCCTCGCGGACCGGCTTGCCCTCATTGATGGCCGAAATCGCCTTGCCGACCGCCGTCGCCGGCTTTTCCTCGTCTTCATTTCGAGGTTTGGACGCAGCCTTGCCCATCATTGCGATCGAAGGCTGGTTTCAAGCACGGGCAGCGTGGAGCGAAGCATCGCCCGCATAGCCATCAGGGCTTTCCGGTCGGGCGATCCCGTCCACTCGTCCATGAAGAATTTCTTGAACTCCACGGCGATCGCGCATCCCGTCTCGGGGAAAGTGTCATGGATGAAGCGCGTTTGTTCTCCTCTTCCTTCGAAAGCGATGTTTTCGCGCACGTCCACATGGTGCCCGTCAAACTCGAAGGCCTCCAAGGCATTCATGAACGGGTCAACGACATGGCTCCAGCGCTTCCGGTCCATGGAGAATGTGCCAATGTTGATCTCCGGCGCTCCGGACGGATCCGACACTGCTGAGCCCGGCCCGTCGCGACGATGGTTGTAGCTATGGACGTCGAGCACGACAAACCGTCCGTGGGACTTTTGAATTCCCCGCAGGACCTGTCTGAGCATCGCGTAGTATTCGTCGTGCACCTCCAGCGACCGTTCGATTCCGTCCGCTGGCGGATCCTGCTGCCAGATATCCAAGCCCCAAGCCTGCTCGGGTGACAGGTAGACGGCAGCATCGCGAGGACGGTTGAGATCGATTTCGAACCGGGAGCGGTGCACCGCTATGCGGTTCGGAACGTCCCGTGTGACGAATTCGGTGAATGGATCCTCTTCCCGCATTCGGTCGTCGGCAGAGATCGCCATCAAGGCCTCAACCCCGGCGCGGACCGCATGCCCATTGTGTATGGCCGTCGCCAGGATCGGTGATGAACCGCGATGAACTGTCCACCAGTCGTCAGGTTCCACGCGAAGGCACAATTGCTCGTCGTTAGCGGAAGCATCATCGAATGGAGAATCAATCCCGGCCGGGCTTTCATTGACCAACATTCCGAAGCCTTCCTAGCGCTTTGAAAACCATGCTCCTGCCAACGGCTCCGGGGTCATGAAGTTCCGGTTAGCCACGAGGCTTCGATTCCCTGTGCGTCTAGGTCGGCCTGGACGGCATGCGCGCCACCACAAGTTTAATCCCTGGACGGAGGGCGTATCGCAGCCTGGTGCAGCACGAGGATTTGGTCGCACCGCTCGTATCTCAGGCCACCTGTCCGCGGTAGGTCCCCTCCCCGCCAAGTGTCGAGGCTGAGCGCACGCCAATGCATCCAGCAAATTGACGTTGCGCAACCACCGGGCGGCGGACGCGTTCTGCACAAAGCCGTATCAGCGATCGGGAGGGTGGTTCGCAAGCAACTTTTCGAACATTCTGTCCTACTACCCGGTCTCGCGCCTCGCGTTTGACTGCGCTGACGCTATGCGTTTGCGCTTCAGGTTGCTCGGGAATCCAGTCAGCGCTCGACCCGGCTGGCGAGGAAGCACATCAGGTCGCACGACTTTTCTGGGTCATGGTTGTTGCGGGTGGATTGATCTGGTTCGGGGTCGTCAGCCTTCTGCTCTACGCGTCACAAAGACGAGGCCGCGCGATCGGCAAGCATGGTGCTGGACGGCTGATCTTGTGGTGTGGTGCAATCCTCCCTTCCCTGCTGCTTTTTCTCCTGCTCGGCTATGCCCTCTGGCTTATGCCTGGACTGCGCCCCTTCGCACAGGCCGCCGACTCCTCCGGCCTCAAGATCGAGGTAACCGGAGAACAGTTCTGGTGGCGGGTCGCCTATCATGCCGAGGGTTGGGACAGGCCCGTTTTCTCGGCCAATGAAATCAGGCTTCCCCTTGGCGAGCGTGTGGAGTTCCTGCTGGATAGCACCGACGTCATCCATTCCTTCTGGATACCCTCGCTGGGCGGCAAGATGGATATGATCCCCGGCCGCCGGAACCGCCTTTCCCTGACGGCGACGAAGCCCGGCACCTATCGCGCGGCGTGCGCGGAATATTGCGGCACGTCCCACGCGCTGATGGCGTTCACCGCGATCGCGATGGAGCCCGAGGCCTTCCGGCAATGGCTGACGGCGCAGGCGGCACCCTCCCAAGGGGCGGGATCGGCCGGGCGCGAGCTGTTCCTGCGCCATGGCTGCGGTGCGTGTCATCGTGTCGACGGGACCGAGGCCAACGGCGACGTGGGACCGGACCTCTCCCATGTCGGTTCGCGAGCCACGCTGGGCGCCGGCATCCTGCCGAACGACGAGGCCGCCCTGCGAAGCTTCATCGCGCATCCGCAAGCAATCAAGCCTGATTCGAAGATGCCCGGTTTCTCGATGCTACCGGAACAGGACATCGCCGGGATCGCGGCGTGGCTGAAGGGGCTCGAATGACGATGGCAACGAAGACCCGCGTCAAGCCGAAATCGGCCTCGCACAAGGTCAGGAAGACAGAAGAAGAGCAGCTTCGCAGCATCTGGGTGACCCCGCGCGGCTGGCGCTACTGGACCTCCGTCAACAATACGCAGGTCGGCCTGTGGTACGGCGGCACCGCCTTCGCCTTCATGCTGTTCGCAGGCGTGCTGGCGCTGATCATGCGCGCGCAGCTTGCCGTGCCCGAAAACGATCTGGTGAGCGCCGACTTCTACAACCAGGCCTTCACCCTGCACGGCACGGTGATGATGTTCCTGTTCGCCGTGCCGATCTTCGAGGCGGTGGCGATCTTCCTGCTGCCGCCGATGCTCGGCGCGCGCGAACTGCCGTTTCCGAGGCTCGGCGCCTTCGGCTTCTGGAGCTTCTTCATCGGCGGCGTCTTCGTCTGCGGCTCGATCTTCTTCGACGCCGCTCCTTCCTCGGGCTGGTTCATGTATCCGCCGCTCGCCACCGACAAGGAGCTTTCCGGCATCGGCGCCGACATCTGGCTGCTCGGCCTTTCCTTCATCGAAGTGGCGTCGATCGCAGCGGCGGTCGAACTGATCGTCGGCATCATGAAATGCCGCGCGCCCGGCATGCGCATCAACCTGATGCCGCTGTTCGCCTGGTACCTGCTGATCGTCGCCGGAATGATCCTGTTCGCCTTCCCTCCGCTTATCGCAGGCGACCTGTTGTTCGAGATGCAGCGCATGTTCGACTGGCCGTTCTTCGATCCGACGCGCGGCGGCGATCCATTGCTGTGGCAGCACGTGTTCTGGATCTTCGGCCACCCGGAAGTCTACATCATCTTCCTACCGGCCATCGCCCTGATGGCGATGATCGTTCCGACCTTCGCGCAGCGGCCGATCGTCGGCTATTCGTGGATCGTGCTCGCCGCCGTGGGCACCGGGTTCCTCTCCTTCGGGCTGTGGGTCCACCATATGTTCGCGACAGGCCTGCCGCAGATTTCGCTAGCCTTCTTCTCCGCCGCGTCCGAAGCCGTCGCCATCCCGACCGGCGTCCAGATCTTCGTCTTCATCGCCACCATGCTGGCCGGGCGCGTCATCTTCTCGGTGCCCATGCTGTTCGGGGCCGGCGGCATCGCCATCTTCGTCATGGGCGGGCTGACGGGCGTCATGGTCGCGCTTGCCCCCTTCGACTGGCAGGCGCACGACACCTACTTCATCGTCGCCCACCTGCATTACGTGCTGATCGGCGGCATGCTCTTCCCGCTCATCGCGGGGATTTACTATTACTATCCGCTGATCAACGCCCGGATGCTGTCTATGCGGCTCGGACGCATCGCCTTCTGGCTGATGTTCGTCGGCTTCAACGTCGCGTTCTTCCCCATGCATCTCACGGGTCTGCGCGGCATGCCGCGGCGCGTCTTCACCTATCCGCAAGGCGTCGGCTGGGATTGGCTGAACCTCGTCTCGACGATCGGCGCATTCGTATTCGCCGCAGGCGTGCTGGTCATCGTCGTCGACGTGGTGCGGCCGAAGCGCCATCAACCGCGGGGCGAGCAGAACCCCTGGAACGCCGGCACGCTCGAATGGCTGAACGAGCCGGAGGAGAACTGGGGCGTGCGTTCGATCCCCATCGTCGAGAGCCGCTATCCGCTGTGGGATCAAAAGGGACTGGCCGAAAAGACCAATGCAGGCGCCTATTATCTGGCCGGAGCCGAGGAAGGTCGCCGCGAGACGCTGATAACCTCGGTTCTCGATGCGCAGCCGATGCAATGCCAGCGCGTCGCCGAACCGTCCGCCATCACCATCATAACGGCCGCGCTCCTCGGCAGCGTGTTCGTCGCGCTGACCTTCGAGCTATGGATCGTGGCGCTGCTTTCGGGTACCGGCACGCTGGCCGCTATCCTGTGGTGGCTGTGGACGGGGACGGGAGAAATCCCGGAGAAGCACACCAAAGACGTCGGACTGGGCCTTCGGCTGCCGCTCTATTCATCCGGTCCCGCATCCGTCGGCTGGTGGGCGATGTTCATCACCATGGTGGGCGACGGAACGGCGTTCGCCAGCCTCGTCTTCGGCTATTTCTTCTACTGGACCGTCCATTCCGATTTCACCGCCGGACAGGCCGGCCCCGGCTGGCAGTGGCCGATGACGGCCCTTGCCTTGTTCGCCGCCGCATGGGCGGCGACGCTCGGCGCACGTGAATTGAACACGCGCGGACGGGTTGGCGGCACGCGGCTGGCACTGCTCGCCGCCGTGCTTCTGGCGCTCGGGGCTTCGGGCGCCGCGTTTGTCGGACCGTGGCGGCACGCCATGCAGCCGACCACGCACGTCTATCCTGCGATCGTGTGGATCCTCGTGGCCTGGGTGCTCGCACACGCCGCTGTCGGCGTTGTCATGCAGCTCTATTGCCTGGCGCGCAGTCTCGCGGGGCGGCTAACGGCACAGCACGACCTCGAACTGCATAACGTCGTGCTCTACTGGCATTTCATGGCGATCACCGCGACGGTCACCTTCGCCGTCATCGGCCTCTTCCCGGGAGCGACGTGAGGCGGCGATGCGGATCATCCCACGGCAGATCGAAACGCTCTGGACGCTTTTCACCGGACCGATCGTGTGGGCATTCCACTTCCTCGCCTGCTACGTCATGGCGGCCGTCTGGTGTGCCAAGCAAGGAAGCACAGGCTTCGTGACCGTGCAGGTAGGCATGGGCGCCGCCACGATAGTCGCGCTCGCGCTGATCGTGCTGTCGGCCTGGCTTTCGTGGCGGCAGTGGAGCTTCGGAACGCAGCAGCCACCGCATGACGACGCCACTGCTCGAGACCGAACGCTGTTCCAAGGATTTGCGACGCTGCTGCTTTCGGGTCTGAGCTTCATAGCCGTGCTGTATGTCGCGTTGCCGCTCCTGTTCATCGACGGGTGTGCGTCATGAAAAAAGCCTGCCTAGTCCTCGGCCTTCTCACACTTGCCCTGATCTGGGGCGGTCCCCTGCTCTCGGCATGGCGCACCTCCTTTGCCGCCCACATGCTCGCCCATATGGGCGTCGTCGCCGTCGCCGCGCCGCTGATCGCCATCGGCGCCGCCGGCAAGATGCCTGCCGTGAAGCCATCGCTGCCGCTGATCGCTTCGCTAGTGGAACTGATCGTCGTCTGGGGCTGGCACGCGCCGGCGGCGCGCCTTTGGGCCGAGACCTCTGTATTCGCCACAGTCCTCGAACAGTCCAGCTTCCTGATCGCGGGTCTGTTCCTCTGGACGGCCTGCCTCGCACCAGTGGAGAAACCCGCTCAGCTTGCATCCGGCGCGCTGGCGCTGCTTCTCACCTCGATCCACATGACGCTGCTCGGCGCCCTGCTGTCGCTCGCCTCGCGACCGCTCTACGGCGTCAGCGAAGTGACCTGCTTCGGCGTCGTTCTCGACGCGGGGCAGGACCAGGCGCTGGGCGGTGTCATCATGCTCATGATCGGTGCAATCGTCTATCTCGCAGGCGGCGTCTTCCTTCTTTCCCGGCTTCTGTCCGACAGGAACGAAAGGCTGGCGGGCTGATGCGGATCAACTGGAAACATCTCGCGATCGGCCTCGGTGCCCTGCCCTTCGCCGTGCTCGTCGCCACCTGGATCGGCTTCTTCAATGTCGGCGCTTCGAGCGGCCACTGGAAGATCACCGAATGGTTCCTGCATTTCGCCATGCGCTCGGCCATCCGCACTTATTCCCTCGCCGTCGACGTTCCTGACGAACTGCCGCGCTACGCGATCCAGCCGGCCGCCGGCCATTTCGCGCGTGGCTGCGCCATCTGTCACGGCGCGCCGGGCGAACCCCGATCGCCTGTCGTAAGCCTCATGCTTCCGCAGCCTCCGGACCTCGCCGCGAAGGTCGGGGAATGGACCGACGCCGAACTCTTTCGCATCGTCAAGCATGGCGTTCGGTTCACGGGCATGCCGGCTTGGCCGACACAGCAACGCGATGACGAAGTCTGGGCGATGGTCGCCTTCCTGCGCGAACTGCCGTCGATGGACGCGGCCCGGTGGCGCGACCTTGCCTATGGTGGAAGCAACCCCTCGATCGGCCAGACCACGGATTTGCGGCAAGCCCTCGCCGACTGCGCGCGCTGCCACCGCGAGGACGGTTTGGGACGTAGCCCTGTAACGCCCGTATTGGCGGGTCAGAACGAAACCTACCTGCTGGAGAGCCTCCGGGCCTACGTCTCGAAACACCGCGAAAGCGGCGTCATGGGCGTAGCCGCGACCGCAGTCGATCCCGAACTCTTCGATGATCTCGCGCAGTATTTTTCGAGCTTACCTCCGCCGCCTTCCAGATCACTGGACCCCGCGCTTGTGAAACGTGGCGGAAGCATCGCAAACCAAGGAGTGCGGGACCGCAACATCCCGGCCTGCCTCGGTTGCCACGGGCGGCCTGACCGCAATCCGGTTTATCCGGAGCTCTCGGGGCAGCCAGCCGAATATCTTACGGAACAGCTCAAGCTGTTTCGCGCTGGAAAGCGCGGCGGCACCCGGTTCGAGCACCTGATGCGCAACGCGGCAAAGAACCTCTCCGACGACGAGATAGCGGCTCTGGCTAGCTACTTCGCTCAACGTTCGAAAGAGACGCTCGCGAAATGACAGTTCCATAGGGGCATTCGTTTCCACCTGACGCCGTAGGTGTCGTCCGTTACGTGCTCCATCCCAAGGGAACGATGATGGCCTTCATGTGTTCAACCTGTGGCGACCGCCCGACAAACAACTTTCGACAGCCAAGGAGAGGGCCCACCATGGCATTTGCGTCAGCCTCCTCGCATTGGAATCCCATACACCCCATCCACGCGATCCTGCTCGCTTTTCCCTTCCCGATGTTCCTCGCGGCTCTCGTGAGCGACGTCGCCTATTGGCAGACGTTTCAAATCCAATGGGCCAATTTCTCGGCCTGGCTCATCGCCGTAGGACTTCTAGGTGGCGGTTTTGCCTTGCTTTGGGCCCTCGTCAATTTGTTCCGGTTCCGGGGCTTGGGCTTCAGCCGGCCTCAAACCTATTTCGTCGTCCTGCTGGTCATGTTCGCGGTCGGCTTCATCAACGCGTTGGTTCACGCCAAGGACGCCGCGGCAACCATGCCGACAGGCCTCTATCTGTCGATCGTCGCGACCCTGTTCGCTTTGGTGGCGGCCGTGATCGGCTATTCAGGTTTCCGCTCCGTGGAGGTGAGAGATGCGTAGGTTCCTTCTGGTCTGCGGATGCGCTGCTCTTCTGGCAGCATGCAGCAGCGAACCCGAGCCGGCACAATACGGAGCAAATCCGAACTTGCCCGAACCACAGCGCGGCCTGTTGCCCGACATGAAGGTGGCGCCTCCCGCGCAGTGGGGCAACGAACTGCCGACGGTCCCCGAGGGCTACACGATCGCCCCGATCGCCACGGAACTCGCGGTGCCGCGCCAGACGCTGGTGCTTCCCAACGGCGACATCCTCGTCGCGGAGGGGTCGGGCGGCGGTGCGCCTACCCTGCGGCCCAAGGACGTCATCGCGAACTACATCAAGGGTCAGGGCAAGACCGACGTGAAGGGCGGCAATCGGCTGACCCTGCTGCGCGACGCCGACGGAGACGGCACCTACGAGACGCGCGGCATCTTCGCGAGTGACCTGAACGCTCCCTACGGACTGGCATACCTGAACGACAGCATCTACGTGGCCAATCAGGACGCCGTAGTGCGCTTTGACTACAGCGAGGGTCAGACCGAAGCGAGCGGCCCGCCGGAGCAGCTTACGGAACTGCCGTCGGCGATCAATCATCACTGGACGAAGGCAATGACCGCCAGTGCCGACGGACGCTTCCTTTTCGTGGGCATCGGTTCGAACAGCAACATCACCGAGCGCGGAATGGACGCCGAGGTCGACCGCGCGCGGGTGTGGGAAATTGATATCCAGACAGGCGCGCACAAGCCGTATGCGACGGGGATTCGAAATCCGACCGCACTCGCCATCCAGCCAGGCACGGGGCAGCTATGGGCAGTGGCAAACGAGCGGGATGAAATCGGCCCCAACCTGGTCCCGGACTACCTCACCTCCGTGAAGGAGGGAGCATTCTATGGCTGGCCCTACAGCTACTGGGGCCAGAACGTTGATCCCCGCGCTCAACCGCAGGATCCCGAGAAAGTCGGTTCCGCCATTCCTCCTGACTACGCCCTCGGCTCGCATGTGGCCGCGCTCGGCGTGTCGTTCTCGACGCCTGCCATGGGCGCCAAGTTTGCCGACGGCGCTTTCGTGGGCGAGCATGGAAGCTGGAACCGCACTCCGCCAGCCGGCTACAAGGTTGTCTTTGTGCCGTTCCAGGGCGGGAAGCCCGCTGGCGACCCGGTTGATTTTGCGACGGGCTTCCTGACAAACGACGGAAAAGCCCGTGGACGTCCGGTCGGCGTGACGATCGACCCCAAGGGGGCGCTGATCATCGCCGACGACATGGCCAATACCGTCTGGCGCGTCACGCCACACCAGCCAGCCGCTTCGACGCCGGAGGAAACGCCGCCGACGGAGAACCCCTGAATGCGGGACGTCAACCCACGGGCGCATCCATGGCGAGCAAACTGACCTGGGGAATCCTGTTCGGCGTGGTCATAGGCGCCACGTTTGGGTATGCGGGCGGGAACACGCCGATAGGTATCGCCGTCTGCATTGCCGCGGGAGCGGTCGTTGCAGGGGTTTGGCACTACCTTTCCAAACGAGGCGCCGGGGGCTAGGTTCGAAGACTGCGGAAAATTTCGATCATTCGAGCCCCTTCTTCTGAAGAAGCCGCTTCATCCTCGATATCGTTGTCCAAGTAGAGCGCGATCGGCGGCAGGCGATCGCGAGACTCGGCGCCGGCTCGATTAAAGGAATTCGTTCATGTCAGTGTCCGCCACCACGTTTTCCCAATCCTTCTTCCATGGGACGAAGGCCAACTTGCAACCTGGCGACGTGATCGCCGTAGGCTACCAATCCAACTTCGCGGAAGCGCGGTCGCTGTCTTGGGTGTATTTTGCAGGCACTTTAGATGCCGCGATCTGGGGTGCCGAACTAGCCGCAGGCAGCGGGCGAGAACGCATCTATGTCGTGGAACCGACCGGGGTGATCGAGGACGATCCCAACCTGACCGACAAGAAATTCCCCGGAAACCCCACGCTGTCCTATCGGTCACGCGAGCCTTTGCGGGTCATTGCCGAAGTCACGAGGTGGCGGGGCCATCCCTCTGAGCGACTGCAGGAGATGAAAGATAGTCTGGCCCGTTTGAAAGCCGAAGGCGCTGACAACATCGTCGACTGAAGGATGGCCCCCGTCTGAATCCTGAACCGCCGTTGCATGAGGTGCGCCGGGTCCGCCTCGCGCGGCTTGTCTAACACATCGCACAACGCTTTTCATTGACCGCTCTTCGGTGAACGCTGGAGCGGAATAACTTCTTTGACTCGCTTGTGACTATGTCCAGCAGAGCGCGGCCTTCAATGGAAGCCCGCGCTCTGGCAAATCTTCAACCTCGTCTGAAGACATCGCCAGGCGTGGCGTCGGGATCTGTCTCCCGTGAGCCTCGAGATTCAGCCTGCGACGCCAAGTCCGGATTGACCTCTTGGCCATTGCGATACCAATACCCAGGCTCGCCTCTACCCTCGACGGCCGGACCGTCTTCGCGGTGAAGCAAGCCGTTGCGATACCAGTTCTTCAGTCCGTCCGCTATCTCGAGGGCCGGTCCATCCTCACGATGACGCTTGCCGTCGCGGTACCATTCTTTGGTCCCATCCGCGTATTCGATTGCCGGCCCGTCTTCGCGATGAAGCACGCCGTCGCGCAGCCATATTCGCATCTCACCAATCTGATGCATTCCGTCCGGAACCGGGCTAAGCGGATCTTTGCCAACAAGGAGCCTGAGGCCAACGATGACTTCGGCTTTGCGCGCTTCGCGCGACTTCAGCCAATCCCAACACCATCCCTTCCCGAGCGTCGGCTCTTCAAGCACCGTGTGCGTTCCAACTGCAGGCATTTCCTGAACTCCCTCTGTTTGACCCGAAGTCAAGGTTGGGAGCGGGCCAGGCAAGGAACAAGGCTCAAGGAAATAAAGGAAGGGAAATTGCGGCTTTGACGCCACGACCACGCTGTTCGGTCTTGATTGGGCTAACTCGTTCGCCATGACGATACCATTCCTTGGTGCCGTCCGGGCGCTCGATCGCAGGCCCGTCCTCGCGATGACGTAGGGGCTCGCAGAGTCCCGATCCCGTTCGTAGCGCTTTTCGACCGGAAATGGCGGCAACCATGATTCCCGACGGACGGTCCAGAGCTCGTAGGTCGGCACGAATTGGTCTGGCGCATCGAGAGAACCCAAATGAATCTCGATCTCGTCGCCCGTGCGCCCGAA
This sequence comes from Mesorhizobium sp., assembly GCA_049650385.1. Taxonomy (GTDB): domain Bacteria; phylum Pseudomonadota; class Alphaproteobacteria; order Rhizobiales; family Rhizobiaceae; genus Mesorhizobium. Next base: position 166,001 of record JBASAA010000007.1, read on the forward strand.
CACGGACGAGCCGCAGCGGGGGCAAAAGAACCGTCCGGCATAGTCGCGCGTCTCGCCTTCGACGGTGACCGCGTTCTCTGGAAAGATCGCCGAAGCGCTGAAAAGCGCGCCATGATGCTTGGGGCAGTCGAGACAGTGACAGACGCCGACCCGGTATGGGCTGCCGACTGCCACGAACCTCACATTGCCGCACAGGCAGCCTCCTGTATGTCGTTCCATGCTCCCTCTCCTTCGAAAACACGCGGCCAAGTCTTTTCGGGGATAGGGCAAAGCCGATGTTGGTCGAGTTGGCCTTGGCGCCTACATAAGACGGGTCTTCAAGGAGTAACCAATCTTGGCGCAACGTTCTGGAAGCGCTGACCTTCCGCTTCACGGCGGCCGTGTGCCCAAATGGCTTGGCGACCGGATGACTCGCCTTGGCGCGGTCATGTGCCAAGCCATCGTCCATCACTACGGGCGCGACGAACTCATTCATCGCCTCGCGCACCCCTTTTGGTTCCAGTCGTTCGGCGCCGTCATGGGGATGGACTGGCATTCGTCGGGGATCACGACCAGCGTCATCGGGGCGCTGAAGCGCGGGTTGACGCCTCTGTCCGTGGAGCTTGGCATCCACGTCTGTGGCGGCCGAGGCGCCCATTCACGAAAGACGCCCCACGAACTTATGGCGATCGCCGATCGCGTGGGGTTCGACGGCGCGGCGCTCGGCACCGCGAGCCGCCTCGTCGCCAAGGTGGACAGCGCGGCCGTTCAGGATGGCTTCGCGCTCTATCTGCATGGTTTCATCGTGACCGACGACGGTCATTGGGTCGTCATCCAGCAGGGCATGAACGACGGCAGCCGCACCGCACGCCGATATCACTGGCTGTCGGAAGGTTTGAGGAGCTTCGTCGACGAACCTCACTCCGCGATCGAAGGCGAAAACCAGGGAGAGATCGTCAACCTCACCGATCATCGAGCTGGAGCCTCACGGAATGGACAGCTCGAACTCTTGAGAGACTGGGGTCCGGATCGCATCCTCGGCGAGCTCGCCACAATCGAGGGGAAGTCGTCCCCGCCGCTTGATCAACCCATGCTCCCACATCTCGTAATGCCTGCGCACCACGGCGTCCGCGAAAGCGACGTCATCATGCGCCGGCTCCACGGCAACCTCGCGGCCGCGGCGGACCGGGGTCCTTCGGACTTCGCCGAGCTGCTGCTCGTTCCAGGGGTCGGCGCGCGCACCGTGCAGGCCCTCGCGCTTGTGTCCGAGGTCGTTCATGGAGCGCCGTACCGTTTTCAGGACCCAGGCCGCTTCTCCCTCGCGCACGGCGGCAAGGATCGACATCCATTTCCCGTGCCGCTGAAGGTCTACGACGAGACGATCGGCGTGCTGAAGTCCGCGGTGACGAAGGCCAAGCTAGGCCGCAGCGAGGAGCTCGCGGCCCTGAAGCGGCTGGACGACCAATCGCGGCAGATGGAGCGCTACGTTACGGGACCAAGCCTGAAAGAGATCGTCGCAGGCGAACTCGATCAGTCGCATCTGCTGGGAGGGCGAAGCGTTTTTGGATGGGAGACCGAGCCAACAAGTGCCGAGAAGCAACCTGCGGATAAAAAGACCTCCCGGGCTCAAACCCCTGCCCCAAAGGCAACATCGTTGTGAGCCACGAAAACCACGTACACAAGGAGTTGGTAGGCGGCGGCTGAACAAGCCGCCGAGCCCTCTGCTTGGCAGACAGCTTGTGCGCAAAACTCTTGAGAACTCTGCGCTTAAGGTACGCGCCAGGGGAGTCAGTCGGCTTTGCTGAGATTCCCGGCAGAGGATTTGCCGGTCCGGCGATCCTGCTCGATCTCGTAATTGATTTTCTGGCCATCGGCCAGCGTGCCGAGCCCCGATCGTTCGACGGCCGAGATATGGACGAAAACGTCTGGGCCGCCACCGTCGGGCTGGATGAAACCATAACCCTTTGTGCCGTTGAACCACTTCACCGTACCGGACGCCATGTGCGATTTCCTTCGTAGACCGACAACATCGTGTCCCGCCAAAGACGCGACACGATGTATAAGGCCAGTAAAAGCGACGAACTGCAAGGATCGGGCCATACGATCGCGGGAGCGCAGTTCTCTGTCGATCCGTCGGAAGCCTTCCCTGTCGCCTCAACGCACCGTAAAGTCTTGCGGGGTGGGATCTTCGGGACCGCGCCCAGGATTCACGATGCAATTGCGCACATTGGTGGTTCGTCCGTTCGGCAGCCTGCGCGGATGTGCCCGACGAAAGTGTTCCGCCGGCGACGCGTGCTTCGAACCAGCACCATTCCTCCGCCGGAGCAGCGCGGCGCTGTCGATCCTGACTGTCTTTCGAATTGCAAGCGGCTCCTTTCCCTTCCGGATGCGTGCGCGGTTCAGTTTCTCTTCCGGCTCCCAAATCTCGATTTCCGCACCAGGCAGGTTGAGAAGCCGGAAGAAGCGCGCGAGCGTCGCCGACTGCCTGAAGAACTCTTCGATCTCATATTCGCGATCATAGCTTTCGAGAGAATTGAACACTGTCACTCTCCCGCGCCGACCGTCTGGGTCGACGCCACTCGGATCGAGCTCAAAATACGTACCGAAATAGGAAAGAATGCCCTGATGATAGACAAGCGGCGTCGCAGAGTATCCGCACATCCCCTTTCGTTCGATGTTCCAGATATAGAATCGGTCACCGTCGCCATGGGGATCAAGTACTCGCGTCTGCAACCAGATAAACGGATGCGGAACGGGACTGGCAATTCCCTCCAGCCATTCCCAGTCATCGACCGTAGGATAGTGCGTGTCATATCCGTCATCGAGCGAGATGGCGGCGTCCTGCCAGTCGAACTCAAATATCTCAGGATTCGCGACGGCGCTTATCACGTCAGGCATCGATCGACGGAGTTCTTCCACATCCCGAGGCGGGAGCGGGACCGAACCCCAGCGTAGCCGCCCCGAACGGTTGAGTTCGAGAATTTCTCTTCTGACTGACATTGCTAGGGCTCCTCCTCTGATTTCGCGCGCGTCTGCACGCCTCCCAGGAGGAGCCCTAGCAATGCCGAAATATCATAGCCTTAAGATTGCCTCTTAAAGTTTACTCATAGCGATATCGCCATTGTCGGGGAACAGGCATACCTTTCCTGCTCCAGCCACTCCGATCGCCACGAAAGCACGGACATTGTCACCAGACAAAAACGCGCCACTAGGTAGCAGGCGCCACCAAACCGTTACCGCTGCTCCGGTTCAGGGATCAACGCGGTTTTTGACCGTTGATCTTCTCGATCAAGTGCAAGCGTGGACGGTTGCTAGGCGTGAGCGTGTCATAGATTTCGGACAGCGCGAGAGAAGCGCCGATCTCAGGCATGTCGATCACGCTTGCGAGGTCATCGTATCTTTCGGATCCCCACGCTCCTTGGCTGTCTCGCCTGTAGAGCTTGACGAGGACAGTGTCCGGCTCGACGAACATGATGAGCCGGACCGCCGGGTGTTCCCGGTATTCGTCGAGCTTGTCGGTGGTGTCCACTAAACTCGTGCCGGGAGACGAGACCTCGACCACAAGCGTGGGATTTTCTGCGACCATTGCGTCGGGATCGGGAGGGCCGCAGTCCACGACGACGGCGGGGGACCGAATGGTGTTTTCCAGCGTCTGGACGGCCGTGTCGCTTGAAGTCGTTCGGCAGCCGCTGGACTTCGATTGCGGCCCCACTGAGGAAACGATGTTCGAAACGACGACGTTGTGGCCCTGCTTGGCGCCAGCCATCATCTCGACGAGATAACCGTCAACCAGTTCGAAACGACCCTCTTGGCCGAAGACCCACTCGAGAAAATCCTCCGCCGAGACACGACCGTGCTCCACGGCTTCCATGTCGTGCTTCCTTCTTCTCCAGGTCATTGTAGCACACCATTCCGCCATGTACTGACCACGCCTCTCCGTCGGTGGCTTCTGCTACCGAATTGCGCAAAAACGCGAGCAATACCAAGGCGGCGTTGGCCACATGAGAGTATTCCCATCGCGGTCTCAGCGCTTCCCATCCTTTGGAAGCGTCATCCAGTTGTCGGTTGCATGGTTCGCCGGGAACGTCCAAATGAAAGAGACGATCAGCATCACGATGAAACACAGCGCTGCGAGTGTTGCCAACCAGAGCGGCAGGTTATGATGCCTGGCGACGGCGGCGAGCGCCGCGCTCGCGATGGCTCCGGCAGGCAAGAGTATCTCAAGTGCTTCCCAGCCGTAATAGATGCCCCGCAGGATGGGGTATTCAAACTGCGGCAGGTCGATCTTGTTTGGCAGCGCGAAGAGATGCTCACAGAGGGATGAGAGCGAGTGCCGATATGACGATAACGAAAAACTGAATCGTCCTGACTGCCATAGGGAAGATTCCCAGATCAAACTGACGTCAGGCATGAAAGTTCCTCGGCGCTGGAGCAGGCGAAATCGATCTTCAGCGCGGCATGGAAATACCCTGCCATCCGGCTGTCATGGGCCGATTTGTCCTTCTGCGAGCGCGTCGGCCTCTTCGAGGAACACGACGAGCGCGGTTTTGGCAACGTCGGGCGGAATTGACCCTGCCTTGGCGCTCTCAACGCTGTTCGCGGCTGCATAGAAGAGGGCAGTGCGCTCAGTTATCGGCCAATCCGCCAGAAACGCGATCGCCTCCTCCACGCTGGCGACCGAGCGGACGTTGAAGTCGCCGTCCTTCACCCAGAGGCTCGCGCTGAACTTTTTCATGGCTTCACCAAATTTGTCGATGATTGCGTGGGGAATATCGCGCCACCGAACAACCCCTTCGTCCACCCTTCGTTCCCGCTTGCAACATCCGAGCGTGTCACGCGTTGGTGACAACCCCGTCAATCCACTCGGATGTATCGATGCAGAAGAAGAGGATTAAGGCGCCCTCGCCTCGGAAAGGTATGCCGAGCCCGCGACTGGATGAGGCTGAGTTCAAGCGGCGGTACCGCGGGCATTTCTTCGACCCTGTTTTTCGCGCGCACGACGCCGCCGTCGGTGAACTTGCCGATGTGGCATGGCAGGCGTATTCGGATAGCCGCAAAAGCCCTGTCACCCGCAAGGCGGGGCCGGAATTTGCGGATTCCGACTACGATCTCTCTGTCGAGTGGCTTGCCGCGCGCGATGCAGTTCTGGCCGCCCAGAAGCGGTACGAAGATCCAACGGCACCGCCGACTGTGCTCATTATCAACGGATCGGCGCGCAGCGAACATACATGCCCGGGCGAAATGTCCAAAAGCTACCGCCTTGCCGAGATCGCGCAGGCGACCATTGAAGGAGAAGCGCATCTACAAACCGAGATTCTGGACCTATCGCGGCTTACCTCGGAATACGGGCGTACCATTCATCCCTGCAAAGCATGTTTCTCGACCGCCGCTGCTCTCTGCCACTGGCCGTGCTCGTGCTACCCCAACCACTCGCTTGGTCAGATCCATGACTGGATGAACGATATTTATCCGCTGTGGGTAGCCGCTCATGGCGTCATGATCATCACGCCGGTCAACTGGTACCATGTCACTTCGCCTGTAAAACTCATGATGGACCGTATGGTCTGCGCCGACGGCGGCAACCCCGACCCGTCTCTGACCCACGGCAAGGACGCCACGCTTGCAAAGCAGGTCGAACTCGACGGCTGGGATTATCCGCGTCACCTCGCGGGGCGGCTGTTTGCAGTCGTGGTCCACGGCGACGTCGAAGGCGCCGAAAATGCGCGTCGTTCTGTTTCCGATTGGCTGCGCTTCATGAAACTCGCGCCCGCAGGTCCCCTCGCGGAACTAGATCGCTACATCGGCTACTGGAAGCCTTACGCGACCAGCCACGACGAACTCGACGCGGACTTGTCCATGCAGGAAGAGGTCAGGAACGTAGCGCGGTCGCTGGCAGATGCGGTGATAGCACAGAGGGCTGGAAGGCAAGCGATCGCCGGGATCGAACTCGAAGAACCAAGACAAAAATGAGCGCTGATGCGTAACGTTTTGTGGTCGGAACCCAAGAGTTGGAACGATATGCGGAACGATGAATTCCTTCTTTTCAAACTTGAAAGGAAAACGTCATGAGCAACCGCCCGAAAGAAGGAACGCCAGGCACCTCTGATCAATGGCCCCGCTGGGAAGGTCCTCCCGAAAACAGGCCAAGAGGCTATCTCCCTGCCAAGGACGATCCTGACAAAAATCGCGACGCCGCGGGTGAGAACCTGAAAGACCCCGAAAAAAGCGATCTATCTGACGCAGTGACGACCAAGAAGAGCGACTGAGGCCCCCCTTGCGTCGATTGAATAGGTGATAGGGATCGCGCTTGCGCGACGCGTGCTCGTGCACGCTGCCTACTTATCGCGCATGAAGGCTCGCCGCCATTCAAGTCTTGCCACCGGGATCCCGATACAACTCTTCGGTCTTCCGGGCCGATTCCCTACGTTCCGCCAAAGTTCTACGGCGTCGACGCAGGAGCGCAAAAGCCAACGCCAGGGCAAGGATGATCGGCCCTCCGGCAACCACGAAAAACCACAGTCCGTTTTCAAACATCGCTCGTCTCCCTCGGGACAATCCGTCAGGAGTAGAACCGTTCCAGCCTTTGGCACGAGAGCCCGGCCGAAACCCCGAATTTGAACCTTTCCGCGGTACGCGCGTTCCTGATCCGCTGCAGGGTCGTGTCAACCGGGCCCGACGGTACGGTGAACAGGAAGTCTTTTTCCCGGTTTCTCTTCCTGGCCAACGAAATGGCAGACGAGCACCTATCCCGTCCGACCCGCAGCAACCTTTGAGATTGCCGGAGAAGCCGCATGCCCGACTATACTGAATACGAGACTGGCGCCCGTCATCCGGTCGAAAAGAAGCAGCCCGACGACAACGAGAACTTCTCCCAGGATGCTGCGGCGAACAAAAGACCGCCTTCAGGTCTCGGAAACTCGGAATCGAAAGAGGACGTCAACGAGAAGATGCGTCATTCAGACGGACAGAATCGTTTATCCTCTGGTGGCGAAGACTGACGCGCCATGAACGTCGCCAATCTTCAGATCGAAGGGCTGATGATGGCAGTGGCCGCCGTCAACGACGCGATCGTCCAAAAGAGCCTGCTCTCGGTCGACGAGATCGAAGTTGCGCTACGCAAAGTCGAAGCCTCGCTTACAGGAGACGAGCGTCTGTACGAAGACATGTCTCCCGCAAATCGAGACGCGGTCTGCTACCCAGTTCGCTTGCTCATGGCCGCAAACAGGCGGGAAAAAGACAGCGAACTGCCGCCGTTCTCTGCCCTGACGAAAATGGTCGGACAAACGAAGCAACCATTCAATGATCAGCAGTAGGTGGAGCGACAACGGTCTACTCTGCGAGGCAGCACATTTTTTCACGAGTTATCTGACGAAGTCGGTTACGGCGCAAAATTTGCCCCGCTCGTTTCAGGTTGGGGTCCAGCAAACTAGTTGCTAACGGCGTCACCATTACGTGATGGCTCACCACCTTGCGGAACGCCGGTCCCCATCGGGCGTTAGATCAGCAGAATTCTACGCGACTGCTGAGGGGGGATGCCACAGGTCTTTTCAAAGAGCGCTGATGACGTCACGCGTTTTCTGTTCGGAATCGCGGTGGCTACGGTGGTGCTTTTTGCCGTTCTCGCGACCATGTGGCTCCGCTCCGATTTCGCGACCGGCGTCGGCGAGGCCATCGCCCAACCCGTCCCGTTCAGCCATAAGCACCATGTGGGCGAACTCGGTATCGACTGCCGCTATTGCCACAACGGCGTGGAGACTTCCGCGTCGGCGGGATTGCCGGCGACTGAAGTGTGCATGACTTGCCACTCCCAGCTCTACACGAACGCCGCGATGCTGGCTCCCGTTCGGGAAAGCCTCGCCAGCGGCTCGCCGTTGCATTGGCAGCGCGTCAACTCGGTACCGGACTTCGTCTTCTTCAATCATTCGATCCACGTCGCCAAGGGCGTCGCCTGCGAGACCTGCCATGGCGAAGTCGACGACATGCCGCTGATGGCCAAGGCGCATTCGCTTTCGATGGAATGGTGCCTCGGCTGCCATCGCGACCCCGAACCCAATCTCAGGCCGCCGCAGGACGTCTTCCTCCTGCACTGGAAACCGCCGGACGATATCGAGGAGATCCGCAAGAAACTGATCAGCGTTCTCGACATCCATCCCGAAACCATGACGGATTGCTATGTCTGCCACCGGTGACAAGAAGCCGGGGCTGGCCGATCCGTGGCGCAGCCTCGAAGAACGGGCCATGCGGGGCGATCTCCGCGCGCTCGTGGAGGCCGAATTCCCTGCGATCGCGGCGCGCCTTCCGACGGAAATCGACCGCCGAAGCCTCTTGAAACTGGCTGGAGCATCGCTCTCGATGGCGGGCCTCGCCGCCTGTAGCCCGGCGCAGGAGATCGTTCCCTATGTGCGCCAGCCGGAAATCGTCGTGCCCGGCAAGCCGCTCCATTACGCCACCACGCTGTCCAGCGGCGGCTACGGCATCGGCGCGGTGGTCGAAAGCCACGAGGGCCGGCCAACCAAGGTCGAAGGCAATCCCGACCATCCCGCCTCGCTGGGCGCGACCGACGCCGTCATGCAGGCGGCGGTGCTGGAACTATTCGACCCGGAGCGCTCGCGCTCGCCTCTGAAGGATGGCGAGCCAGCAAGCTACGAGGATTTCCTCAGGGACATTGCCGCGCTGGCCGATCACCTCGCGCAAACCTCGGGCAAGGGCGCTGCGATTCTTATCGAGACGAGTACCTCCCCTACCCTCAAGGCTCAGCTTGAAGATTTGCGCCGCAAATATCCGCAGACGCGCGTCTATCGCCACGACCCACTCGAAACGCCAGCCGGAGAAGACGCCGCAAGGCAGGTATTCGGAAGGCCGCTGGTTCCGGTCTATCATCTCGACAATGTCGACGTGATCGTCTCGCTCGATGCGGATTTCCTGGCCGAAGGGCCGGGACGACTGGCCTATGCCGGACAATTCGCCCAGCGCCGCAAGGTCCGTACCCCCGACGATACGATGAGCCGCCTTTATGTTCTCCAATCCACGCCAACGATTACGGGCGCGGCAGCGGACCATAGGCAAGCGGTGAAGCCGAGCGAGGTCGAAGCCGTCGCTGTGGCGCTGGCCAAGGCGGCCGGCCTCGACCTTCCGAGCGAAAGAGGAACACCCGCCACGGAAATCGACCCATCGTGGATCGCAGCCGCGGCCGCCGATCTGCGGGCGGCAGGGCAAAAGGCCATCGTCATCGCCGGCGACCACCAGACAGCTTATGTCCACATACTCACTATGGCGATCAACCAGCGGCTCGGCGCCATTGGATCGACCGTTACCTTGATCGGACCGCCTGACGCCATGCCCGTCGACGGCGACCTCGTAGCCCTGTGCCGCGACATAGACGCCGGCGCTATTGCAACGCTCGTCGTCCTCGGTGCCAACCCGATCGAAACGGCACCGACCGATATCCCGGTCGTCGAGGCTCTGGGAAGCCTGGAACTGCTTGTCCACTGCGGCCTCTACTGTGATGGCACCGCGCAGATGGCGGGTTGGCACATACCCGCCGCGCACGACCTCGAAAGCTGGAGCGACCTGCGTGCCTTCGACGGCACCGCGTCCGTCATGCAGCCGCTGATCCTGCCCCTGTTCGGCGGCAAAACTTTCCACGAGATTCTCGCCGTACTGAACGGGGACTTTAGCGTCGACCTGCTTTCGCTGGTTCGCGCCACATGGCTGCCATCGCTCGGCGAAGACGGCTGGCGCAAGGCACTGCGCGACGGGACAATTCCCAACACCGCAACATCGCCCGTGGCCATCCAAGCGGCACCGGACCTGAGCGCCGTGAAACCGAGCCAAGCCGCCAGCGGGCTCGAATTGCGCTTCGTTGCCGATCCATTCCTGCGCGACGGTCGCCACGCCAACTGCGCCGTTCTGCAAGAGCTGCCGCGACCGTTGACCAAGCTCGTTTGGGGCAACGCCGCGCTACTGTCGCCTGCGACAGCCGAGCGGCTGAAGGTCGAAACGGAGCAAGTGATCACCATTACCAAAGACCACAACTCGCTCGACACGCCGGTCTGGGTCATGCCCGGCCATCCGGATGAGATGGTGACGCTGTCGCTAGGGTATGGCCGGCGCGCGGCAGGTTCCGTCGCAGCGCTGGCGAAGGGTTATGACGCGTTCGCGCTCCGCACTGCCGATGCGCCCTGGTTCATCGGCGGCGTGGCGCTGACCGTCCGCGATGTCCGCGATCCCTTGATCACCACGCAGCACCACCATGCGATGGAGGGCAGCGCCATCGTGCGCCATGCCTTCCTCGATGAATTCCGGCCGACGCCGGATTCCGTGCGCAAGGGCGTGCCCCCTGCCCCGACCGAGTCGCTCTATCCCGACTGGCCAGCCGACGACGAGGCCTGGGGTATGTCGATCGACCTCACGGCGTGCATCGGCTGCATGGCCTGCGTCGCTGCCTGCCAGACGGAGAACAACATTCCGACCGTCGGGCCGGACCAATGCGCGCTCGGCCGCGAGATGCACTGGCTGCGCGTCGACCGCTACTATGCCGGAGCGCCGGAAGCGCCCGAGACGCTGTTCCAGCCGGTGCCGTGCATGCACTGCGAAAAGGCACCCTGCGAGGTGGTCTGTCCGGTCAACGCCACCACCCACACCCATGACGGTTTGAACGCGCAGGTCTACAACCGCTGCATCGGCACCCGCTATTGTTCGCAGAACTGCCCCTACAAGGTGCGACGCTTCAATTTCTTGGAATTCCAGGACTTCGACAAGCAGACCGCTGGCCCGCAGCAGGCCGCGCGCAATCCGAACGTCAGCGTGCGCTCGCGCGGTGTGATGGAGAAGTGCACTTATTGCGTCCAGCGCATCAGCGCCAAACGCATCGAAGCGCAGATCGCCAACCGGCCGATCGAGGACGGCGCTGTCGTCACCGCCTGCCAGCAGGCCTGTCCGACACAGGCCATCAGCTTCGGCGACATCAAGCGCAAGGATTCGCAAGTGGCCAAGGACAAGAGTGCGCCACACAGCTACGCGTTGCTGGAGGAACTGAACACGCGTCCGCGCACCACCTATCTCGGCAGGATCAGGAACAGGAACGGAAAAACCGACGCCCCGGATGCGGAGGATGGCGATGGCTGAGACCGCCACCACAGCCGCCAGTACGCCTCCACGTCCGCCCGTTCTGCTCGGCCGCCACGACCGTCCCGAAATCAGCGGCCGCATCGCCTCGGTCGTGCTCGCCGGCCGGCTGCCGCGCTTTTTCTGGACCGCCTTTCTGCTGTGCTTCCTGCTGGCGATGCTGTTCCTTTATTCGATTACGTATCTGATCGCCGTCGGCATCGGCACAATCGGGCTGAACATCCCCGTCGCCTGGGGCACGATGATCTCGTCCTTCGTGTGGTGGATCGGCATCGGCCATGCCGGCACGCTGATCTCGGCGGTGCTGCTCCTGCTGCGCCAGCCCTGGCGCGCCTCGATCAACCGCTTCGCCGAGGCGATGACGCTGTTCGCGGTCGCCATGGCCGGGCTCTACCCGATCCTGCATCTCGGGCGGCCTTGGTTCTTCTACTGGCTGCTGCCGTTGCCCAACACGCATATGCACTGGCCGCAATGGCGCAGCCCCTTGGTGTGGGATTTCGCCGCCATTTCTACCTATGCGACAGTCTCGCTGCTGTTCTGGTACATGGGCCTGATCCCCGACCTTGCCATCCTGCGCGACCGGGCCAAGCGGCGTGGAACGCAGGTCTTCTACGGCCTGCTGGCGCTGGGCTGGCGCGGCTCGGCCTATCATTGGGCACGCTACGAGAGCGTCTACTTCCTGATGGCGGCGCTGGCGACGCCGCTGGTCGTCTCGGTGCATTCCATCGTCGCCCTCGATTTCACCTTCGCCATCGTGCCCGGCTATCATTCGACGATCTTTCCGCCCTATTTCGTCGCCGGCGCGCTGCTGTCCGGCTTCGCCATGGTGCTGACCATTGCCATTCCGTTGCGCTGGGCCTTTTCGGTCGAGGACCTGATCACGCTCAAGCACATGGACAACGCCGCCAAGCTGATGATCGGGGCGGGCATGGTCGTCATCTACGGCTATGTGTCGGAAGCCTTCTTCGCCTGGTACTCCGGCGAGGCCTATGAGCGCATGAGGATGGTGCAGCGCGCGGTCGGCCCCTATTCCGTCCTGTTCTGGACGATGCTCGCCTGTAATTGCGTCGCGCTGCAGCTTTTGTGGCTGCGCTCCGTCCGTCGAAACATGCCGCTGCTCTTTGCGGTCGCGGTGATCATCAATATCGGCATGTGGATCGAGCGCTACGTCATCGTCGTCAGCGGCCCAAGCCGCGACTTCCTGCCGTCCGCCTGGGGCGAGCAGTCGCTGACCTGGCTCGACTACGGCATCCTGTTCGGATCGCTCGGCACTTTCTTCGCGCTGGTCTTCCTGTTCGTCCGCATCCTGCCCGCGATCACCATCTTCGAGGTCGAGGAACTGGCCGAGGAGGGCAAGGGCTCATGACGCTCTACGGTGTCATCGCCGCCTTCGCGGACGCCGATCGGCTGACGGACGCGGCGCGGGCCATGCGGGAGCGCGGTTATCATCGCATGGACGCCTATTCGCCTTACCCGGTCGATGGGCTCGCCAATATTCTGGCGATGCCCAAGACTAGATTGCCCTGGGTCGTGCTGGCCGGTGCGATCGTCGCAGGCATCTTCGCCTATGGGCTGATCCTCTATTCGGTCGAGATCGACTATCCGCTCGACGTCGGCGGCAGACCGCTGCATTCCTGGCCGGCCTTCATCGTCATCGCCTTCGAGGCGGCGATCCTCGGCGCGGCGATTGCCGGCTTCATCGGCATGATCGTCGCCAACGGCCTGCCGCGCTACTACCACCCTGTCTTCAACGCCGAGATTTTTACGTTCGCCAAGGGCGGCGGGTTTTATCTTCTGGTCGAATCCGCCGATCCGCATTTCGGAAAGGATGCAACCAAAGCGCAGTTACGGCGGCTGGGTGCGGCCTCGGTGGCGGAGGTGAAGGCATGAAGCCGATCCTCTGCCTCATCCTTCTGATGGTGCCATCCCTGGCAGGATGCGACCAGAAAATGGCCAACCAGCCGCGCTACGACCCGCTGGAAGGCAGCAGCCAGTTCTCCGACGGTATGTCGGCGCGCACGCCGGTGCCCAGCACGATCCCGCGCGATGCCGACCTCGCGCCGATAAAGCAGGCGATCCCCACCCCGGTCACAATGGACCTGCTGCAGCGCGGTCGCGAACGCTTCGAGATTTTCTGCGCGCCCTGCCACGGCCGTTCCGGCGACGGCCACGGTGTCGTGGTGCGGCACGGTTTCCCGGCCCCGCCCAGCTACCATCAGGATGCCTTGCGCCAGGCGCCGGACTGGCACTTCTACGACGTCATCACCAACGGCTATGGCGCGATGTATTCCTACGCCGCTCGCGTGCCGCCCGCCGACCGTTGGGCCATCGTCGCCTATATCCGCGCCTTGCAGGTTTCGCGCGAGGTCCCCGTGGCGTCCCTGCCGGCCGACCTCCGCACCCGGCTTCAGGCGGAGCCATCGCCATGAGGATTCCACGCGACAATGGCATCGGGATCTCGGCGCTCGCCGGAGCGGCGGGCCTGGTGCTCTGCGGTGTCGGCGCCTTCGTCAACCTGCGCATTGCGCTGGCCGCCTGGTTGACAGCGGCGCTAATCCTGATCGGCCTGCCCCTCGGCGCCATGACCTTGTTGATGATCCACGGCCTGACGGGAGGCCGTTGGGGCGAGGCGATGAAGCCTCCATTGCGCGCTATGGTGGCCACGCTGCCATTGACGCTTCTCTTTCTTCTGCCGTTGTTGCTGCGGCTGGACCTCGTCTTTCCATGGGCGGCAACCGACGTGGTGTTGCCGGAGATCGTGCAGGCGAAACTGGCTTATCTCAACGTGCCGTTCTTCCTGGCGCGCTTTGCTGTCTGCTTCGTCGTCTGGCTGGGGTTGGCCTTCTTCGTCCTGCGCTGGACCGATCCGGAACTGCGTCGGTCGAATACGCGCGGCTTCGCCCTCGGCCTTATCATCCACGCCGCCGCCGTTACCCTCTTCTCGACCGACTGGATGCTCTCGCTCGACCCGGAATTCACGTCCACGATCTATGCCATGCTGGAGGCATCGGCCGAGGTCGTTGGCGCCGCCGCGCTCGCCCTGCTGGTCCTTGCCGCCACACGTTCCATCGAAGTCCTGCCGGGCGGCGAAGGCGATGTCGTGCTCGGCGAGGACGTCGCCAACATGCTGTTCGGCTTTATGCTGACCTGGGCCTATCTCGCCTTCATGCAATGGATCGTCGTCTGGGCCGGCGACCTTCCGAACGACATCGGCTGGTATCTGCGACGCGTCTCCGGCGGATGGCGCATCCTGCTATGGCTCGCAATTCTTCTCCAGTTCGTCCTGCCCTTCGCCGCCTTTCTGGCACGCAGCGTCAAGCGCAGCCACCGCGGCTTGCTCTGGCTGGCCGTTGTCGTGCTCGCAGGCCACATTCTGGAAACAGCCTGGCGCATCCGACCCGCTTTGGCCGAACCGCACTTTTCGCTCGCATGGCTGGAATTGGCAGCGCCCGTCGCCGCCGGCTGCCTCTGGGCGGCGATGTTTGTCATTGCGCTAAGAGAGCCACGACGCCTCTTCTTCTGGCAGGAGAAAAAGGCCCATGGCTGAAGCCCGCCATCCCGAGACCCGCGACGTCTGGCCGAGGGCGCTGCTGTGGTTCGCCGGCGGCCTCGTCGGCTTCCTGTTTGTGACGCTCGGCGTGCTCTATCTCCTGTTCCGGCCTCAGGCGCTGTGGACGCCCCCCGGCGCCGAGTGGTCGGACAACGAGGCGAACCCTGCCCTGTCGACGTCGCCGCACGAGGACCTTGCCGCCATCCGCCGACAGGAAGACGCCGAACTGGAGAAGCTGGCGTGGGTCGATCGCGACAAAGGCATCGCACGCATTCCCATCGAGGATGCGATGCGACTGATCGCGCAAAACCGTCTTCCGAACTTGTCGAACGACGCGGCTCCCGCGCTGCCCGGAGAATGCGACCTCCTGGGAACCGACGTGCCGCGCGCGCCCCAAGCGCGGAATTGTCGGGATGACGGTGGAGGCAATCCATGAGGATGGTGACCATGGCATGCCTGGGACTGCTTGCGGCGACGATGGCCGGCAACGCGGTCGAGCGCCCCTCCTTCGATCCCAAGATCGGCGCACAGCTCGACGTCAGCCGTCGCCTGTTCGATTCGGCGGGAACAGAAGCGTCGCTAAGCGATACTCTCGCTGGACGGCCCGCGCTCGTCGTATTTGGCTACGACAAATGTCCGAACCTATGCGGCGTCACCCAGCAGGCCGTCGCCTCGGACCTGAACAAGACAGGTCTTGATCCTTCGGCCTATCGGGCTCTCTTCATCTCGATCGACCAAACCGAGACAAGCGAAGACGCCATTGCGGCAAAAGAAGCCGTAGCCCAATCGGCCGGGGCGGACGGGCTGAAGGCATGGCGTTTCCTGACCGGGCCCGAGGGCGCCGCGCTCGCAAGCGAAGCGGGCATCAGCTTCGATACGCGACCGCGCATTGACCAATTCGTGCATCCCATCGCCGTGCTTGCGCTTACGCCCGGCGGGAAAATCTCGCGCGTGCTCCCAGCGCTCACCTTCGAGCCCCGCGACCTCAGGCTGGCTCTGGTGGAGGCTTCAGCCGGAAAGCTCGGCTCGATCGCCGATCACGTCTTCCTGCTCTGCGCCGGCTTCGACACGTCGAATGGCCAGTATACGCCCGCCATCTGGGCGGCGCTGAAGCTCGGCGGCGTGGCCACACTTCTGGCATTGGGCACTGCAATCCTCCTGCTGGCACGGAGACGGACATGAGCTTCGGCGTCCCCTTCGCGCCCAGTGAGGCTTCATCCGTTGCCGGAGAGGTGGATACTCTCTTCTATACCTTGCTCGCCTTCACAGTGCTGCTCGGCCTGTTCCTGACGACGCTGGTCGTCGGTTACGCAGTCAAATACCGTGCGGGATCCACCGCCGACCGAACAGGACAGCGTGGCCGCAGCCTGCCGCTGGAGATTGGCTGGACGAGCGCCAGCCTGGTCATCGCCTTCATCTTCTTCGGTTGGGGCGCGGTGCTGTTCGTCCAGCGCGACCGGCCGCCCGCCGACGCGCTGGAGATCGCGGCGCTCGGCAAGCAATGGATGTGGACGTTCCGCCATCCCGGCGGCCAGCGTGAGATCAACGAATTGCACGTCCCGGCAGGCAGACCCGTAGTTGTCTCGCTCGCCTCCCAGGACGTGATCCATTCCTTTTACGTCCCGGCTTTCCGTCTCAAGCAGGACGCCGTGCCCGGCCGCACCACGCATCTGTGGTTCACCGCCGACAAGCCCGGCCGCTACCACCTTTTCTGCGCAGAATATTGCGGCACCCAGCATTCCGAGATGGGCGGCTGGGTCACCGTGATGCCCCCGGAGGACTTTGCCAAATGGCTTTCGGCCCAGGGCGAAAGCGAAACGCTGGCGCAAGGCGGCGAAAAACTGTTCCGGGCATTGGGCTGTTCTGGCTGCCACGGCCCGTCCAGCAAGGTGCGCGCGCCCGACCTCGCCAACGTCTACGGCAGGCCTGTCGCGCTTGCAGACAGGCAGACTGTTCTGGCGGACGAGCGCTATCTGAGGGATTCGATCCTGCAGCCCGCCAAGGAGATCGCCGCAGGCTATGAACCCGTCATGCCGAGCTTCGACGGCCTCATCGACGAGGGGGAACTCCAGATGCTGGTCGCCTACCTGAAATCGCTTTCCCCCGAACGATCGACTCCGAGCGAGGCAACCCCATGAGTAGCGAAACCTTGCGCGCCGGAAATTACCTGCAGGAAGGGGCCGGAATCGGTTCCTGGCTGCAGACCACCGACCACAAGCGCATCGCCTGGCTCTATCTCGCCTCGCTGACCGCCTTCTTTTTCCTCGGCGGCTTCTTTGCGCTGATGATACGCATCGAACTGGTCACGCCTGCGGGCGATCTCGTCTCCGACGCCGTCTACAACCGCTTCTTCTCGCTGCACGGCATCATCATGGTCTGGTTCTTCCTGGTGCCGTCAATCCCGGCGACGCTCGGCAATTTTTTGCTTCCCCTGATGATCGGGGCGCGCGACCTCGCCTTCCCGCGCCTGAACCTGGCAAGCTGGTACGTCTTCATCCTGGGAAGCCTGTTCACGCTGGCGGCCGTCCTCTTGGGCGGCGTCGACACAGGCTGGACCTTCTACACGCCGCTCTCGAGCATCTATTCCGATAGCTACGTCTCGACCGCGGCGTTCGGCGTCTTCATCGTCGGATTCTCGTCGATCATGACCGGCATCAACTTCATCGTTACCGTGCACAAGCTGCGCGCGCCGGGACTGACCTGGTTCCGCCTGCCCATCTTCGTCTGGACCCTCTACGCAACCAGCCTGGTGATGGTGCTGGCGACACCCGTGCTTGCCGCCTCACTGATCCTGATCGTGCTCGAACGGGTGTTCGGCCTCGGCATCTTCGATCCGGGGCTCGGCGGCGACCCGCTGCTGTTCCAGCACCTGTTCTGGTTCTATTCGCACCCGGCGGTCTACATCATGATCCTGCCGGGCATGGGCGTGGTGTCGGAGATCCTGCCCTGCTTCAGCCGCCGCCCGCTGTTCGGCTACACCTCCGTCGCACTGGCGTCGATGGCGATCGCCGTGCTCGGCTTCCTCGTCTGGGGCCATCACATGTTCGTCTCCGGACAGTCGACCTATGCCGGCGTCGTCTTCTCGTTCCTGTCCTTTTGCGTCGCCATTCCCTCGGCGATCAAGGTGTTCAACTGGAGCCTGACGCTGCGCAAGGGCGAGATCACCTTCGAGGCGCCGATGCTCTACGCGCTGTTCTTCCTGGCGCTGTTCACCTTCGGTGGACTGTCCGGCCTGTTCCTCGCCGCCCTCGCCGTCGATGTCCATGTCCACGACACCTATTTCGTCGTGGCGCATTTCCACTACATCATGGTCGGCGGCATGGTGATGGCCTATATGGGGGGCCTGCATTTCTGGTGGCCGAAGATGACCGGCCGCCTCTACTCCGAGGCTTGGGGCCGGGTCGCGGCGGTTACCACCTTCATCGGCTTCAACCTGACCTTCTTCCCGCAGTTCGTGCTCGGCTTCAACGGCATGCCGCGGCGCTATCACACCTATCCGCCGGAGTTCCAGTTCTGGCACGTGCTGTCCTCGGCCGGGGCCGTGGTGCTGGCGGCGGGCTACCTGATGCCTCTGTTCTATCTCGGCCGGTCGTTCTTCCGGGGGGCGAAGGCGCCCGACAATCCATGGCGGGCGACCGGACTGGAATGGCAGACCGGCTCGCCGCCGCCGCCGCACAATTTCGCGGTCACCCCGGTGGTGACGCGGCCAGCCTACGATTATCCGATGAAGGGGCTGGAGCACGAGCGCTTCAGCCCGCACCGGGAGACGGCGGGATGACCAAAGCCGTCGAAAGCATCGCCTTCGATACGCCACGTCGCGAAGAGGCGGCCGATACGTTCGGCATGTGGGTATTCATCGGCTCCGAGGCGATGCTGTTCGGCGCGATCATGCTGGTCTTTCTGATTGCCCATATCAGCTACGGTCCGGCCTTCGCTGCGGCGTCGAAGCATCTCTCGCTGGCGCTCGGCACCCTCAACACCGCCGTGCTCATCACCTCGAGCTTCGTCATGGCGCTGGCGCACCTATTCTCGACCGCGCGCCGCTGGCGGGCTGCAGCGCTGGCGCTCGGCGCCACAGCCCTGCTCGGCATCGTCTTCCTGGCGATCAAGGGCACCGAATACGCCATGGAATTCCATGAAGGCATCGCGCCCGTTCTCGGTGCGCCCTTCACCTTCGACGGGCCGGATCCGGTCCACGCACAATTGTTCTTCAGCCTCTATTTCGCGATGACGGGGCTACATGGGTTGCATCTCATCGGCGGCATCGGAGTCATCGGCTGGCTGCTGGCGTTCTGGCGATGGCGCGAACCCGCCAGCCGCGCTCGGCGTGTCCAAGCGGTCGGTCTCTACTGGCATTTCGTCGACATCGTCTGGGTTTTCCTGTTTCCCATTCTCTACCTGATCAACCGTTGAGCCGAACCGTGAGCGAAATCCGCAGTCTCGTCCTCTCCTATCTCTCACTCATGGCGCTGCTGGCGCTGACGGTAGGATCGTCCTTCGTCGATCTCGGCGGCTTCAACTCGGCGCTGAACCTCGCCATCGCTGCGGCCAAGGCCGTGATCATCGCGATCCTGTTCATGCATCTGGCCGCGACGGAGCCGTTGCCACGTCTTGCGGTCGCTGCCGCCGGCCTTTGGTTGGCCATCCTGTTCGGGCTGACGCTTGCCGATCAATGGGCCCTGCAAGGCTGAGCCGCGAGGGCTACGCGTTCGATCGTTCCGACGGGAAATCCGCGGAACGATTTCGCTGGTTTGTCGTTTCAGAAGGTTGGGCGGCGCACAGGGGGGCAAGTTGCGAAACCAAAAGGATGGGGCGTACCCGTTTCTCGCGGGCGGGGGCGAAGCTGCGGGGATCATAGCGGCATACGATTGGGGCTCGACGTCACTAGGCGACATCGATCGATGGCCGGAGCATCTCAAGGCCACGATAGCTCTCGTGTTGCGCTCGCCAGTGGCGATCGTCACGCTTTGGAACGAAGACGGCGTGATGATCTACAACGACGCCTATTCCCGTTTCTCGGGCGGCAGGCATCCCGCCATGTTCGGCTCCAAGGTGCGCGAAGGCTGGCCGGAGGTCGCCGATTTCAATGACAACGTCATGAAGGTCGGGCTGGACGGAGGCACCCTCGCCTATCGCGAACAAGCCATGACCCTCTATCGGAACGGCGAACCAGAGCAGTTGTGGCTGGACCTCGACTATTCCCCGCTCCTCGACGACAAGGGCAAGCCCGTCGGCGTGATCGCCGTCGTCGTCGAAACGACCTCGAAGGTGAAGGCGGAACGCGAACTTACGGCCGAGCGCGAGAGCCTGCGTCGCATGTTCGAGCAGGCGCCGGGCTTTATCGCCATGCTGAGCGGCCCGGATCATCGCTTCATGATGGCCAACGAGGCCTATCTGGCGCTGGTCGACCATCGCGACATCCTCGGAAAAACAGTGGCCGAAGCACTGCCCGAAGTCACGTCGCAAGGTTTCACGCAGCTGCTCGACAACGTCTACACGTCCGGCCAGCCATTCGTCGGCCGCGACCAGAAGGTGAACCTGCGCTACCGGACGGACGAGGACGAGCGCTATCTGGATTTCATCTACCAACCCGTCCTGTCCGACGGGCGCGTGACCGGCGTCTTCGTCCAGGGCCACGACGTCACCGCGGCAAGGCGGAACGAAATAGCTCTTCGGGAGAGCGAGGAGCGTTTCCGGTTGGTCGCCGAAAACGCTCCCGTCATGCTGTGGATGAGCGACGTTGTGGGAAAATGCCTTTATCTCAACAGGGCCCAGCGGGAGTTCTGGGGCGTTTCCGAGGACAAGCTTTCAGATTTCGACTGGCTCACGACGGTTCACCCAGATGACATGGGCGCCCTTGAACCGTTCAGCCGTGGCATGGTCGACCACGAGAGCTTCACGGTCGAACTGCGCCTCAAGGGACAGGACGGCGAGTACCGCAACATCGTGACCAATGCACGGCCGCGCCTGGGGCCAGGCCGGGAATTCGTTGGCATGATCGGCGTCAACGTAGACGTTACGGTTGCCCGGCAGACAGAAGCGGCGATACGCGCGGAAACGAGCAAGTTCAAAGTGCTGAACAGGTCGGCAAGGGCGGTCGCTGCCGAGCTCGACGTCGCTGCGGTCGTACAGATTGTCACCGATGCCTGCACGGAACTGGTCGGCGCCGAATTCGGCGCCTTTTTCTATAACGTCAAGAATGAAAAGGGCGAATCCTACATGCTGTACGCCCTGTCGGGCGTTCCGCGGGAAGCCTTCTCGAAGTTTCCCATGCCCCGCAATACGAAGGTTTTCGGCCCGACGTTCGAGGGCGAAGGCGTGGTCAGGTCCGACGACATCACCGAAGACCCCCGCTATGGGAAGAACGCCCCGTACCACGGAATGCCGGAAGGACATCTCCCGGTCTGCAGCTATCTGGCCGCGCCCGTGGTCTCCCGTTCCGGCGAGGTCATCGGCGGCCTGTTTTTCGGCCATTCTGGCCGCGGCCGTTTCCTCGAAGAGCATGAGGAACTGCTGGTCGGCATCGCCGGACAGGCCGCGATCGCCATCGACAACGCTCGGCTCTACCAGGCGGCCGAACGCGAGATCGCGGAGCGTAAGCGTGCGGAAGAGGCGCTTCAGACGCTGAACGCCACGCTGGAGGAGCGGGTCGTCGAGGAAGTGCTCAAGCGGGCCAAGGCGGAGGAACAACTTCGACAGGTCCAAAAGATGGAGGCTGTCGGCCAATTGACGGGTGGCATTGCCCATGACTTCAACAACATGCTGGCGGTGATCATCGGCGGCTTGAACCTGCTCCAGCGCAAGCTGGCGAAAGGCGAGACTGACGTCGAACGCTTCGTCGAGGGAGCGATCGACGGCGCGCGCAGGGCTGCGGACCTGACCAAGCGATTGCTGGCCTTTTCCCGACAGCAGCCTTTGGCTCCAGAGCCCGTCAATCCCAACAAGATGGTCTCGAACATGACCGAGCTGGTCGCCCGCACCCTGGGCGAACCGATCACCGTCGAGACGGTGCTCGGAGCCGGGCTATGGCAAGCCAAGGTCGATCCCGCGCAACTGGAAAGCGCCGTGCTCAATCTTTGCGTCAACGCCC
Organism: Mesorhizobium sp.; assembly: GCA_049650385.1. Lineage (GTDB taxonomy): Bacteria > Pseudomonadota > Alphaproteobacteria > Rhizobiales > Rhizobiaceae > Mesorhizobium. Next base: position 187,747 of record JBASAA010000007.1, read on the forward strand.
GTGACGCCATGCCCGACGGAGGAAAGCTCACCATCGAGACGTCCAATGCGTTTGTCGATGACGCCTTCGCGCGAGAGTTCGCGATCGAGCCCGGGCAATATGTGCTGGTCGCCGTGGCGGATACCGGAACGGGAATGACGGACGAGGTAATCGCCCGCGCATTCGATCCTTTCTACACCACCAAGGAGACTGGCAAGGGGACCGGCCTTGGCCTCAGCCAGGTTTATGGATTCGTCCGGCAATCCGGCGGCCACGTGAAGATCTATTCCGAACTCGGCGTCGGCACGACGATCAAGATTTATCTGCCACGGTTCTATGGCGACGCTGCGGAGCCGTCGAAACCTCTCGACGTCGCGGCGACACACAGGGGCACTGAGGCCGAGCTGGTCATGGTCGTGGAAGACGAGGAACGTGTCAGGGCGGTTTCGGTCGAAGCCCTGAAGGACTTAGGCTACAGCGTCCTGGAAGTCGGAAATCCCGTCGAGGCATTGCGGCTCTTCGAGGCCGGCCAAAAAGTGTCGCTTCTGTTCACGGACGTGGTGATGCCGGAGATGTCCGGTCGCGAGCTCGTCGATAAGGCAAGGCTGCTTCAACCGGATCTGAAGGCGCTCTACACGACGGGATACACGCGCAACGCCATCGTTCACAACGGCGTGCTGGACGCCGGAACCAGCTTGCTCACCAAGCCATTCAGCATAGATGAACTAGCATTGAAGGTTCGCAAGATTCTGGACGGCTAGGCTCCAAGAGGACGGGGTGTCCAGCCCAGAAAGACGTTCTCATCGGTCGCGCAGCGTACGCAGCGTTATCGAATAGCGGTGCTGGGCGACCGGCGGAATGCTGTGCTCCCATTCATTCCTGGACGGTCCAGCCATGAGATAGACAGATCTCGGCTCGACAACAAACGTTTCCCGATCCCATTTGGTACCGTTCCTGCGTCGCAACCGAAAACTGCACGAGGCGAGCAGGGAAACGCCCGCGATCTCTTCGAACTGGGGCTTGTCCCGGTGCCAACCGATTCCCGCGCCCTCCCGATATTCGTTGATCAATATCTGCGCAAACGCCGCTGCCGGGCGGCCTGCAAATTCGGCAACTTTCTCACGCAACGGGATGAGAAACTGAGGAATTGGCGCCGCCTGAACGACAGCCCGTCGGTCATAGTCATACCGCAGCCCAAACCCAATTACCTGGCGGTTGGCGAGATGTCCGTGAAAGTCGAACGGCTGGAAGGCCAAAGCCTCCAGTTGGCGAACGAGTTCCGATTCCTCGTCCCTGGCGATCAGGTCCGCCTGATACCGAAATCCTTCCGGCAGGTCGTCCTTCTTTCCGAAAAGGTCGTCTTGCATGGCTGCGGCGGCGCTCCGCATGTCAGCCTCCCTGAAGGTCGCTACTGCACATATTCAATGTCGGGAAAGGAGAGGATCGACGATGCCGATCTCGTCGGCGACGGCAGACAGGGCTCTCGCCAGATTAAAAAGCTTTTGGCTCTCGAAATCCCTGGCTCGGGCGCGAAGGATAGAGACGCATCTCGCACGCTCCATCGCTGCAGGGTCTTCGGGCGGCAGTTCAACAGAAGCGACAGGAAGCACGACGTCCATTGCGCTCGCCGGATCGCGTGACCTCTTCCGCATCGTTGCTGCCTCCGTTTCAACGAGGCTCGGCAGGCGCTTCGCCGAGCCTCGGAGCGATCGCCTGAAAGCTAGGCCGCCTCGCGATTGACCCTGCTTTCGGCCAAGCCGGACAATTTTTTGTCGGTCGCCTCTTCTTCCTTCAGATTTTGCGCCAGCACCGAGGCGCAGTCATCGCGCCCAAGCTCCTTCGCCCAGGCGATCAGGGTACCATAGCGCGTGATCTCGTAATGCTCGACAGCCTGGGCCGAGGCGATCAGGGCAGCGTCCAGCACATTCTTGTCTTCGACTTCGCCGCTGACGTCGTCGGCTTCTTCGAGAATGCCGTCGATGGCCGGACAATCGACTTCCTTCGCTTTTGTGCCGTGCATTTCGAACACCTTCTCGACGCGCTGAACGTGACCTTCGGTCTCCCGAAGGTGTTGCTCGAAGCCAGCCTTCAGGTCAGGAGCCGTCGCTTTCTCGATCATTTTCGGCAATGCCTCAACGATCTGCTTTTCGGCGTAGTAGATGTCGCGCAGCGTGTGCACGAAGAGGTCGTCAAGCGTCTTGATGTCCTTGGAAAAGAAACCCATTGCATTGTCCCTTTTAGAAATCGGAAAGCCTCAACAAAGGACCTCCCTGCGGTTCGGAATTGCACTCGCCTAAGTTACTTCGGCTGTGTGATGCCCAGGATGGGCGTCGGAACAAGAAGAAGCTCTGATCTGGCAAAACCGTTCCCTGGCGTCATAAATCGTGATCAATCGAGGCTGCGGTCAGGAGAGCTGGTCGAAAGTACATTGCTTCGGCGCTTTGTCAGGGCGCCAGCGCAACAGCTTGGTTCCGTGCCTGAATCGGTCTCCCGTGACATGGTCGTATCGGACCTCGACTACGAGTTCCGGCCTCACAGGCTGCCAGTCTCCTGAGCGGTCGGTGCTCCATCGGCTCGGTCCACCGGGCACACGCCCGGAAAATCCCGGTGAGGCCTTGATCGCCTCAAGCTTTCTCGTCAGCGCCGCACGTTCGGAATTGGCGATGGTCGAAGTGTAACCGACATGGTTGAGCAACCCCTGCTCGTCGTAGAGACCCAAAAGCAGCGAACCCACTTCCGCCCTGTCGCTCAGATACCGGAATCCTCCCACGACGCAGTCGGCGCTGCGCGACCGCTTGACCTTGACCATCGCCCTTTCACCGGGGCGGTACGGTTCATCGAGCAGTTTCGCAACGATACCGTCAGTCTTGCCTGAATGGTCCGCCAGCCAGGACGCGGCCAGGTCACGATCCCGCGTCTGCGGTGAAAGCCGCAGGCCGTCGCGTCCAAGCCTTTTGACCAAGCCCTCCAGGACAGGACGCCGTTCGGACAGGGGCTTTTCAAAGAGGCGCGGATCATCGGGTGAAGCCAAGACGTCGAACATGACGGCGGTTGCGGGAGTTTCTGCGGACAGCTTTCGGATGCGGCTCTCAGCGGGGTGCAACCGCATTTGAAGGGCATCAAAAGAGTTTTCGGCTCCGATCTCGATGACCAACTCGCTATCCAGCACAAAGCGAGGAAGGCCCGCCTTGCGAAACGTCTCCACCATCTCGGGAAAAAAGCGGCTCAGCGATTTCCCGGACTTCGCCCGCAACTCCACCTCCTGCCCTTCCTTGAAGACCAGGCAGCGAAACCCGTCCCATTTGGGTTCGTACTGCCAAGGACCGCCTTCGGATGGAATCTCGCTTGCGCTCCTCGCCTCCATGGGAGACGTCGACAATGGCAACAGGAAGCGCGGCATCGAATGCAGGATTCGCTCACGCCGACTTCGACCCAAAGCAGGTCGAGGTCGGCGAATCCCCGGTGACGTCATGGAACCCGTCGTGCTTCTCCAGGCGTGTACGCGGGCGCTGCAGGATCGAACGCCGTCCATCCTTCCGCTTCGTAGTCGCGCCGTCGCGACGCGACGTCCACTGCGGTAGACTGGCCTAGAATCCGCTCCGCTTCCGGCGCGAGGTCGTCGTTGGCCTGGGCTGTCACCAGCGTGCCGCCACGGCGAACGCCTTCGGCATAGACGTTGGCGTCCTGCTCAGAGACGCCGGATTCGGTGAGCGCTCCGATGATACCGCCGGCCGCGCCTCCGACCGCCGCGCCGGCGACGGCTCCGACAGCCGTTGCCGCGAGCCACCCCGCTGCCACCACTGGGCCGACGCCGGGAATAGCCATGACGCCGAGGCCAGTCAGCAGACCGCCTGCCCCGCCGACGACCGCACCGATTCCTGCGCCCGCACCAGCGTCTTCGGCAGCCTCGGACGGTTCGTCCTGCGCGTACCAGTTTTCGGAATTGTTCGCGACGATGCTGATATCGGAACTGGGAATGCCCGATGCTTCAAGCTCGCCCACAGCGTCCTGGGCATCGTCGTAGTTGTCGTACAGCCCGCTCACGGTTCTCATTTCTGTATCTCCTGGTTAGGTCAGTTGGCCTGGGAGGTGACGTTGCCCTGGTAGTCTAGGGCGACGGACACGGTCTTGCCGTCCTTTGTCGCCTGGCCGCGCCAGACGCCGTTGTCGTCCTTGGCGAGAGCCGAAACGTCAGCGTAGCCCGCGTCCTGAATGCGGTCCTTGGCCTGCGCTTCGGTAAAGCTATTCGCTCCGGGCACCGGGGGAGCGCTTTCGGTCGAGTCGGTCGTCGCCTCGGTTCCCATGTTACTGGCGATCGTCTCGATCTTTTCCTGGTGCATCTTGAGCGTTGGCAACGTCTCGGTGGCAAACGTCTTCAACGACGCGTTGTCGCCGTTCTGAGAGTAATCCTCGAACAGTGAAACCGCCTCGTCATGCGCGTCACGCTGCGCTTGTACGTAAGCCTGGTCGAATGCCTCGCCTTTGGCCCCGTTGAGCTTGTCCAGCATGGCTTGGTGCTTAGCGTCCAAAGCTGTCGGCACTGTGAGCTTCTGCTCCTCGGCGACCGTCTTCAGCTTCGTATTCGCGGCGGTATGGTCGGTGACCATCATCGTCGCGAAGTCCTTGACAGTGTCGTCCGTCGCCGCGCTGCCGGCCAGGTTGCTGGATTCAACCTCGAACATTCCGCCCACGGCGGCCTTGTTCACAAAGTCCTGGGCGGTGTCGGCGCTCAGCGCGGGGAACGAAAAGGCAATAGCCGTCGCCCCGGCCAGTGAGGCCAGCAATAAGTTCGTTCTCATGGAAGTCTTCCTCGCTGTCGTGCACTTGCGTGCGGTATGGACTAACAAGGCCGGCGGACATTGGTTCCCGACCGATACATTGTGTGATCAATAACGACAGCGTCGGATCGTTCGGTGCGGTGGAACGGCTCGGTCAGGCAGATCGTTGCTCCCCTTTCGGTAGGTGATCCGCCATGCAGCTTGTACAGATACTGCTTCCCCGCACTGACAATGCCGGACGGCCGTTCCGCCAGGAGGAGTACGATCACGTCAAGAAAGACTTGGTACGCCGCTTCGACGGCGTCACCGCTTATCTGCAGTCACCTGCCGAAGGACTCTGGCGGCAAGGCGCCGAGGCTGCCAATGACGAGATCGTAATTTTCGAGGTGATGGTGGAAGAGGTCGACAGGGAGGACTGGCGCAAGCGGCAAATCTGGTTGGGGGAGATGTTCCGGCAGGACAAGATCGTCATCCGGTACCTGCCCATGGAACTGGTCTAGTGGGTCACCAGACAGCAAACGTTCCAGCAGAACTGATAGCGGAATGGAAGCTTTCGTCCGCCGCAACGTTGGGGTCTTCGGTCAGGGTACGAGGAATCTTTCTGGAAGCACGTGCCCGCCTTCCATCGTCCTCGAAAAAATTTCTAAGGATAGAAGCGCGAACGCTGGTCCTGCGCATGCCGGCAGACGATGCCGACGACTTCCGCGTCGCATCGGCGATCGTGGCAAAAGCCTTAGAGAACGTCGAGAGTCTGCCCGTAATTCCACGCGAGATCGAAGACATCCTGGCGATCTCCACGACCGAACGGCATCGATGGCAGGCATACCGTTCCCGCTCGTCCCATTGACGACCTCGGTTCGGACAATCTGCATCTCGCGTTCCACCATAGGTTTGCATTTCCCACCACAATGCGGGGTTTCGCAAAGCGTTCCGGAACCTTTTCCCCGCGTGAAGACCAGGCAACTAAATCGAGGGACGGGCGTTATCTCCGCCAATCTGGGTGCCATGGGATCAGTTGCAATGCCCACCGAAGCAGCAGTCACCGCCATCGATGCGCAGCTTGCCAAAGCCTTGCGCAAGTGCGGAGCGACACCCGAAGACATGATTCTGGCGGATGCTGAACATCCGCGTGAAGCTCACGAAACCTTGAGGCGTCTCGGCGCTCCGGCCGACCTGTTGGAGATCATCGGGAGCATCGGCGAATCCATGGATGATCGCAGGGTGGTGGACAAGCTCCGTCACTGGAACGCGGAGGGATCATGATGAGCAGGACTTTGTCCACCGCGGCCTTCCTGGCCGCGTGCTTTTTCGTCGTCGCGCTCCTGGCGACACGGCATGGACCGCAAACCATTGACGGCTCGGCAACCGGCTCAATCCTTATCGAGGCCCAATAAGCGACGGATTCCCAGCAGGCGACAGGAACCGCCTCGCTTTAGCAGTGTAGCCATGCCGTCAACGACAATCAGCAAGAGCGCCTACGACCCAGAAACCCGAGTGCTCTCGGTCTGGTTCGTGGCGAGCGGGAAGCGGTATGACTACGACGCCGTACCTCCCGAAACCTACGCGGCATTTCGCGAAGCTTTCTCGAAAGGCCGATTCTTCAACGAACACATCCGCAATCGATTTTCATATCGGCTGGTCGCGACGACCGGGACAGCGACGCATTAAGCAGACGTCACCTGTGGCCAAGTCGCCAAGGCTTCTCCCGTAGTTACCAATTCGACCTGTTCGCTAAAACGGGAACGGTAAAGCTCCATCAGGGCGTCATGTGTCGTGTCAACGGAACTGCAAATGGCGTCCGTTACAAGCACGACGCGGAAGCCGCGATCAATGGCGTCGAGTACGGTGGCGAGAACGCAAACGTCTGTCTCCCCGCCCGTTATCACCAAAGAATCTATGCCCGATCCACGCAGCAGCGCGTCGAGTTTTCCTTCCGTCCAAGGTGAATAGACGTGCTTGTCGAGAACTTGCGCCGGCGGAGCAAAGCGAGCCAGCGCCGGCATCAATTCGACAAGGCTCGCGTCGATGTTTGCTAGGGTAACCTCTGCCCAGCGCCGATAATACGCCGCCCACATACCGGGAGCCTCGCCGGGTCGGGAAGCTGGGACAAAGCGAGTGAACACCGTCTGCCGCGAATGACGTTCCACTAATTCTTCGATTGCCGGCAATACCTTCTGCGTCCACGGCACCGCCCACGGGCCACCAGGTGCGAACAGACGCTGCATGTCGACGCACAGATGCAGGCAGCTCTCGCCTAACGTACCGTGAACCAAGCCTTGCGCCGCCAAAACTATTCTCCCAAACCGTTAAGCGACGACGCTCCCTCCGCCGCTCGTCGCGCAGTCTCAGCCTCTTGCACGTCGACGGTATGGAGCAATGTGCCATCTTCTCCGCGCACATGTATTAGCCATCCAGAGAGCTCCGTGTCCGATTGCAGGTCTGCCAGGAGGTCAACCGCGCAACGAACTGCTTCTTCCCGCGCCGCTTTCAAGCTGGGCATTCGGGCTGGCGGAACTTGCCGGCTGCTGTCTCCGTCCCGATATTCGAAGACGTAAACGCTTCCCTTTTCATCGTTAGCCGCTGTAACTGCGACCTCGTCGAAATTGCCGTTGCTTTCCGCCTCGTACTCATTTGCGGCCAAGCCGAACGTAGCGGTCTGCACCAGGATAGCCCTGGCCCTGCCAAGAGCCGTCGCGTCGGTGCCTGGCTGAACTCCGGCCATGTCGACGGTAATGCAGTCGCCGCCTTCACCGCAAAAAATGACCCGCAGAACTGGCTCTCCGGAAATTGCCGTCGCCTTGGTGACTTCAGTTCGAACGATTTGCATCGAAAGCTCCGTCATGGCTTCGAGTGGCTCGGTTAAAGTTTGACCGCCACCTCTCGACTCCAGAGGCGGAGCTTGCGGCAGGATTCTATGAACCTGGCGGTTCCCTTTGGATCGTCCAGCCCAATCATGCCCTCGTCCGCGTCCGGATCGACGCCCGCCTTCAGCAGCAGCGCGGCGGCGCCCGAAGTGAAAGCGATGAACTTGCAATGGGCGAACGCGTCGGCGACAAAGTCGCGCGCGGCGGCTTCCCCGGTCAGACGCTCGGCACCGCTTTCAGAAAGGACTAGCGCTACGGCGTCGAACAGAACCGACGGCCCGCCGTCGATCATGTGCCGGCCCTCGATCCAGCTCCCGTCCGCAGCCTCTACGCCGCCGACCTTCGGTGCGACGACCTCCATTACCGCGCCCTCTTTTTCGATCGCGGCTTGAAGCTTTCTGAGCAGCACGGCATCGGCACCCGGACTGACGAGCACGCCGACTTTGCGACCAGCAAAGCTTTCTGGCCCGTTTTCGAGAATGCTGAGTGCGGGTGACGGTTCGAGATCGTCCCTGGGCGCGACGGCGGCGTCGGCCGCCTTTGGGAGTTGCTTGAGGCCAAGCTTGTCGGCAACGGTCTCGGCCAGTCCCTCGTCGATGTTCAGAAGATGCGATACCATGCGCTCGCGGATCACCGGCGTCTCGACCTTGGAAAGCTCGAAGGTCAGCGCCATGGCGATGTGGCGCTGCTCCGGCGGGGTCTGGCTGTTGAAAAACAGGCGTGCCTGGCTGTAGTGGTCGGCGAAACTTTCCGCGCGCAGCCGGACTTTCTGGCCGTCTTCCGCTTCGGCGAAGGAGCGAAAGCCCTGCTGCGGCGATTCCCTTGGGCCGTCGCTGAAGGAATTCGGTTCGTAGTTCACGCGGCCGACCGGGTTGCGCATCGCCATATGGCCGTCCTGCTGGAAATGATGGAACGGGCATTTGGGAGCATTGATCGGGATATGCGTGAAGTTGGGGCCACCAAGCCGTTTCAACTGCGTATCGAGATAAGAGAAATTTCGGCCCTGCAGCAGCGGATCGTTGGAGAAATCGATGCCAGGCGGGACGTTCTGCGTCATAAACGCGACCTGTTCGGTTTCGGCGAAGAAGTTGTCCGGCATGCGGTCGAGGACCAGGCGTCCCACCGGGATCGGTTCCAAGATTTCTTCAGGGATGATCTTGGTGGCGTCCAGCACGTCAAAATCGAAGCTGTCCGCAAAGTTCTGGTCAAACAGCTGGACCCGCAACTCCCATTCGGGGAAATTGCCGGCCTGGATCGCCTGCCAGAGGTCGCGGCGGTGGAAGTCGGGGTCGGCGCCGTTGATCTTCACGGCCTCGTTCCAGACCACCGACTGGAGCCCGAATTTCGGCTTCCAGTGGAACTTGACGAAAGTCGACTCGTCCTTGGCGTTCACGAAACGGAAGGTGTGGACGCCGAACCCTTCCATGAAGCGGAACGAGCGTGGAATCGCCCGGTCCGACATGATCCACATGATCATGTGCATCGACTCGGGCGTCAGCGATATAAAGTCCCAGAAATTGTCATGTGCCGACTGCGCCTGCGGAAAGGCCCGGTCAGGTTCTTCTTTCACGGCATGGACCATGTCCGGAAAGCGGATGGCGTCCTGAATGAAGAACACCGGCATGTTGTTGCCGACGATGTCCCAATTGCCTTCCTTCGTATAGAGTTTGACGGCGAAGCCCCTGACATCGCGGGCAAGATCGAAGGATCCCTTCGACCCCGCGACCGTCGAGAAGCGAACGAACGCCGGCGTCTTTTCGCCGGCGCGCTGGAAGATGTCGGCGCGGGTGTACTTTGCCAGCGATTCATACGTCTCGAAATAGCCGTGCGCGCCATACCCCCGAGCATGCACGACGCGCTCGGGAATACGCTCGTGGTCGAAGTGAAAAATCTTCTCGCGAAAGTGGAAATCTTCGATCAGTGTAGGGCCACGCTCGCCGATCTTCAGCGTGTTGTGGTCGTCCGAAACAGGGCCGCCCTGCGCGGTTGTCAGAATCGGTCCGTCGCCTTCCGCGATCTGATGGAGTTCACCGCCCTCCCCGCGTTCGAGCTTCTGGTCGTGGATCGTCGCGGACTTGTCCTGCGAACGGCTCGAGGTCCTGGCCATGGGTGTTTCCTTGAAGAGAGGGTACGCATGCGCGTATGTCTTCCACAATGCGGTGGAAGCCGCCCGGTTCCCGCATTCACGACTGGCGAAGCCGAACTAGAAAAGCGCTGCTGGTCCAGAGGCAGAGCGCGACTTCGGACGCACAGCCACAGGTTCATCCTGCGGCTAGTGCCCCGTCTTCCGGTGGGGATCCGCTACAGGCTTGCTTTCGGGTGATCCCTTTTCCCGCAGGAATATGGCCAGGAGGATAAGAAGGCCGGTCGACAGGAACTCGCTTTGCCAGTTCTGGAAGCTTTCAAACCAGAATTGGCCTGAAAAGAGATGCTGCAGAATCGTCTGTGGAACCTGGTCATGCTGCAAGGCTTCGGCGGCGGCATGACGCGCGCTGTTCCACACGTGAAGCGTGAACGTGCCAAGAAAGAGGACGAGCAGAACGATGCCGAGCGAGTGTGAATAAAGACCTCGCGCGAAGCCTCCGGCCTGAACGGGCCACGGGGCGTCTGGATTGTTGGCGTCGAGGACTGGATCGCGGTCCTCCGGTGCATCCTTGTCGGGATCTTTCGAATCTGCGGAGCCTCGCTGATAGAGCCAAGCCGTCAACAGGACGAAAGCCCACTTCTCGAGGAATTCGCTTTCCCAGTTCTCAAATACGCTCGACAGGAACGCGCCTGAGCCCAGAAAAGCGCCAAATGTGGCAGCGCCCTCCCCGTGCATGGCGCGCTGTTCGTTCTCCGCGGACCAGCCTGTCAGCGCCTGTCCTGCCAGGCACAGGAGAAAGACGCCCAGCATTGTGAGAACCAGGCCGTTGTCTTTCAGGAATTTCATCTTTGAGTTCTCCCTCTGGCGTAAGGGGAACGTCGAAACGGCATTCCGGTTTCGCGGTCAGCGCCAGAAGGGAACGGTTCGATCGAGATAGGATCGCAGAGGGCCGCGATGCGACCAGGTGTTCAGTGATACCCTACGCACATCACGTAGTCGCGGAGCAGCTGCTCCTCGTACTCGACGTCCTCCAAGAGCGATTGAAGGACGTCTCGGGCATTCAGCACGCCGAGCGGCTTTGAGTCTGCGTCAACGACCGGAACGTTCTTCAAGCTCCGCTCCTTGATCGTCGTCCAGACGTCGTTCACCCAGTCCTGCGGGCGACAAGAGGCCACCTCCGTGGTCATCACCTTTGCAGCTTCCACCGTGCAACTGCATCCCGTGCACTGGCTGATCTCTCCAACCACGTCTGTCTTTGTGATAATTCCGGCCATCCTGCCCCCATCGTCCGTAACGACGACGAGGTTGATTTTGGGTCCGTTCAGCAAGCGGGCAGCGTCGATCAACAGCGCTCGGGAGTCTATGGCCACCAGCCGCGTTCGCGCTGCAGGCAAAAGTCTGTCTACGGTCAGCACGTCATTGCTCCTCCCAGATTTCCGAACGGCTTGTCACCCGGCAAGCAGCCGCCGGCTTCGCACGCGACCGCGCAATCGTCTTCCTGCCCTCATCGCGAGCCTGATTCGCGTCCTCGCGTAATGCGGATGCCAGTCGAGGGATCGCTGACGGCGACAGGATCGCTGGCTGGAAACGTCCCCTCCAATCCTTCGTCGAGCAAGGACTCCAGGCCTTCGACCGTCTTCTTGGTGTCGGCGTCAATTCCTCCGTGCGGCGTCGTCTCGGAAGTGGGCTTTTTGCTCCCGGTCGGGAAGAGGATCGTCAGCAGAAAGGAACTGTCCTCGATTCCGGTGACCGAATGGGGCTCTCCCGCATCGAGGTACACCCATTGACCGACGGTGAGTTCCAACGTCTCGGTTGGCAGGCGCAAGAGCGCGCGGCCTTCCAGGCAGTGCAAGGTGATGGGGCCATCGACCTTGTGAGGCTTGATGTCCTTGCCAGCTCCGACGACGAGACGCACGGCCTCGAAGAGGTCGGACTTGACGATGGCGCTCGTGCGCGCCTGCTTGAGGGCAGCTCCCAGTGGTTGCAAATCGACGATCTGTCCAGCGTTTGCATGGCGGAGAGCCATTGTTCGACCTCCTCTGGCGCTCATCTCCGATCCGAGACAGTAGTGGCCCAAGAATGCTGGACGCCGTTCCTCGAATCCCAACCCGACAAATTCTGCCAGGCCTTCGCCGCTTCCACGGTGACTCCTATGGCAACGCCGCGTCAACTTCCCGGTTGCAGGCCACCGCCGAATTTTTGACTTCGTCGATATGCCACCGTCGCAAGGAACCGTGATGGCCGGGATTGCCCCGAGGAATCCAGCCAGGTCAGCGGGTGACCGTCGGAACCAGCTTCAGGACGAGACGTTGCCAGATATCGCACTCTCTCAAAGGAACGGGAAAATGCCCGAAGACCTATCCCGCAAGGAGGAGCAACGCGGCACTAGAAACATCATGATGTGGGGCGTCGCGATTGCCGCCGTTCTGTTCGTCGCCCTTATTGCCGGATTCGTCCTTGTACCTGACGGCCAAGAAACCTCCTCCGTAACCAGAGCTCCCGAACAGAATAGCGGCGCAAATGCTCCCCTGGAGCAGGTGCCGCCTGCCGGGACGCATGAGGACGGGTACGGCAATTCGAAACTGCCGGAAGGACAGCAGTGACGTCTGCCGGACGCGTCGGCCAAATTATTTGGGTCGGCGGTGTTTCACCGGGAATGTCGCATCCCCGCTCTTCTTTCCCGAAATGACGCGCGGGTCTGCACTGCTCACCCCACTGTTTGACCCGTCGGCCTTTGAACTGGCGAACTGACCCTTCGCATCCTTTTTGGGATTGGAAGTTTTGTTCGGTTTATTCCCCGGCATGGCGCGGCTCCCTTGCGATGTAACGCAACCGATTACCGCTTGCGAAGTTCCCTGCGGCCGCTGCTAGTAGCCGCCAACCACAGGCAGGATCTCGCCCGTGATGTAGCTGGAACAGTGGGGCGACGCCAAGAACACGTAGGCTGGCGCGAGTTCCTCTGGTTGGGCTGGACGCTTCATCGGCGTCTTGCCACCGAATTTAGCGACGTCTTCCGCTTCCTTGTCGGAAGGGTTCAAAGGCGTCCACACGGGTCCTGGCGCAACGGCATTTACGCGGATTCCCTTGCTGATCAGGTTTCCTGACAGGGCGCGCGTGAAGGCGTGGATGCCGCCTTTGGTCATGGAGTAGTCGACCAGCGCCTTGGAGCCGTCTATGCCGGTGACCGAACCGGTGTTTACGATGGCGGAGCCTGGCTTCATGTGTGGCACGGCCTCCTGTGCCATATGGAAGTAGCCATAGAGGTTGGTCTTCAACGTCGTATCGAAATGCTCGTCCGTTATGTCGCCGAAGTCTTTGGCGTGATACTGGAAGGCCGAATTGTTCACGAGCACGTCGAGGCCGCCCAAGCGGTCCAGCGTCTCCTTCACCGCCCTGCTGCAATGCTCACGCTCGCTGACATCTGCCTTGATAAGAATGCAGCGGCGGCCTTCGTTCTCCACCGCCGTCTTGGTGACCTCGGCGTCCTCGTCTTCGGATAGATAGACCACGGCGACGTCGGCCCCTTCGCGGGCGAACAGGACTGCTACCGCCCGACCAATGCCGGAGTCGCCGCCGGTGACGATGGCGACCTTGCCGTCCAGCTTTTTCGAGCCGAGATAATATGGAGCATCGTACAGCGGCGCCGGTTCGACCTCGGTTTCATGACCTGGCTTTGCCTGATGCTGCTTCGGAAAAGGCGGCTCCGGGTAGTCGCGGGCCCCTGCCTGCATTGCTCCCTTGCCGTCATCTTTCGGGTTGGACCTGTCCTTGGCGTCTATGCCGCGCTGGATGGATCGCTGCTTCTGAGCCTCGTCGGCGATTTCGGACTTGTGCTTCATGCTGGCCTCCGCCCTACCCTTCCGCCTTCCTCGTCCGCGCGATTTCGAGAAGCTTGTCACGGTCATGGCCGTGCTCGGCAATCAGCTCGCGCGCCTGCTTCGGCGAGAGGTCCGTGTTTTCCGTCAGGAACCGAACGTCGGGATCGTCGCCGCCGGGAGTGGGAAGCGTGTCCTGTGCCATATCGATTCTCCGCGTGTTTCGATGGAGGAAGCGCAACGGCAGCGAAGGAGATTCGTTCCGCTGGAGCACAAGGTCACCCGAGAGAAATCCGTAACAAGACTGCGACGATCACCAGACCTACCAATCCGGCGATAAAGATGATGCGCCGGGTCCTGGTGCGTAGAATAATTTCACCTTGGCGCGCGTCCTCGGCAGAGAGCACAGTCTCGTGCTCCGCATCTTTCTGCCGCGAATCCGTCCGCGTCTCGTCGGGAAAATCCTTGGGCATGCTCAATTATCCGGCGCCTCAGCCCTGGCAACCTGCTCTGCAGCTTCCGAATCTCCGCCTGACTTCTCGAGCAGCCTCTCGGCTTCGTCGCCCGAAACGCCTGTCTTGATGGCGAGTGCTTCTTCAGCGAGGAAGTCATCTGCTCCGACGTGTCCTTGATCGCCCTCCGGTCGGGTGGGAGAAATATCTTCCTCCCGCGCGTCGGCTAGTTCCTGTCGTTCCCGATCAAGTTCGTCGCGATCCAGTTCGTCGATGGCTTGACGCCAATGCCGATCGTGTTGGCCGTCCGGGCGACCTTCGCGTTCCCAAATCTCGTGGGCACGCTGCTGAATTTTCTCATGGCGATCAGTGCCCATGGCAACCTCCCTGGCTGAACATGGAACGCGCGACCTGAAACATCGATCCATATCCAAGGTCGTCGCGGCAGAACGCCGATTGCCCGGATCGGGATTCGAAGCCGCACGCACGAGCGGCGACGTCACCAGCGCTCTATTGTCCGGTATCCTGGCAGATCCACCCCGGTGCAGATCCAGCCGAGCCGCTGATCGACCCCATAATTGTAACGCGGTTCGTATTGCTCCGGATTGTCGAACACGCCGAGGTGGAGGGCCGTCTCGCTTGGCTTGTCGTCATAGACCAAGGTCAGTGGCGTTCCACACGTTGCACAGAATTCGCGCACCGCGATCGGCGAGGAGCGCCTTCTGGCTGGTGCCCCGTTCCATTCGATATCCATGGAAGGCAGCCATGCCAGAACCGCGAAGGCGCTTCCGGTGGCGCGCCGGCACATGTCGCAATGACAATAATGGACTCTCGGGTTTCCTTGGGCCGCGAACCGGACCGCGCCGCACAAACATCCGCCTGTAATCGGTGCCGGAGGCATCGTTCCACTCCATCCCAAGGCGTTCGGGCAACGGCCGGATGGATGAATCGTTCCGCAGCCTGACATTTCCAGTGGCATGGGTCCGTACAAATATCGGACACAACTCACGGGAGGTCAGAGCGCCCTCAATTGTCCTCTCGGCGCCAGCGGCTTGTCTCAAGCCGGCTGGAATCCAAGCCAGCAACCGGAATGTCGCGCTCCAGCAACGAACCCAGCACGATGCCAACCTCATTCAACAAGTCGCGCATTTCCTCGCGGGTCAAGCTGTCCAGATTGTCGGCCGCGTCCAGTACATTGACGAGCAGATCGACGCCGCGTTGATGAATTTGCATGGAAAGCCTCCGCTACTTTTCCAAGCCACTTCAATCGAAGCATCATCGTCGATTTTCTGCAACCGTTCGTCAGTTGCATTGTTGCGCCGGAGAAACCTGCGCGGGCAGCACCGGTACCGCATCGCCAACCTCCTGCGCAAGAGGCCCGACGCTCACGAATGCAACGTCCAGACGAGCCTGTGCGGCTATCCGCCTGAAATGTCCGTCAATATTCGTGAAGTACGGAACGCGAGCCGGGACTGGCAGTTTATGGCCGAAGCTCATAAGGTCCCGGCATATGAAACACGTCCGCGCGACGCTTGAAGAACTCAGGCGTTACATCTCCACTTGCGAAGCCAAGCCTGAGCTCGAAGAAGTCGACGTGCTCCTATCCATGGCCCTCGAGGAAGTCCGCCGGAAGCTCGCCAGCAAGGCTGCGAAGACGGCCTCGGAGGACGGCAATCGCGGCTGAGCAACCGCGTGTCCTATACTCCGCTGGGCTTTCCACTCGCGCTTCCTCTGGGAGACTGACAGAAAGCTTTTCGAGTCGACTCCCGCGAGGATTCGGCTCAGTATCGAATAGGCGGGTTGGCGTGATGCTCGGGAGGCGATCATGCTGGATGTAAACCACCGTCGGCACGGCGGCGTATTCGGGCCGACAGAACTCGATCTATTCGAGCGTGTGCTTGGAAAGCTCGGTTGCGATCAACGAGACGAGGCTACGCGAAGCAGCATGGCCCAGCGTGTGATGGCGAACTACATGGCTGGCATTAGGGACGAGAGCGAACTCGTCGAAACTTCAAGGCAGCCCCTCGGTCGGTAGCTTCCGCGTTGAGCGTGGCCTTAGGTGCTTTTGCCAGCATTTGCTCTGCTTCGTCCGGACTCAGGCCGAACCTGCGCGCGTACTTGAGCGCCTCGGCGCTAACGTCGTGCCTGAGGCTATGGGATTCCTTGGCTGGCCTGGCGGACCTTTGTCGTTTCGACATTGATCGTTCCTACGGCGTCTCAGGCGTCGTTCTTACTTGAGGCCATCACGATCCCCTGATGGCTATTCTTTGCAATTTCGCTTGCCTGCGGCGGGGTCGCTATGGGATTCTGACCGCGCTCGCAGAACGATTGTTTCGTGTGGACAGGCTTCGGTCTGGAAGCATCGCGGCCGTCAAAATACGGCTGAAACACATCCTGAATGATGAGACTTTCCATTTCGCTTCCTCGCTAAGTTCCTACTCCGCGGGTTGCAGAATACCGATGCCCAACGCTTCCTTGGCCTTGCGGCACCGTTCCCGGAATTCTTCGACTTCGGCGTCTGTCAGATGCTCGATTCCGATGAAGTCGTTCTTTCCGTTTCCGGAGCGGATCAGTTCGTCCAGCTTCGCCTGAATCGCGGCTCCGTCGCGGTTCTGGGTGTTCTGGATGAGGAAGACCATGAGAAAGGTGACGATGGTAGTCCCCGTGTTGATGATCAGCTGCCACGTTTCCGAGAAGCGGAAGACGGGTCCTGACGCTGCCCAAACAACGACAGCGGTTACACAAATGGCGAACGCCCAAGGACGTCCGGTAGCGTGCGCGACGATCTCGGCGACCCGGTTGAATGCTTTTTCCATGACAGGCCTATGATGAAGGTTTGGAGAGAAGGCCCCCGCCCTCGCATTGCCTTCTATGCCGCTTCGGCCATCGCGCGCTCGTTGACGCCCTGCTCCCCGAGCTTGGTGAGCGCTTCGTCCGTTGCCATCTCTTCCTTCAGCGTCGCTTTGAGCAAGGGCAGCGCCTCTTTCATGCCGAGCTGTTCGGCCCAAGCGATCAGGGTGCCATATCGAGCGATTTCGTAGTGTTCGACTGCCTGCGCCGCACCGACAAGTCCGGCGTCCAAAGCTGGAGCGCCCTCGTACTCCTCGAGAATCTCGGCGCCCTCCTCCAGAATGCCGTCGATCGCCGGGCAGGTCTTGCCTCTCGCGGCCTTGCCGAGTTGCTCGAATATCTGTTCGAGCCGATCGACCTGACCTTCGGTCTCCTCGCGATGCTTTTCGAACGCCGCTGACGCCTCTTCCGATTCCGCCCCTTTCGCCATCTTGGGAAGCGCTTTCAGTATCTTCTTCTCTGCGTAGTAGATGTCCTTCAGTCCATCCAGGAACAGGTCCTCGAGACCTTTTGTGGACGATTTCGATTTCTTCGTGGTGGCCATTTCCGCGTCCTCTATTTGTTAGTTCCAACTGAAAGGAAGGCCGGAGCCGCCGGCCTTCCCGTGCAATCGTTGCCAGCATCCGGGTCAGCAGAATGCTAGCCGAACTCAACTCTGGCCGCCCTTCCGGCCAGCCTCCGACGCCCTTTCCGGATCGTTGGCGAAATTACCGCTGCCGCCGCGCTCACCTCCCTGCTGGCGTTCGTCACCGCCCTGCGCCTGCTGCTGGCCGTGTTGATCTTGGTCCTGATCTCGCCGTCCGCCTTGGTTCTGGCCGCCCGACTGCTGGCCGCCTTCGCGGCCAGCCTCGGCCGCCATCTGCGGATCTTGTGAGAAGGATCTCTTCTCATCGGGCACGCTGCTGCCGCCCTTGCTAGCCGCTTGGCGCTGTTTGTCCTCATCCATCGAGGCAAAGCCGCGATCGGAATTTCCTTCGTTAGGCATTGGTTTTCTCCGGGGTTGAACGAGGCTCGTTTCGAGCCACCACTCTCAAGGCGCGGAGCGACGGAACGGTTCCGCCTGAAACAATATGTTACGAAGGAGTCCCGATCGCGGGGCTGACGCCGTCACGTTAGTTGATCACCTGGACGATGCGCCTGGTGCTCGGATCCACCAGGACCGTGTGGTCATTCACGACCGTGTACTCGTATTGGACGTCCGGCACCTCGACTTGATGCAATTCAACGGTGTCCGGAAGCGTCGAACCGATCGAGAGGTCGATGCCCAACAAGCTGATGGAAGCCAACGGCTTCTTATGGACGTACTCACGGATCACTTTTTCGCGCTCAGGCGCGATGACGGTGGTGGAACCCGTGGTCTCGGGAGCGAAGACGGTCGTTTGGGAGTCCGTCGGTACGATCACGGTGTCCTGTGCAACAGCCATGGACGTTGCGGCAAAGATGGCGAGTGCCGCGGTAGCTAGATAAGTTTTCATTGCTGTTCTCCTGTTATGGCGCCGTCAGTACGGGAACTTTCCGGCGGGGAGCATTTTCAACCGTGCGGCCAAGTATCGGTTCCGCCCACTGCCGTTCACGGCTGGTAACAACAGGGTTCTCGGCCCGGTTCGTAATCCAATTCGCGCTGTCGGGAACAAACGCGCCATACTCGGATTGAAGTCTTTTCGGCCAATGGCACGTCAGGGATTCTGATGAAAACGGAATTCGCGGTGAATGGCATCGCACACGAGATCGACGCGGACGAACGGACCACTCTGCTTGACGCGCTACGGGTTCATCTCAAGCTCACAGGGACGAAAAAGGGTTGCGACCACGGCCAGTGCGGCGCCTGCACCGTCATCGTCAATGGCCGGCGCATCAATTCCTGTCTCAGCCTAGCGTGCATGCATGATGGCGACCGGATCGTCACCATCGAGGGCATCGGGACGCCGGAAAGACTCTCGGCGCTGCAGGAAGCGTTCCTTCACCATGACGGTTTCCAGTGCGGCTTCTGCACTCCGGGGCAGGTTTGTTCGGCGACAGCTATGCTGGAGGAATTGAAAGCAGGCTGGCCGAGTCATGTCACGGAAGACGTCACGATCGCTCCGGCAGCGAGCCTCGAGGAAATCTCCGAACGCATGAGCGGCAATATCTGTCGCTGCTCCGCGTATCCAAACATCGTGGACGCCATCATGGAAGTCATGGATGGAGATCACCGATGAGGCCGTTCGAATTCGCGCGAGCCACGTCACGGTCGGATGCGCGGGCCATGGGAGGACGGCATGCTGCCTTCATCGCGGGCGGGACAAATCTCCTCGACTTGATGAAACTGGAGGTCATGCAGCCAGAACGGCTCATCGATATCAACCGTCTCGACCTTGGCGATATAGAACAGACCGACGATGGTGGCCTGAAGATCGGCGCACTGGTCCGGAACAGCGATCTCGCCGCGGATATGCGAATTCGGACGGGTTATCCGGTGCTCTCCGAGGCCTTGCTCGCCGGCGCCAGCGGACAGCTTCGCAACATGGCGACCACGGGCGGAAACCTTCTGCAACGCACGCGCTGCTATTATTTCTATGACACGGCCATGCCCTGCAACAAGCGTGATCCCGGTAGCGGCTGCCAGGCGATAGGCGGCGTCACACGAATGCATGCGATCTTCGGGACGAGCGAGCACTGCATAGCCACGCATCCCAGCGACATGGCTGTCGCGATGTGCGCACTGGACGCCAAGGTCGAAATCGAGACGGCGGACGGCGGAACCAAAAGCCTGGCTTTCGACGAATTTTATCGATTGCCCGGCGATACGCCCAACATCGAAACAGCGCTCCACCCCGGCGACCTCATCACCGCCGTACGTCTGCCGCCACCGCTTGGCGGAAGCCAACGGTACCGAAAGGTGCGTGACCGCGCATCGTATGCGTTCGCGCTCGTTTCCGTTGCAGGAATTGTCGAGATGAGAGAAGGCCACGTTGCTCGGGCCTCGTTTGCATTCGGCGGCGTGGCGCCTCGGCCATGGCGTAACGCGCGGGTCGAACAGTTGCTTAAGGGTAATCCACCGGGCGAGAAGCATTTCGACGACGCCGCGGACATGTTGGTTTCCGATGCCCGCCCCCTGGAAGGGAACGCTTTCAAAGTCCCCTTGCTTCGTCGGACGTTCAAGGCGGTGCTGCGAGAACTGACGGAGGGGCATCCATGACCCTCCACCTCAAGGTCGATGACCGTGACGACCGCAACCGCCTGGACGACATGGCGCAGGGACTCATCGGAATGCCGGCCGACCGTCCCGACGGAGCCTTCAAAGTCTCCGGGACTGCAAAGTATGCCTTGGACGCCCTGCCCCAAGACTGCCTGCATGGCGTACTGGTGCGGGCAACCATTCCCGCAGGCCGCGTCATCGATTTCCAGATCGAGCCGGTGGTAAAGCTCCCCGGCGTGCATGCCGTCATTACGTACGATCGGCTGCTACGCAATCCTGCACAGGGGCGCGCAGGCAAGGCACCCGTTCAGGGAAACACGGACGTCGACTATTTCGGCCAGCCAGTTGCCTTGGTCGTTGCCGAGACGTTCGAACAGGCGCGGCATGGCGCTCAAATCCTGCGGCTTCGGCTGAAAGCCGAGGAAGAACCCGCCGTAAATCCTGACGACTCCACCGCCACCGTCGAGACGCCGGAAAAGAAGCAAGCGAGCCAGGGAGATCTGGATCGCGCGATGAAGGAAGCGGCATTCGCGATCGACCACACTTACACCACGCCCGCTCATTCCAGCGCGCCGATGGAGCCACATGCATCGGTCGCCGAATGGAACGGCGACATGCTGAACCTGCGCGGAAGCTACCAGATGCTGCAGTTCAATCGCCGCGAACTGGCAGATGCTCTCGGCATCGACGAAGCCAAGGTCCGCATGCTGGCGCCGTTTGTCGGCGGTGGGTTCGGATCGAAGCTGGGAATTTCGCCCGAAGCGGTTGCGGCCGCGCTCGCTGCAAAGCAGCTGAAGCGCCCGGTTGCCGTTGCTATGTCACGGCAGAACGTCTTCGAAATGACAACGCGGCGCTCGGAGACGAAGCAGCGCATCCGGCTCGCCGCAGACGCGGAGGGACGCCTGACAGGCATTGGGCACGAAGTACTGGTGTCGAACCTGCCCGGTGAAAAATTCTCCGAACCCGTGACTCAAGCCACCCCCTTCCTCTATCGCGGCGAGAATCGAGTCCTCGGCCACCGGGTCGCACGAATACATCGGACTTGCGCAGGCTCGGTCCGCGCTCCCGGAGAGGCGGTGGGAGTCACCGCGCTGGAGATTGCGATGGATGAGATGGCGGAAGCGGTCGGCATCGATCCTGTCGAATTCCGCCTCAGGAACATTCCGGAGCGAGACCCCTCCAAGGACATCCCCTATTCCTCGAACCTGCTTGCCAAAGCTCTGAGAGAGGGCGCGAGTCGCTTCGGTTGGGAGGAACGTCACACCAAACCCGGCACCCAGCGCGATGGTGAATGGCTGATCGGGACGGGCATGGCCTCGGCCGTACGCGTGAACATCCTAGCGGAGTCGGAGGCACAGGTCACTCTGACGGCTGACGGCCAGGCCATCGTCGAAACGGACATGACCGATATCGGTACGGGCACGTATGCGATCCTGACGCAGATGGCGGGTGAGATGCTCGGGCTCCCCCTCGACATGGTCGACACGCGGTTGGGCGACACCGACTATCCACCAGCATCCGGTTCTGGCGGCTCTATCGGCGCCGCCTCGAACGGCACGGCCGTCTTCCTGGCCTGCGAAGAAATCCGGAAGCAGATCTGCGCGAAGCTCCAATGCTTGGACGACGAACTCACGCTGAAGGACGGACACGCAATCGTGGCGAACAGGCGCACGCCGTGGACCGACGTCCTCGCGGGGGAAAACTTCGTCGGCAAGGGCCACGTCGAACCTGGAAAGGCCGAAAAGAAAGTGCGGCAAGCGAGCTACGGCAGTTACTTCGCGGAGGTGGGCGTCAATGAAATCACCGGAGAGACGCGCGTGCGCCGGATGCTCGGCGTATTCTCTGCCGGACGCATCTTGAATGCCAAGACCGCACGCTCGCAGTGCCTGGGCGGAATGACGTTCGGTATAGGTATGGCACTGACCGAAGAACTCATCCACGACCGCCGCGACGGTCATGTCGTCAACCGTGACTTAGCCGAATATCACCTAGCCGTTAACGCGGACGTCCCACAGATCGAGGTGGTGCTGCTGAAAGAGCGCGATCCGTGGGCCAATCCACTGCAGGCCAAAGGCATCGGCGAACTCGGGATTTGCGGTGCCGCGGCCGCGATCGTCAACGCGATCTACAACGCTAGTGGCGTGCGCGTCCGCGATCTCCCTGCGACCCTGGATAAAGTATTAGAGGGGTTGGGTCTCTGAGAGGGCCTTCAAGGCCGTGTCCGCAATGGCGAACGAATTTACTCCGCCGCGATCGGATGCTCAGCCTCGTAGGCCGCGTCCACCAGAATCCCCGATGCCTTGGCGGCGTCGATCAGCGCGTTCCGGACTTCTGACGGTTTCCGCCTGCCGTGCATCGCCTCGATGATGATTTTCGCCGCCCGGTTGCACTTCGGGTTTTCGCCTTCCGGCCATCCACGCAACAGAACCTCCCCGGCTTCCGGCACCGAGGAAATCAACCGAGTACGGCCGAACCGTAGAGATATCTCGACGGGCTTGTGAAAACGCAGGCTACGCATGACTGCGCCAGTCAACGAAAACAGCGCGTCGGTGTCAATCGGCAAGGGGCGCAAACACATGGCGCCACATTGGCGGATTCGTCACAATCATCAGGCCGCCCATACCTCAGCGTTCATTGGGCCTCGCGGCTAAATTGACCTACCGGGCCCAATCGCATTCAATAGTTCATTGAAGCGACTTCGGCCTTTTGCCGGAGTGCGGTGGTGAAGCGATAGCTGGAGATATCAGTGACCATTGTTGTCGGCAGAAAGTCTTGAGGAACTTCAGATGAAAAGAGCAACAGTGCAGGAAAGCCGCTTAAGCCTACTTATGGACCCAACTGATCGCTGGTTCATCTGGGATGTCCAGATCGATGAGCCCCTGTCGGCCAAGGGAAATATCATCAGCGGTACCGACTATGATGAAATGGCCTTTGTCCTGACTATATTTCAGAAGTTCCATTCTCTTTCGGCACCACACCAGCCCATTCCGCCCGCCTGCAATATGCTCCAGTCAATGTAGCGAACCGCGCGTCTACCTGTACACCATGCATGAAACGGCAGCATTGCGCCGGAGCATATTGGTGAGCCTCATTGGCGCCACCATATCGAGCAGAGCTGGTAAAATTGTCCCACCTGCTCCTTAATCTTTTCGCAGTCGAGGAAGGCTGCTTCATCCTTTCAAACGAACACGCTGTCGACATATGGCCCGGTCAGAGCGATCGCATAGCGCCTCCGCCCATCACTACGCTTTACCTCAATGGGGGAAGCCACCTCTCCGCGGTCATAAATCTGCTTGATAATGGGGCCGATCATCGATCCGACTTGACTGCCATAGAGGAGAGATTGGTTCCCGGAGGCCAGCGCCGGGACGTCGAATGGGACCTCGCCGATCGAAATGGTAGAAGGATCTGCCTGATCCTGCTCATCGAGCTGGGCGGTCTTAGGTTTTCAAAGGATACGCCTGCGGTTGCTTCAATAGAGGCTGCTCCGGAAGCGCGCCAAGAGACTGACGAGGGTCGCCAGCGAAATCAACACCCCGTAAGGAACCTGTTTGCGCTCGGCCAGTTCGACCCAACGCCAAAGCCGAGGATACCGATAGCCAAACATCATGATCCAGCGATAGCTGCCGGCCGTCGTAAATGCGAGTGCACACAGGCTGATGGCGAATGGCATTCCCCCGGCGATGCCGACGGGCAACGCAACAACTCCGAGAAGCTTGACATCCCCTGCCCCGACCTTGCCAGCCAGCCAGAACATGATCGACATGACGAAAAGGGCCAGCGCAAAGCCGATATCCAGCACTCCAATCGGTATTGTGCCGCATGCCCAGAACGTAATGACGACGCCAAGCGTCAATAGCGTGAGTTCGTTGGGGATCTTGAGACGGGAATAATCCTGCCACGCTATCGCGCCAAGCACGACCGTCATTTCAACGAAGAAAACGAGTCCGAAGACACTCATTGCGCAATGGGCGCCTGGAATGGAACGTTCTTGGCGACTTCGACCAACAGGCGGCGATTGCCGTCTATCGTGGGATTCCCAGGCGTCGATTTTGCGGCTTGAGCGAAATATGCCTGCGCATTCTGGAGATCGCCACGCAGCAGGTGGGAATACCCCATGTTGTTGTACAGCGCGGGCTCACCGGGCATGACGACGGATGCCTTTTCATAGACGGGATCGGAAAGATCGAAGCGCCCGATCTGATCGTAGGAGGCGGCCACGCCCAGCAAGGCGTCCTTCCGCTCCGGATCCCGCTCCAGCGCCTGTTCGAAATAGCGAGCGGCATGGGCGTAGTTGCCTGCCGCAAACGCCCGTTGGGCCGCAATGACGGGATCTCCGGTGACGGGCGGCACCTCGATACGCTCGTAGCTCGACCCCACCGGATCGACATCCGGAGCACCGGTGACGCAAGCAGACAGTAAGCACGAAACCAGAATCATCACGATAAGACTGCGGACCGACCCCACGGAGCGTCTTCCGCAATCCTTCTGTTGTGTCTGTGGCCGCAACGATAGCGTACGACTATGCCTTGTGCCGCTCATGTCTTTTCCTCGCCACGCAATTTCCGGACGAACTGCTTGATCTGCTTGTTGAAGGGTGCGGAAGCCCGCGCCTGGGCGGGAAGGACCCCGCGATTGAGCGCTTCCGTGATCAGCGCCCTATCCTCTGGAAGAAAGTCCACGTCGTCCCGACCGAGCCCTTCCGCGACGTCCGACCGGGTAAGCTCCCGTGAGAGGAACCGTCGCTTTTCCCGGTTTGCCAGGACAGAAATGCCCTTGTCTGTCTGGCGAATGGAGGCGGCTTCATCGAAACGCTGCTTGGCCGACTTGATGGCGGGAATGGTGGTTTCCGTCACGACGACCAGTCGGTCCAACTCGGCAATCAGCGCCGCGGTCCAGGTAGTGGGATAGGACGGCAGATCGAGGACAATGCGCTTGTATCTATATGAAGCGACGTCGAGCAGTTGGAGGACGAAATTGTCCTGGCGGGAGGAAAGCAGGAAGTCGGGGCGGCGCACCGAAAGCAGGTCGAATCCCGTCGAATGACGGTGGCAGATGAGTTCAAGCAGTTCCAGGTCGATCCGCTCTGGTGCAGTGAAGATGGTGTCAAAGTCGAACTCGTTGGCGACATCCAGATAGGCGCCGCAGGCGCCGGACGCGAAGTCGAGATCGATCAGGCAAAGTTCCGATGTCGACGGTCTGGCTTCCTGGTTGAGCGCGTCGGCAAGCGCGATTGCCACGGTCGTGGCCCCGGGATTTCCGATCGCGCCGATTACGCCGAATATCTCGCAGCGCATTGCCCTGCTTCCCCCCAGTTGCGACGCCGCCGTTTCGAGGAGCGCGTTGTTCGCAAGGGGCCGGACAAGCCAGTCATCCGCCTTGAGCTGCACCACTTCGCGTACGCGCTCTGCTGGCAACGCTTCGGAAATGACGACCAGGGGCGTATTGCGGTTGGCCGCGCGCAGCGCGCGCAGGCGATCGTCGCCGAGAACTGCGCCGCCGCCGACATCCACGACGATGAGATCGGCGCTTTTGCCCTCCAGATCGAAGAGAGCCTCCTCCAGAGTGTGCTGGAGGACCTGGTAGTGAGGGACGGCGGCGAATGTCGAGGCGGCGCTTTTCGCGAACGCCGCGTCATTGGAATAAATGAGGATCCGGGCAGGACCGGCGCCGCCCTCCGCGGAGTGTCGAGGATCCTTCTTTCCGGACATGTCAGTTGCCGGCTTCCTGGTTCGGGAAACAGGCCTTGGCGCTGAGCGGCAAACCACCCGAGAGCAACGTCATGACCACCGGGACAGCCGAGACGAAGGAAAAATCGATACGCACTTCGGAAAAACCGGCTAATCCCGCGCAACTGGTGGCGCTATCCAACGCTACATCGCTTGGAATCAGGGAGACGGATCGCGTCCTCGCCATCTCCGTGATGAAGTCGATCGTTTTTTCCTCGCTGTATTGTCCGTTCTCGGCACAGGCTGGATGGAGCACTCCCATGCAACGTGCCGCCATGATCGCTACCTCGCTCATTTCCTCCCGGATCCATGCGAGGCGGCCGTATTCAATGGTCCCGAAGGTCAGCAGGACAAAGGGAACGAGGATAATGGTGAATTCGACGAGCACGGCGCCTGTCTCATCCCTGCCGAACAGAACTGATCGTTCGAGCGTACAGGGCGTCCTGCCAGCATGAGAGGCAGGCTTGATGCATCGGAACCAGTGTAGAAGTCGTGAGCGCAGCATCATTGAATCCGTACGATCGCCTGAACGGACAGGCGGCCATCGGACACCACCCCGTAATTGCTGAAGACAGGCGTGTAGCCGTGGTGCGCTTCGATAAGGACGAAACGCCCCGCATAGCCGCCTGAAGGGCATTCTTCCCAGCAAGAGACGGCGCTACCCCAGACAGGAGTTTCGGGGTTTCCTGTAAGGCAATAGCAGTCGTTAACATAGTCGGCGTTGCCTTCTTCGCTCATGCCGTGTGCGTCACGCTTCGCGCTAGGGCCGTCGTTGATCAGGATCGAGGCGTTTGCCCAGTCTGGTCCCTGACTGTCGGCCACAAGCGCGGCAATGGAGCGCGCCAGGGCCGGCGCCCCCGATGGAGTGGCTTCACCTCCATGAACGAGGGCATAGTTCGCTCCGGCCGAAACTGAAGCGTTCAGCCTGAACCTGGTATGGAGCACCGCGCCGAAATCAATCGCCATCGCAAGCAGCAGCACCAGTATTGGCAGGACCAGCGTGAACTCGACCAGAGCCGTCCCATTTTCCTCTTCCAGGAAAGGTCGACGGAGCATCATGTTCAGATTCTTCATTCAACAAGCCTCGCGACCATGCTCGTGCCAGCCGGATCCACACACTCGGAAGCCGCGGCAGTGCCTCCCGCTTGAGTGACGCTGGCGCCGATCAGTTGCAGGCACCCGGCTGCGCCACCGGTGCCGCCGATGCTGGCGCCGCCAGTGATGTCGATTGGACCACCCGGAAAATAGAGGACGCCTGAGACACGCATGTCGGCAGCGCCTTGAAGTATGGCAGCGCCGGCGTGATTCAATCCCGACGGCCCTATGACAGCTAGGCCGGCCGTCGGCCCATCGTTTGGAGCTGTAATAGTGACACCGCTATATCCATTAGCCGCACAGAACGCGCGACCGCCGCAGGTACCGCCAGCGATCTGGTTTGCGTCCACTGCAAGCGTGACATTCGATGCGTCGAGGCCGACGGTCTTGCCGCCGCAGTTCACGGCACCGCCTCCCTTTTCACCGAGCGCGACATAGCCGGTGACGGCGTACAAGCCGCTGCCAAGCGTCAGCCCGCCTGCGGTCGAGATGCTGCCTTTGATGTAATGTTCCGCGGCGGCCGGCAGAAAGACACAGCTGCTTCCTGCTGTCTCGACCCCTCCGGACAGCTCGACCACGCTGGCGTCGCCCAGTGCGTCGGCGAACGACACATTGGCGCTGCCCTCGGCCTTCAAGGCGAGACCCGTGCTTGGAGAAGGGCCAATACGATAGCTGTTGGAATTGCCGCTACCAAGCACGAGAACTGTTCCGCCGCCGCTCTCTACGCCTTGCCGGATGTTGAAGGTCCCGGGACCGAAAGTGATTTGTGAACTATTCTTGATCGAAGAAATATTATAGGTGGTGCTTGCCGGACCATTCATATTGAATTGGACATGTCCGCCGCCCTGAACCTCGATCTTTCCGAAGTTGAGTGTCTGTGAGGAACACGTCACGGTCCAATTGTTCGAATAGGGCGACGCCTCATTTCCCGTGCAGCCGGCCTGCTGGAGAGCCGAGTTCGTTTTGTTGGGATCGTAGGCGAAGGTGACGTCAGGCGATATCGAGCCCTGCGGCGGTGTAGGGGCGTTTATGGCAATGGCATCGGCCAATGCTTCGCGAGCGAGCAATACACCCGGAAGATCAGCAAAGGGATCCTCTATTGTCGATTGCGATATGTCCGGGTCGGTGTCGCCAGGCGCGAAGATGGCAGCCGAGCCAGAAGTAAACGGATAGTCAGTCCGGTAAGTGACCTTTCTTGCGGTGAGCTTACCGCTGCCGGTAAGCGTCAATGACGTATTGGATCCGACGAGGCAGTCGGGAGCGGACATTCGGGTCCCTCCGCTCAGGCTGACACCCGGACCATTCTGATCAAGGGCGGCTACGCACAAGCCAAGACTCCGGCGCAGCTCAACGACCGCAGACACGTTGGAGGTCAGGCTACTTCCCAGCCCGACGATCGGAGCCAGGATCAGGCCTTGGGTATCGGAGACCGTCACGGCAACTGCCTGGTTTTCACTGTTCACTGGCGATTGGCGTAGTCCGACCGTGACCTGCTCGAGCGTTGCACCATTGAGTTCGGCCACATGGAAGGCGGTTTCCCGCATGACATCCTCGGACGAGGTCCGTCCCCAGGCAATCGCGCCGGCATAGGCAGCAAGGTCAGCGATCCGCTGGTTCTGCGTCCGTGTGAGCGTCATTGCGCCCATCTCCAGTGCGAGGGCCAGAACGGCAATAATGACCGGCAACATCAATGCTACAGAGACCAGTACGATCCCGTCTTCCTCGGACTGGATCGCCGCCTGTGCCTTGTTAAAGGGCAGCCCTGCCTTCTTACTTTGTAGCGCTATAGCCACCGGCCTGTCCTGAATTGGCCGCACCACTCGATTGCTGGCTGCCCCGGCTTGACGAAGCCTTTCCCGAACCGGAGCGGTACTTTTCATAGACGGCGACGCTGCGGCCTCCATCTGCCGCGATGAAGGTTCGCCATCGATTGGGCGAGCCCGGTTCGGCTTCCTGCGTCAACCTGTTGAAACGATGGATGTCATAGTCATACGGACCCACCCTCGGCCCGGTCGAATAATAATCCTGGCACCCGCAAAGCGCGGCTGCGGCCGCCAGGATCAAACCGGCCGAAAGCGTGCCGACCGCTGTCCGGCACCGGACGCCAGCTCGCTGATACAGCATCCCATCCCGGCACAAGTTCATCTGGATTTTCCTCCCGGCGAGAGGATGTATCCGTGCGGACCGAGGTTCCTGGCATTGCGGATGTAGCGGCGCACTGCGTTCGGTCCCACTTCCTGCAGACCAAACAGGAAGAATTCCGCGTCATTGCTGAGTCTGGAATTATCGCCCGGCGTCGCCAGGCGCTGTGCCGGCGACGCCGGCTTCACCAGATGCGGCGTGACGATGATGACCAGATCGGTCTCGTCCCGCTGGAACGAGGACGACCGGAACAACGCGCCCAGTATCGGAATCTGCCCTACCCAGGGAAGCTGGGTCTGGCGGCGGCTGTTGGTGGATTGCAACAGCCCGGCAATGGCGAAGCTCTGTCCGTCCCTAAGCTCGACCGTCGTGCTGGCGCGCCGCGTCATGAACCCGGGCACGGAAATTCCGTTTGCCTGAACGGTCGTTCCGAGATCGACCTGGCTGACTTCCGGTTCAAGGGTCAGATTGATCAAACCCTGGTCAAGGACGACCGGCGTGAAGTTCAGCCTGATGCCGTATTCCTTGTAGTCGACCGAGATCTGGCCATCGCCCTGCGATGTCGGGATCGGCACTTCCCCGCCCGCAAGGAAACTTGCCGTCTCGCCCGAGAGGGCAACGAGGTTGGGTTCCGCAAGCGTGCGCGCGAGATTCCGGCTTTCCAGCGCCTGGATAAGGACGTCAACCGAAACGCCAGCGTTAAGGACACGAGAGAGAACCGTCCCGAACGGAGTCCCTCCAGGCAGGGAACCGTTGAAGCCAATTACACCGCCCTCCTGAGCCGCGTCCTCGGTTGGATACTGGAACGCGCCGGTGAGGCTATGGGTCGTCTTCGAACCTGTTCGGATACTGACCCCCAGATCGCGTCCGGCGGTGTGCCGCGCTTCGAGGAAACGGACCTCGAGCATCACCTGCTGGGAAGACGTGATGCGGATAGAGTTGATCACGTTCGGTGAGCCGTATTGTCTCGCGAGTTCAACCGCCTTGCCGGCTGCGGCTGCGTTCGGTGCGGCTCCGGAGAGCCTGAGTTGGCCATTGACGGAGCTGACGGCGATTTGTGCTTCCGGAACGCTCTGTCGCAATGCCTGGCGAAGATCGTCGAGGTCAACCGTCGCCTCGACATCAAGGACACCGATCACCTGCCGCCCGGAATCGTAGGCGACTATATTGGTGCGGCCGAACGCCTTGCCCTGGATATAGAAGGAATGATCCGTCATCGGCATGACGTCGGCGATTTCGGGATTGCCGACGGCAAGGTCGGCGACCGCTTCCGTTGTCTGCACGTTCATGGATTGCCCGACAGCGACCGTGATCGATCGTGCCTGGCGAAGGTCCACGGTGATAGTGTCACGTGCAGTGGCCGGAAGCGTCATTCCGGCGAAGACAGCACTCAAGGTCACGCAGCCGAGAACAAGCCATCGGCGAAAAAGCGAGTTTCGTATAGATTGCCGATGTCCGGACGATTGGCGCGAGAGCCTATTGAAGCGGCAGAACGTCATAGCTGGTCCGGACATTATTGCGGATTACGCCGACACTTACCCGTTTCGGGCCGGGATCGGCGACGGGAGTAGGCAGCACGGCCTGTACTGGCGCTGGAACCGCAGGTGGCGGCGCTGGAATTACCGGAGCGGGCTCTTTCCCGGCCGAGCCGGTTCCAGAGAGATCGGCCAGAGATATGCGGCGCGGCGGGACAGGATCATCCGCCCCCGAGGCATTGCGCAGCGCCAGGGACAGGCGGCCGACATCCGCCGCGAGCGCCAGGATCTGGGCCTGCTCTGTGGTCACATCGACGGTGACGGCTCGGGCGACGACGGGCTTGTCCGTCTCCTGGCTGGCGCGCTGGTCTACCGCAAGCACCTTTATTTCCTGGAGCAGCACGTCAACGAAACTAGACTTGCCGGCGGTCCGGGAGCCCTCCTCGCGGGTCAGGAAAATATCGACGCGGTCACCCGGCAGAACGAAGCCGGCCACGCCGTTGATGTCGTTGACACGGATCGCGACCGCTTTGTGACCGGGCTTCAGCATTGTGGAGAGCGTTGCCTTCTGGTTTGGCCCGGTTATCCGCGATTCAAGCACCGGCTCGTTTTCGACCAGCGGAAGCTTGGCGTATCGATCGACAGCCTTCTCACCGTCCTTGAGAAGGCTGTCGATCGTGGTGAAGGAGCCGGCCGGACGCGTTTCGCCCGGCCAGTCGATAACCTTGAGGTTCTTGCGGTCCAATTTCATACCGAAAGCGATCGGTCCGGCCGCGATGACGATCTTCGATACTGGCGCACGGCTGGCGGCAACATTATTTTGCGCCGCCAGCCAGGACCTGAGCCCGAACATGGCCGCCACGCCGAACACAATAGCGACGAGCGCCATGATGATGATGCCGCGGCTCATGAAAGCTTACGCTAGCCAGCTGGGCAGCCAGCCGGCGCAGGATCCTGTTCACACAAATTGTCTTGTAAGCTCCCCCATTGGCCACTTACCCATCCGCCGATCACGATGATCGTTGCGATGACAGCCACCACCAGGATTCCCAGGAGAACGGTATATTCAACGAGTGCGGCTCCGTCTTCTTCCTTGGCAAGACGACCGCCGAGCTTTGCAATTAGGGTCATGACCCCCCTCCAATTTACGCACCAAAATTCAACGACACTCCGTTGATGGTGAATCACTTGCGGGAGGTATCGTCACGTAGACGATATGGGCGGCGTCACCTGGGCGGTATCGATTTTACCTCCCATTCTGGGTGGCATTGCCTCCTATTACCACCCATTCTGGGAGTTAATTCGGCCAGTCGATCGGCTAAACAGGAACGGACGCTTTTCCAGGGAGAAGCCGGACCGGGGAGCTTTTGCCTGTCACAATGCTGGGACGTTTCAGTCGATCGAGACGCGTGCCTGAATCCAGCCCTGCCGGGCAGGACGGTGGTAATCCGATGGAGAATTCAGCACCCGTTTCGGTGAAGCCCGCAACAAGGCAGGTCTCCGAAAGCGAGAAAGCACGCGACCGCTACATCGCGATCAAGGTGTCGCTCCACCAGTTCCTGCTCAACGCCATCAATCTCGCCCTGATCGAACAGCTGTCCCGAGAGGATCTGACGAGCCAGATTCGCGACATCGTCAAGACCTTCATCCGCGAACAGTCCTACCCTCTCAACGCCCGCGAGCTCGACAAGCTCGTGGTGGAGGTGGCCGACGAGATGCTGGGGCTGGGCCCACTGGAACCGTTGCTTCAAGACGACGGCGTTTCGGACATCCTCATCAATACGCATGAGATGGTCTATGTGGAGAAGGCGGGCCGCCTCCAGCTTTCCGACGTGCGCTTCAAGGATGAGGAGCACCTGCTGCGCGTCATCAACAAGATCGTCACCGCCGTCGGCCGCAGGGTCGATGAATCCTACCCGATGGCCGATGCAAGGCTGGCGGACGGATCGCGCGTCAATGTCGCTATCCGGCCCATAGCTGTTGACGGACCTCTGGTCTCCATCCGCAAATTCTCGAAAAAGCCTATCTCAGCCGAACGCCTGATCAACTTTAATTCCGTCAGGCGGCCGATGATCGACCTGCTGGCGGCGGCGGTGAAGGGCCGCAAGTCGATCATAATTTCGGGGGGCACCGGGTCGGGCAAGACGACGCTGCTCAATGCGCTGTCCAACTACATCCCCGAATACGAGCGCCTCTTGACCATCGAGGACGCCGCCGAGCTTCAGCTTCAGCAACCCCATGTCGGACGCATGGAAACCCGCCCTCCCAACACCGAAGGCAAGGGCGAGATCAGACAGCGTGAACTGGTCAAGAATGCGCTGCGCATGCGGCCCGACCGCGTCATCCTTGGCGAGGTGCGCGGCGAGGAAGCCTTCGACATGCTGCAGGCCATGAACACCGGCCACGAAGGATCGATGGCCACCATCCATGCCAATTCCCCGCGCGAGGCGATATCGCGGCTCGAACAGATGATCGGCATGGCGGGCCTGCCCATGTCGCAAACTTCGATCAGGGGCCAGATCTCGGCGGCTATCCAAATCATCGTCCAGGCGCAACGTCTGTCGGATGGCAGCCGGCGCGTCACCAGCATCAGCGAGATCACCGGCATCGAGGGCGACGTAGTGCAGATGCAGGAGATTTTCCGTTTTGTGAAAGAAGGTGTGACCGATGATGGAAGCATAGTCGGGAATTTTTATGCAACCGGCATTCGCCCGCGCT
This sequence comes from Mesorhizobium sp., assembly GCA_049650385.1. Lineage (GTDB taxonomy): Bacteria > Pseudomonadota > Alphaproteobacteria > Rhizobiales > Rhizobiaceae > Mesorhizobium. Next base: position 220,908 of record JBASAA010000007.1, read on the forward strand.
TTCTCGATGACGTCGCCGCCATCGGCCTGACCGTTCGACAGGATTATTTCGACCCGTCGCACCCGTTGTGAAGGCTGCCCATGGATTTCCAGACCACCGAGCTTCTGCCTTACTTCGGAGCCTTTGTCGCCGCCTTTCTCGGCATACTGTTTCTCGAAATCCTTTTCGTCCGCGCGCGGGCCAGGTCCGAACGCAAGGAAGCCATCAACAGGCGCCTGAAGAAAGCCGAAACCCAAAAAGCGGGCGATCTCCTGCTTCAGGAACTGCGCAAGGAGCGTGGCCTCGATCAGTTCGGCAATTACCGCTACTTCTCCGAATGGTTCAGCAGTCTCTATGTCCAGTCGGGCCATACCGGGCGCCCAGCAAGCCTGGTGACGGCAGGTCTCCTCATCGGTGCCGTGTTCGCCGGGCTGCTGTTCTGGGCATCCAGATCGCTGGTCGTCCCGATCCTGGTTTTCATGGCTTTCGCGCCATCCATTCCGCTTCTTTTCCTGAAGTTCAGGCGTTCGCGGCGCAGGAAGGCCTTCGCACAGCAACTGCCCGAATGCTTGGACATCGTGGTCCGATCGCTCAAGGCCGGACATCCCACACCGGTCGCGATCGCGCTGGTAGCCCGCGAGATGTCCGATCCGATCGGCACGGAATTCGGCATGGTCTCCGATGAGATGACCTACGGGCTTCCGCTTGCCGAGGCTGTGACCAATATGATGACCCGCGTCGGCCTCGAGGACCTACGCCTGCTCGTCATCGCGATCTCGATCCAGGCGACCACAGGCGGGAACCTGTCCGATATCCTGGCCAACCTCTCCAAGGTCATTCGCGACCGCGCGATGCTTCGCTCTAAGATAAGGGCCCTGTCCGGAGAAGGCCGCATGTCGGCGATCGTGCTTTCGGTGTTTCCCTTCCTTCTTGCCGGCGTCATCTCGCTGATGGCCCCCGACTATTACACATCCGTCGCCGACAGCCCGATGGTTCGCTACGGAATCGGCGCCGCACTCGTGCTGATGGCGATCGGCGATTACGTCATGTACCGCATGGTCAATTTCGAGATCTGAGCGATGGAAGCGTTCACGGCCCTCCTGCTTTCCAACGAATGGGTGCTGATGGGCGTCGTCTTCCTGGCGACCGTATCGATCGTTTTCTTCGTCATTCTCTTCCTGCGCCCGGCCTATCGGTCCGACCGGGCCATCCAGCGCAAGCTCTCGGCCGAGAAGGGCGAGCGCACCAGGCAGGAGAAGAACAGGCAACCCAGCCGCGTCAATCTCTACTACGAGACTGCCCAGAACCGGCAGCAGGACTCGCTGGAACAGAAGCTTCAGCAGGCTGGATTTTACGGCAAGCAGGCCGCGAGTTATTACTACGCCATCAAATACGGTCTGATCGGCGCCGCTTTCGTTCTGTGCTTCGCGCTTCTGGCGGCGCTCACCTCGCTGCCGCCGGTGGTGGATTTCGGATTTGCGGCGCTTGCCTCGTGCCTTTTCCTGGTCCTTCCGGGGATTTACCTCAGCCGTCGCGCCAAGCGTAACCAGGTCTCCTATCGCCGCTCCTTCCCTGACTTCATGGACATGATGATCGTCTGCGCCGATGCCGGGCTCAGTTTGGAAGCTGCTGCCAACAGGGTCGCCCGGGATCTCAGCGTCAGTTCGCCCGAGCTGGGGCTGCACCTGGAGGTCATGAACCTGGAGATGCGGGCCGGGCGCCCGATGCGCGAGGCGCTGCACAACCTCGCGCGCCGCACCGGACTTCCGGAGGCACGCACGCTCGCCGTCCTTTTCCAGCAATCCGAGGAACTCGGGACCAGCATGATCCAGGCGCTGCGTGTATACAGCGACGAGATGCGCACCCGCCGTATGGTCATCGCGGAGGAACGCGCCAACGCCTTGCCCGTGAAGATGCTGGCACCGCTCGGCGCCTGCGTGTTTCCCGTAATCCTTATCGTTGTAATGCTTCCGATCGTCGCCAGGGTGATCAAGGTCATGCCCCGGTGAAGCTTGTCAGGCTGAAAAGTCGGCGGCAGCGAAAGCCAGTTCTGACCGACTCTCTTTCGCTCGCATGAGGCTCGTCGCCTCTATCCGGCACTTTCGTGCAAACCGGTCGAGGAAATCGTCTACCAGCTTCAGGCCGGGCGGCGTCAGATTCACAAATATGGTGCGCTTGTCCGTTGGCGCAGGTGAACGCACTACCAGCCCTTGGGCATCCAGGCTATCCAGATGACGTAATGCGGTATTGATCGGCGCACCAGTAGACATACAGAGATTGGTTACGGACACCGGCTGCGAGCATTCTTTGCCAAGCGCTGTTTCCAGAAGCATATGCCAGGCGATATCGCTGATTTTGCCGGCTTCGTCCTGGCTGATCCGTTCATTGCGGGCTAGGACGAGGTGCCGCAAGGTCGATTGAGGGTCTGGCACTCGTTCCACCGGTTTAGCGATGGCCGGCTCAAACAGGCGGGCCTCGAGATTACGCAGCGAAAGCCTGATCTCCTGAACAGACAACGGCTTCTGCAACAGTTCCGACGCACCGTATCGCAAGGCGGTGACGGCATCGTCGAACGATGCCGATTCCACGAGCAGCATGGTGGCGACTTTCCGGTCGCCGGACCATGCGTTAAGTTTTTTGATGAGCTCGAGCCCGCTCATGCCCGGCAGGCGTTGCGACGTCAGCACGATGCGGATGCGCCGCTCCTTCTCGAACAGGCGCAGGGCGTCTTCGGCCCTGCCCGCTTCGAAGCATCTGTATCCGAACAGGGAAAGCGCCGCCGTGGTCTGAGCAACGAAGGCCTGGTCGTCGTCAACGAACAGAATCTCCGTTTCCCTCTTCGCGGACGAAAGCGACCCCATCCTTCCTGCACTTTCATTTGAGAAAATTGAGGGGAAGGCCGCCATGGCGGCCTTCCCTAAGAGCCGGAACTTACCAAGCCTTGCGGATACCGAGGTTGCCGCTGAAGCCAAGCTGGTCGTCGGACCCGAACTGCACCGCACCCTTGGCGAAGCTGCTCCAACCAGTCTCGGTGCTGATGAAGGTCAGGCCGCCGGCCACTTCGCCGAACGTGCCGCCCAGATCGTAGCCCACCGGCGCCACATAGCCGTTGCTGATGAGATTGGCCTTGTAGTCGCCCTTGAACTCATGCCAGGCGCTGGCTTCGACCCACGGCTCCACGATATTGCCGTGATAGTCGAGATGCGTTCCGACACGGGCGCCAAGGCGGCCACGCAGGCTTTCCGCATTGCGCATGTCCACACCCGTGCCGAGGACGGTCGCGTCGTCGTAGCTGGTATGGACATAGGCGAGCGTTGCCTTCGGCTCGATGAACCAGGCCGAGCTGCCGGTGAAGCGATACCCGGTGTCGACGACCAGACCGACCGAGGTGTAGTCGCTCTTGAAGTCGTCCTGGAAACCGCCGCCAAGGTTGCTGTTGTAGTCGATCTTGCCGAAATCGGCCTTGACCGCGGCGTCGGCGAAGAAGCCTCCGTTCAGGTAGGTGGCATAGGCGCCGATGGATCCGGCCCGGTAGTCGACGTCGGTGCTCGACTTGTCGAAGTCGAGGTTCGAACCGACATAGCCAGCCATCACACCGAACAGCCAGGTCTGGTGCTGGCCGCTTGCCGTGACGGAATCCCTTCCGCCGTCGATGCCCGCCATGAAGCCGAGATACTGCTGGTGGAACACGTCGTCATAGACATGCGAGGGACCGCCCATCCCGCCGGGAGTACCGGCGACATTGGAGATGTCGCGTTTCTCGGTGCCGCCCAGCAGCTTCATCCACGCGCCGGGCATGACCTTGGCCCCAGCGGTGTCGAAGGCTCCTTCGTTCTTGAGATCGACGATGCCGGATGAGGTGTCGCCGTAGATGGAACGCAGGTCCGCGGTCCGATCCAGCCAGGTCCCCGTGGATGCATGCCACAGGTTCTGCGCGCCTGCGGCGATGATCGGGAATTCGAAAGCTTCCCGATCGAACGTCGAGGCCAGATACCATTCGTTCGAACCGTCCAATGTTTCCGACCCTGGCTTCATATAGGCGTCGTAGCGGAACAGTCCCTTGTCGATGCCGCCGTTCGTCGTGAAGTTGGCAGCATCGCTGGAGCCGCCGACCCGTGCAAACAGCACGCCGCCCGGATTGTAGTCGCCAGGGCCTGCATCGATATCGTTGACCGCGAGCACGGTCGTGCCCGAGGCGTCGCCGCCGACATGGAATTCGTCGGCAGTACCGCCGCCTTTCAGTTCCGCGTCGAACGCCAGAACGCCTCCGCCGATGTAGTTGGAGTCGCTCAGCCTCAGCAGATCGTTCACCTGGCCGTCCTGCAGCGAAATGATGCCATCGGGGCTGTTGTCGAACGTCTCGAGACCGGCAATCGTCACGGATGCAGGCGCCGAGCGCGGAGCGAGCGTCACCAGGCCGGCGTTGACGAAGGAATCCTCGCCGTCACCGAAATCGCTGTCTCCGCGGGCGATGAACCGTCCGTACTGGGTGTTCCTGACAGTATCGTCACCAGCGCCCATATCGACGAAGCCGGTGATGTCACCCCTGTTCCAGACAGTCGAGTCCGAACCGTCGTTGACGATGGCCCGATCGTTGAGGGAGGCGATCGATCCGCTGTTGAACAGCAGCGCGCCCGTGCCGCCGCCGAAGCTTACGCCTGCGCCGCTGTTGCCGGAACCGCCGGTGACGTCCGAAGCGACGACAACCCTTGTGTGGCCGTTCTCGCTAAAGGCGTCGATACCGTGCGAGCCGTATCCGGAAGTGTCGACCGATCCCAGCGCAACAACCGTCGTATCGCCGTCGATCGCCCTGGCGTCGATACCGTCGGAGAATGCGCCTTCGGTCGTTACCGAATGTGCCACGACCCTTGCATCGCCACCCGCGCGAACCGTCACCGCGTCCGCATTGCGGCCCTTGGTCGAGACGTCCTGGGTCACCACCGATGCATCATCGCCTGCGCGAACCGTCACGGCGTCGGCATTACGGCCGAGCGTCGAGACCGTATCGGCGACCACGACGGCGTCGTCGCGCGCCGCAACGTCGATGCCGTCGGCATAATTGCCTTCGGTCGAGACGGATTTAGCGACGACCCTTGCATCGTCCCTGGCGCGAACCGTCACGGCATCCGCATTGCGGCCAAGCGTCGAGACCGTATCGGCAACCACGACAGCATCGCCACGAGCGGCGACGTCGATGCCGTTGGCATTATTGCCTTGGGTCGAGACGGTATGAGCCACGACCGTTGCGTCATCGCCTGCACGGACAGTCACTGCGTCGGCATTGCGGCCGAGCGTCGATACCGTGTTGGCGACAACGACAGCATTGTCACGAGCGGCAACGTCGATGCCGTCGGCATAGTTGCCTTCGGTGGAGACGGTGTGAGCTACGACCCTTGCATCGTCTCCGGCCCGAACCGTAACGGCGTCGGCATTGCGGCCGAGCGTCGAGACGGTATCTGCCAGCACGACAGCATCGTCGCCCGCGATGGCGTCGATGCCGGCCGCGAAGTCGCCGCCCGTCGACACCGACCGAGCGACCACCGTAGCGTCGCCGTCGGCTCGCGCGGTCACCGCGTCGGCATTCCAGCCCAGCGTAGAGACGGTCTGCGCGATCACGCTGGCATCGCCACCGGCGCTTGCAAAGATACCGTCGGACAATGCGCCTTCGGTCGTGACCGAATTGGCAACCACAGTGACGTCGTCACCGGCGAACGCGGTCACGGCATCGGCGCTCCGGCCAAGGGTCGAGACTGTATCAGACACGACGACTGCGTCGTCAGCGGCTGCGACATCGATGCCGGCGGCATAATTGCCCGCTGTCGATACAGACTGAGCGACAACGGTGGCGTCGTCGTCCGCACGGACGGTCACCGCGTCGGCGTTGCGGCCGAGCGTCGAGACCGTGTCGGCCACCACGACAGCGTCGTCGCCGGCGGTGACGTCGATGCCGGCCGCAAAGTCGCCATCCGTCGACACCGACCGAGCGACCACCGTAGCGTCCCCGTCGGCATGCGCGGTCACTGCGTCCGCATTCCAGCCCAGCGTAGAGACAGTCTGGGCGATCACGCGGGCATCGCCACCGGCACTCGCAAAGATGCCGTCAGACAATGCGCCTTCGGTCGTGACAGAATTGGCAATCACCGTAACGTCGTCATTGGCAAAGGCGTTCACAGCATCGGCGCTCCGACCGAAGGTCGAGACCGTATCGGCCACCACGACCGCATCGTCGCCGGCAAGGACGTCGATGCCGGCGGCGTAGTTGCCCGCTGTCGATACCGACTGAGCAACGACAGTCGCGTCATCACCAGCTCCGACCGTCACCGCATCCGCTCCGCGACCGGAGGTCGAGACGGTGCCGGCAACCACGACTGCATCATCGGCGGCGCCAACATCGATGCCGGCCGCGTTCCGGCCCGTCGTCGTTACGGAATGAGCCACGACAGTGGCATCGCCGCCTGCCCCGACGGTCACCGCGTCCGCGTTCCGGCCCGATGTCGAGACGGAGCCGGCGACAACCACGGCATCATTCGCGGCTCCGACATTGACGCCGTCCGCATAGTTGCCTTCCGTCGATACCGACTGGGCAACAACAGTGGCGTCACCAGCGGCTCCGACCGTTACCGCATCTGCGTTCCGACCCGATGTCGAGACGGAGTCGACGATGACGAGGGCATCGTTGCCAGCAGCGACATTGACACCGTCCGCTGAACGGCCACTTGTCGACACTGTACCGGCCACAACCGTGGCATCGCCACCTGCCTGGGCGGTCACCGCATCCGCGTATCGGCCCTGGGTGGCGACAGATCCGGCTCCAATGAACACGTCGGCGTCAGTCGATTGGGCGAGAATGCCGGAGGAACCATTCCCCAGCGTGGAAGTCTGGTCCACGAGGACCGTCACGTCTCCTACGACCGAATTGGCAACAATGGCGGGAGAGAGGTTGCCTTCGGTAGCGACGCTCTGGCCGGCGACGAACACGTCGCTGCCTGGATCGAGCGCGATAACGCCTGGCGACAGATTGCCAGTCGTGTGAACATTGTTGAACAGCGTAACGGACGTTCCGTTCGCGACGTTGACAATGCCGGCGCTGCCCGAGCCCGAGGTCGTCACGTCTCCGGCGACGACATAGGTGGAACCGTCCTGGGTTTCGGCGTGGATACCGTCCGAGTTGTCGCCAACCGTCGTGACGGAGCCCGCCGCGACATACGCGTCACCCTCGACAATCGAGGCGTCGATGCCGGCGGCATTGTTGTCGCCCTGGGTTTCGACCGAGGCCGCTGCGACCCCGACGAAGCCGTTGTCGGCGCTCGCGGTGATGCCGGCGGCATTCGAGATCACCGAATTTGCAACCACGAGGGCGGAACCGTCGCTTGCCTCGGCGACGATGCCGCGCGAGCCGTCGCCGTAACCCTGCAGGCCGCTGCCCGTTGCCGATACGTTGTTGGCGATAACGCCCGCAAACTGGGCGCCTCGGGCATGAATGCCGTCGGAAGCTTCGCCTGTCGTCACGACATCCCCTGTCGCAATGACGCCGGCAATGCCTTCAGGCGCCTCGGCACTGACACCGGCGGCATTGCTGCCCTCGGTCGTGACGTTGTTCACCCCGGCAATCGCGAGGCCGTCGGACACGGCGGAAAGCGCGTCGCCGGCAAGGCCGCCGAGTGCATCGCCGATACCGTCCGGCAGGTCGCCCAGGCCGTCGATCAGGTCGCCGACCGGCCCGAGATCCCCCAGCGGATTCGCCACGACACGGACGCCGTACGCATCGTCTCCCTCGGTGGACACATCACCGGTGGCGATCCCGACGGCCACCCCGCCTGCCTCGACATTGATGCCGTGCGCTTCCTCGTCGGTCGTCGAGACATCGTTGGCGTAGGCGAAGGCCAGTCCCGTACCGGCACTCGCATTGATGCCGATGCCGGCGCTGTCGACATCATGTGCGATCACGCCTGCCGCGCCGAGGCCAACCTCGGCGTTGATGCCTCCGCCAAGGGTCGCGGTCACGTCGTTGGCGCTGACGAAGGCAACGCCGACGCCGGAATCGAGGAGTTCGCCTCCGGGAACCGAGCCGAGCAGGGAGGACAAGTCGCCGAAGTTCCCGCCTGTGACCTTGGCATTGATGCCGTCGCCGCCGGCATCGACATCGCCTACCGTCACGATGGCCGCGCCGAGGCCCGTCACGGCATTGACGCCATCCGCACCGGCTTCGATATTGCCGGCCGAGACTGTCACGAGACCAAGCCCGGTCGTGGCGTTGATGCCGGTACCGTCAGACGAAGTCACGTCATCAGCCGAGACACTGACGCTGCCGATGCCGGGAAGATCGCCAATGACAGGAACGCCGGACAGACCGGTGATCTCCGCATTGATGCCTGTGTCCTGGCTGCTGACGTTGCCGACCTCGACGTTCACCCCACTGGTCAGCAATGAGCCGAGATCGAAGCCGTCCATGCCGCCCGTAAGTCCGGACAGGGAAATACCGATGTTGGTCGTCGCATTCACGCCCATGCCGGCCGCTGCGTCGACATTCCCCGCGTGAACGAGCACTGTGCCGAGGCCGGTCACGGCATTGATGCCATCCTGGGGGCCATCGATGTTCGGGTCGCCAGTCGAGATAACGTTGCCCGCGGAAATCTCGATACTGCCGAGACCGGGCACATCACCGATGAGAGGAACGTCCGAAACACCCGAGATCACGGCATTGATGCCGGTCCCGGTGCTCTCGACGTTGCCGACATCGATCGAAATGCCGTCTCCCGAGAACGCTGCAGCCAACGCGGAGGCGAGATCGAGATTGCCAAAATCGATGCCGGTGTTGAATTGAGTGGTGGCGTTGACGCCGACGCCGGCACCGGCGGAGACATTGCCGGCTGTGATGTCGATGGTGCCGAAACCGGTCTCTGCGTTGATACCGGCATCGCTGGCAGATGTAACATCGCCAACATCTATGACGATATCGCCGTTCCCTGGAATCCCAGGGAGAGTGAATTTGCCCAATAGAGGAATATTGATATCGAAGCCTGCTAAACCCTTCACCTGGGCATTGACGCCAGCGCCATCGCTCTCGATCTTACCGCCTATGATGTTGATATCGCCGGACGCATTCGTTGCGTTTATGCCATCACCATTCGTCGAAGTGACATTGCCGACGTTAACGTCGATGTCGCCCACTCCATCGAAAATGGGCCCACCTATCCAGTTTCCAAAAACTGTTCCCCCAAGTTGCTGCCGCACCTGAACGTCGACACCGGCGGTATGCGAACCGGCCGTGACAATATCGCCCCCACTGGCACTGCGCGGAATATTGTTGAGCGCCGAGCCAAGATCGCCGATGTCGAGGTGCGTCGGTGCGGTATCGTTGATAGCTTGAGCCGCCACCGGCTGCACCCCCCCGGCCCCGCCGGCTACCATCAAAGCCAGCGCCGCGGCGCTCATGTAAAGATGACGGCGGGTTAATGCCGCTTTGCCTGCCTGATCCGGCATCGCATGGGGAGCAGCAGCTTCATCAGCGCTCGCCGCGGTCAAATTTCTACGTGATGTCTTAATGGTCATTTCCCACCTCTTGATAAAGTCTGCGCGACCGACGCCCGCGCGATTGCAAAAACTGTTTCCTCGGAATCCGCTGCTTACCGGCGCCTTCGGGCCGGCAGACGGATGACGCCTTCTTCTTCACTGGATGACTGTTGCTGCACGTCAGCGGACCCGGGGCCCTCGCTGCTTGCGTTGCTCTCCTGCTCGTCGCCTTCGACGTCGAACGCGAGATCAAGTTCACTCACCGCTTCGGATTTGCCTTCGCCGATCAGGCGCCGCATGACGGTCTGCAGGTAGCCGATATGCTCCTGCGCCCGTTCCAGTTTGCGCCTCTGAGAGGCGTTGATCTTTTCGACGACGGCAAGCCGCGCGCGGACCGCATCACGATCCCAGTCGAGCCCCGCGTTCGCGGCAGCCATCTGTTCGATCTGGTTTTCGTACCGGGCACGCGCGGCCGCGCCTTCCTTTTCCAGGTGACCTATCTGGGCGCGCATCGCCTGGATGTCGTTTTTCGTTCGCGTCAGCTCAGACCTGGCGCGAGCGCTTGACGCCTGTTCGTCTTCCAGGCGCTTGCGGGTCTCGTCATAGGCGCCGCCGCGCGCTTCGAGCGCGAGCCGGGCTTCGCCGACATCGTTGGTCAACCGCGCTACCGTACGCTTCGCATCGAGATAGTCGCCGGTAAGCTTGACCTTCTCGTCCTCGATCTCGACAAGGCGGCGATCGAGTTCATGCGTGCGCTGCAGCGCCGTTTCCAGGTTGAATTCCAGCGCTTCCTTCGCCCGGCCGAGCTCAGTCGCATTCCTTTCGTGGCGTTCCGCCTCGCCCTTCAGCCTCTCACGCTCTTCCACCAGCGTGTCGACCTGCCCGGTCGCGTCGGAAAGCTTTTGCTTGTGATCGGCCAGATCGTCCCGGATCTCGGCGAACTGCTTTGCAAGCGCCGCGTTCTCGTTTTCCAGCACGGCATTCCGGGATGCCGCTTGGCCATGGGCCTTGTGAAGGGTCGTGACCACGGGCAGCAACGTCGACAGATGTGCGGACAGGCGCTCTATCCGCGCCTCAAGGTCTGCGGTGGAGCTATGGAAGTCGTGGTGGACCTGCAGCGCGGCGTCGCGGAGTTCCGCGAGCGTACCAGAAAGGTGATCGGTGGACGGCAACGTGCTGCGAGTGACAGGAGGATGCTCCTTCTCGCGCTTCATCAGATTGGCGAGGAACGACGAGACCTTGCCTTCGGGCGATCGCGACGGAGCGCTTCCGGCTTCGTTCATGGCTTGGGGCTGGGTCAATGGATGCTCCGGTTCTGGTGGTGCATGGACAGCTGATCCGGGGAGACGACGGCGCTGCCGTCGGCGGGATTGAAGCCTGTGAAGATGGGGCCCTGGATAAGCTCGGCACCGAGCCGCGTGACCGCTTCGCATTGGCGCGCCGACGCGACCTCGGAGACGATGATGCGGCCGCCGAAGGTGCGGCAGGCACGCGACAGGCCCAGCGTCAACTCCTGGCGCAGGCGGTCCTTGCCTATCGAGCGAACGAAATCGCCATGCAGCTTGATGTAGTCGGGCCGCCAGTCGATCAGGCGGCTAAAGCTCGTTTCGTCGAGCGAGAACCCGCCCAGCGCCACGGCGGCTCCCCGTGAGCGCGCCGCCGCAATCGCCTTTTCGAAGCATGCGGCATCGCCATGCGGCACTCCGGAGACTTCGAGCACCAGTCTGTCGATCGGCCACCGCAGTTCCTGCGCGAACTCGCTCATCTCCTCCAGCAGACGGTCTGGCTCGTCCATTGCGGTGACGTCGAACTTCACGGCCAGCAGGCTGTCGAGCCCGACGAAGCGGGCGAACGACATGGCAGCCTTCAGGTAAGCGGCGTTGTCCGACGAATGCTGTGTATTGCCGCCGGACGTGCCGGTCATGACCGCGTCGCAGGCATGGACGATTCCTCCGGCTGCGATGTCCACGATCGGGACCAGTCCGATCATCTGTTCCGGCAGGTTCGCGGGTTCGGGCGCGTTGCTCCCTGATCTGGCTCTCATGGCCCTTTCCTCCATGAACCGGACATGAAGCGGGACCGAATGCCGTGGACGGTTGGGTTGCCCGCCGGCGCGCCCGCTGCGAGGGGCAGGCGGACGCGCCGGAGGCGAAGCCGGACCCTGAGCGGCACGAGGAGGCCAGGTCCGGCTTCCATCGAGGAGGGCCCCGATGACGCGGAAGCAAAGGGGGGTGCCCCGCTTCCGCTACCCTTTCGACGCATGATGCGGCGGACTGCGCCAAAAGAGGTGAGGGTTGCGTGTTTCTCACGCGAAGAAGGCCGGCAGCCGGCCTGGCTGCGGACACGCTGAAGATCCAGGTCGACGGCAATTTCCATTAGTCGCGGCAGCATCAGTGAAGCCTCCCCTGTCCGGCGGAGTTCGGCCGGGTGAACCGTTCTTCACTGCAAGCGTCGTCGACCGTGCCGAAGACGACCCTGTTGCATTCCAGGTGACGCCCGGTTTCGACGAGCATCGCCGCGACGACGTCCTCGCGTGCCCAGCCGGCTTCGACCGCCGTTTCGATCAGCCGATGGATGGACGGCTCCAGGGCGAAGCCGCACTGCCGCAGATATTCGGGATCCGATGGATCGATCTCGCCAGGCGGATTGATGGCGAGGCGCTTCTTGCCGTTATCCATGAAGCACCCTCCCAATTGCCCGGTCGTGGGGGCGTGCGTCGCCTCGCGTCATCCGCGATCGTGCCGACGCCGAAAGCGGCGAGAATGTTTCGGGAAGCGACGAGGTCGCCGGCCGCGCGATGAAGAAACCCTGCATCAGGCCGATGCCGAGTTCGTGCAGCTTGCGGAACTCCTGCTCGGTTTCGACCCCCTCGGCGATGACGAGGCTTCCGAATCCCTCGCAGGCCGCGGCGATCCCCTTGACGAGAGCCTGGCGGGAGCGATCGGTGTCGACGCCCCTCACGAGTTCCATGTCCAGCTTGACGATGTGCGGACGCAGCTTGAGCAGCGTCCCGATATTGGCGTGCCCTGCCCCAAAATCGTCGAGCGCTACGGTGATGCCCCGATTGCGCGCGGCTGCCATCCAGCGCGAAAGCTTCTGGACATCCGCGATCGGCGCCTGTTCGGTGATCTCGAACACAAGCTGATGGGACGGAAAGCCGAGTTCACGGGCCGCATGCAGGGTCGCGTGAAGCCCGTGCCGGTAGTTCCCCACCGCCTCGGCTGTGACATTGAGGCTGAGGCGGCAGCGCAGGCCGAGAAACCGCGCCAGTTCCAGCGCCTTCTTGCGGCAGGCCGCGTCGAAGGCCAGCACGTCGTCGGTCGGAATGCCGGCCAGGATCGTACCGGCGGATTCGCCGTCGGTTCCGCGCAGCAAGGCCTCGTAGGCGAAGGGTCGCCAACCGTCGTTCACGTCGACGATAGGCTGGAACGCCATGGTGAAGGTGGATGGCGTCATCTGCGCCCTCCCCCGTTAAGCCGATCCGATCCCGTATCCATCCCCTGCCTCCCCATTCCAGGGGCCGGCGTGGCGGACATCGTCCTTGCCACGCCGGCCGTTGGCTGGACCCGTCGCGCCAAGTGGCGGCTGGCATCGCGAATCCGGCCGGTTGGGGACACTCCTCCCCTCAAGAGCGCGTCATCGGTCCCCAAAATGGATCGCGCCTTGTTCATGTCAGAAGACCATCTCGGTCTTGACGACCACGCAGCCGCGGTCGCCGAGGGTCAGCATGTGGAGGTAAGCACCCTTCCCGTCGGTCCAGCTCTCTGCGGCCTTGCCAAGTTCCACCTTGTTGTTGAAGCTCTGGAAGCGTGCCTCGCGGACCTCGGCGCAACTGTTCGGAAACGCCACGACCGTCTGGTAGGCGGAATTGCATTTACCGCCGGCGACTGGCGCCGAAACAAAGCTCGAAACACTCGACAGCCCGTTCTTGTCGGCCCCCGCGATCGTCGCGGAGAACATGCTTTCGTCGGCGCTTTCCGGCCCCTTGCGCGAGAGCGCCGCATAGCTCTGACCGGTGGTCAGGAAGTCCGACACCTGTCCGATCTGCGCAAGACAGGTGCCCGCACCCCACTCGGCGGCCTGCCTGGATATCGTGTTGTGCAGTTCCTGCTTGCCGGCCGCCGCCTTCGCGCCCTCATCGGCGGCGAAACGCTCGCCGCTCGGGCTCGCCGGCGGTGTCTGCGCGACGGCTTCGGTAGCGCCGACCACGCTTTCGCCGACGGCGAGCACATAATAGCCGAACGCGACCGCGGCCAAGGCGACAACCGCCATCGCGGATCCGACCAGAAAGCGGCGAGGACGGCTCACCAGGACAGGATGGATCTGCTCGCGCGCGGTCATAGCCACGCTCCCGTTGGGCACGTCCCTGTCCCGACTATCCAAGACGCGTTCATCCCCAGACCGGTCGTCATAGAAGTCGTCGGGAAGCAGGTCCGACCAGTCGCGCGTGTCGTTTTCACGCGACGCCGGGAGCGGCGGTATGGTGAAACGCAGGCCGGGGGTACTCGGTACAAATCCACTCCAGCCTGCTTCGAGGGGTGCGGGTCCCCCGGCATCGAAGGCGCGCGGGCGGGCGCTACCGTCGACAACCCCGTTATCCTTTCAGCTGGAGCCGGACGCATGCGCCTTCTCCCCAAGCCCATCGGATTTTCCATTGCCGCGCGCGGCGTTTGCCGGCGGACGCTGACGCGCCGCATCGCTGCCCGCGCCGGCTGTCGGCGCACTTGCTTTTGGCGCGGACGTTGCCGCGGCCGCCTTGCCTCCCGCCGCCTTGTAGCGGGCAAGCACGGCATGATCCGCACGAAGGTGCCTGACGAAGAGCTGAGCCACGTCTGCCCAGACGGCGGTCAGGTATTTGACATGGGCGCCGGTGACCCCGCCGGCGACAATGACGTCCATGTCCAGCAACAGCTGGTCCTGCGTGCGGTAGACGCGCGCGAAACGGTTCCTGCGGTTCCAGAAGGCGCCGATGACCGGCGAGACCTCCTGGTCGACGGTGAACGGCGCCGAGAACGTGAAGTCCGTCCAGCCGCTGCCGTCCTTTGCCGGCGTGCCGAAACGGACGTTGAAATTGATGCCGGCGACCGCGCTGACGACCTGCGGCTGTTCGTTAGTACCCGCGAGCCTGGCTTCCAGGCCGGCTTCCCGCAGCAGTTCCTGAACCGTACCGATTGTGACCGTGCTGATGAGGTCCTTCGACATCGCTTGATACTTTCTCTCTGTTGGTACCGGGCTGCCGTCAGTTCTTGGCGGCGCCCTTGGCCTTCTCGCCCATGGCGAAGAGGTGAACGAGTGTTTGGGGATCGGGGACGCCGGTCACCGTGATGCCCCGCGCTTCCTGGAACTTGGACAGGGCGGCCCGTGTGGCCGGGCCGTAATCTCCGTCGGCGCTTCCCGCTGGCAGGAAGCTTCCCTTGATCAGTTCCTGCTGCACGAGGCGGAAAACGGAGCGCCGCAGCAGGGCCTTGCTCTTGTCGGACTTGATTTCGACGATCGGGCTTTCTTCCGAAAGCGCACCGCGGGAGAAGGAGGTGACGAGACTTGCCGCGATCCCTTCGAACAGGGTGTCGGGATTCGAGCGGCAGATATTGATGGCGAGCTTGCCCAGGACGACATTGTCGACGATGGGAATGGCTTCGTAAGTATTCGAAGTGGCGCGATTGTACTGGCTAAGATAGCCGGCGACCCAGGCCGAGCTCAGCTGAACCAGTTCGTCCGCCTTCTTCCCCGCGGCAACCGCGGTGATGTTCTTGCAGCTTTGCGCGCCGATTCCGCGGACGGCGAAGGCGCCCGACGCTGTCGCGGCAACCGCCGGGCCGTGCATTGCGCCAACGCCGATGGCGGCGCACAGGGCAAACGTGCGGGCATATGTTCCGGCTGACCGGCGTGGTTGGCGAAGGAGTGCCATGATCTTTCCAATGCTGAAAATGCGGAAGGGAACGGCAGCCGCCCGGGTATTGGGCTATGGGGTTGAGCGACCGCCGCTCCCTTCCAGTGCCGGCCCGCCCGGGCGGGGGCGAGCCGGTGGAAGAGGCCGCTTTTTACTTGCGGCCGATGACGTTGCTCGCGCTGTTGCCGACGGCGTTTGCGGAGATCGTGTTGCCGGAGACGCCCAGCGAGCTCGATCCCACGCCAACGCCCGCGGTAATGCCGAGGCTTGCGCCGGTTACCGAAGCGGTGATCGCTCCGGAATTCACCTGGTGGCTACCAAGTGCGGCAGTCGACGTGCCGGTGGGCAGGCCTGCAAGAGTGACCGAATTGGTCGCCGAGTTGCCGTAGGCTATAGCGCCGACACTGTTGCCACCGACCGACACCGAACCGTTTGTCACGGCCCCAGTGTCCGCATTGAGCGCCACGCGGTAGACCGCATTGGTGCTCGAAGCGCTGACATCACCGCTGTTCGACTGGCTGTTCAGCAGCCCTGCGGATGCCGCGACCGATTCGGTCAGGGCCGTGCCGTCGAAGGTGACGCCAGCTCCGCCCGCACTCGCGCCATAGCTGGTCGATGCGACGGCGTTGAGGACGTTGGTTGCGGTATTGCCCCGGGCGAGCGCCTGGGTGCTGTTACCGGTCAACGCAACGCTGCTCGAGTCAAGCGCGGTCGCAGCATCGGCGTTCAGCGTCGTCCTTGCCGTCGTCGTTGCCGACGCCGTCGCGGTAGCGCTGCTGTCCTGCCTGTTTACCAGGCCGCTCGTTGCCGAAAGCGACGTCGCGCTGTTCACGTTAAGCGTGTTTGAAGCCCGGTTGGCGGAAGCTTCGGCATTGGTCTTGTTGCCGGTTATGCTCAAAGAAGCGTTGAGCATGCCGCCAACACCGCCGGCGTCACCCGCCGATCCACCTTCCTGGTTGAAGATGTTCGACGCTGCCGTCCCGCTCACCGTCCCCGACGCACTCTGCGTGTTGAACAGTGCCTGGTCGGCAGAGGCGCTCCAGCCGGTGGTGCCGCCAGTCAAGGACACATTGGCGGGGGCTGCGGCCGGCGTGCCGATATTGCTGCCACTGATCGAGGCGACGTTGGTGACATCGTTGATCACGCCGAGCGCCGTGTTGACATTCCCGGACATATCGACCGACGACGTCGCGACCGCGGCAGGAGCGAAGACCGACATCGACGATTCGGCGGCGACATCGGCGTCGATACCCGACTGGGACGATGCCAGGGCCGAGCCGGCGGTCAGCGAGGCGCTGCCGCTAACGTCGAGCGTATTTTTGCCGACATTGGCGACGGCAACGCCCGTCTGGATGTTCCGGGACGCTTCGATCGAGGAACCGGTTACTGACGCGCCATCGGAGACGCCGACATTGTAGGTGCCGTTTACCGTCGTATCGACACCGCCGTCATTGACCTGGTCATTGGTTAACGCATGCGTGGCGGTGGCGAGAACGCCGAGCAGTGTGTTGCCCGCTGTTGAGGTCGTATCTCCGACATCCAATGTGGAGCTGCCGGCGACCTTCAGCGTGTTCGTCGCGACGTTGCCCTGACCGTAACCGGTGTTCACGTTGTCGGAGACAGCGAGGCTGGACGAGCTGAGAGCCGAAGCGGACACCGTATCAGCACCGGAAAGGAACGCGTTGAACGTCGACGCCACGGTTATGTCGGCGCCGTTTTCCTGCGAGGACGACAGCGCGCTGGATGCTGCCACTTCCGTCCCCGCGAGATTCAGCGTGTTCGCCACCGTATTGGCGACGCCCGTGGCCGACTGGTTGTTTCCAGTCACACCCAGGGTCGAGCCCGACACCGTCGCGTCCTCTGCAAGCCCGACGCTGTAAGAGCCGTTCACGTCCACGGCGATCGATTGATCTTCATCACCCGAGAACACTTGGCCGCTTGCCAGAGCATGGGATGCATCCGCGCCGGTACCGGCAACGGCCGTCCCCGCGTTCGCAAGCGTGGTAACACCGCTGGAGATGTTGGTTCCGCTCACGCCAAGCGTGTTGGTCGCGGTGTTGCCGGTTGCGGTGCCTTCATTGGTGTTGCCGGAGACCGCCAACGTCGAGTTTACGACACTCGAACTGCTCTCGGCGTCGAAGCCCGCCACCAGTGCATCGAGATCGGAACTCAGGTCGATCGACGCTGCGTTGGTCTGGTGAGAGGCCAGCGCGGAATTCGCCGAAATGCCGGTTCCCGTCAAAGCAAGCGTGTCTGTCGCGTCGTTCGCGGTTGCCGTAACGGACTGCGAGTTCCCGGATACCGTGAGCGTCGATCCACTGACCTCTGAACCGTCGGCCAGATCAACAGCGAACGATCCGGCGCCGCTCGATTCGAGGCTGGCTCCGCTTGTCACGCTCTGCACGTTGAGCAGGGAATGATCCGCATCAGCGGTCAGGCCGGCTCCACTATACAGAGCGCTACCGCTGTCGTTGCTGCTTCCCGGCTCAATCGAATTGCCGGAAACCGCGACCGTGTTATTGGCCACGTTGCCCACTGTACCGATCGTTGCCGAGTTCGCCGTCACGCTGAGAGACGAGTCGGTGACATTTGCGCCCGCCGTGATCGTCACACCGCCGTAGTTGGGGTTGCCAGGCGTCCCTCCGAAAGTTCCGCCGGCGGCCATGGGCTGTGTCGTGTAGTTCACATACGCTACCGGTCCCAAACCACTAGTTGGTCCGTCATATGCATGCTGCAGGGTGCTACCTTCGTCAGTCCATTCACCCGAGTTGACCAAATAGTTAATTTGGTCGCCGGTAAGCGCGGTCTTATCGATTTCCCAATATCCGGCGATGTCGAAGTAGGTATCGGTCTCGCTATCATATGTACCGGTAATGTTTGGCGTAGCGTCGACATTGAAAGTGACCGATGGGATAGGGGTAGTCCCTTTCCCGCCTGCCGCCGCTTCAATCTGCGAGCTTGTCGACTGGAAGTTCGCCACACCGCTGCTGGTTGCGATTTCGGTCGCATCTATTCCAACACCGTTTGTCGCGCTGTTGCCGGTGGCGTTAGCGAAGGAGCGGTTGCCGGAAGCATCGACCTGCGACCCGGTAATAGCCCCGTCCACGGTTACTGCGATCCGGGCGGCAGTGTTTGCAGGGCCGCCCTCCGCAATCTGACGGGCGGATACCAGCCCGTCGCTCGACTGTGCGTTGAGAACGCTGAACGACGCCGTTGCACTCAAATTCGAGTCGCCGACCGTTCCGGTCGCGTGCACGCCCGTGGCAACTTCATCATCCGCGATATCCAGCGCGTTTGCCGAAACATCGACGTTGTTGCTGGCATTGTTAGCCGTGGCGAGCGCCGAAATGACGTTGCCACCGGCCATCAGGCCGTTTTCTACCTTGCCGCCGTTTCGAACGCTGGAATTTGAAAGCGCCCCGTCGATGTCCGTGGAGATGACGCTGCCGCCGGTGGCGAGCGCCGTGGTGTCGCCGCTGTCGGCCTGCGTGTTGGTCACATTTGCCACGGAAGCGTATCCGCCCAATGGGCCCGTCGTCAGGTTGGTACGGCTGTCGTTCGCACCTCCGATCGTGACCGTCGAGGAGGCATCGTTGCCCCCCGCCTGGGCGATCAGCCGATTGCCGGCCGTCGTAGCGGACGAGGTGTCAAGCATATCGCCGTCTACGGAAATCCCGTTATGGCCATTCGCCAGTGCGGCTGCGGAAGCATCGGAATTCTGGTCGTTCAACACCGCGTAACCAGCAGAGACTTGCGGCTGACTGGAATAGTCGAACTCTGGGTCGGCACCGTGAATCTCGTAGCCGACTTGGGACGCAGCGCCCGTCGTCGGAGCTGTCGCGATGTTCGTTGCTTCGACGTTCACGGCGTTGACAGCCGAACTGACTTTTGCCAGCGCCGTCTGGTCGCCGTCCGTTGCGGAAAGGCTGGTGCCGCTTACATCGGTCCCGGCATTTACCCCGCTCGTCGCCCCCGTCAGGCTGGCCGAGATCGCCGTGTCGTCATTCGCGATCTGGACGCTGGAGATGCCGCCGCCGGTTCCGACCGCGGTGCCGGACAGGTTGAGCGTGCTGTTCCCCGAATTGCCCTGAGCGGATGCCGTCTGGTTGTTGTTGGTGGATTTCAGCGTGCTGCCGACGATCGTCTCGCCATCGGTACCGTCTCCGGTCGAGGTAGCATTGACCGTGATGTTGGAGCCACTGTTGGAGACGGTTACGTCCCCGTTATATGCGCTCTGTAGGTTCGAGATGGTCGCCGCGCCGGTAGCGGTAACGTTTCCGTCGTTCTCGGTTCCGCCGATGCCGCCCGTCAGGGTTGCCGGGCCATCGCCGATCGTGAGCTGGGTAGCGTCCAGCGCCAGGAGTTGCTGTGCGCTATTGCCGGTTCCCGAAGCCGAGACCGTGTTCTCGCTCACATCCACCGTGCTGCCATGGGTAACGCCGCCATCGTTGCCGGTCGTCGCTGTCACGGCGCCGCCGGTGTTCGAGGCGGTCACCGCCGCATGATTGTTGGTCTGCTGGTTGGCGATAGCAGCGGTGCCGACGAAGGACGGCGTGTTCGCGCCCGTCGAGAGGCTGGAAGTGGCCACATTGCCCGTGCCCGAAGCCGTGACGCTGTTCGATGTCTGGCTGATCGACCCACTGTCGATCGACTGAACATCAGAGGTGACGTGGCCGTTGGTCGTAGTCGCGTTGAAGGCCTGCTGGTTGGCGCCATTAAGACCCTGGTTGCCTTGACTGTTGTTGACGAGGAGATCGGCCGTGACGGCAGTGTCCACGCCACCATTTGTATAAGTGGTCACTGTGCCGGCGGAAACCGGATCGGCGTCGGAGCCGACGAATGCCATACCGTCGCCAAGAGCGATCCTGTTCCCGGCGGTGGTGCCCGTGCTGTCCGTCGTGCCGGTAGCCCGATTGCCCGTGATGCTGCTGGCGATCGAGTTCCCCTGAACGGAAAGGCCGCCCTTCAGTTCATAGAGGGCGTCGGCAGCGTCACCGGAAATAGTTGCGGTAATGTTGGAGCCGGTATTCTCGGCGGTGTCGGCGCCGACCGCACTATTGATCTGTAGGTTCGACAGGGCCGCGGAACCGGTGAAATCCGAGTTGTCGCCGCCGTCGATGCCAATATTGCTCGTTGCCTTGTTGCCGTTCAGACGGGCTTCAATAGCGTTGCCGTCGAGAGCAGGGCTACCTGAAAGCTCGTAATCGTCGGTAGAATCGAGATCGAGCCTGACATAGTTGCCAAAGGAAGTCGCGTTATGACCGCTGACTTCATTTTGCTGTACCGAACCTATTACGAGACCTCCGGTGGAGCTGACCAGATTGCCCAAGGTGGCGTCGCCATCCGGGAAATTCAGCGACGATTGTCCCGCGGTATCCGACGCGAAGGCTCCGGGCAATTTGCCGAGAAGGTCCGAGGTGCCGCTGTTGACATTGGTCTGGGCCGTGATCGTATTGCCGGACGCCGACCAGCTGTCTCCGCCAAAATCGGTATCGGTTATTTCTATCCCGCTGCCACCCACGCTGCTGCTGACAGTTGCCGTTCCGGCGTTGCCAGCAACATTGTGGACCTGCGCAATACCCAGTGCGACCGCACCCTCGTTGTCCGCGTCATCGTCCAGAGCGGTTTCGAGCTCGATCACGTTCGAGAATGTATTGCCAGTCGCGCTCGCACCGATCAGGTTGCTATCGGCCTGCTTCGTATTGAAGCTCGTTCCGTTCTCGGTATCGATCGAAATATGACCATTCGCGATCGATGCATTGACGGCCGTCTCACCAAGCGCGCTTGGATTGACGAGTTCCTGGACGTCGTTCTGCACCTTGTGGCCGAGGGCTTGCCCGACACCCACGTTGTTGATCGTGATCTCCGCTGACTGTGCCGCGCCTGCAAGCAGCGTTGCAAGCACGGTCGTTCCGACACCCGCTAGCAACTTCCTCTTCGTCGTATTCTTAATCGACATTTGGTTTATTCCTCTCAGTGATTGTTTGGACCGCCTCGGTCGAAGGCTCGGTCATTCGCATGATCCCGGAGACGTTCCGGGATGAGCCCAGGGCAGAGGCCGGTTCTGACCTCGGTCGAGGGAAATTAGGGGCTTACGCAGCTCGCTCATCCGACACGGATCCTCGCGATTTCATGGAGGCCCGCGCCGCCGTTGCCCATTGTTGCCTGGTTGAGCTGCGCCTGTTTCGGCGAGGATTGCCAAAGGAGGCTTGCCTGCGCCTTCGAGATGCCGTGGCGCAAAAGCTCGGCCACGACGGTGCGGATGCGGTCCCTCTCGAGCGCTTCGCGCTCCTGCCCCGAGAGACCGCTGTCCGAACGTCCGCTGATGGTAAGATTCACATGACGGCCGCCCTTCACGAGACCAGCGACCTGGCCGATCGTCGCCTGAGACATGCCGTCGAGCTCCTTGGCCGAACCGGAGAACTGGACGGCGAACTCTCCGCCGTCGGCGGCTTGCGACCGCTTCTCCATATCCGCCGGGGAAAGATCCAGGATGGTGCCGGCATCGAGCCTGGCAGAGGCATCCAGATGGCCGAAACGGTCGTCCATCGCTCCCGCCTCTTCTTCAGGCGCATAGGAGGCCTTCATGGAGGGGGACGTCGAAGAGGCGGGAGCGCCGCTGCCCGGCTTCGCAGGGTCAGGCAGGCTGATACTGGAAGTGGTTTCGGAGGCTTCGGCACGGACCGCGGCCGCGTTGGCGCCGTCCCATTTGATGGGACCGAGCTCGGGCGGAATGCACGTCGTCGGATCCACGTCGGCGACGGAGGCGACGAGCTGGAGCACGCCGGCCTCGATGGCCGTGCGCACGCCGAGCTGCAGCGGTTCGGCGTTCTTGGCGCCGACATTTATGTCGAACAGGTTGCTTCCGAAGAAACGGAAGACACCGACGCCGACCTCATAGCCGGTGACCTGCTTTTGCACGCTGACCGTGTCGTAGACCATGAGGCTTTGCGAGCCGACGATCCTCAGATCGACGGCGACGTTCATGGTATAGACGCGCGCCTTCGGACCGACCTGGTTGACCGCGATCTCGGCGCCGCCGGACTGGATGTTGTAGTTCAGCTCGGTAATGCCGCCGACGATGAAGTAGTCCGACTGGCGGATCGAGCCGCCGAAATACGGCTTCCACGGCACGCTGGCCTTCTGTCCGGCATTGTTGGGATCGTCGATCGAGTGATTGCTGCCGTCGCCGAGCTGACGGTGGTCCATATAGACCAGTTCGGCCTCGGCAATGCGGGTGTCGAAGCGCTCGTGCAACCGGACGGCGTCGCCAAGCTTGCCGAGCGCCGAATAGGCCATCAACGCTCCGCCCTGGGTGATGGCGAAACCCTCGTCCTGGCCTTGCTTGCCGGTATAGTCCTTGACGTCACCGACCGCGATGCCGAGCGGCTTTCTGCCTGAGGACCTGAGCTTCCTGGCGTAGCAGCGCAGCGGCTCGCTCATTGGCGTAACGTTGCTGCGCACCGGGGCCGAATAGATGATCGGCGCTTCCTTCTTGCCGTTCCGGACCGTGCTGATGTTGTCCATCGAGGTGACGCAGCCACTGAGAGCGAACGGCAGGATGGACACGGCGGCGAGAAGCCGCCGACGGGCATGTCGCTGCGATCGAATGGTTGAGGGGATCATCGCCACGCCCCTCAATTCAACGGTCCGGCAATGTTCGACTTGACATTGCCTTTCGTTGTGCTGCCCGTCATGTCGCAGGCCGTGCTGTCATTAATGCTGGCGTGCTGGTTGCCGCTGTTGTCCTGGTTGTTGCCGAGATCCTGGTTGCTCGGGCCTGTGTTGATAGGCCCGCTGCTGGAGGTGCTGTCCGAGCCCGTCACGCCTGAGGAGATGTCGCCGGAATTGTCCTGATCGTTGCCGACACCACTCTGCCCGTGACCGTGTCCCGTGCCCTGCCCATCGATGGAACTGTCGGACTGGTTACCGGTCGCCGAGGAGTTGACGCCGGAGGTATTGTCGACGTTCGGCGAATTGGCGACCTGGCTGTTCGTCGCCTGGTTGCCGGTGGCATCCGCCACATTGTTGCAGTTGATCTGCGTGCCGATGTTGGTGTTGCTGTAATTGTTGTTGTTGATCGTCGTCGAGAAGCCGTCGTAATAACCGCCCTTCTTTCGTTCGATCATGTCGAGGACGGCCGACTTGT
This sequence comes from Mesorhizobium sp., assembly GCA_049650385.1. Classification (GTDB taxonomy): domain Bacteria; phylum Pseudomonadota; class Alphaproteobacteria; order Rhizobiales; family Rhizobiaceae; genus Mesorhizobium. The sequence continues at coordinate 244,439 of JBASAA010000007.1, forward strand.
TGGCCTTGTCGGCCGAGGTGTCGAACTGCCAGGGGCGGCTTTCGTACCAGCCATTGGCAAGCGAAGGGGCGGCCGAGATCAAAAGCATCGAACAGGCCAACCCTGCCGCCGCCGCGCGGTATGGGTGCTTCATGGTCTTCTCTCCAAGGTCACTGGCGATCGGAACGGAAGGACATTCGCGCCGCGCGTTCCGCGCCGATCGGGATCGCGACGTAGATCGCCGTCGCAATCGAAAATGAAAACCGTGCCGTGGTTGTGCCGGGCGCTTGCCGCCGGAATGTGCGGCGGGATCACCCTTGCATGGCCGAACGGCCGCCGGACTGCGGTTGACCCGTCCCCTCCGAACAGCCTGCCGCCGTCCTCACGCCTCTCTCTCGACGCCATGATCGCATCGCGGGAAACGCCCGCCGGAGCGACGACGTCCTTCCGGCGGCCCAGCGAGCCCGCGACGACGGAGACGAGTTTCGCGAGCCGCATCACAGGAAAGACGCCAGCTCGGCGTCGGCTTCATGCCGCCGGATCAGATAGCCGACGACGAAGCGAGCCATGATAGGAAGCTTGTCGGTGATCAGGAGGACTTTCTGGCCCTCCTTCATGTCGAGGGCGAAATGCATGTCCTTGACGCTCTCGCCCGTGAACACGCGTGCGTAATCGTCGATGAACATCGTGTTCCCCGCGGAACCGATCTCATCGACACGGTCACGCAGGCCCTCGGCATCGCCGACCAGGTCGCCGATCAGGCGCAGGAGCAGACGGAAGCCCTTGTCCGCATCTCCCGGGAATCTGATGATGTTTCCGCCGCTTCCGGTCTCAGTCACGGTGCGTTCGCACCTTGCCGCGGCTGCGGTCCCCACTTCGCCCATTGCAATTACCCCGCCCGTTGCCGGCAAATTCGGCAACTGGAACCGGGAACTTTCGAGGGGAGCGAAGCCAAAGCGCCGATTCCTACGACTCAGTCGTATCGACGCGATGTACTTGCTGCGGTCGGAAGAAAGGCGGCTTTCTCAGGCAACGATCAAGTCAAAAACGACCTCGATATTGCCTTTGCCTGAAGCCCAGGTGCGCAAAAGGGTTCCCTTTTGACATAGCTGGGTCTCGGCAATAGCAGCAACAGGAATATGGCTATTTTTTGGGGGGTTAGCGGGGTCGGCATGTGACTTAAGTGCCTGAAAAGGCGGGTGGCCAAAAGGGAAGCCTTATGTCAACCCTCCGAATCGCGCTTTGTTTGAAGGGTTAACAGCTTCCCAACCGACGGTGCGCAAAGAAAGACAGATGAACATCAATGAGAAAGATAGGTTACGCTCGCGTCTCCACAGTAGAACAGAGCCTAAATCTACAGGTCAACGCGCTCAAGGCCGCGGGCTGTAGCCGGATCTATCGCGATGAGGGAGTGTCGGGCGCTCTGGCTGAAAGGGACGGCCTGAATGCGGCGCTCGATGCCTTGAAACCGGGCGATATGCTGGTCGTGTGGCGGCTCGACCGGCTTGGCCGATCGCTGCTCCACCTGGTCGACCTGCTCGACTCGTTTTCCCTGGAGAACATTGAATTTCAATCGCTTACGGAAAAGATCGACACCAGCTCGGCCGGAGGCCGACTCGTCTTCCACATGATGGCGGCGCTTGCCGAGTTCGAACGTCACCTGATCAGCGAACGAACGGTCGCCGGGATGGAAGCGGCGCGGCTGAAAGGGAATCACATGGGGCGGCCGCGCGTGCTGACGGAGGCCCAGCGCGAGGCGGCGGCCCGGGCCGTGATCGACGAGGGTAAGCGATTCGTGGACGTCGCCGAACACTACAACGTGCACCAATGCACGATCCGCCGGATCGTGGCGGACGCACGGGCACATCTGACGCATCTCGACGGGGCCGGTTAGTAAACGGGAGGGGAGATGACACCAGATCTGCGCATGGATGCAGGCGCACGATTCGGTTTGCGTGTGCCGGCATCTGTCGGCGACGTCCGCGAGTGGGGAGCCAGACCGGCTCGCTCGCGGCTTACGGCAGCAGGATCGCGTCAATCCACGATGTCGCCGCTCTTCGGATCATTTGTCTCCGGACACTGCACGTCCGTGCCCCGTTCGGCTCTCTTCAGGGTTCGGGCGATGGTGGTCGAAGTGGTTTCGTACAGCTCGGCTATCTCCTGCAGGGAGGCGCCCTCCTCTCGAAGGCTGAGGATCTCGGGCATCTGCTCCCCGGCTATCCGCGCCGGCCGGCCGACGGACTTGCCCGTCGAACGGGCGGCGCGCATTCCAGCCTTCGTCCGCTCGCTGATCAGATGGCGCTCGAACTCGGCGATCGCCGCCATCATGTGGAACAGGAGCCGCCCTCCCGGCGTGGTCGTGTCGAAGCATTCGGTAAGGGAGCGGAAATGGATCTTGCAGTCCTCCAACTGCGCCATCGTATCGATGAGATGCGGAAGAGAGCGTCCGAGCCGGTCGAGCCGCCACACGACGAGTATGTCGCCTTCAGAGAGCGCGCGCAGGCAGGCGCCCAGTCCCGGTCGTTTGAACGCGCGTCCCGAGATCCCCTTGTCCTTGAAGATACGTTCGCACCCCGCCCGTTGCAGCGCCTGTATCTGGAGAGAGAGGTTCTGCTCATCCGTCGAGACCCTGGCATAGCCGAAAATCATGAATTCCATCCCGTGCTCCGCACGCAGCGGAAAGCAATCAGGAACAACATCGCCTCTTCCCCCGTCGCGCCTCGTTCGCTTGCGATCCTGATCGGGGAGATCACTCACCTCAGGCATCGCGAGAGGCCTGCCGCTCCTCTCGCAGGGCTATTGGAAGAAACAGGGCCGGTTTCGGGGAAGCGGCGGACGTGTGCCACGAAAATAACAGGAATTTTACCGCAGGCATCGCGAATTGGTCGCGATATCCTTGGGGTTTTTTGGGAACCATTGAAAGGAGACAGGCTTGAAACGTGAAGGGAGGCTACGGGCATGGCGTGCGCCACCAGGGTAGTCGGATACGTTCGGACATCTCCACTCCATCGCGACCTGGTCGAGCAGGAGCGAAAGCTCAGGAATGCGGGCTGCACGCTGCTGTTCGTGGAGCGGGAAGGATATCGGGAGATCTGGCAGGCAATAGCGGCCGAAAACCAGTTTCCGGACAGGCCGGCGCTCGACGCGATGCTGCGTGAAATCAGGTCCGGCGATCTGGTGATCGTCTGGCGTCTCGATCGTCTCGGTCGATCGCTGACGGATCTCGCCGACATCCTGTGGGAGCTGTCCCGACGCAAGGTGGGGTTCAGGTCCTTGTGCGAGCGTATCGATACGACGGGCAAGAACGGCGACCTGGTCCTCAGGATCGTCACCGCGATAGCGTCTTTCGACAGTTTCGACGCGGAAGACGGAGTCGTGGGCCGCACCCTCAGAAGGGCCGGCGAATAGCCTTGCCTTGACAGGCATTGCGGAACCGAAGCCTGATCGCCGCGTGTCCAGTTCCCCACGATGTGCCGAATGGAGCGAAGATGCGCCGGCTGATTACGCAGTTCATCGAACATCGCCGCCGCATCCGCCAACGCTGGCAGGACGACGCTCGCCGCCTGGCATTGCTGGAGGAGGCAAACGCCTATTATGAGGCACAGCGGCGCGCCGCAAGGGCACGCGCCCGCAAGAACAGAGCCGAATTCCTGCATTGGGCGAAAGTGGCCGCCGAGATCGCACGCATCAGTCCGGAAGCCGATATGGATCCAGTCGTCCTGCGCGGCGTCGTGGAGAAGGAAATGAACCGGTAGACTGGGCTGGTTTGCCCGCAGGGAAACCCGATAGCCGCGGCCCGGTGGTGGCAGGACGCATTTCTGCGCCCTGCCGATGGCCCCTCATCACGTGCTTCCTGTCATGCGGCGTTCGCACATGATAAGCAGACCTGCCCCCCGACCGAGGACTTTCAACAAGCAGATCCGTATCCGCCGGCACTTCTGTGCGGCTTTACCGATCTGGCCTGCGTATCGATGAAACCCCTTGCATCGAACTGCCTGCCATCCTGGCTTTTCCCGACGGGAATGGTCGCCAGACCGAATCTGTTTGAGATGGTTGTTCCCGCCGCCGCCCCGGCTTCGATCTCCACCCCTGCTTGCTGGCGCGATACTCTATCGATTGTTCCCACAGGCCAAGAGGGCGGCGAATCGGCGAATGGAACGTTACGAAACGTCAGGGAACGCCAGGGAACGAAATGCGTGTCGTCGGGGCAACACGGACAGCCAATTCATCGCGGACCGATTTCAGCTGGTCCGACCGTGACCGACAAAATGGGCTTTCTTCCGGTCGATCCCCGACTCAGCCAGTCGGATCGATCGGAAGTGCCAACCGGACAACGGTCCGCTCTCCAGGGTCACTTTCTATCTCGACCGTGCCGCCGTGCATGGCGGCTATTCGGGACACCAGCGAAAGACCCGTGCCGCTGCCGTCTATGGATGCTGCATTGGAACCCCGCACGGAACGGCCCAGTATCGCTTCGATCTCTTCGGCTGGAATGCCGATGCCCCTGTCGGTGACAGCGATGACGGCATGGCCGTCGGTAGTTGCGCAGCTCAGCATCACCGGTGATTTTTCGCCGGTTGCCGCGGAGAACTTCACCGCATTCTCGAGAAGATTGATAATGGCGATGCCGAGCATGTCCCGATCGGCGCAAATCCTCGAGCGTCCCGCCTCTGGCGTTATGGTGACGGAGATTTGATGCTGGAGAAGATCGCGTCCCCGCGCTCCCGCCGATCTGACGATATCGGCAAGCGGTATACGGACGAGTTCGGGCTGGAAGGACGGACCCTGCATTCGGCTGCGCGAGAGATTGACCTCGAGCACCTCGACGAGGCGCACGATGCCGCGCTTGACCCGCTCCAGGCGATGCCGATTGGCTTCGTCTTCCTTGGGAAGGCTGAGCCCGATATTGTCGACATAGGACCGGATAGCGGCCAGCGGCGTACGATACTGATGGCTGATGACTTCCATGAAGCGCACCTGCTGTTCCTGGGAGGCTAGTTCGGCGCGAAGCGATTCCTCCGCGACCAGCTTGGCTGTGGCCAGTTCACGCGTCCTTTCCTCGACGAGCGTGTTTGCTCGCTTCTCTGATTCACGGGCAACCGCCAGGGCCTCATCCTGCATAATGCGGTTCAAAGCTTCGGCGGCCCTCAACCTGACGGCCAGAGCGCCCGTAAGCAGAATGGTCTGGACGAGCGCGCTCAGCGCATAGCCCTGGGCGACCCAGTTGGGCAGGTGCCCGACGCCGCTGCGTTGCGCGATCGTTGCGATCAATCCAAGCAGCAATATGCAGAAGGCGGCCGCCCGCATGCGTCCCCCGGGCACATCCCCGGCGGTGCGTATCCCCTGCAATGCCCCGAGAACGCCCAGCACGATGATGGTGGCGCCGGCAAAATCGGCAAAGACCAGGTTCTTTCCCGCGATTCCGAAGCCGACGCCGATGACCCCGATCGCGGCACCGGCCAGGAAGATGCGATTAATCCACGGGGCGGTGCGCGGAAGTTCCAGGATGCTGGCGGCGGCCAGCGTGCTCGCGGTCAGGCCGAACCAGCTGTTGACGGCGGTGAAGACGTCATTGCCGCTTCCACCCTCCGGAAACAGGAAAAGGCGCGAGATTCCCAGCGTTCCCGTATAGACGAGCATCGCCATGAATGTGCCGAAGGCCAGCAGCGCATAATAGGGTTTCCGGTCGAAGTGAAAGAACACCAGCTGGATAACCAGCAATACCGCCATTCCCCCAAACCACATGCCGACCGCGACATTCAGGATGGTTGTGCGAACGGGATAGTCGGTCGACGGATAGAGCGACGCTGTGAGCGTTAGCGAGGAATTGACCGCAGCGGCTCTGATATAGACCACCGTGGTCCGGCCCGCTGCGAGCTTCAGCGGCACTACGTCGGCAAGCCCCGACAAGGTATCCGCGGGAACCGGGCGATGATCGCCCGCGGCAATATGGGTGAAGTCTTCGGCGGACATCTGCGAGCCGGGGTTCCCGACATAGATGTCGACCAGATCGACGAAATTCGGCGTCAGCGATAGAAGGATATCCCGGTCGTTGCTGCTTGCAATGGTGATGCGCAGCCATGCAGCGTCGCGGGTGTAACCGAGATTGATGCTGTTACCGTATGCAGGTGCGAAGCCGGCGTGGTCTCCCCTTTCGAGAATATTGGCCAAGGTCAGTGCTCTGGACGGGTCGCGAAGGAATTCCATCCGGATTTGGGATGCCTTTTCGACGAAGCCGTTCCGAGGGTCCTGCGGCACAGTCGACACAAAATTCGGAAACAGCCAAAGGGCCGTAAGAAGTGCGGAGAGTAGAACCCACCATAGATGTCTCAGATAGCTTTCCTTTGATGCTGTCCGTTTTGGCATGTGCTCCGCCTCATCGCTCGCCGAGGTGAAGCTATAATTCCCCACCGCTTGCATCACCCATGGTGTCGGTTAAGAGTCCCTGGCCATACCAGGGCAGAGACCACCCAGATTCGATCCGGACAAAGAATGCGTTTATGATGGTTTCTACGCGCGATACGCAAGGTGTGCCGCCGCGGGTCATTCTCGTCGAAGATGACGACGAGTTGCGTGAAGGTCTGGCCGAATATCTGCGGCTGAGCGGCATATCGGTCGCCGAGGCGGATAGCGGCGCTTCATTCCGCAATCAACGGCAGGAAGGTCCGTTCGACGTTGCGATCCTCGACGTGAACCTGCCAGACACGACGGGCTTTATCCTGGCCGGATCGCTCATGAAAGAGCAGGCGCCTCCCGGCATCATCATGCTGACCGCACGCACGGGACAGAACGACCGTATCCAGGGTTACGCCGATGGGGCTGATCTCTATATGGTCAAGCCGGTGGACGGCGAAGAGCTCAGGCTCGCTATTCGCAATCTCATCCGTCGCATGCAAGACGCCCCTCAAGCCGCATCGGACAGGCCATCCGCGCCATGGCGCCTCGAGCCGGCCGCGCATCGCCTGATCGCGCCGGATGGCAAATCGGTCGTGCTTTCCGGCCGCGAGGTCATGCTGATCGAGCAATTCGTTCGCTCGGACGGCGCCCCGATCGCGCGCGCGGCTCTTGCCACGACGCTTGGTTATGACGCGCCAGCACCCGAGAGCCGGGCGCTCGACGCGGCATTGCGGCGCCTGCGCCAGAAGCTCGCCGATGCCGGCCTCCCCCTGCCGATCGTCAGCGTCCACAATGTCGGTGTCCGTTTCCTTGCCCCGCTTGCAATCCAATAAGAGCTTGCTCCATCTCAGTGCAGTGCTGTCCTCCGTATAATATTGGAGACATTGTTGCCGATTGCGTTCGCGGTGATTGAATTCCCAGAAAGGGAGAAAGAGCTTCCTGTCGCCTCCCTCGTGACGATCCGCATGCTGACATCCCGGATCGTCGCGCTGACCGCTCCCGAATTGAGATGAGCGGATCCAATCGCGATCGTGGGGACCGCCGCCGACCGGGAACCTTCGAGCGATATCGAATTGATGGCGTCGGTACCGAATGCGCGAGCCTCGACGGAATTCCCCTGGATGCGCGCGGTCGAGGAGTTGATCGGCTGATTGCTCCGGATCGCGATCCGCGCCGGAGTTGCCGGATCGCTTCCATCGATCGAAGCCGTCACCGCGCCGGAGTTCGTCTGGGCGTTGAGGATGGACCGATCGGCCGATACGCTCAGCGTGGCCGGAGAGGCGCCGGTTACGATCGCGGGCAGGCCCGACGGCGCTGCCGTCCGTACATCTGCGTCGATCTTGTTGCGTGCCTCCAGCCCTTTGGCCACTGAGGAAGCCACATTGTTGATGATGCCTATGTTCACATCCGAAATCACGGCGCCGGCCGCCCCGCCGCCGATTTCGTCCTCCAGATCTTCTTCGGAGCCGAGGATCGCGGCCGCCCCGGGTCCGTAGGCATATACCGACTGGGGGAAGGTAAATGAGTCGTGGGCGGAACTTCCGTAATGGCTCAGCACCATGGTGTAATATTTGCCCGCTTCAAGGTCTACATCGATGCCGGGGCAGCGGGCGCTGGAGCTGCCGCATCTATCCAGGCTGAAGCCGGTTTCGGGAGGAGGAAGACCGCCATCGCCGATAGCGCCGTAATACAGCGCGTAATCGTCATTGCCGCCGATGAAATTCTGGCTGAAATTGAGCGGATTGAACTCTCCCTCGAAGAAATAAAGAAGCGTGTCGACGGGCGCTGACATCTGCCCGATCGTATAGGTTCCGCTCACTTCAGGGACGAGGAAGACGGGCGAATATCTGTAAGAGGAACTAGCCTCTCCCGCAGCGGAGGTCGGGTTATTGGCGAAATATGTGAGTATGTCGTCGAAGCTGCTGGAATCGTATAACGAACGTCCGAAACTTGACGTATCGGCCGAGAATTCCCGCATCGATGCGTTGTCTTCGGTGAATTCGATCATCGACAGAATATTGCCGGTCGAGGCAAGCGTTCCGAACGAATCGGCAAGGGACCGGCGACCGTCGAGATCTTCGCCATCAAGGGAAAACATCCCGCCGGCGGAGAAATCGGCCGTGACGTCGAAATCGACAGAGGAGCTGACGGCTGCGCCGTTGTCCTGGATCGAGCTGATCGTACCGGTTGCGCCTTCGGCTTCCTGAGCGGCGGCGCCGAGCGAGATGCATAGGAGGCTGGCGCTGGCGAGGAGTGTCTTGTGCAATTTCAAAGTCATTCTGTATCCGGTGAGTATCTGTCGGTTATGTGGTTGCCGGGAGATGGCGGAGCCTGCGCCTCCGGCATAATGAAAACATGGCGGCAGGGCGCACGAGGACACGCCCTGCCGCTACCGTTCCGGCTACGCCGAAGGTGCGGCGGCGGCGCAGCGGAGCGGCGCGAACCCTCCTCCCGGAAGGTTCGTAGACAGACGGATCAGGCCGATGACGGGAATTCCCATCTCGCTGATCCAGTGAAGAATGGTCTGAACGCCGCCCCGGCTTCGACCCCTCTCGAACTCGCGGGCAGGATGATCCCTTGATTGCGGTGTGAAGCCAAGGGGCGAAACGACGGGCGGATGTGACGGCTTGGAACGTCGCGTAACGCCAGGCTACGAAAAGCGTGGCCGCGTTGCCACAGGATTTGGAGTTTGTTCAAGCACTTCCATTGGCTGCTCATACCGATGACTTGTGTGGATTAAGGCCGCAGCTCGCTGTCAACCGAATCGCACGACATCAGATCAGGCCGCGCAGCGCGAGCTCGTCCTTGAGGTAGGCGTAATAAATGGGTGCGGCGATTAGGCCGGCGATGCCGAAGGCAGCCTCCATCACCAGCATGGCAAGCAGCAGTTCCCAGGCGCGCGCACGGATTCGGGCGCCGATGATGCGGGCATTGACGAAATATTCGAGCTTGTGAATGAGCACGAGGAAGATAAGCGAGGCCGCCGCAATGGCTGGAGCGATGCTCAGGCTCACCAGCACGATCACCGTATTGGATACGAGATTGCCGATCACGGGCAGAAGTCCGACGATGAAGGTTACTGCTATCATCGTCTTCACGAACGGCAGATGCGTACCGAAGAGCGGCAGCACCAGGACGAGATAGATGGCGGTCAGCGCCGTGTTGAGCGTGGATATGCGGACCTGGGAGAAGACGATATTACGGAACGCCCTGCCGAGGACGGCAATGCGTTCTTCAAGTTTGGCGGCGAGCGAGCCCAGTTCGGTTTCCCGTGTTCCGCGACTGTAAGCGATCATGCCACCGATCACCAAGCCGATGACCGTGTGGGTAAGGAAAAGACCCACTTCGCGGCCTACCGATCGCAACTGCCAGGCATTGTCGCGCAGCCATTGCGAAGCCGCGGTTTCGAATTCCTCGACATTGGCGGGAAGATAGGCGCTTGCCCATGGAGGCAAATGGGCACGCGCGGAATCGATGGCCTCGGCCATGCGTTGAAGCAGGAAGAACAGATTTTCTGGCCCTGCCGTCAGCCACGTGGAAATGCCGACGACGCCGAGCACCACGGCAATGACGATGATCGCCGCAACGAGGCCGAGCGCGATGGCCTTGCCGATACGATGATCGGCTATTCCGATCCGGTTCAGCAGCGGTACGGTGGAATGAACGAGCTGCGCGAGCAGCAGCCCCGCAAGCAGCGCCGACAGCAGGTCGAGAACAAGGGCGGCGAAGAGAGCCGCCGCCATCAGGAGGAGCGAGACAGCGTCGAGATGCCGGTCGGCCGCAATATGCTTTGGCGATCCCGTCCGTCGGGGCGCGCTCATGAAGCGCCGTCCTCAATTCCCGATCGACTATCCCTCTCTCTCGTCATTGGCGGCATTGCCGTCTCCGCGGAGATCTGATCCCGGCTCTCGCTCTAGAACAACAAAAACACAAAAGCGGCGAACAGGAGAAGATGCACCGCACCTTGCATGAAATTGGTGCGTCCGCTTGCAAAGGTGATGATGCTTGTTGCGAGGGCCAGCACAAGCAGGATCAGATCCGCGCCATGAAGCCCGAGAACGATGACGTGCCCGGTCGCGAAGCCAACGATAAGCATGAACGGAACTGTCAAGCCTATCGTCGACAGCACCGATCCGAGGAAAATATTGATCGATCGCTGGAGGTGGTTGGATAGCGCGGCCTCGACCGCCCCGATGGCTTCAGGCGTAGCGACCAGGACCGCCATCACGACGCCGCCGAGCGCCTTCGGGGCATGGAGCGTCTCGATCACATAGTCGATCGGCACGGCGAACTCCTCGACCAGGAAGACCACGGGGATCATGTAGGCGACAAGCAAGGCCGCGTGCCGGCCGGCGTGCCCCGACTCATTGCTTCGCGCTGGATCGCGCGGTGGGTGAATATCGTGGCCCTGGCGCGCCGATGCCCCGCTTTCAGCGACGGAGCGTGTAGCCACGAAGGTTTCGTCGGCGCTATTGAAATAGCCGCGATTTCGCCCGGTCTGCAGGAGGAGGAATGTCCCATAAAGCAAGAGCGCAATGACGATCAGCATGAGACGATGAACGGATGCGAATGAGCCTGGAACGCCGGAGTTCGCAAAGGTCGGAAGGACGAGACTGAGCGTCGCCAACGGGACGATGACGCCCAGATAGGCATTCGCGCCCTGGAGATTGTAATATTGCTCCCGATGACGCAGCGCGCCCAGGAATAGTGACAGACCTACCATGGCGCCCAGGATGATCATCACCACGGAGAACAGGGTGCCGAAGCTGTATTTGCCGTCAGTCGACACAGAGCCGTTGTTCACCACGGAGACGTAGCCGCCATTGCCGCCCTTTGCACCCGGGCGGCCTCCGGAGGTCCCCTGATCGCCGCCGCGGCCGGCGACGCTTTGCGCCAATATGCCGGTCGAGTAATCCTGGGCCGTATTGATCCTGCCGTAGCTGGACACGCTGACGCGTCCGCCGTTCCCGCCGACCGTGGTGTAGGGCTTGGCATAGAATCCCGAGCCACGGTCGCCGCCGTGGCCGCCGAGCGATTCCGCGATGACGGCTGGTGCGTAGAGGCCGTCTGTGCCGATCAGCACGTTCCCGATCGTTGTCGCGACATTGCCGCCGTCGCCGCCGCCGAGCGCGGAGACGTAGGATTCTATGGTCCCTCCCATTCCCGCATTTCCACCGAGAGAGCGCGCCCAGACCCCGGCGAAGCGATCGCCCTCGGTGGTCACGTTGTCGCTGAGCGAAAGGCGTACGGCGCCGCCGTCGCCGCCCGCGCCAAGCGAATAATTTGCGTATCCGCCGTCGCCACCCTGGGAGTAGACAAGAAGATTCGCATTGCCGCCATACTGGTACCAGCGCGGATCCCTGCTTGTCCTTCCGTTCGGCAGGGTCGGCGATGCACTGTCGCTCTGGTTGCCCTTGGCCGCCAGGCTTCCCCTCTGCGTGAGGGTTACATTGCCGCCTTTTCCGCCTGGCGATCCATCGACGTCCGAAAACCCCGCCGAATCGCCGTGGCCTCCGTCGCCACCGGTGGAACCGATCTTTACGGAGGTGGTGTTCGTCGTCTCTTTTGTGGAGGCATGGGTGTTATTGATGTCGATCGTCCCGCCGTTGATGCCGGGCGTCGAGGGATCGTTACTGCCGATCAGATACGCCTTGCCGTTCTTGCCGTTGCTTCCGAACGTCTCGCTTCTGGAGACGTCGTCCGCGTGGGCGATTGCCGGCAAAGCCTCGACAAGAAGAGCCAGCACGCTCGTGCCCGTCAGAAGACGGGTCAGCTGACCCTGAGTGCAATAAGATTTCCGCTGCGGGTTCATGCGCATGATCCTGATCTGGCCGGCGTTTGCCGAAAAATCGGCAAAGCGCAAAGAGGAGCGAACGCAAAACGCGATCGCTCGAGCGACGGTAATGCGCTCTTCCCACCGCCCGATCAGATGAACACATGCAAAAAGAAGATAGAAAACTGAAAACCACGCTGTCAACCTTCGGTAATCAAAGGGAAACTGGTTCTTACCGCGCCGTTTTGCCTTTAGGGTAGAAGCGAATCTCCAAGCGGAGGAACAGATTCTGCCGAGTCATTCCCTGACATGCCCGCATTCGGTGTTCACAAGCCGTAACTATCGCGACTGGCGCGACGCCATGAGCGTTCTCTACGTTCCCACGCTTCCAGCTTCAGCGCCGCTCGACCGTTTTCACGCCAGCGTTGACGGTTACATGGTCGGCGACCTGACGCTGAATCGTTGCCGCAGCGTCGGACAGGCGTTCGGGAGATCCATCGCCCAGATCGGCCGCGACGGCATCGAGAGCTACATGGTGCAGGTCTTCCTCAAGGGACGATGTCATGCCCATACGACGCGGGGAGACGTTGTCATGTCCGAAGGCGATATCTGCATATTCGACAGCGCCGAGCCTCTCGACACCCATAACGAGGCCTTCGACCTGCTCGCCCTGGTGGTCCCAAGGGAGCGGTTGGCGCCGCTGCTCCATAAACCGGATGGCGCGCACTACGGATGCATCAAAGCCGACGAACCGCTGGCGAAGCTGTTCCGCTCTCATCTGCAACAAATATACGAGTCGTTGCCGTCGATACGAAAAGACCAGGTGGGCGACATACTGCGTTCTCTCATTCCGTTCCTCGCTGCCGTCATCAATTGCGGACTGAACATGGAGCGCGACCAGCGGGAAGCGGTGAAACAAAGCCTGCGCCGGACGATCCGGCAATATGTGGACGCGAACCTGTCGTCGCCAGGCTTACGAGCCGACGCGCTCGCCGTCCGCTTCGGCATGTCGCGCGCGACGCTCTATCGTCTTTTCAAAGCTCAGGGCGGGCCTGGCGACTATATTCAGCAAAGAAGGCTTGTCGCCGCCCGCAATCGTCTCGTCGTGCCGGCGTCACGGCTGGATACGATCAATGCGATCGCCGCATCAGTCGGGTTCCAGTCGGAAAGCTCCTTCATACGTTCCTTCCGGCGACGTTTCGGCGTCACGCCTGGAGACGTCCGCAAGGGGCATCATATCGCTGTTGATCTCTATTCCGGTAGCGTGCACGAGCGCAGTTGGGCGGACTGGCTCAAGATGACTGGCTCACCATGATATGAACATGTGCAGTTTGTCGGTCGGAGATTGATCCATCCTGCACGAAGAACGATCCCTTCCGCACATACAAGTCTCGGAGGTCGCCTTATTCTCACCTTCGTTGGCTCTGGCTCGGTCCTAGCGTCCTAGCTTCTTGGGGAGGATCAAATTGGCAACGTCAACGGGGCCAGTTTCCTGGGGGAATACGGCCCGGTGCTGCCCGCTGCTCGTTCGACGCCGCGTTGTAGGGCATGCGGGAAGGCATGGTTGACGGCAGGGCGGGACTCCTCGTCACGCCCTGCCGTCTTCAAATATTCCGAACACAGAATGCCGCTTCCTGTGCGGCTGGCGGGTTTCTTGCGCCATTAGCGCTGCATTTCGGCTCGCATTCGCGTTCAGGATTTATTAGGCGGCCTTTTTGCGTGGAGCCCGCTTCTTTGGCATCTCAGCCACGGCGACTTGTCGAGGTTTACGACCGAGGCCCATCTGCTTGGCAAGCGCCGAACGAGCAGCGGCATAGCCGGGTGCGACCATCGGATAGTCGTGCGGGAGATTCCATTTCTCACGATACTGCCCAGGGGTCATGTCGTAGTGCGTGGACAGGTGCCGCTTCAGCGACTTGAATTTTTTCCCATCCTCGAGGCAGACGATATAGTCTTCGTGTATGGAGCGTTTTGGATTTATCGCCGGCTTCTGGGCTTCCGCGACCGGAACAGAAGTAGCCGAACCCAGGCCAGACAGCGATTGATGCACCTGGGCGATCAAGGCTGGCAACTCTGCTACTGGCACGGGATTGTTCGTGACATAAGCCGAAACAAGATCGGCGGTCATCTCGATGAATTCTTGCTGCTGGATTTCGGACATGGTTTCTTTCAGCGCTCGTGGAAATTTTGCGGCTGCATATACCGTCCGAATCTCCGTTGCAAACAGGAGTTTTAGGAAAAGCTTGGCAACTATCCCGTATCCCGCCGATCTCGAATCTGCCTTCGCGGGTCCAAGTTCGAACTCTCGCGCCGCGACATGGCCGACGATGAGAGAATTTCGCCGACGTGGACGCCGACGATGGTTCCGGCCAGTTGCGGGGCGCGACGCTGCATTCGGAACTATCACTCATCTCAAGGCGTCGAAGCGCTCAGGCTCGAAATATCGCCATTTTTCCGGAGCATCTACGTATCGGACATGCTTGCCGAGCACCCTATGTCAGTCAGAGGCGACAGGAATTAGCTCCGTAGTCGCAACTGACCACCGGGAAATGCAAGGATCTTGCATTCCCGGCATCCGCGCTGCTTTTCCCGCTTGCGGGTGAGACGGTCCTCACAGACCTGCTCGATAATGAAGTCCGCGATGCGTTCACCGTCTTCCTTTGAAATAGCGGGCAACCTCCGACGAGCTTCGTCCCGCGTCGAAATGAGCAGTTGGTCACAATTGGTATCGTTGTCCAGCAAATGATGAACGTGCCGGCGAAGCATTTCGAGAAAAGAGTCGGCGCGCGAACGAGCGCGATGTTGTGACGACATGGTGGAGGCTCCCAGGGTACAGTTTTCGGTCGGCTGCCTCCGCCCCGGTGAGCCATGGACGATCAGACCATGGTTCGGTTGAGATCAGGTGGAAATGGAGATGAAAATTTTAATGAAGCGCGTTCCAATGCGTCCGCGATCCGGCCGAGATCAAAATTTTCTCTCTGCCGGCAGATGGGCGCGAAAGACGATTGACAGGTCTTGCTCGCGGCTATCTTGTGCGAGTGTGCGGTAACGGAATAGGAAACCGCTGACCGCGTCCAGGCTGTTGACGTCATTCAGGCGTGACGAAGACGGCGTCGTCCTGATCCTCACGACGCTCCTCATTCCCTGTCCTGTTCGGCATACTGGCGCTGACGGTCGAGATGGCTGCGGCCCAACTCGATCGGGTGGAATACCAGCGGGTTGCTGATCTGTCGTCGTTCGCGGGCGCCTTGCTCTAAGCCAAGACGGGCGACTTCACGAAGGCGCAGGAGCAGGCGCTTCAGGTAGCACGGCTCAACAACACTGACCCTGGACTTGTTACGGTCGATCTTGTCGATTCTCCCCGGGATCCAGACAACAACGCTATTCGGGTCACGGTCCGCAATACCCAGACGCTTGTCATCGCGCCGGTCATCGGGCCCGGCAACGAGTTCCGCATAGGCGCCGACGCGACAACGGAATTACGCACGCGCCAGTCGACCTGTCTGCTCGCTCTCGATCCGGCTGGCGCAGGCATCTATCTGAGTGGCGGCGTCGATGTCCATGCCAAGGATTGTCACGTCGGGTCGGCGGCCGCGGGACAGATGCCGAACGGTACAAAGTTGGAGACCGACGGTTTCGTCTACGGCACGTCGCCTCCCTATCCTGATTACGGACTTATGAAGGAGGACGGGTCCGCATCCGACATCCAGCACAGCGATGTGCTGGATCCCTTTGCCGGCAGTCCACAGATTGACGCGGTCACGGCTGCCCTGAATGAGGCCCGAGCGTTGCCGAACCCGCCACAGGACCGTGTCGACTACATGTACGGATGATCCGCTGCGTGAAGTGAGGGTCGTGCTCGTTGACTGACCGAAGCAGAGGTTGGGCGGAAGGTTTCAGTTCAAACTATGTCGGGCCCAGGACGGGAGGCTAAAGCGAGCGCCGAACGCAGGCAATTCGCATGACTGTGCCCGCGCTCCCTTCATCCGGCGCGTTTCACAGGCGCCTTCTTCGCTGGCGCTCTCATCGTCTGAACCTTCTTCCGCCCAAGCCCCATCTTTTTGGCCAAGGCAGAGCGAGCGTCGGAATAGTCTGGAGCAACCATCGGATAATCCGACGGCAGGCCCCATTTTTCGCGGTATTCCTCCGGCGACATTCCGTGATGGGTCAGCAAATGCCGTCTCAGCGACTTGAACTTCAACCCGTCTTCAAGACATACGATGTGATCGGAGTGGAGTGAACGCTTGACGGGCACAGCGGGCTTGAGCGGCTCCGCCGACGGTTCAGTTTCGACAGTGGACAGCCGCAGAAGCGCTGCGTTGACATCCGAGATCAGAGTCGGGAGATCGGCTACTGGCACGGAATTGTTGGACACATAGGCCGAGACGATATCGGCGACGATCGAAGGGATCGCGCTGCTGGCGGCTTTTTCTTTGACATCCGAGTTTGTCCCGTCAGGTGTTCCGGTCATTCATAATCTCCATTTGTTCGCGAAAGAGCTTTTCCAATAGCGCAGGCACACCGAAGCGTGCAGTAGGGCGTTCAGTTGCCCACGTATCTGGCGATGACACGCCGCGGGCCTGGCTCGTCATGCCAGCCAGGACTGCGCCATCGCGGATCGCTCAGAAGCGGGCCGGGCCTTGCAACGCCGTAGACGCCGCGATCGTCAGCTAGAGCTACCCAAGCGGGCGTGCCGCCGCCATCGGACAGTACAGTGAGCAATCGGCCGTCGCTGTCCGGCCCACGGTATGGGGAACCGGCCGACATTGCTGGCGGCCAGGCGTAGTCGCCTCCATCCGTCTCGCCGGCAAACGCCAACGAAACGAATGAAACTCGACTGTCCGGCGGTAGCCGATCGGCGCAGTTCGAGCACAACCCTGTCGCTTCCCCGCCGTCCGGCCCGATCGTCTTGTCCGGTGCGTTCAGAGGTCCACCTGACAAGGATCCGTCGGCGTCATCGGCAGGCTTGACCGTTGCCTCAAGCGCAGGCGCCAGATTAAGCGGGATCGCAGCCAAAGCCTCGAACGAATTGAAGGAAGCGCCGCATAGAAAAGCCAAGAGGCCAGCCGCGCCGCAGCAGATTTCAGCCACGAACGGCCGGCCGTTACTCTGCCGTAATAGACCGTCCGCTCCGGCAAGCCGGAAGCCAGGCATACGGATCATCGTCTCCCTCCAATAAGGGATCCGTCGAACCGCCCTTCGTCTGGATCGCAATCGAAGCCAGGTCCCGCACCCAGCCAGCTGATCTTGCCTCAACCATGCTACAAAAGAAGATAGCTTGCAATGTGGAAATATCGCGAAACTCGATGACATATCAGCCAGACGAACTTTATCTAAGAACTTCGAACCGGTGACTGCTTCAATGTAGACAAAACGGGATTTTCTTGAGCGGTCTGCACAATCGGGAACTTGCCGTTCGCTACGATTTCGGCTAATTCTCTGGTCGGCTTCTTTCGCAAGAGGAGCTGGGGCGTCAGAACCCCTTCGTGTGGCGGGCTATGCCCGTGTTGTGCATGGACACTCTCCTTGGGGCGGCTAAAGGAGGGTGCCTTTGGCTCCTGTACCGTTGCTGGTCGGGGAGGCCGTGGCCCCATGGAAACATGGTTATGTCCAGGGCTCCCGCCTAAAGACCACGGCGGTCATCCCACATGATGGCTTCTGAACTCCCCGATCACAAACGTCGGTCCGGAGATCAGCGTCTTGAAATTTACCGCCGCGCCAGCAGCCCTGCCGCTCTCGTCTTCGATGGCCTTCGCCGCCGATAGTTTCGACTATCACCACAAATTCTGACCGCAATCTGCGACGGGCGGCCGGGCGGCCACCTGTCGCTTTGGGGGGCTATTGATGAACGAGTTTCGATGTGAACGCTGCATCGACCAAGGCATAGTCTTCGACTGTTCTCACTGGCCGAAATGCGGCTGTCCCGATGGCACGATACGACCCAATTGCCCCGGGAGAACCAGCCTTTGCAGCTGTGGATTCCAGAAAAGCTGCGACCATCGCTCCATCGTGTCCAGATTGCTGACCATCGTCTCCAGGGCACGCAGGCAAAACCAGCGGCCGATATCCAGTCATTTTCAAGAATTAGAGAATGGTCATGGTCTCGCCAGCAGATTCGATTGGTATGGGTAGCGTCATCTGTTCGAGTGCTGCTCCTCACAGCTCAAGCGTTTCCGGCGTGCCGCAACACGCTTCGGTTTCGCAGGTGTGACAGAGACTTGAAGCACATCACTTGATTCGGATTTGACGCGACTGCTTCCTACCGACCATTCATTTCGTTCGAAGGAGCACGAAGTCACCAGCCTTCGGTGATTAATCGGATTCGGGAAGTCGCGATCGCAATTCCGCGGCAAGTCTCCACTGATGCTCTGCCAGCAGCCGCAGGGCTTTTTCGCTGTTTCTCGAGAGCGCGGCTTCAGCCAACGCTTCGTGTTCGATTATCGGATGAAGTCGCGCAAGGTCGGCCAGCGGTTCGTCTGCGGCGACCAGATTATGACAGTAGAATTTCTCCTGGTCGAGAAGGAGGTCCATGTTCGACTTCAGGCGTGCCGACACGCTCGCCGAGATGAGCGCGAGATGGAAATTCTTGTGCGCACCGGAATAACGGCCCAATGAATCCCGACGCCTCTCGCGCGGCCGGCTCTCATACCGTCTCATCACCTCAAGGGTCTCCGAGACGGAGTTTTCCCACTCGATATCGCCAAGCTCGATCGATTGCCGGATCGCCTCCTGCTCGTGCAGCAGGCGGTAGTTGGTATAGTCGTCAACGTCGGGGCGTTCGATGCGGGTCACCTTAAAACCTCGCTGATCGATCGCTTTGACGAGACCGCTGGCCACCAGCCGGCTTATGCCCTCCCGCAAAGGGGTTGGCCCAAGACCCGTCCTCATCATGAGGTCACGAATATAAAGCCGACCGCCGGCTTTCAGATCACCCGAGATGATCTCGTCAAGGATCTGTTTTGCCGCTTGCCCCGCGCCCGAAACCGTCGTGTCTTTCGCCTCCGGGTTTATCGCCATGGAGGAACCGCCATTACAAGGGCCTACCTGATTGCTGAATCATGCAGTGCAGAAGGAATGCTCCTGTATGATTTCGCGTCCCTTGCTCGGTTTAATACGATGAGAGCACGCAGCTCTCCATATGGCCCTCACATCGGTCACGATCTGAAGTGTATCAGAAATTAACCAGACGACAAAAAATTAAATTGAAAGCTGCACGCCAATATGGCGTTGGAATAATTGCGTTTTAATCCCTTGTTCGACTGCCCTTACGGAAGAAGACTCCCGATTGATGATCCCGTCGTAAAAAAAGCGATTGAAATCATGTCAGAAATCTCGATACTCCGCCACGCGGCGTCAAAATGGTTGGGGTAAAGAAGAGGTCAAGGGCGGTGGCGCGTAGCGAATTGCAAAGTGGAACAGGGTTAATCCGGTTACGTGGGAAGGGCGTGCATCCATTGCTCTCCATCCCTAGAGAAAGATGCTGATCGGCTACGCGCGGGTCTCCACGGACGAACAGAATCTCGAGCTTCAGCTGGATGCGTTGAAACGCGCCGGTTGCGAAAAAATCTTTCAAGACGCCGGCATTTCAGGCACAGTTGCCATTCGCCCGGGCTTGGAGAAGGCTTTCGCCGCACTCGGCAAGGGCGATACGCTCGTTGTATGGCGCCTTGACCGCCTCGGACGTTCTTTGGGCCACCTGATCCAGACGATTGGCCAACTCGAGAAAAAATCCGTCCATTTCCGCTCATTGACGGAGACCATCGACACAAGCTCGTCGGGCGGCCGGCTCGTCTTCCATCTGATGGGGGCGATGGCTGAGTTCGAGCATGCGTTGATCAGCGAGCGCACGAGAGCGGGAATGAAAGTAGCCCGGTCGAATGGACGTTCGATCGGAAGGCCGCCGCTGTTAACCCGCGAGCAGCGGGAGGAAATCCGTAGCGGACTCAAGCGCGGCGCCAAGCCTATCTGCCTGGCTGAGCGCTACGGCGTCAGCCGCAAGACCATCCAGCGCGTGAAAGAAGAAGACGAAGACGGGTCGTTGCAAAGGAAAGGAATAGGATGAGGGCCGCGGCCGTCCTGGCGCCGACAAGTCCCGGCAGCTTGATGGGATCGGCTACAGTTCGCCAAATAAGTAGACGCATACTTGATCGCCAATTTCGTCTCCTACTAGCCGGCATCAACTGCGCTTTCGTATTGCGGATCTTCCCGGCGCGCGGTCCGCGATAGGACTTCTGCCCTAGTCGAGCCAATGCTGCGTGGGAAAGCGAAACAGTTGCGCGGCATGCACTGACATGTGAACGCATCGCGCCAATTGGGCGGACAGCGGCTCCTATCAACCGAGCGTAGCGCACGTTTTCAAGCCGGATAAACAACCGAGCCCCCTCTTCCGATTTCGCCCGAAAAGAGATGGCTTGCTTTTCGCTTAGGCTTCAGCCCAATCTGACATTTACAGTTTGTCTAAAATTCGAGTAATTTCATTAGCAATAGCTGCGTGGATTGCCATTATTCGACCAACATCAATGTCTCTGACGATAGCACAAGGCAAAGTCTTTGCCATGAAACATCGTGAGGCCCTTTGGGCACCGGGATCTTGCCCTAATTGTTGGTGTGGCTGTGGAAATTGAAGCCTCTGACGACAAAGAAAGCGAGCACAGGCAGGCCCGCCTGGCTTCTCAGTTCGTTGCAAGTGAGATTATATCAGGAAATCTGAAGCCTGGAGCAGAAATCCAAGCGTCTGATTTATCTGCATCGAGTCTGCTTTCCGTTGGAGCGATGCTGGAAGGTATCCCACGACTTCTGGCCAACCGATTGGTGACGGACGATGACGACTTCTTTCGCGTTGCCGAACAGAGCCCAGATGATCTTGCAGACCTGATGCACACTCGCTTCCTATTGGAGGGCGTTGCGCTCCGGGATTCGATCATGAATGGCGATGAGGAATGGGAGCGCTCGGTCACGACTGGCCTTCAGGAGCTGGTGGCTGTCTCGGGGCACGCCCGCCGCTGTCCTGAAGCAATATTTGCCCACAAACGCTTCCATCAAGCCTTGATATCGGCCTCGCGGCTGCGAAGGGTCAGGGAATATCTGGATATGGTCTATGATCAATGTGCATGGTACGCGGCAGCGAGTGACAGTGGTTCATACTCCGACTTCAGGGGCTATCAGTCTCTGACGGATGCTGCGGTGGCCCGCGATATCGAGGCCGCAAGCGAGCAGTTAAGGTTGCTCCTCTTCTCTGCGATGAAGACAAACGGCACTAACGGCGATAGGCGTTCGTAATCGAGATCGAGCAGTTTCTAGGCAGGCCGCATTAATTCACACGCGAGCTCTTGGCTTCGTCCGGTAAGGCCCTTCCTGATTGAATAGCATGTCGGAGAATTGAAAATCCCGGGCCGCAATCATTATCGCAACGCCTGCTTTTTCCGTTGTGACGAGGATATCCTGCTCTATCCATTAACTCTCCCGTCCGCGCTTCTCGTAACGCAAACAAAACACGCTACATTTTCAACGGCACAGGCTCTATTCGGTTACCGGTCCCGTTTTCTTGGAATGCATGACAAGAACTGACAGCCTGCCCCTATTAGGTATGCGAGCGTAGAATTCCCCGAAGGAATCATCCGCAGCCGGGCAGAACGGAGGCAGTGTCAGTGGCGTATCGATTTGTACATGCAGCCGACATCCATCTGGATTCGCCGCTCAGGTCGCTGGCGATGCGGAATCCAGACCTCGCCGACCTGATCGGAAGCGCGACCAGGCAGGCGTTTGTAAGGATCGTGGACCTCTGCCTTCGAGAGCAGGTCGACGCGTTGGTGTTGGCCGGCGATCTCTACGACGGCGAGCAGACGTCTATGAAGACTGCGCGGTTTCTAGCGGAGCAGGTTCGCCGCCTCGATGCCGCAGGCGTCAGGGTCTTCGTCATCAGGGGCAACCACGACGCGCTTTCCCAGATCACCAAGGAGTTGTCCTTCCCCGAAACGGTCAAGACGTTCACGGGGCGGGCCGAGGCGATCACCATCGAGCGTGCCCGCGGCGAGTTTCCGGTCGTCATCCACGGCCTGAGCTTCGCCGAACCGCATGCTCCGGAAAGTCTTGTCGCCAAGTACAAGCCAGCGGTCGAAGGCGCCTTCAACATCGGCGTCCTGCATACGAGCCTGACGGGATCGAGTGGGCATAATCCGTATGCTCCATGTACCGTCGCCGACCTTCAGGGAACGGGATTTCATTACTGGGCGCTGGGCCACATCCACAAGCGTTCCGTCATCGAAGGGAAATGCACTGTCGTCATGCCGGGCATGCCGCAGGGGCGCGACATCAACGAAGCCGGGGTGAAATCGGTATCCCTGGTGACGGTCGCGGACGATCATTCGGTCCGGATCGAGGAACGATTCACCAGCGTCGCGCAGTTTGAACGGGTCGAGGTGAACGCCAGCGGTATCGACGAATGGGACGTCCTGGCAAAAGAAATCGGCAGGGCGCTCGAGCGGGCACGGACCGAGGCAACGTCGGACCAGCTGGTCGCACGCGTACGCCTCACAGGCGCCACGCCTCTCGCCTGGCGGATGCGCCGCGACATCGAGCTTCTTGAAACGGAAGCCGAGGACCGTGCGTCCGTGATCG
This sequence comes from Mesorhizobium sp., assembly GCA_049650385.1. GTDB lineage: Bacteria > Pseudomonadota > Alphaproteobacteria > Rhizobiales > Rhizobiaceae > Mesorhizobium. The sequence goes on from JBASAA010000007.1 coordinate 267,204, forward strand.
GAAGCTGCTGGATCGAGAAGCTCGAAGTCCAGGCTCGCCCGCCCTCGGAGACGGAATCCGCCTCCGGAGACCCGCTTGTCGAACTGCGTCGCCTCATCACGGAGGAAGTCTCTGGGTCGGATGCATTCCAGGCCGCGGCACTGGAATTGGCGGAAGAACTTCGAGGACAGCTTCCTCCGGAATGCCGCCATATCCTTGGCGAAGACGAATCCGCATTCGAGCGCGTCGTCGCGGACCTGCTGGAAGAAGGCTCGGACAACGTAGTCGCACGCCTGCATGCCGACCCTGACGTGGAGGCCGCGTGATGCGCATTCGCCGTCTGGATCTCACGCGTTTCGGGAAATTCACCGATTACGCGATCGACTTCGGCCAGGGCAATAACGGTCCCGATCTCCACATCGTGTACGGGCCGAACGAGACCGGGAAGTCGACCACCCTGGCTGCCGTTCTCGATCTTTTGTTCGGGATCGAGACACGCAGCCCGTACGACTTCCTACACCCCTACCCAACGATGCGGCTCGGCGCAGCCTTGGAACTCTCGTCGGGCGCGCGGCAAGTCTTCCGTATCAAGCGTCCACAGAACAGCCTTCTCGACGCTGACGACCAGCCCATTCCCGAAGCACTTCTTCGCAGTGATTTCGGGGGCATCGACCGCGCCTCTTATCGAACCATGTTCTCGCTTGATGACGAGACACTGGAAGCAGGCGGCAAAAGCATCATGGCGAGCGAGGGCGATCTCGGACAGCTGCTCTTTTCTGCCAGCGCCGGGCTCGCGGATTTCAGCCGCCAGTTGGGCGAGCTCAAGAGCGAAGCTGACGGGTTCTACAAGAAGCGGGCCAGGACGGGAGAACTCGGCGACCTGAAACATCAGGTCGACGTCCTGAAAGCCGAGCGGGCGAACATCGACACGCTGGCCAGTCGATATGCACAAATGACATCCGCCCGAGAAAGCGCTGTCGCCCGCTATGACGAGGCGATCGCGGCACGTGGGGCAACGCAGGCGAGAATCGACGAGATTCAACGGCTGCTTTCGGCCCTGCCCCGCCTGACCGCGTTGCGGGCGGCACGCGAGAAACTTGCGCCACTTGTCGGTTTGCCGGAAGCCCCGGCCGGGATTGCCGAAGAACTCGAAACCGTTCAACGCAACGAGATCGAGCTGGCGACGCGATCCGCCAATCTCGTTGAGAAAATCGAGGAACTCACGGAACAGATCGACAAGGAAGAGGTCGACGGAATTGCCCTGGCGCTCGTCGATCGCGTCTCGCGTCTGCCGGAACTGCGTGCCCGTTACCTGACCGCGACCAAAGACATTCCCGAGCGCCGCCTTCAAATTCGGGAAGCCGATGTCGCGATCGCGGGGATTCTGCGGCGGGTCGATCGTACCGACGAGCCGGACCCTGAGCGTCTTGTCCTCCCTGCAGCTACGGTTGGCGCGCTCCGCGATCTTCTGGAAAGGCGTTCCGGAATCGCCTCGTCGCTCAAAACTGCAGAGAACGAAGTCTCGGACGCCAGGCGGCGCGTCGACGAGGCTCGCGCAGGGGCCGAAGCGGCGGGGCACGCCGTCGAGAGCAATGCAGACGGTGACGGCGCCGCCGCAGCTTTGGCCGCCACGTTGTCGGCATTTCGCACTGATGACCACCGTGCTCGCCTTCGATTAGCCGACAAGACGCTCGCTTCCCATCGAGACACCCTTTCAGAGAGACTTCGAGCGCTGCGTCCATGGGTCGGAAGTCCGGACGACCTGCTGGATACGAACGTTCCCGACAGGTTCTCCATCGAGGGTTGGAAGAACGATCTTGCCGCCACCCGGCAGGAAGTGGACCGCTATCAGCGGGATCTCGAGCGCCTCACGGCGGACCGAAGCCGCTTGGACGCTGAACTCATGGCTCTTAAAGAGGCTGCTGGCGTCGTCACCGACAGCGAAGCCGAAAGCGTCCGCGTGGCGCGGGATGAAGCCTGGGCCGAGCACAGGCGTCAGATGGACCCGAGTACGGCCGACGCTTTCGAGATCGCCCTTCGTCGCGACGACGGCGCTACGAGCTCCCGGTTCATGCACGCGAGGGAGTTGGCAAAGCTGCACCAGGGCCTGCAATCCATGGCAGCGCTCGATGCTGACATCGCTACGACCGCAACGCGTCTCGAGGTAGCGAAAGCATCCCTGCGACGGATCGAGGGCGATATCGCAGATGCGCTACGAAGGGTCTCCACCGCATTGCCCGGCGACATGTCTCCAGAACAGCTCGGCGCCTGGATCGCTTCCCGCGAGCTGGCTTTGGAAGCTTTCGCGGCCGTTCGTGCGGTCGAGCGGGACCGTTCGGCGGCCAAGGATGACGGAGACGCGAGCGTTGAACGGCTCAGGGCTGCGCTTGACGTGTCCGGCGTGTCCTACGCGCCCGAGTCGACTTTCGAGCACCTTTCGGCTCTAGCCCAGGCGTCCGTCGACCACGCCGCGGACGTCAAGCAATTCCGTCGCGATTTCGAAGAGCGGCAACGCGCGCTCGCGGATCGGGAACGACTGCTCGAACAGGCGTCGGCAGAAGATCGGGAGTGGAACTCCGAATGGGCCGCCGCTTACTCCACCTGCTGGCTAGGTGACGGCGACCATCGATCCGTCGCGGAGGTCCGGGAAATCCTCACGGCCGTTGGCGATCTCGGGTCCCTGATCGAGAAGAAGAACGGCCTGGCCGATCGCGTCGCGAAGATGGAACGCGATCAGGAGGATTTCGCCACCGTGGTCGGCGACCTCGCTACAGAACTGGGGATCACCCAAGAATTGGCCAACCCACTCGATCTCGCCTCGGCAGTTGAAGCCAGCGTTCGCGACGCAGAGACAGCGCGAAATCGGCGCGTTGAAAAAGAGCAGGCTCTCGAGGCGGTGACGCAAAAGCAACGGGAGCTGGCGGAAACGCTTTCCATCCATGAAAGGCGAAAGGCGGAATTACTCGGCCTATTCGGCGCGGCCACCCTGCCCGAAGTGGGCGCGATGCTTCAGCAAGTCGAGCGCCGTGCCTCGCTCCGCGCCGAAGCCGATGCGGCCAGGACCGATATCGTCAACGCGATCGGATCGAAGACGATCGAGGAAGCCGAGAAGTCATTGGCAGACCTCGACAGGGCAGCCCTTGAGACCGAACTCGCCGAACTCAAGGGCCGTTTCGATGACCAGGACCAGCGCAGCCGTGAGCTGTTCACGGAGCATAGCAAGGCCGTCGACGCCGTCAGCGCGATCGGAGACGACGACGCCGTGGCCCGGATCGAGGAGCGTCGTCGGACTGTGCTGCTCGAAATCGAGGAGAAGGCGGCTCGCTATCTGAAACTGCGCATCGGCGTCGCCGCTGCCGAACAGGCTCTTCGGATCTATCGGGACAAGCACCGGAGTTCGATGATGGCCCGGGCGTCGGAAGCATTCAGCACCATAAGCCGCGGCGCCTACACTGGACTGACGACCCAGCCTGACAAGGACGCCGAAATGCTCGTCGCCGTTGGTGCTGACGGGAGATCGAAGATCGCGTCAGCGCTTTCGAAAGGAACGCGGTTCCAGCTCTACCTGGCGCTTCGTGTCGCCGGTTATCACGAGTTCGCCGCGTCGCATCCGCCCGTCCCTTTCCTCGCCGACGACATCATGGAGACGTTCGACAATTTTCGCGCGGAAGAAGCATTCCGCCTCTTCGCGCAGATGGCCGAGGTCGGACAGGTGATCTATTTCACCCACCATCCGCATCTGTGCGACATCGCCCGGAACGTCTGTCCGAGCGTGACGGTGCATGAGTTGCCACAAGGCATCAGCCGGACGGAGACAATGGCGAATAGCTGAGAGATCAGCCTACCCTAATATAAAACCAATTCAAAAGGCATCTATCCGATCCAAATATAAGCCTTATTTTCCAACCCATGGTCAACGTATTTTTGGATATATAAAATTTATATTATAGCAGTAATGCGCCCAGTCATTCCCTCTGTCGATTTTTCTCTGAAAAGATCCTTGTGCTACGCCAAAAACCGATCGACCATCGTCTTCGGGAGAGGTAGCTGGGGATTGGCCGATCATGAAAAAACGTTTCGGAGCGACACGCATTGCAATCGTATTTTTGGCTGCTGCCACCTGCCTCTCAGGTGGCGCCGCGATGTCCAAGGAAGGAATCTATCGGTACTGGCCGAAACGCGAGCCTCTTCTGATGACCACAGAGGGAACCCAAGATCAGCATGCCCCGACTAGGATCGAACTGTCCCTCCAGTCTTCTTTCGCATTGACCATTGGTCAATTGGTATCGCTCGGTTTGACTACAGAAGGCGCGAGCGATGGCGTGACGTATCGTGCCGCCGTTTCGTCCGTTATGTCCGGGCTGTCCGTTAATCCCACCAGCGGTCTGGTATCAGGCGTTCCAAATGCTCCTGCGGGTACTGTGTATTCGATTGCGGTCGAAGCTGTCAGGGACGGGTCCGTCATCGGCACAACTGATACAGTTTTCCGAACGCTCCGTGCTCCCCTCGCTATCGATAAAGAGCCAGACGGGATCGAGCTCACAGCGGGAGAGTCATTTCCATCATTCGGTGTAGCTGTGGGCGCGGTGGGAGGCGATCAGAACTCAATTACGTGGTCGTTGCTGAATGCGCCCGACTGGCTTTCAATCATCAGTTCCGATCCAGGCATCGCCGTCCTTCGGCAGACGCCGGACGTGGAGATGACAGAAACACCCGCCACGATTGTAACGATCGTGGCTTCAGACGCCGAGGGGCGGCAAGACACTAAATCCTTTGAAGTCGAAGTATCAGCTACCGCAGTCGCTCCGCTAGAATGGCAACGAATCTCGGTTGGTGACCGGACTAGCTGCGGCATCTCGACTGGAGGCGATGCCTATTGTTGGGGCGAGGGCAAATATGGACGTCTCGGAAATGGTGGTGCCGACAACACCACTGTTCCTGCGGCCGTTTCGGGCGGGCGCCACTTCGCCGATATCACCACTGGCAATGTCCATTCCTGTGGTCTCACCACAACTGGCGACGTCTATTGCTGGGGCACAAGCAATTATGGCCAACTCGGCGATGGTGGCACCTATAGCAGCAGCCTTGTCCCTGTCGCAGTTTCGGGTGGACAGTCGTTCGCGAAAATCTCGGCTGGCTACTACAGCGCCTGCGGAATTACGACGGAGGGAGAGGCATATTGTTGGGGGCATGGAGATGTTGGCCAAATCGGAAACGGCGCCCCGACCCAGGTCAAAAACGCTATTCCTGTTGCAGTTTCTGGCGGACATTCGTTCGCGAATATCTCGGTTGGTGATACCACAAGTTGCGGTATCACGACGACCGGCGACGCCTACTGTTGGGGAGAAGGCTATGATGGCCAGTTCGGTAACGGAACGTCCAGCAGCAGTCCTTTTCCTGTCTTGGTTTCAGGTGAATACAAGTTCGCCGAAATCTCGGCTGGCGGGACCCATGTCTGCGGCATCGCAACGTCAGGCGATGCTTATTGTTGGGGGAATGGCGCCTATGGCCAACTCGGTAACGGCAGCACCAGCGATAGTCTCGTGCCTATAGCGGTTGCGGGAGGACACTTGTTCGCGAAAATCTCAGTTGACTATTACACCAGTTGCGGCATCACGACGGATGGAGATGCTTACTGTTGGGGCCGTGGTCACGTTGGCCAGCTCGGTGACGGCAACGCCGGCGGCTCCGGCTTCGGTAACATTGACAACATCCATACCAGTTTCGTTCCTGTAGCGGTTTTAGGTGGTCACTCGTTCTCTCAAATCTCGATTGGCGGCAACACCACCGTCTGCGGCATCACAACGGATAAAGTTGCTTATTGTTGGGGGAATGGCTCCTACGGCCAGCTTGGCAAAGGAAACACCAACAACAGCTTTGTTCCCGTACCGGTGGCTGACTGAACTCAAAGATAGTTGAGTGGGCGGGCGAGCCATCTACAGGCCCGTCCCGCACGTCGCGTACGTCCCGGGTGCCGCGTGAAAGCATAGAATTGACTAGCGGGGTGAAATGTCCACTATTCGCGCATTGCTAGCGCATCGGCAGGACGCCTCGGGATGCCTCACGATTGAAGCCAGTGGAACTCTCCCGCCATCCGGCACGTATACGCGGACCATCCGTGGAACGCCCATGCCCGGAAAAAACGAAATCCGCTGATCATGTCGACGAAGACCACATCTCGGCCCCGAGGGTGCGCAACTCACCTATATCAACTACAGCGAACCCGGCATCCGTCGCAGAGGTTCGCCAAAATGTTTCTGGTATATCGGACCGAAAGGCGACAAACTGAAGGAACGCAAAACAGCTCAGCGCATCCGGGCACTTGCGATCCTGCCGGCTTGGACCGATGTCTGGATTTCGCCTGACCCAAACGGACATATCCAGGTGACGGGACGGGATTAAAATGGCCGCAAGCATTACTGCTATCACCCAGATTGGATGGCCGAACGCGATGGCGAGAAATACTCGAGCCTGATCGAATTCGCCGAGGCGTTGCCGCGGCTGCGCAACCAAGTCGACGCCGACTTGCGTCGCCACGGCCTGCCGCGGCGGAAGCATTCAGCACGATAAGCCGCGGCGCCTACACTCGGCTGACCACTCAGCCCGACAAGGACCGCGAAATGCTCGTCGCAGTTGGCGCCGACGGGAGGTCGAAGATCGCGTCAGCGCTTTCGAAGGGAACGCGGTTCCAGCTTTACCTGGCGCTCCGCGTCGCCGGCTATCATGAATTCGCGGCGTCGCACTCGCCCGTGCCGTTTCTCGCCGACGACATCATGGAGACGTTCGACAATTTCCGCGCGGAGGAAGCGTTCCGGCTTTTCGCTCAGATGGCCGAGGGCGGACAGGTGATCTATTTCACCCACCATCCGCATCTGTGCGAGATTGCCAACAGGATATGTCCAAGCGCCATGGTTCACGAACTTCCACAGGTGTCAGCCGGACGGAGACAATGACGAATAGCCGAGAGATCGCCAACTCTAAGATAAACCGCATTCAAAAGGCATCCATCCAATCCAAATAAAAGCCTTATTTTCCAACCCGTCGTCAACATATTTTTTGGTATATACAATTTATATTGTAGAATTAATTGCCTACTCATTTCCTCTGTCGATTTCCTCTAAAGATCCTTGTGCTACGCCAAAAACCGATCGACCATCGTCTTCGGGAGAGACAATTGGGGAGTGGCCGATCATGAAAAAACGTTTCAGAGCGACACGCATTACAATCGCTTTTTTCGCTGCCGCCACCTGTCTTTCGAGCAGCGTCGCAATGTCCCGAGAACGAACCTATATGTATTGGCCGAAGCGCGAGCCTCTCCTGATGAATACGGATGGCACTCGTGGTGAGCAGCATGATCCGACCAAGATAGAGCTATCCCTTCAATCTCCCCTCGCGCTGACCGTTGGTCAATCCATATCACTCGGTTTGACTGCCGAGGGCGCAAATAGCGGCGTATCGTATCGTGCTGCGACAACGTCAGTCATGCCCGGGCTATCCGTCGACCCGACAAGCGGCCAAGTCTCAGGTGCCCCGAATGCTCCCGCCGGTACTACGTATTCGATCGCGGTCGAAGCTGTGAAAACTGGCGAGGTCGTTGGCGTAACACAGGCGACTTCCTGGATACTCCGCGACCCTCTTAGCATCGACAATGGGCCTGAGGACATCGAACTCACCGCCGGACAACCATTTCCATCGTCCGTCATTGGTGCGATCGGTGGCAACCAGGATACCATCACGTGGTCTCTCGAGAATGCTCCAAGCTGGCTCTCGGTCGTCAGTTCAGGTCCTGGCGTGGCCATTCTACGCCAGATGACTGGCATGGAGATCGCAGAAGCTCCGGCAAGAACGGTCACAGTATCCGCTGCCGACGCAGAAGGACGCCACGACACGAAGTCTTTCAACGTCGGAGTTTCACCCGCTGAAGAATTCGATCCCGGGCCGCTCAGGGTCGCAGGCGTGAATCTGGGCGGAGGAGTCGGCCTTATTCCCGTCCCTGACGGAAGCCAGACATTGCTGTTCGGCATTCTTGCTAGCGGCGGTGTTCCTCCTTACATAGTTTCCTTCGCAGGAGATACGGCATCGAACCCTGCAAGGATATTCTACCGAGCCGAAAATTTCGCCCCCGACATTCCAGAGGGAGTTCAATCGTCGTGCGGACCCGGACCGCAGGATACCCTTTGCCTTTTCATGAAAAACAGCGGAAGCGGCTATGTGGCCAACATCCCTTCCGACCCTGAGAAAGGACCAGCCTACTACGGAGACCGGTCGTTTCGTTACGCGGACGTGATCTCTTCCTGTGACATCGATATTTCAGGAAGTCGCCCGCTCAACGACATTTTTTCGCATCGATCGACTAACTTACAGGATGATGGCGAGACTTTCCGCTCAGCGGATCTGTCTTTCACCGGCTTTCGTCCATGGTGCGGAGGATATGACAACAAGTCGATCCTGGCGGCGGTCGAACTGGACCTGGCGCCTTATGTGACCGTTTCCCCCGGAGACCGGGAGTATTCCTTCACCGTCACCGACGCAGAAGGGCGTTCCGCCTCCACGTCAGCGACAATCCACGTTCACTCGATACCGATCGAACTGACGGCAAACTTCGCAAGCCTGGCAGTCGGAAGATCCTATGCCGTCACGGACAAGCTGATCGATTTGAAAGGAGGATTCGGGACCTTGGCCGTCGATTACGCCGACGGCGTTCGCGTCCCGGGCATGGAGATTGTCAATCGCCAGCTGGTCGGAAGCCCGACCGATGCGGGAGAGTGGACGCTGTCCCTTGCCATCGAGGACCAGGGCGGACAGTCCGCGATCATCCCTCTCCACGTGACCGTTCAGGTGGACTGCGGCGATCCGGTGATGTTCTCGACTGCTGGAACCTTCAACTATACGCCCCAGGAAGGCTGTTCGACCATCATGGCGCAAGCGTGGGGCGGCGGCGCCAACGGCCTCCCCGGGGCAAGCAGTCCTGGCGGCAACGGCGGCGCCGGCGGTGGCGGCGGTGCCTATGCCGCCAAGACTTTTACCGTCAGTGGAGCTTCATACGCGGTTGTCGTAGGCGCCGCTGGCGCCGATAGCTCCGTCAACCAGAACGGCACGGCCATCCTCATGGCCAAGGGGGCTTCGGGATCAACTGGCGGCTCGAAATTCCAATCGGTCGGCGACACGACCGCGGCGGGGACGAAGGGAACTGCCGGCTCAATGAGCGGCCCCGGAGATGGCGGAAACGCCGGTGGCGGAGGCGGCGCGGGCGGAACATGGAGAACCCCGAGCCAGGCCCCCGGTGGAGGCGGCAGCGGCGGAGACGCAGGCGGTAAGCCCGGAGGCGCCGGCGCTGTCGGCCGGGTCATCATTCAAGCTATGCCGTGAAACGTCGTCGCTCTCTTTCGTTCAGACTCTCCCGATCGAGATCGAAGAGATAGCGTTTCGGCATCTTGAGGCTGCGCGTTGTATCGCAGAGGTAGCACAGGTTCTTCGGATTTACCCGACACGCATCGCAAATGGCCGATACTCATCGGCTAGCCGCTTGGCGTCACGACCTGCGAAAGCAAGCGCGGCGCCGAGGTTGGAAACTCATTATCTTCCAATCTGCTTCGGTCTCGTTGTTCGGCTGCCCGCCGCCGCAAGGCCGTATCAACGCATGGGTGCAGATTGACCTTCAAGTACAGCGCCACCTTTCCGATTAGCGGTCTCAACAAACTGCCGCGCTTTCGCGCATGGGCAGCGAAGCACCTTCCCGGAGTTGCCATCCACACGCCGGGTGCCATTCAAGGCCAGCGCCATGACTATCGGACTGAAATCGCGCGAAGACCGCAACACCGTGATGGCGAAATTGGCCGACGTCAAACTGTAAGGTGTCAGGATGTCATGCCGCCGTCACCAAACGGCCGGCATGGGTTCACGCGTTTGTCGAAACCGCCCCGGAAACTTGCTCAAGCAATGCCTCCAGCGCCTTCACTTCGTGCCCGTATGAGGAGGCGTGGCTGGGAAACAACTGCTGCTGGCGACGATAGAAGGCGAGCCAATGAGGAATGCCGTAATCGGAAATGACCCCGACCACACGCCCTTGGTCAGCGTGACGGTCCCTGTTTTCGAATCGATCGTGGCCTTGCACTCCATGAACGCGGTATAGCGCGTTCCGTCTGCCAGGTGGATTTTCCGTCAAGTCCAATCCGACGGAACTTCGTGCCCGTCCGTGCGTATTCACGAGCCACCGTGGAGCAGTCATGTCCGCCGAGAAGAAGCCAGCCGAATGCGGTGACGAAAATCACATCGCCGCCGCCGAGCGGGCGCAACTGACCTACGTCAGCGACAGTGAGCCGGGCATTCGTCGAAAGGGCGCGCCGAAGCGTTTCTGGTATGTCGGGCCGAAGGGCGACAAGCTGAAGGAAGGCAAGACTGTCCAGCGCATACGTGCACTCGCAATTCCGCCAGCCTGGACGGAGGTCTGGATATCGCCCGATGCGAACGGACACATCCAAGCCACTGGGCGTGATCAAAAAGGCCGCAAGCAGTATCGCTACCATCCTGATTGGGCGGCCGAGCGCGACGGCGAAAAATATTCCAGCCTGATCGAGTTCGCGGAGGCCCTGCCCCGTCTGCGAATTCAGATCGATGCTGACCTGCGTCGCCACGGCTTGCCGTTCGAGCGCGTGGTCGCTTCCGTCGTCTGGCTGCTGGACAACACCATGATCCGGGTCGGCAACGCGGCCTATGCCCGTGACAACAAGAGTTTCGGGCTTACCACGCTGCGGGACCGCCATGTCGACATAACGGGTTCCAGTCTTCGCTTTTCCTTCAAGGGCAAGTCCGGCAAGGAGTGGAAGCTGAAACTTGTCGATCGCCGCATCGCGCGTGTGGTGCGCGGCGCCCAGGATATTCCCGGCCAGAAACTGTTCCAGTACCTCGACGAGGACGGCGACCGAAAGCCGGTGCGCTCCGAGGACGTCAATAGTTACATCCGTGAAGCGGCTGGCAACGGTTTCAGCGCCAAGCACTTCCGGACATGGGGCGGCACGATCCACGCCGCCTCCCTGCTGGCTCGAACCGAGCGACCTGAAAGCAAGACCGCACGGAAGAGAATGCTCAACCAAGTGATCGACAAGGTGGCCGATCGGCTAGGCAACACGCGCACGGTCTGCCGCCAATGCTACGTGCATCCCGCCGTGCTGACGGCATGGCTAGATGGAACGTTACTTGCCGAAATGACTCACGCGAATAAGGGCAGACGTCCCCTCGCCCAACTAGACAACGAGGAAGCTCTGGTGCTGCGGTGGCTGAAAAGCCGTCGGAGCTAGCACCTTTGGGAGCCGACGACGGGAACGTTTCCCTCGCCTCGTCGTTCCGGGTATCGGAGCGATTTCCACCCCTTCATCAGCGCGTGAGACGTCAGTGTTTCGAAGAGAACTCCGTCCGTGTCAGCGATAGCCGGACTTCTCCTTGCGATAGCCGTGGCGGCTTTCGTCAGCGCCGGGGCAACGGCGAAGTTCTGGGCCAATTCGGATGGCAACTGGCTGCTTCTCGCCTCGACGCTACTTCTCTACACCATCGGTAATCTCGCGATGCTGCCGTTGATCAGGAATATCGGCTTGGGCGTCGCCCTCAGCCTGTCAGCGGTCGCGCAGCTTCTCGCGATCAATTTCATTGCGATCGCAATGTTCGGAGAACGGGTGAGCAGCGCCCAGGCCATCGGCCTCGCGTTTGCGGTCGTATCGGTCGGGCTGCTCACCTATTCGAAATAGAGCCCGCTCTCGCTGGCCACTCGGGCCGAGCCGGGCGATCTAGGATGCATTCCGCTGCGCGTGGAATTCGCTCAGCTTCGCCCAAAGCTTCGATTCATCGAAAGCGCCGGATTGGAACCAAAGCATGGCCGCCTGCGCTATTTCCTCGGCTTCGCTGCCATCCCGCTCGATCCGATTGGCTTCGCAGAAGCGGTCATAGACCTGCTTCAGCATTTTCATGTCGCCCGGATAGGCGACGCCGCTATTGGAAATGAAAGGGCCTTCCATGGCTTCCTCCCTTCAGTCGGGGCGGAAGCGCGATGGTCGCTCACAGCCGGTAGCGTCCTGGGCATCTGCCACCGATAGGAAGAACATAGGGCAGTCCCGGAACATGGCAATGCTCAAATGACCGAGAGCCCGCCCGGAGATGCGGCTACCGGGGCGGGTTCTCGTCGCGGCGAGGGAAACCGCGGCAGTCGGTATGGCTGGGCAAGTTGGGGGGCGTGGTTGGGTTGCCATACGGACAGCAATTAACTTGCAAGTCCGAGGATTGTTCCGTCTGCCGCGCTCATCCGGCCGTTCCGCGCTTGAGGTGAAGTCCGGCACGGAACGATCAAGCCTGAGCGTTGTTCTGACAATAGTGGAACAGGGACCGTGTCGCGGCCGGGAACGACCAACCCTGAGGCGTCTCTGACCGAGCGCTATCGGAAAGTTTCGGCCGGCACGGAATTGGCAAATGGCTCTCGTGGCTCACCAACCGCGCCCTACCCGACAGGTCTTCGAAGACCATCTCGAGAAGCGCCGGCGCGGTTTGTTGGAAGAGGATCTCGCTGCAAACTACGCGGAGGACGTCGTTCTCTTGACGGTGAACTCAAACGGCGTCGGCCATGACGCGATCCGGCATTCGGCCGCCAGACTCGACGACCAGATGCCCACGCCGAAATTTGAATTCGTTGCACAACAGGTAAACGGTCGTTTTGCGTTGCTGATCTGGCGCGGGTACTCAAGCCGCGAGGGTGCGATAGACGGCGCCGACACGTTCGTTATCGAGAACGGATTAATCCGCCTCCAGACAATCCACTACCGTCTGGTTTCGCCGTCTCAGCGCCCTGAAGATGATACGACGCCCGGGTGATCGGGCGTCGTTCCAAGCCAAGGATCAAGCCAACTGCTCCTGCCGCCCGCCCCGGCACATCGAGGCGAGTGGCTCGCTTGGCTAAACCATTACCAAGTCTGTCGGCTGTACCAATCGTCCACGTCCTGTCGGACGCGGTCCTTCTCGATGCCGTAACGCTCCTGGATTTTCCCTTCCAACTGGTCGCGTTTACCCGCGATCTGATCAAGGTCGTCGTCGGTGAGCTTGCCCCACTGCTCCTTGATATTGCCCTTCAGCTGCTTCCAGTTTCCTTCGACGCGGTTCCAGTCCATGGTTGTCTCCATAAGGCGGGGATCGCCTGTGAGGGGAACGCGGATGCTGGCAATTCGTTCTCCTGAATTGTAGACACGTCGTTCCCATGGGGCTGCTCAGGCTCTGAAACGGCTGTTTCGTCCGGCATCATGGCTGGACGGTTGTTGCGCCCATTTAGGAAAAGTGGAAAGCTTCGGCGCTCGGGGGCGGACTTGGATGACGATGGGGAGACTTGGCTCGCTAGCAGACTGTTTGCGGGCGCCGTGTAGAAATCCGTCAGCGACGGAAGACGCGACGTCGCTATGACAACCGGTCGCGAGCGTTTCATTCGACAGATCGAAGACGCGGCCCAGCGCGTGGAAATCATGCCTCGCGACGAGATTGCAGCGCTATTCCGACGGGCCGCGTTGCGGCTGCGGAATGCGGATGGCCTGGGCCTTGATCCCGCGATCGAGGAGAAATTCGAAGAAGTATGTCGTTTGACAGGTACCGCGCGCGAAGAATTGGCAAGCGCGATCATCGGAGACTGGCTCGTCGCGACCGGGTATTTCCCCTTCCACGAGACCGATGAGGAAAGTGAGACGGACGGCGCGGCATGACCTTGGCCGGCTTCGAACTTGGAGGCACTGGATGCCACGGAAGCAGCAATCTCCTCGCGAACGAGCCGCGCGCGCTCTGTGCACATCCAAGAACCTCCCAGAGAACACCATGTTTCAGGGCCAGCCGATGTGGCGCTCGTTTCTGGACGAGGTGGACGTCGTGCTTGAAGCCGCGTTGACGTCGGAAGAATGGGAACAAATACGAGCGGAGGACGGCGGTCACTAAAACCACCTCTAACGTCAGCTTTCAACATCGAAGAATCGCCAAGCCGACGCGGTTTCCGGAGCGATCGCTTGCCACTTTCCGTACGACCGGATGCTCCGCGATCAACCGTTCACGATATCATCGTCGCCGCGTGCAACGCCCTTGGTGAGCAGCGCCGTGCCCTCCGGAGAAGACCGGGCGCGTTCAAGCGACAGCCTGAAATGCAGATTCTCTCCTCGGATGATTTGCGGCCCTCGGTTTGCTGCCGCCGCCAGCAGATCGTCGAACCTGTCCCGGGCGTCGGAAAGATTCCAGATATTGGAATCTTTCGACGGATCCGATTTCCTGCGCACATCGATACCCATCGTAATCCTTATCCGCCAGCAAACCGCGGCATTAACGGAATGCCGGTGACTCAAACATAGGCTCTTCCATCTTATAGCATGGACTGCCGCCATGAGCCCACCTATCCACCTCTATGTATTGGACACGAACGTGTTGAGCGAGTTGTCGCGAGAACGACCGAATCCGAATGTTTTTGCCTGGTTGGAATCGGAACCTGGTGCGATGGTCCTTCCGTTCGGCGCCGTGATTGAAATCGAAAGAGGCATCGTCCACGTAGCTGGGCACAATGCGCCCCGGGCTTATCGTCTTTCGAAATGGCTCGATGCGCTGCAGACGACAGACCTCGTGCATGGAGTGATGAATCTAGAGGCCGCCCGCCTCTACGGCCAAATGACAACCGTACCGGCGTTGCATGATCTTTGGGCCACCTCTCCGGTCGCGAAAAAGCCGACGTTGGGCCAAGACCTTTCAATAGCGGCCGTGGCGATCATCATGGGCGCGTCAATCGCGACCATAAACGTCAAGGACTTCATGAAGATCGACAGATTTTTCCCGCTACCCGGCCTTTATAACCCAGCGGCCGATAGGTGGTTCATTCGGCCCAAGGCGCTGGCTCCGCCCTATCAACGTGAGGTATCTCAAGCGACAGAGAATACTTCCGATCGTGCTCATCCTTCTCTTGCCGTCAATATATCGACGTGACCAGCTCTGCAGCGAATTTACTTAAAGCACGAGATGCCTGACTTCGGCGGTTGATGTCAGCATGTGACATCCGGTTCCCTCCAACCCACACTCGACCCTTGCCTTGTCCGTCCTGAATGGGACGCCGCCCTTCCAGATCACCGCTTCCTCAATTGGAGTTCGGGAATTGATCAGAGGTGGCGCGACCGCTGTCGCAAAGATGGGGAGGGAGGAGCAATCATCGAGCCGCGTGCTTGCGACTGCCCTACCCTGCGGGGGCCGTCATGCCCTGGTTTAGAGGCCGGCGGCAGGACCGTGACGCCTTACGATGAGCGCCGCCGATCTCATCTATTTAGAGGCTTCCGCGACAGTTGGAAATCACAAACCACATGACAGTCGCCGGCCCTTAGTGCCTGATGGTTGGCAATCACCGACGCGGTAATCTTCTATCCCTTCTGCAGGCATTTTCTTGAGCACCTCATGGCGTTAACGGACCTGCGCACGCCCAATGCTTCACGGTTGTTGGATGCGGGTGGTTCCGAAAGCATTGACGGCAGGATTCAATCGGGAGAGCTGCCAATGGAATTTGCACAGGAGAAGATCCGCAACCGGAGCGAAATCATCATATGTCAAAGCGGGGCCAGAGAACGGTATTCCGATGGTAAACTTCACTGTGAGAATGGCCCCGCCGTCGAACGGCTGGACGGGACTAAGGAATGGTATCTCAACGGTCGACGCCATCGCGAGAACGGGCCTGCTATCGAGCGCAGGAACGGGTTCAAGGCCTGGTATCGCGACGGTCGGCGTCACCGCGAAGACGGACCCGCCATCGAACGGGTGGATGGAACGAAGGAGTGGTATCATCGTGGCTTGCTTCACCGCGCGGATGGACCTGCCATCGTGAGTGCGAATGGGACCACGGTTTGGTGCTTCGAGGGTCACGCCATCGAAACGACGGACCCGCTCTCATTCGGCATGGAGGCCATGAGGAATGGTATCTCAACGGTCAGGAAGTGGCTCGCGAGGAAGTCCTGGGGCATGTACCCGGCATCTGACTGGTTTCGCCGCAGCGCCGCATTAAAGAAAGAACCGACGCTACAGCTCCGGTTCGGGCCTACACTGGCCGGCATCGGACCGAGTAATGCGCCCTAAGAATCATCCTCCAATGCCGTCATTTTTCTCTCATGTAAAACATTATCATTTCATCCCAAGCATCAGTTAACTATAGATGACTTACTGCGAATTTTTTGAACGGACCGAATTTTTCTATATTCCCTTCCCGCGAAACCCTGCAAATCCGGCGATGTGGGCACACCAGCATATGTCGACGAGGGGGCTGATTTTGGTTCGATACGGAAATCCATTCAAAATTTAGCTAATATCTTCAGTCTCACATAGGCTCCGTCCGTTCACATGGACCCCGTCAACAAGCGGGAGGCAATCCAATGGACTTCAACGAAACACCCGAAGATCGCGAGATCGAAACACCTGCAAACAACGACGAGACAGAGGCATGCGTCGACGTGAACCCGTTGCTTCGTACCACGGGCAAGCGCGTGCAAACCATTCAGCGCCGCATCGGCAAGGCGCTCGCAGATATCGCCGCCGAGATCGACAACGTCCGTGGCCATGTTTCGTCTGCTCGGCTGACGAACTATTTCGCGTCGGAATTTGGAATCGATAAAGCCGACTCCAGGCTCTACCTCAAGATTTCGAGCACGATGGAAGATCGGGCGCCCCTCCTCGCAGACTGCGGAATGACCTTTCCCGTCGTGAAGGCGTTGACGGCGGCTCCGGCCGACGTTCGGGAGGCGGCTATTGAGCACCTGAATACACGTGGAACGCTCATGGTCAGCGACGTCGCTGCAATGAAGCGCCACTCGGTCGACGAAAAGACTACTCCGGAGGTGAAACGCGACCGCCGGCGCCAGAAAGCGTTGCGCGAGTTCTCAGTCAGTCTGGCAGCCACAAGGCGGGCTACGTTCTTTGAGGACTTCCGTGCATTCGCCCAGACGCTGGTAGACTTCTACAATGGCGACCAGCCGAAGGATTCAAAGGAGAGCAGGCAGGATTGGCTCGACAACACGCGAGCCGGACTGATGGCAGAGGCTTCCAATTGCCTCGTGCGGTTCGAAGAGATTTTCGACGTGGCGAGTTTCCCGCCGCCGTGGGAGTACAACTACCATGTCAATCCGGATGAGGCGGTCTCGCTCGCTCAAGCTCATGACTCCCTGAAGTCCCTCGCGGCCGGCGAGTTCCAGGAATGGGACCACGAGCAAGGAAATCCGGTCGACAAGCGTCACGACTATATCGACGTCTCCCTTGTCGAAAGTGTCGTCTGGCTTTTCGAGGACGTAGAAACCTCGAAAATGGGGATGAAAAACGTCGTCGCCAGGAAAGTCCCGGCAACGGCAAAGGCGATCAAACCTCCGCATCGTTTGCTGTCCCTTGAGATTTGTGCGGGCGCCGGCGGACAGGCCATCGGTCTCCATGCAGCAGGATTCCACGCGGAAGGAATCTACGAACGCAACAAGAGCGCAGTGAAGACGCTGAAAGCAAATCCCGCGCTGGGCCGTGTCCACAACGCAGACATTACGCAGGTCGATTTCACCCGCTATCGTGGCGAAGTGGCTCTCGTCGCGGGCGGTGTGCCCTGCCAAGGACATTCAAGCATCGGAAAGCAACGTCACCGCGAGGACGAGCGTGACCTGTTCCTTGAAGCGGTCCGGATTGTCGACGAAGTGCGTCCCCGCGCGTTCTTCTTCGAGAACGTCAAAGGATTCAACTTCGAGAAGAACACGAGCTATCGTGCTGAACTCCATGACAAATTTGCCGCGCTCGGTTACGAGAGCCAGGTTTTCAGCCTCCTCGGCAGCGATCTGGGATTGGCACAGGACCGCCCCCGCGTGGCATTCGTCGGCTTCAGGGATGGTCTCATGAGCCGGTTCCGCATGCCCCCTGTCTTCCCTCAGTGGCGGACAACGGTGGGCGAAGTTCTCTACGATCTCGTCGCCGAGCGGGGCTGGAAAGGTGCCGAGCATTGGGCGAAGAGCGACGCGGACCATATCGGCCCAACGATCGTCGGCGGATCGGAACAGTCTGGCAGGCTGGCGTTTTCAAGCAATCTGCGAGCAGACGCCTGGATCAAGATGGGCATCGACCCCATGGGTCTCGCCGATGAGGCGCCAGGTCCAGACCATGAAGGCCTGTTCAAGTTCACGCTCCGAATGGGCGCCAGGCTCCAGGGCTTTCCCGATGAATGGGAATTCCAAGGTCCCGCATACCAGCAGAAGAGGCAAATCGCCAATGCGCTGCCGCCCATCATGGCCCGAGCCGTCGGTTTGGCGATCTATTCCGCTCTGACAGGAATCGAGTTCGATATTGAGAAGGCTCTCCAACAGCCTCTGCTTGCCCCATGGCCTAAACAGAAAGAAGGCGAACCGCTGAAACTCGCCGCTATCGGCTTAGGCCATGAGGAACTCGAAGACGCTTGAAACCAAACTGAGGGCGGGGCCATCACCCCGTCCTCAGGGCATATCGTCAGATTATTCGCTCTGCTACCTGTCATGCCGCGGGAATTGCCGCACGCCCGGACGCCCACGCGCCGGCATTCCGCAAAATGAGATTCGGATCCGCATACTGCTGGCGCAGCAAGCGCTCGTAGATAGCGGCTTCCGCCTCGCGATCCACCGGAGCATCCGTTCCGGCAACGATCCGCAGCGCGTCACCCAGAGCTTCGACCGTTCCGGATCCTTCATCGAACTGGGCCTTCTTGCGCCAAATCAGATCATGCGGCAGCAAATCTCCGCACGCCTTGCGCAATATCCATTTCTCGGTGGTCGTCCCAGTACTGTCCGGCGCAGCCGGATCGGTACGTCGGAGCTTCAGGGAAGCCGGAATCGATTGTGCGAAATCGATCAATTCGCGGTCGAGAAAGGGAGTTCGCGCTTCCAGGCTCTCCGCCATCGTGATGCGGTCTACGCGCTGCAGGTTGATGTTGTGCATGGTTCCAAGCGATCGCGTGAGTTCGTCCGCAAGCTCGCGAGGCCGGTCGACATAAGCGTGATGATAGGCATA
Source organism: Mesorhizobium sp. (assembly GCA_049650385.1). GTDB lineage: Bacteria > Pseudomonadota > Alphaproteobacteria > Rhizobiales > Rhizobiaceae > Mesorhizobium. The sequence continues at coordinate 286,218 of JBASAA010000007.1, forward strand.
GCCCGCAAACAGTTCGTCAGCCCCCTCTCCCGTCAGCACCGCCTTCACGTGCTGTCGTGCAAGCTTGGCCGCGAAATGGGTGGGCACCGCGCTGCGCACCAGATCGACGTCAGCGCTTTCGAGATGGTAGATTACATGCGGAAGGACTTCTGCCACCTCATCGACAGTGAACGCCCGCTCGAAATGCTCCGAGCCGATATGCTCGGCGACGCGGCGGGCAGCGACGAGGTCGGGGCTTCCTGCGATTCCGACGGAGAAAGTCTTCAGACGTCGGGGTGACGCCTGCATCGCCAGCGCCGCTATGATTGAACTATCGAGCCCGCCCGACAGGAATGATCCGACCTCTACGTCTGCCACCATCCACTTGCGTACGGCTTCCTCGAGCACGAGACGCAATTCACGCCAGATCGCCTCTTCATCGACGTCTTTTTCGGCTTCGGCCGCACCGTGGGGCATACGATACCAGCGCCGGGGTCCATCCAGGCTGTCGAGCAGCCCGCCGGGCGGAATTGCTTCGACCGATTCGACTCCAACACCGTCGAACGCCTTCAATTCGGACGCGAAGGCAAGCCCCTCCCCCAGCCGTGCGGCATAGAGCGGCTTGATGCCGAGTGGATCGCGCGCCGCGATGATCCGCTCGTGCGTCGCCAGCACGAAGGCAAACATGCCATCGAGACGAGTCACCCAGCGCAGTGTACCCGACCGGAACAGATGCAGGATGGTTTCGCTGTCGCTCTGCGTCTCGAAGGCGCTCTCGCCCAGGATAGCCCTGAGATCGGAATAATTGTAGATCTCGCCATTCACCACGAGGATGTCCTTGCCTTGGTAGATCGGCTGGGCGCCGTCTTCAGTGCCAATGATCGAAAGACGGCAATGCGCCATGATGACCGGCGCGTCCTCGACCCGGATCACTTGGACGGCATCGGGTCCGCGATGCGCAATCCGCGAGATCATCTGCGATGCCAGCGCCTCGTCCCCGAAGTTCCATAGGCAGACGAAACCACACATGCTTTCCTCCAATGCCAATCCCGCGAAGGCTTTCGCATTGGCTCCGGCAGGTCGACCCGTTTGAATTCTCCGAGATTGGGAAGCACGCTCAAGAATTTCTGGAGGTTCGTATAGGGCGAACAAACGCGTCGCTCCGCTTCGCGATCGCTCGACTTCAATCCCCAAAATTCAACGCTTCAGGTTCGGTCGGATCGCCTCGACTTCTTCCCGGGTGCTCGTGTCTGGTAGCTCATTGGCAGCCTTCGGGTTGGGCGCAGGCTTTTCACCCGTGTCGCGCGGCGGCTTATCCTTGGGATCAGTTGTGGGCGGTTTCGGTCGGTTTTCGGGTTTTGGTGAATTAGGCATCTGAAAGCTCCGTTTCCGACACAACAGACGGCGGAAGGAGTGGTTCCGTTATCTCGCAGTTGAAGTGGAACGGAATCGTACCAAGTCGCGATAAGCACTGTCGCGGGATGATTTGCCAAATCCTCAACCGCCTGCAATTCCAAGGAATGCGAGCGCGAGGAACGTCGCGAACAGAACGAAATGCGTCATGCCCTCGATCGCGTTCGTCTCTCCATCGTTCAGGTTGATAGCCGCGACGATCAGCGTGATGGCAGCGAGAACCGTTTGAACTGGCGTCATCGCCATGTTTATGGGCTGGCCCCATATCAGCGCAGCGGCTTCGATGACGGGTACGGTCAGTATGACTGTCGAAAGAGAGGCGCCAAGAGCGATGTTGATCACGACCTGCATGCGGTTCGACAGCGCCGCACGCAAGGCAGTGAACATTTCCGGCGCGGCCGACATCGTCGCGACGATCAGAGCCGCAATGCCCAGTGGCGCAGAGATCGCCTTCAGGCCCGCGGACATGAACCCCGACATCACCTCCGCCAGAAGGCCTACCAGCACGATTTCGCCAATGAGGAAAATCAACGACGGCAGAAACGGCTCGTCAGCGGGCTTTCTGTTGTTCGCACGTTTCTTGTCCGGGTAACTGTAGTTGAAAAAGTAGCTGTGCACTCCGATCTGGTTTCGCAGGAAGACCCAGTAGAGCATCACCATCGCAAGAATGGTGAAGACAGAGTAGGCGTGCCACTGCGCGCTCGGTACGAATTCGGGCACCACCATCGAGATGCCCATGGCGGTCATGATCATGGCGCCATAGGTCTTTCCTGAATCATCGTTGTAGGCCTGTTCCCCGAACTTCCAGCCTCCCAACAATGCGGACAGGCCCAGGATTCCGTTGATGTCGAGCATCACCGCAGAGAAGATCGTATCCCGTGCGAGCGTGGGCGAAGAGGATTCGCTCATGATGATGAGAAGGATGACGACTTCAACGAGCACGGCCGACAGGGTCAGGATCATCGTGCCATACGGATCGCCGACCTTTGCCGCGAGGACCTCCGCGTGATGGGCAATACGCACCGAAACGACCATAATTGCCGCGATCAGCAGGGCGGCCACAACCAGTGCGGCGAGCGCTCCTTGTGCCGAGAGTTGAGCCCTAAAAGCGAATGCCAGAAGCCCCACCGCAAACACGGGAACCAGAACCGCCTCTCGTCCGACTACCGCTATCGCGTCGCTCTCTGATTCCGCCATCCGCCCTTTCCCACAAAGCGCGCCGGAACCACCAGCGCACGCGATCAGGTTCATTCACTCGAGAACATCGCGACGCCCTCCTGGTTCCACCCAGCGCCTATGAGCGGAGTTTCAGAAATGTCGCGAGTTCACGAGCCGCTGCGGCCCCTGCCCTATTCGCACCGATTGTGGAGGCCGACGGGCCGTATCCGACCAAATGAACGCGAGGATCCTTGGCGACCTGCGTGGCGAGTCGTCCCGTCATGATGATCCCGCCGCCGTCTTCGCGCAATTGCAACGGCGCGAGATGGTCGAGTGAACTTCGAAATCCGGTGCACCACAAAATGACGTCGGCCGCGATTTCGCTCCCGTCTTTCCAGCGGACGCCCGTCGCCGTGATTTCTTCGAACATGGGCCGCCTCGCAAGCACGCCACGCTCGCGCATCGCCTCGATGGCAGGAGTCAGCGGAATCCCGGTAACGGACACGACTGAGGCTGGAGGCAGTCCTTTCCTCACGCGCTCCTCGACCAGTGCTACAGCTGCCCGTCCCGCTTCCGGCGTGAACGGACCCTCTCGAAATTCAGGCTCGCGGTGCGTGACCCACGTCGTCGAAGTGACACGCGAAATCTCGTCGAGCAATTGAATCGCGGAGATGCCGGCGCCAACGATAACGACGTGTTTGCCGACGAATTCCTCGGCGGTCCGGTAGTCCCTGGTATGGAGTTGCCTTCCCTTGAATTTGTCCCGGCCGGGATAATCGGGAATGTACGGCGTCTCCCACGTCCCGGTGGCGTTAATGATGCCGCGGGCCGAAAAGAGACCGGCGTCGGTCTCGACCCGCAGCCTTTCGCCTCTGTCGCAGACGACGTTGACAATGACCGGGCGGTGCACCCGTAGGTCGAATGCTTTCTCGTAGGCGTCGTAATATTCCGGCACCGCACGCGAAGCTTGGACCTCGCCGTTCTCGCCTACGTCGATTGCCTCATCCAGCTTCAGGCCAGGCAAGTCGTGGATCCGGTTGGCAGATGCCAGCGTCAATGACGGCCACCGAAATTGCCACGCGCCGCCCGGCCCGGGTGACCGGTCGAAAATGACGAAATCCTTGTCCGCCTCGAAGCCAAGCCGACGCAGATGATAAGCCGCTGAGAGCCCCGCCTGTCCGGCGCCAATGACCGCGATGTCGATTTTGATTGCCACGAGGGCACGGCTGGCGGCAGAGCGCTTCGACAATCTGGATCCCCTGATCGGCCCTGTCCCGACACCATGTGAACGGCAAGCCACGATCAACGTAGCCCAGGATGCACCCAAACCCCAGTTCCGGCGGTTCACGCGTAACGGGAGATGGCAGAGAAGCGAACCTGGTCGAAAGGCACTCGCCGCTTGCCCATCCTACGACAGGCACAAGCGGCGATTGAGAGAGTTCAGCGCAACAGGGCGATCAGGATGATGATCGGGATAGGGACGCCAAGCATCCACAGTAGGATCGAACGCATTTCGTGCTCCTTTGCTGGGAGAGGATTTCGACAATCCAGTTCAAGACATGCGGTCGAACCACCTAGGGATCACCGTTCCTTCGTCGCGATGCCTGCCGCCCATGCCGGCGGCCCAGAATGCGGCTGCCGCGCTGATGGCTAATGAGGCGGCCGCGACGAAAGCGGCAATCACGGCAAAGCGTTTCGCCCGCTCCGCCTGCTGCTTGGCTTCTTCTGCGGCCCGCTGGGCGCTGCTGACCATCGTGTCGACGCGCGTCTTGGCTTCGTCCTCCGAGACGTCTGTCCGAGCGGCGATGACCTGTGCCAAATAGGTTCGGTCGGCTTCGGGAATGTCGCCTTGCGCCATGCCGCGAGCGACGATCGCCATTGCCTCGTTGCGAGCATCCGCAGAGTTGCCCGCGTCTGGCCGGGTGGTCCTAAAAGCAGTGTCTACAGCTTGGGAGAGAGGATTCGCTCCTTGAGCCGCGTCGGCCATCTTTTCGACCGCTGCTTGCGCGGCGCCCCCAGCCGCCGTTGCCGCCGTGGTCGCGGCTCCGCCGGCCGTCAGAGCGAGTATCAAAGCTCCGAGCAGGACGCCAACGCCCCAAACGACGAGGCCATGTATCCCGTCTCGCACGTCGGATTCATGCTCGCTCGCATCGTAAGCGCGGCGACGCATCCGCCCGGTAACGTATCCGCCAGCCATGAAACTGGAAACCTGGACCCAGACGAGCCAAAGGCCCAATGCAATAGCCAATCCCACCGCCGACATGCCCGTATTCTCGAATGGTGACGTCAGCGACAGTCCGATGGCGGATCCGAAGGTGATGAGCACAAGTGAAATGGCAGACGCCAGTACCGCACCTGCAAAAACCGCTGGCCAGTCCAAATAGCTTCGGGCATCCGCGTCGGCAGTGCCGCCAGCAACGATCGCGGTCTCTTCTTCTATGATTGTCATGATCTAATCCTTTTGCACGGCGCCAAACGTCGCGATACGAAACGATGAATGCGGAACTTCTGGTTCAGCGCAGTCCGAGGAAAGAGAGGATGAACATGATGATCACGATCAATCCGACGAGGTAGATGATGCCGTTCATGGTGACGCCCCTTGTGCAGAATTGTCACACAGGAACGTCGCTCACCGACCTTAGTTCCGCAGAGGCAGCTGCGGCCGCAAAGCCGGGAATTCCCCGATCTGGCGCTGACCTGATCTGAGGTCGATTTGCCCTGTCGGGTTTGCCGCCTCGACATGCATGAGATACATCCAGTGAGCGGGGTCACGCTCTGTCTGATGCGGGATCGACGCCAGGTCTTTGGTCGGGAACTTTTGCATGCCCTTCAACGAACGTTCGAAACATATCACGCAAGGGATCGCGCGTTCGCCGAACCGAGCGATGTACTATGCGCTGGGCTACGAGAAGGCCGACTTCGACAAGCCGATGATCGGCATCGCCAACGGCCATTCCACCATCACGCCGTGCAATGCCGGGCTTCAGCCGCTGGCCGATGCCGCGATCGCGGCCATCAAGGACGCCGGCGCAAATCCGCAAATGTTCGGCACGCCGACGATCTCGGATGGAATGTCGATGGGCACGGAGGGAATGAAGTATTCTCTGGTGTCGCGCGAGGTGATCGCCGATTGCGTCGAGACCTCGGTGCAGGGCCAGTGGATGGACGGCGTGCTGGTGCTGGGCGGCTGCGACAAGAACATGCCGGGCGGGATGATCGGAATCCTGCGCGCCAATGCTCCGGCGATCTACGTCTACGGTGGTACCATCAAGCCCGGGCGTTGGAAGGGCCAGGACCTCTCCATCGTTTCGTCGTTCGAGGCGGTCGGCTCCTTTATGGCTGGCACGATGAGCGAGGAGGATTTCGACGGCATCGAGCGCAACGCGTGTCCCACCACCGGATCATGCGGCGGCATGTATACAGCCAACACGATGAGTTCCTCCTTCGAGGCGCTCGGCCTGTCGCTGATGTACTCGTCCACGATGGCTAGTCCCGACCAGGAGAAGATCAACAGTGCCGCCGAATCCGGCCGCGTTCTGGTCGAGGCGGTGAAGAAGAACATCAAGCCCCGCGATATCGTGACACGCGAGAGCATCGAGAACGCGGTGGCGCTGATCATGGCGCTCGGCGGCTCGACCAATGCCGTGCTGCACTATCTGGCGATCGCCCACGCGGCCGAGATTGACTGGACGCTCGACGATTTCGAGCGCGTGCGCCGCAGCGTCCCGGTCCTTTGTGACCTGAAGCCGTCAGGCAAATATATGGCGGTCGACCTGCACAGGGCCGGCGGCGTCCCGCAGGTGTTGAAGATCCTGCTCAATGCGGGGCTGTTGCATGGCGATTGTCTTACCGTCACTGGCAAGACACTCGCCGAGGAACTGGCGAGCGTGCCGGATGAGCCACGTGCTGACCAGGACGTCATCATGCCAATCGATCGAGCACTTTATCGCGAAGGCCATCTCGCCATCCTGAAAGGCAATTTGGCTGAGGACGGGGCGGTAGCCAAGATCACCGGTCTGAAAAGCCCGGTTATCACCGGCCCTGCCCGTGTCTTCGACGACGAGCAGTCGGCGATGGAGGCGATCCTGTCGGACAGGATCAAGGCGGGCGACGTCGTGGTGCTGCGCTATCTCGGCCCCAAGGGCGGTCCCGGCATGCCGGAAATGCTGGCGCCAACCTCTGCTCTCGTCGGGCGTGGCCTCGGCGAAAGCGTCGGCCTGATCACTGACGGCCGCTTCTCCGGCGGCACATGGGGCATGGTGGTAGGTCATGTCGCACCGGAGGCCTACGTCGGTGGCACTATCGCCTTGGTTGAAGACGGGGACACCATCACCATCGACGCCCACAGGCTGCTTCTGCAATTGGAGGTAGACGAGACGGAGATCGCCCGCCGCCGCGCGGCCTGGAAGCAGCCGGAACCCCGCTACACGCGGGGAGTGCTGTCCAAGTTCGCCGTCCTCGCCCGCCCGGCCAACGAAGGAGCCGTTACTGGATAGCGGCGACGACGCTTGAGGGAACGCTTGTAGCCATCGCTCCAACGCGATGCAGGACCTGTAAGCTTCCAAACTCTCCGCCAAAGGCGTGCTGGAACCGTTTACGGCTCGGTGTGTTGGAGTTTCTCTGTTACCCGGAGGACTTCATGACCGACCAAGCCGTTACGGCGATTCCATCGCTCGACCTGTCTCGTTACCTCGGCAAATGGTACGAACTCTGTCGCCTGCCGATGCAATACGAGGACGCAACGGCGAGCGATATCACGGCGCGCTATTCGTTGAACGACAGCGGCACCGTTCGCGTCGACAACCGCTGTTTCGACGAGGATGGCCAGCCACAGCAATCCGTTGGCGAAGCGACTCCGGTGGACGACACCGGGTCGCGCTTGACGGTGACATTCCTGCCGAAATTCATGCGGTGGATTCCCTTCACCAGCGGGGACTACTGGGTGCTCAAGCTCGATCCCGACTATCAGATCTCTCTGGTGGGTACGCCCGACAGACGGTATCTCTGGCTGCTGTGTCGAAGCTCGAATCTGCCGCAGGACACCCGGGATGAATATCTTGCCGAGGCCAGGCGCCAGGGATTCGATCTGACCAAGCTGATCGTGCCACGCCACACGGGCCGTGACGTCAGCGACGACATGATCGAAGATTGATTGCTGTCGGTTCAACGCCACCAGGCATCGAATGATCTGATCCGACAACAGCATCACAAGGATTCCCCTCGAGACTATGAGGAAGCCACGGCCGGCTGCAGCGCCTGTTCGCAGAACGTCCGGAAGCTTGTCGGTGTGCTATTGTCCGAGGTGCGAAGCGCAGCATTATTCGTTCGTCGCGGGCGTCTACGGCGGCCTACTGCGCATCAGGCGCTCGATCAGACAGCCCGGCGAGAAGCGGCGCGTAGGCGGCGAGCCTGCGGGATACGAACTCGGTGAAGAGACGCACGCGCTTCGTCTTGCGCGTCTCCCCGTGTGTGAGAAGCCAGAGCGTTCCATGCTTAGGCAGGTCAATGCCCGGCACCCTCGTCAGCAGGGAATCGGCATCTCCGACAAAGCACGGCAGTTTCGTCATCCCGATCCCCTGCTGCGCCGCCACGATCTGCGCCTCGGCGTCCGGGGTTCTGAACGGAACTCCGGTGGTGCGGACTTCTGTCTCGCGCGCCCAGTCCGGAATTCCATGATTGTCTATGACGATCCACCGGATGGGATCCGTTCCGCCCGCACGCCACGCGGCCAGCCGGTCGCGGGACATGTAGACGCCGCTGAACAGTTCCGGCCCCTTCAGGCCGTGAAGATTGAGCGGCAGGGTCCTGCGGTCGGTGACGATGCGGATCGCGACGTCGGCCTCCCGGTTGGTCAGGTTAGCCACCTCGCCGGACGACAGGATTTCCATCTCGATGTCGGGATGCAGACGCGCGAAGTCGGCGAGATCCGGCATGAGCAGGTGCGTGGCGAGGAACGGCGGAAACGTCACCCGCAAAAGTCCGCGCGCGCTCTGGTCGCGCCCGAAGATGCGCGTCTCCAGCAAATGCGACGACGCTTCCATCTGCTCCGCGAACTCCAGAACCTCCTCGCCCGCAGAAGTCAGGCGGTAGCCCGAGGGTAGCTTCTCAAACATCTGGACCCCGAGCCGTCCCTCTAGTTGGGCGATGCGTCGTAGCACCGTCGCGTGGTTCACCCCGAGGCGTTCGGCGGCAGCCCGGACCGAACCCCTACGCGCGGCGGCAAGAAAGTAGCGAACGTCGTCCCAATCGATCATGGTGCAACCCCGCACCGTCGGGTGCGCCTCCCAAAGCCTCTTCTAGCACATTGTGCCGCAGTACGCGCGATCGACGCGGCATTCAATCGTCTAGCCGGATCGATTCCGCACCACCGATATGCGCGCTTGCGCACTCAACAACGGACGCCGGCGGATCCATTTTGAGGTTCTCGGGGACAGACGCTGTCCCGACGCCACGAAAGGAAAAGTCATGGGAAAGCTCGAAGGCAAGGTTGCCCTCATCACGGGCGGCGCGACCGGCATCGGCCTCGCCGCGGCAAAGCGCTTCATCGAAGAGGGCGCCTTCGTCTTCATCTTCGGCCGCCGGCAGGAAGCGCTAGAAGCTGCTGTGGCCGACCTCGGACCCGATGCCCGCGCGGTGAAGGGCTCGGTCGCCGATGAGGCCGACCTGGACCGGCTCTACGCGGCGGTGAAGGCCGAGCGCGGAACCCTCGACATCGTTTTCGCCAATGCCGGGGCGGGAAGCCCACTTACGCTGGGCCAGATCACGGCCGCACATATCGACGAAACCTTCGACACCAATGTGAAAGGTACGATCTTCACGGTCCAGAAGGCGCTACCGCTGATGGGCGAAGGCGGTTCGATCATCCTGACCGGATCGAGCGCCGGCGCCACGGGCGCCCCGGCATTCAGCGCCTACAGCGCGAGCAAGGCGGCCGTGCGCAACCTTGCGAAGACCTGGGCGGAGGACCTGAAGGGCACCGGCATCCGGGTGAACGTGCTGTCGCCGGGGCCCACGGCGACCGAACTCGCGAAGGCAGCGCTGGGCGAGGAAGGCCAGAAGGTCTTCGCCTCGATGAACCCGCTCCAGCGTATGGCCGATCCGGCGGAGATCGGGGCGGCGGCCGCCTTTCTCGCATCGTCGGACTCGAGCTTCATGACCGCCAGCGAAGTCGCCGTCGACGGCGGACTGGCGCAAATCTGACGCGAGGCCCGGCCGGTCCTTCCATTCGATTGCACGTACCAAGCCAAGGAGAAGAAAATGAGCTACGCAATCATCGGCTTCGGCAAAGTCGGCCAGGCTCTGGCCAAGGCGTTTGCTCGCAAGGGCATCGAAGTATCCGTCGCGACCACGCGCGACCCGGAAAGCTTTGCATCCGCTGCAAGCGCGATCGGCCCGACGATCCTTCCCAAGAAACTGGCGGACGCCGTCGAGGCGGACATCGTCTTTCTGGCCGTCCGTTTCGAACAGCACGCGGATGTCGCCAAGGCGCTTCCCGCCTGGCAGGGCAAGACCATCGTCGATGTGACCAATGCCTACGGGGTGCCGCCTGAGGAACTGGGAGGACACCCTTCGTCCAAGGCCGTCGCGCACGCCTTCGCTGGTGGGCGACTGGTGAAGGGCTTCAACCATCTGGCCGCCGCGGTCCTTGCCGAGGACCCTGCCGTACTTGGCGGCAGGAGGGTCGTGTTCCTGGCGAGCGACGATGACGCCGCGGCAACGGAAATCGGTGCGCTTGCGGAAGTTCTCGGCTTCGCGCCGATCCAACTTGGCGAGCTTTCTGAAGGCGGGCTGCTTGTGCAGGCGCGTGGAAATAGCTGGGCGCCTCTCATCTTCAAGGATCTGGTCAAGTTCGACTGATGAGCACGACCTCCCTTCTCAGCTGAGCACGCCCCGTACCACCATTTCTCGCATCGCCCGCAAGGAGCAGCATCATGCATGTTTTTGTCGCTGGGGGGACCGGCCATTCCGGTCCGTACATCATCTCCGACCTCGTCGCCGCCGGCCACGAGGTCACCGCCCTGGCCCGTTCGGACGAGTCTGCGGCGGAAGTGGCCGCGCTCGGCGCCAAGGCTCGGCGCGGCAGCCTGGAATATCTCGACGGGCTCAGGGCGGCGGCCGCAAGCGCCGACGGTGTCATCCACGTCGCGCACAGTCAGGATCTGCTTCCCTCCGGCGGCATCGATGCCGTGGCCGCGGCGGAAGTCCAGATCATGCTCGCATACGGCGAGGCACTTGCAGGGACTGGAAAGCCGCTGGTCGTGTCGGGAAGCATTGGCTCACCAAGTTGGGAAGGCCTGGGCCGGCCAGCCACGGAGGACGATCCGGCTCTTCCCGGCGGCGGATACAAGGGCACGTTGCGGGTTCGCAACATCGTGGAGACGACTGTGATCGGCCTCGCGGACCGCGGAGTACGGTCCTCGGTTGTGCGAATTCCTCCCATCATGCACAGCGCGACCGACAATGCCGGCTTCCTGCCGCTGCTGATCGGGCTCGCGAAGGAGAACGGCGTGATGGGCTATCCCGGAGAAGGCGCAAACCGTTGGTCAGCCGTGCACGCTCGCGATCTCGCCGCCTTGTTTCGCCTGGCGCTGGAGAAGGCCCCAGCCGGCAAAAACTGGCACGCGGTCGGCGACGAGGGCATCCCGTTCCGCGAGCTCGCCGAGGCTATTGGCGGCCGCCTCAAGCTGCCTGCCGCGCCCATTCCCGCCGACGTGCTGATGCTGCCGGGATATTTCGGGTTCCTCGCCAATCTGGTCACGCTGGACGTCCCGGCGTCCAGCCTCATCACCCGCCAGACCCTCGGCTGGGAACCCGCTCAGCCCAGCCTGCTCGCCGACCTGGATAACGGCCATTACTTCCCGGCCGGCTGACCTCGCGTAGAAATCATCAACAGCAACGCAATTTTCAGGAGACTGAACATGAGCACCATCACCATCATCGGCGCAGGAAACATGGCCACGGCGATCGCCGGCCGCATCGCCAAGGGCGGGCATACCGTCGAGGTGGTCAACCGCGACTCCGGCAAGGCGCAAGCGCTGGCCGACAAGCTCAGGTCCGGCGCGACCACAGGGAAATACGGCGCCGCGCCGAAGGGCGAAATCGTCATTCTCGCCGTGCCGTACTCCGGTTCAGCGGCGGTGGTAGCCGACTTCGGGGAAGCGCTCGATGGCAAGGTGATCATCGACATCGCCAACCCGGTTGCCCCGGACCTTTCGGGCCTCGTCACTCCCTCCGGCAGTTCCGGTGCACAGGAAATCGCCAGAAGCCTCCCCGCCGGCGCGCATGTCGTGAAGGCGTTCAACACGATCTTCGGTCACGTACTCGCCAAGGGCGGACGGCTCGACGCGTTCATCGCAGCCGACGATGCTGAAGCGAAGGAACGCGTCTCGACCTTCCTTGAAAGTCTCGGACTGCGTCCGCTCGATGTCGGCGGCCTGCACATGGCCCAGTCGCTCGAGGCGCTCGGCTTGATGATGATCGGCCTGGCCAAGAACGGCGCCGGCACCTGGGACTTCGCCATGAACGTCGATATCGGCTGAATCGCCGTCCACCGGAGAAGAATCACATGCACATCGAACTCAAAGGCCGCAAAGCCATCGTGACCGGCTCCACCGCCGGGATCGGCCGAGCGATCGCCGAAGGACTGGCACGCGCTGGTGCGTCGGTCGTAGTCAATGGCCGCACGCAGGAACGCGTGGACACGGCGCTGCGCGAAATGCGCGCGCTGTTGCCGCAGGCAGAACTCCATGGCGTCGCTGCCGACATCGCCACGCCGGAAGGTTGCGCCGCGCTGATCGCGCAAGCGCCCGATGCCGACGTCCTGATCAACAACGCCGGCACCGCGCGTCCGAACAACTTCTTCGATCAAACCGACGAGGAATGGCTCGACCTGTTCCACCTCAACGTGTTCAGCGGCGTGCGCCTGGCGCGCCACTATTTGCCGAAGATGACGGCACAGGGCTGGGGACGCGTGGTGTTCATCAGCAGCGAATCGGCGTTGAACATCCCGAAGGAAATGATCGACTACGGAGTGACCAAGACCGCGGTGCTTGCCGTATCGCGCGGGTTGGCCGAACTCGTTGCCGGCAGCGGCGTCACCGTCAATGCGGTGTTGCCCGGCCCGACCGATTCGGAAATCCTGTCCAACTGGATGAAATCGGTTGCGCAAGAGCAAGGCATCACGTCCGCGCAGGCCGAACAGGACTTCCTGAAAACGATGCGCCCGACCACGCTGATCCAGCGTTTCGCAACGACAGAAGAAGTGGCGAACATGGTGGTCTATGTTGCTTCGGAACAGGCTTCGGCGACGACCGGCGCAGCCTTGCGCGTGGACGGTGGCGTACTGCGCTCCATTGCCTGATTGTTTCGGTAGCGCGAAATATTTGAGAGGAACTTCTGCCGTGGAAAGGGGGACGCCGTCAACGGAAACCTCCCTCGTCAGATCGGCTTCGAGACAGGCAACCCTAGCGCTGAACAGTGCAGTTGGGGGCGCGTTTCTGCCAAAGTTTTGGCCATACGACTGGCAGCTTTCCCAAGTAGCTAGGGAAACCTGTCAGTCCGTTTCCGACCTTAATAGCCGCCGAACGGAGGTCTTCGATGGCTCCTGCGAAGCAGTCACTCAGACAGCTGGCCGAGCAACCACCACCCTCGCCAGCACAATTGTGTGTGGTGGGTGTCAGCCGTGAGCCGTTTCAAGCGGTGACGATCGTCACCACACCGCATCCAAAACCACGTTCTGCCGCGTTCGGCCGATGCAGATCCCGTCGCGAATAGCGAAGCACTCGACATGGTGATGGCCGCGGAATTTTGTGTGCTCGGGGTCACGCAAGGTTCCGTGATCGGTGATCTCGCCGCGCGGCTGCGACGCCGCGTCGTCGTTCTTCACCTTCCATTTGAACAGGTCCGCTTCGGGAGCATCCCGGCCTAGCCGGAACTCGATCGCGCGATCGACGCTGATCTTGCCGATTATGTCGAGAATGAACCGCCGAAAGCTGCCCTGCCTTTCCAAGGCTGTGGCGACGATCGAAAACTCATACTCGGCGAAAACCGGAATCCGTTGGTCGAACAGATAGGCCTCGCTCGGTCCCGCACGCCGGCGTCGAGGAGCCTCGAGCAGGCCGAGGATCGAATCCGCCTCCCCCAGATTCTCGAGAGCGATCAAGAATCCGTCCCGCGCCTCAAGGATCTGTCGACGCTCCTGTTCGGTCAAGCCGCTGATATAGTCGTCGATGTTGCGCGAGGGGTCGGCCCGGTCGGGAATTTGCGGGTAGCGGATGAGATCGGGCAGGTCGCAGAAAAAGGCGTACACCATGTCGAAGATATCTGACTGTGGATGGCGGGTAACCCAGCGGGTGATGGCCTGTTCGAGATGGAAGGATTTCAGCGCGAAATTGTCATCCTGGCGCTTGCAGGCCGCCCGCCACCCTTTGACGATCTTTACAGCCTTGCGGAAGTCGGTGTTGGCGGCATTCACGTCGCGGGCAACCGAGATATAGCCGCGCGGGTCCGATGGGATCCAGGTCATTTCTCGCTCGCCGCGCGCGACTGCGACACGTATGCGGCGGCGCTCACTGTGTGACGCACGGGCGATCTCTGGAACCACATACATGTCTTCGCCCCGGTCATTGCGCCTATGACTGTAGGCAGGGACGACATCGACCGCGAAAACCTCCTCATCACCGTCGAGAAGCCGGATCGTGACGGAATGGGTCTGCAGCTCGATCGTTACTCGATGTGACATCGGGTTTTCAAACTCATTCAGCAAACGCTGTTCTAGGTCGCGCAATGCTGTCGACGGGTCATGCTCCTGCGGGTTCCAGGCTCCGAGGATGTAGAGGACATCGAGATCATGGAGAGGGCGGATTGCGGTGAAGCGGGGGTAAGAGCCGATCTGCAAGGCGTTGTCCACACCGATCACCGCACACACGGCGGCGTAAACGCGTGAAACGAACCGCCTCTCGGTTTCAGTAGGTGACAGATGCTCTTTGGCGTAGGTGCGAAGCTTCTCGCTAATTCTTTGCTTTCTCATATCCGGTCGTGATCAAGCTGGTGACAACATCATTGAGCAAACGGCCTCGCAGATTCGCCAGAACGACATTTCGGTGCTTCTCGAGTTCGGCGATCACTTCGTTCGGGACGAAGCCGCGCCCTTGCGGCGCGTAGATGATGAGTGCTGTCCTGTCCCCCTTGCGGCTCAGGATTTGCGGAATGCTATCGGTCCAGTCGGGCCAGTGAACCAGGAAGATGCTCGCCTTCTCGGCGCGGCCAATATCGTGGACGTCGGTAATGGGTACGACGTTCTTCACATCGAAGAGGTCGGAATCTTCGAATAAAGCGGTCAAGCTGCTCAGCGCATCCCCTTTGGCGAAAATGGCGATTTTTCGCTTTGTCAGTCCGTTCCCCAACCGGATCAGGACCGGCACGAAACCCGAAAGAACGAGATATCCGGCGTAGAGCGTCCCAGCGACGACAATTACGGTCGAGACATATCCGACAATATCAAGGACGGCTTTGATCTGCGGCCAGTAGGACATCGATAATCTGCGTGACGTTAAGGCTCAGATCAAGTATCGAATTTATTAGGAGCAAGGTCTAGGCCCGTAGTGAAGTATTCCCCCGAGATTGCTATGCTCTCCTTTCACGCAGGCGCTCACACTGGTCGAAGCGCTCCCCGTTTATCTCGATGCTGTCGAATAGTTACCAAGCTCCAAGTGCAGATTCTGCCGATCGAGGCTGTCCCTGAGTCAACTGTCTGCTGTTGGTGGACGTCAACACAAAACCGCACTGTCCGCTCTCCACCCTTTCTGCCTGGCTGGAATCGACCCGTTGCAGACTTTTGGTGAGCTGGAAGGCCCTTCTCCATCGACCCGGCGAAGCTGAGTTGAGCCTTCAACCACCTTTCTGCGGCAGCGCATAGGCAACGACCTGATCGCTGACCCGAGGCACGAGGATCGAGTTGCCGCCGGCCACGAAGACGACATACTGTCGGCCCTTATAGGTATAGGTCGCGGGCATCGCCACCGCCGGCGCGTCAACCAACGCCTTCCACAAGACGTCGCCTGTCTTCTCGTCGATGGCGCGCACGCGCCCGTCCATCGAGCCCCCGATGAAGACCAGTCCGGAGGCGGTTATGACCGGCGCTCCGATCGTGGCCGAACCCCAGGAGTCGGGCATGTAGAAGCCCCACTTCTGCACCTCGCCGAAGGGCTTGCGCCACAGCAGTTGTCCCGTGCCGAGATTATAAGCAGAGATTGTGCCATAGGGCGGCTTCCAGCACGGGAGGCCCGACGGGGTGAGGAAGGTCTCCAGGTGGAAGGCATAGTCGGCGCCCTTCTGCTCGTAGTCATCGCTGGTGAGCTTCCCGTCCTGCTTCAGCTTTTTGTAGTCAGCTCGCGGAACCAGCCTGTAGATCTGCGCGACTTCCGATGAGTTGACAATGTACGTGCCGTTTGCCTCGTCGACCGCGCCGCCGCCCCATTCGACGCCGCCTGTGGTGGCCGGCCAGGCGAGCGAACCCTGGACGCTTGGCGGCGTGAACTTTCCGTCGTAGCGCAGGCTGTTCAGCGTACGCGTGCAATAGCCGAAGCTTGCCCAGTCGGCGAGCGGCCAGATGCCAGGAAATTTTTCCGGGACGGTGGCCTCGGGCTTGTCGACGAAAGGCTGGGTCGCAGCCGCCTTCTCGCCCTGCACGTCCGAGGCGGGAACCGGCCTCTCCTCGATCGGGTAGATCGGCTCGCCGGTCTTGCGGTTGAGCACATAAAGGAAGCCCTGCTTGGACGATTGCACCAGCGCGGGAATGGTCTGGCCGTCCTTGTTGATGTCGACCAATACGGGTGCGGAGTTGGTGTCGTAGTCCCAGATGTCGTGATGCACGAGTTGACGGCTCCACACCACCTTGCCCGTATTGGCGTCGAGCGCCGTCACCGAGGTGGCATAGGGAAGAGCCTCGGTACGGGCGCCACCATAGAAGTCGGGACTCGGCGAGCTTATCGGCAGGTAGACCATGCCGCTGTCTGGATCGACCGACATGGAGGCCCATACGTTGGACGTTCCGGTGTTGGCGTCGGCGGCAGCCGGCAAGGCATTGAATGTCCAATCCAGCCGGCCGGTCTGCGTATCGATGGCGAAGACAGTACCGGGCGGGGTCACTTGCTCGCCCCAATCGCGGCCGGCCCAGCCGAGGATCAGCATGTTCTTATAGACCGTCGGAGGTTGCAGAAGCGACAGCGGCCAGATCCCGTTGGTCTTGTTCCACTGGTTGACGTCGAGCACGCCCTTGTTGCCGAAACCTTCGCACGCCTTGCCCGTGTCGGCGTCGACGGCGAACAGCTTGGCTTCCATCGTGCCGATGTACACGATCTTCTGGCATGGCTGACCCGCCTGCGGATTTTCCGCTTGCCAGTAGGCGACGCCACGGTTCTTCATTTCGGGCTGGGTGGGCGCCTCGAGCTTCGCATGGGTATCGAACGTCCACTTCACCTTGCCGGTGCCGGGATCGACAGCGAAAATGCGATAGAACGGCGTCCCCAGGTAGAGCGTGTCATTGACGAAAAGCGGGGTCGCCGACCAGTCCGACGCCGGCACATCCTTTGATCCATCCGATACATCACCAGTGTGAAGCTCCCAGACCTTCGTAAGGTTCTTCACATTGTCAGGTGTGATCTGGTCGGCCGGGGAGAATTTGCGCGCCTTGAGGTCGCCGTTGAAGGTCGGCCATGTAGCCTCTTGGGCGAGAGCGTGCGCCGCACCGAAGCTCAGCCCTATGGAGAGCAGAATAGTTGCCGCTTTTGTCATGGACCACGCTCCTACCGAATAGCTGGTGTTGGTGTAGAGGCCGGAACCCCTGTCATGGCGAGGATCCAACCGATGACGGCCACGACCATCACTCCGACGAGCACGTCCAACTCGAGGAAATAGCCGGCGATTGCGGTGCAGACGGCGCCGAGGACGAGCAACACAAGGAGAAGCCCGCATAACCAGCGTGGCACGCCCGGAACCAGCGCAAGCAGCGCGGACGCCAGAAGAATCAGGACTGAAGAGACGGTGACCAGCAAGGCACCACCGGTGTTGTCGACGCCACTGCCGGGCGTGAGATAAGCATACCCGGCCAACCCCGCGCTGATGAGGCCGGCCAAAGCGGTTAGAAGGTGGCCGTAACGCCAACCTCGGGAAACGCCACTATTCATTTCGGTCCTCATGTGTTGGAGATCAGAAAGGACAAGCGAGATGTCGTGGTTGAGCTTTCGCGCCGTTCACGAGCATGTTTCATTCCGTTAACGTGAAGAGGGTTCCGCCGTTGCACGCGCGAAATCAAATAGGCGTGAGGACGTCCACTAACGGAGAGCGAATACTTGGAAAAGCCCAGGATGACCTGCGCCAGAGTCAGTTTAGCGGGCCACAGGAAGAAAGCCGGGGGGTTGATTTGAGCTTCGTTTATCCGGCATTCCCACAGCCGACAAACCCATCGTCAAAGATTCCGACGCGATCCCTGTCCAAGTCCGCCTCGACAGTCACGGCACTCGCAGGGGCCTGGCCTTGTCCGGCATCCGAGCTTCCAAGCACGAAGTCCGAAATGAATGATTAACCAAGTTTACAAGTAACCGTTGACAGTCTCAGCGCTGACGCCGTATTCGGCCCTCCTTTCGCGGTCCCGCCTGGTCGGGTTCGCCATGAGGACAGACGATGCTCGCATTGAACATATCGATAGCTGTGCGGAAGGTCCGCGAAGCTCAGGCTTGAAGCCCGGTATGTCGTGCCAGGCAATCAGCCTGGCTTTTCGTTCCTTCCCTGATCGAGACAGATGACTCCGCGGCGTTGCCGTGGCTGCGAGAACTGATCCCTGGCTTCACCGCCAAGAATTCATATCCCGCTTGCGTCCTCTCCGTCTCGTCGTCCGCTACTCGATGCTCACCGCCCTCCGGCGGTGCGGCCACGTTGACGCAAAGGGAGACAAAGATGCGTTGTCACAACCTGCTTCTCGCAGAAGCTCTCGAAAATTACCCCTTCGGGTTCCCAGTAGCTTCCGGAGCGCTGCAAGCTCTCCGGGCTGAGGACATCCATGCCTCGTCAGGGGGCTTGTCCATACCGATGATGCTTCACGTGCCTGGGGCCTTGACGCCCCTGCCCTAGAGATTCGCGAGAGCGTAGCCGACCGTGTGCCGCGCCCGCGCAAACGGGGCTCGAAAATCGGTTTCATCGTTGACCCGTTCCGGCAGCGGCAGGTCTGGTATGAAAGTATTCTTGAGGAATCCGTGCTGGCGGTCCTTCTGGCGGCGCCGGAGACGCTGTGCGTGCGAGAACAGCAGCACGTGTCCTTCATTAGGCACGGACAGAAACGTTCACACTACTTCGATTTCGTCCAGCGGCAGGCCCGGAAACGCATCGCATACGCGGTGAAATACGAGGAGGACGTCGATGACGACCTGCGCGAGACGCTCGGTCTTGTGTGTGACCAGGTCGGCGACCGCTTCGCCGATGAATTCCACATCATCACCGAGAAGGACCTGACCAAAGAGCAGATCGAAAACGCCGGAGACATCCTGGAGTGTGCATCCGACTTCGACTCCGAAGGCCAAGCCGCCGTGGAGGCTGCGTTGCGCGGGTTGCCCTCGCGGGTTCGGCTCGAGGAAATCGTTCATGCGGCCGGACAAGGCAGCCGTGGTCGCCGGGCGGCGCTGACGTTGATCCAGAAAGGGCTGCTGAAGGTGCCGCCGGCCGTCCGGCTCTGCGACGATGCAGTTCTCGTCAACCGCACCGTTGAGGACGGTGCCCGTTAATCCAATCGTCACGCGAACCGCATAAGCCGAAAGAAAACAAGAAATTGGAGGGGAGCGTGAAACTGATGAATCCAGCCCTGATCTCCAGGGCGGAGAGAGCCTATATTTTTGGCCGCCACGACCGTCTTGTAATTGACGGCCAATCCTACCGGGTGGAGCGCAAGGTCAGGGACTCGCATGTGCTGCAGCCCGTGACAGGTGATCTGATCGCCGAAGATATCTTCGTCGTGAAAACGGACAGCGAGATCAATTCGCTCCTTCGGTCTAAGCGCATCCGCATCGACGAAGGCTACTACTCCAAGGCCTTGAGCATCCTCCGCGTACGCTGTGACGACTCCGATTTAAGCGATCTGTCGGAGGAACAGATGCGGACACTCTCTTGGAAGAAGGAGTGGTGCGTCCGTTTCCTGGATGCTGCGGCAAGCGTTGACGGTCGCTGGCGACCGAACCGGGTGCTTCCCGATTTCGAACGGTTCATTGATGAAAACCGTGACCGTATGGATCGGTGGTACTTCGACACTTTTGGTGAGCGGAGGCGGCCGGGACGTCGGCAGCGGGGCGAAGCCCGGAAGGCATTCGACTATCCAAGCGCATCCACTTTGAGGGGCTGGGTAGGAAAGTTCATTCAGGGACACTGTCGGCTGGACAGCCTCAGACCGTACCATTCAAATTGTGGAAACAGGAACCAACTGGATGCACGCGCAGCCGCACTGATCGCGGTCGAGGTCCAGAAATTTGCAAGCCTTCTCCAACCGGCGATGAGCGACATCTGCGAGAACGTGGATCTCGCCCTATACGACATCAACAAGACGCTGCCCGCGCACCAGCAGGTTTATGCGAGCCACAACGCGGTCCGGCGCAGGATTCATCGGCTCGACCCGTTTATGGTGGACGCTGGACGGAAAGGAAGCGACTACGCGCTGAGAAAGTACACGCCGGTCGGCAGGGGGTTGCAGATCACGACTGCCCTTGGCCGCGTCGAAATGGACGACTGGGAAGTCGACCTTCACACGCTTGTAGAAAAATCATCCGTCTGGAAGGCACTGTCGCTAAAGCAGCGGCAACGCGTGCCGCGCGTGCGCATGACTCTGACGGCAGGAATCGACTGCGCGTCCCGATGCATTGTCGGGTTCAATCTCACCCTTCACAGTCCTTCCACCGCTTCGACCAAGCCCGCGTTGCGATCCATCATGATCGACAAGACCGAACTGGCGGCAGCCGCAGGAGCCAAGGCGTCCTGGCATATGCGCGGCCGTCCGCGGCATGTGGTGACGGACGGCGGGCCGGCCTTCAGAGACGAGTTCAACATGGCAGCGATGCGGGTGAACATCGCCCGCGACGTCCCGGAGCAGGATCCGCGCAAGCGCGGCACGATCGAAGCATTCTTCCGGTTCATGAAACGGCTCTGCCGCTACTTCGCCGGCCGCGCCTTCGCGAACGTGGTGGAGAAAGGCGACTATCCCTCCGAGCTGCTCGCGTCACTGACCGTAGGCGAATTCTACAAAACCGTGATCCTCTTCATCGTCGACAACTACCATCTTCGGCCGCATCGTGGCCTGGAAGGCCGAACTCCCTACGCGAAATGGGAGGCGCTCGCCAAAGCAGGGTTGCCCCCGAGCCCTTCCGACGAACAGCTGGCAGTTGCCTTCGGGCTGTGGCGGAAGGCGCGGGCTGTCACGAGGCATGGCGTGGATTTCGTCGGTATTTCTTACAACTCGCCGGAGTTGGGGCTTCTTCACGGGCTGGTTGGAAAGAATAAGATCGACATGATCGTCGAGCCAGAAGACCTAGGCTACGTCTACATCCTGATTCCGGAACGAATGAGGGGGCGGATCAAGAATGTCTCAAAGGACACGCACTTCTTAATCGTTCCAAGCGTGGATGGTACGGGCAAGGGCAAGACGCTCGTCTCCGTCCTCATGGCCCGGCGAGACGTGCGCGAGTTTTTGAGGGCCGAAGAGGAGAAAGGCAAGCCAATTCGCATCGAGTCGCATCGGCATCTTCTCGACCTTGCGGATAGCGTGACCAAGAGGGCATCTATTCCAACCCATGTAATCACTAGCAAGACTATGGACACGTTGGAAAGGCAGCTCAACTTCTCTGCCAAGGCCGGGCTTGGTTCGGTTCAGTACGCCAGCCAAGAATCTGGCGAAGACGGATTGGGGGAAGTCGTCGCGCTGTCGTCCCGACGTCGAGCTTCGAGCGATGCGCCCTCATCTTCCTCACAACTGGACGATGGCAACTCGCGGGCCTCGCCTACGCCCTTCGGCGGAAGCATGAATCTTTACGAAGGAGAGGATGAATGACGTCGCCCATGGATGCGCATCAATGCGCCGATGGCATGGACGGAAGACTTCCCACCACATCGAAATGGGAAGGCTCCGAATCCGACGACGATTTCCTTGCCGCGATCTCCGGTCGCCTGACGGAGAAGGAAAAGCGCGTCTTGTCAGCGCTCGAGCGGGCGAAGGACGTGTACGTGCGCTGCGGTCGGGATGAACGCGGCAAGGAGGTCCTTTCCCGCTTCGTGACCATGATGCTCGCGAAACGAGAAGGAAGGCGCGATGACGGCCGCGTCCTGTTCGTTACGGGAGAAAGTGGCGCCGGGAAAACCTCGCTTGTTGAGCGTATGCTTGGGGAGAATCCGGTGCTGGCGCCGATCCAGAAATCATACGGCATCATCGAACCTGTTATCTCCCTTACGCTTATGGGGCCTTCGACGCTGAAGTACCTGGGCCTGAACATTCTTGAGAAAGCTGGCTACAAGATCACCCGGAAATACGAGCAGGGCGAAGTCTGGGACATCCTTCCGGAGCAGTTGCACTTGAGAAAGGTCCTGCTCATTCATATTGACGAGACACAGCACCTCCTGAAGCTAACGGAATCGGACCGGGAGCGCGACTCGGTTCGCAAGGCACTCAAGGGGGTAATGAACTATAAGCCTTGGCCGGTCAGCTTCGTCATGTCCGGGATGCCGACCATCACGTCGCTGGCGAAGCTCGACGAGCAGATCGAACGGCGAGCGCGGCATCTGCATCTTCCGGACGTTTGTCTGCCCGATGAGCGCATCCTGGTTCTCAATATTCTTGCGGCGATGTGCGACGCGGCGGGTATGGGGCATGCCGCTGTAACTGAAAGCGACATTCCCGATCGCGTCGCCCATGCCGCCCGGTATCGGTACGGGCGCATCACTCAGGTCATTCTCGCCGCGATCGAGCAGGCGGCTGCGCGGAACGCTTCCTCCTTGTCCAGGAACCACTTCGCGCATGCCTACATCGAACATTCGCAGGCTCGCGGCCACGATCAGATGAACCCCTTCTTGGTGGACGACTGGGAACGACTGGAACCGGGCCTCTTCATGATCGGGGACGATTAACAGTGAGGACGAATGGGCGGGTCCTTGAGCCACTTGCGTTTGCCTACCCGCTCGAGGAATTGGAGCCAGCGGCCGGTTTCGCATCCCGTCTCGCCGCCCTGAACGGTCGTTCGCTGAAGGACCTCCTTCGCGACATGAGCATTCCGCAGCGAAACCTCGACAAAGGCGTCGAATCCGCTGTGCGGAACATCGCGCTGCTCGGGCGGGCCAATCCGGAGCGCCTGCTTCGATACACTCCCGTGCCGCGTACGGAAAAGCTCTATGAGGTCGGCGGAGAAACCTTTCTCCGTCTGGCGATTAATCGCACCTACTTCCGCTTCTGCGCCCGCTGCGCGCTCGAGGACATGAACGGATATGACGGGCCGCCACCCAGCAGACCATGGCTACGTCTGGAATGGACCATCTCACATTTCCGCTCATGCCCTCGGCACGAGGTTCTACTTACGGCGACAAGCCCGAAACGCACTCCGTTCGCGGCGTTCGACTTCAATGATACGATGCAGGGCCTGATCCCTACCCTGCATCGAACCGCTGACCAAACTGCCGTCGTAGCAGCGTCCCCTTTCCAGGCGTGGCTTCAGGAACGCCTTCGCGGGCGTCGCTCACCGGAAAACTGGCTCGACGACCTCCCTCTACACGTCGCTGCTCCATTTTGCGAAGCACTCGGAGTCTCTTCCTTCCACCCGCCGAAAGTCCGGGTCGCGCGCTTTACGGTCTCGGACTGGGCGGCGGCCGCCGACGAAGGATTCCGCGTGGCGAGCGCAGGCGAAGATTCGTTGCGTGTGCTTCTTCAAAGGCTCAACGCCGCCCAGTCGTCAACGAGAGGATATTGGGGACCGCGCGACACCTACGGTTACGCATACGGGTTGCTGCAGAAGACAGTACACGATCCCGGCTATGGCAAACTGCGCGATGCCGTACGACGGTTCGCTCTCGAGACGATTCCAATCGAACCGGGCTCCGACGTCCTTGGCGAGATCGCAGGGGAGCGGAAAATCCACACCGTGCGGACGGCTGCCCGGGACTCCGGCATGCACGCCCTCAGCGTCCGGCGGCTCTTCAAGCGGATGGGAATTGACGGCGCGGCCGACCATTCGGGAGTTATGGACCATCGCATCCTGGTGAAGTCCGAAGAGATCCATCGCGTAGTCGCAGAGCTGAAGGAGGCGATCACGGCGCCGCAAGTCGAGCGGCTTCTAGGGGTGCCGCGGCTGCATCTGAAGGAACTGGTCGCCCTTGGATACCTCCCCGCGTTGGCGGGAACAGGCACCCGCCGCAACGCCAAGCGCCGCTTTTCGAGAACCGATGTCGAGCAATTACGAGCTCGGCTGTTCGAGGGCGCTCACGAAATCTTCGAGCCAGGGGAACGTCAGGTTGACGTAACCGAGGCGCGCCGCGCGGCCACCTGTACTATTCCCGACCTTTTGAACATGATTTTCGATGGAAGGCTTGCTTGGAAAGGACGGCTTGCTGGAAGGCATGACTACATGGCGTTGCTGTTTGACGCCGACGAGGTCACAAGGCTCGTCCGTTCCGAAGGAACACGCACCAACCTCACCAAAGCCGAGGCAGAGGCATTTCTTCCCGGAACGCATGAGCGGGTCGTGAACAGGCTGATCGAGGCAGGTCATCTCACGATCGTCGAGGAATTCAGCCCCGATGCTCGACGTATGATCCCGGTCGTCTCGCGAGAAAGCGCGGAGGCGTTCAAGTCATGCTACATCTCGCTTGGCGAACTGTGCCAGAAGACCGATCTGCACCACAAGAAGGTCCGTCTGGTCCTGCGGAACGCAGGCGTCGAGGCCGCAATTCCCCAAGAGAATGTCGGAGCGTTTTTCTACTGCCGTGAGCGAATTGAAGAGTTGGAAGCTTCATGTCCCGCGTTTTGGGCTTACGACAAATCGAGTGCCCAGAAGAAAGCGCGCCAGATCAGGAACGCTGAAAAATCCAAAAGCCCGATTTTACAACCGAGCGCTTCCTGAAACCGCCGTCCCGCCGGGACCACTGGCGCTGATCGCCGCAAGACGCTCGGGGAACCCGACGATTCGAAGGCTATTGCCGGAGTTCCGGTAACCGCAAGTTCTGAAGTATGCCCCGAGACGTCTACTCCGAGCCATCGAGTTCTTTGCGCTGCTGGCGAGACTTCTTGGACCGGACAGACTAGGGATCTAATCTTGCTCCGTTGATGATCTCTTTGACGGCCGAAACCGGGTCTAAAAACCTGCCGATCGCACTCAAGAACAAAACTTTGCGTCTGGGAGAAACAAAACTTTGGGTGTGGAATTAATTCCTAAGAAATCACGCAATGATTTCAATGGCTTCCAGAGGGGGCAAGTACAGAACTTTGGGTGTGGTATCAAGCAACACCATCGGCCCGGTCGCAAGATCGGGCCGATGTACAAATAGGAACAAAAACGGAAAATGGCCTAAGATAATTTAAGAGGCGTTCTGTCTCCAGAAACACCAAAGCCGACCCAACCGGATCGGCTTTGGATACCGCAATGAGCAATGCCGCTGCGGGGCGAAAGAGTTCGAGACTCCTCCTGTGACAAGGCGACTATATGGAGAGTCGGACTGCAGAGTCGAGGTGGCAATTTTACGCATAACAAAGGACACGTTATGAATAAAAAGCCTCTCGTCTCTCTTGCGAACCTAGTTGAATATGCCACCACACCATCAGCAGCAAGGCGTCGCCAGATCATCGAGCAATACCATCACCCCGAAGTGATTCGTTTCGATTGGCACGGAGCTTCTGACACAATCTTTGCAGAGAGGGCTCGCGGGTCGACGGAAGCAGATAACCTTATCGACTTAGAAAAGCGTCGGCTAAACGATCAGAAAACGGGGAACCCTGAAAGAGATCGTCGATGCAGCCATATACTACACCTAGTAGAACTTCTCGAAACTTCTGATGTGCTAAGGTTGACGGAAGGCACGGATCCATCGACCGCAAATAACTTAGCGATTGACAGCATTGTAGGAAGTTTGACAGTGCGAGTTCGGCCAAACCTTGTTCTTTCTCGGCAGCGACTCGGTTGGGCAGCGCCGGAGATGGGCATACTGAAGTGCCATAACCTGTCGACGTTTAAATTATCTGGGTATGCTGGCCCGCTCTATGCTGTGGGTCTCCAAATTTACGCAGAAAACATCGTGCCGAGTGAGATTATCGCTCCAAATCTGTGTCGTGTTTATGACCTGTTTCATGACAAGGTATATATGGCTCCAAAAAACCAAAAAAGATTACGGGTTCAGCTTGTTGATGCTGCCCAAGAAATTCTCGATCGATGGGATGCCGTTGGAAAGCGACTTACCGAGACTATGACGAGGAAGCGCAAAGCAGGCTAACAACCGCACTTCAATGCCTTCTCCCCTTGTGGGAGAAGGTGGCTGAGCGAAGCGAGGGGGTGATGGGTGTCCAGTTATACATCCCCTCATCCGTCGCCTCTGGCGACACCTTCCCCCACAAAGGGAGAAGGCAAGACGGCGCACTTCACGCGCCTGTAACTGCCTCAACCCCGACACGATCCTCATCGAACTGCGCCGCATCAGGCAGCGCGCTCAGCCAGTGTTCGCGCCGCTTGACCCAGAGTTCGTAGCTGGGGACCAGATCGGTCGGAACTTCGTCCAGGCTGCCGAGCGGGACTTCGGCTTCGCCTTCGCTGACCCAGGGAACGCGGCCGCCGCAGGTCGTGCAGAAGGTTCGGTTGGCATAGGTGCCGGTAAAGCCGCCCTCCTGCTCGAAAGCCTCGACGGGCCACACGCCATAGGCCGCAAACGGCGCTCCGCTGCTCTTTCGGCAGTCGGCGCAATGGCAGATGCCCACTCGAAGCGGATTGCCGTGCACGCGAAACGTCACCCCACGGCAAAGGCAGCTTCCGGAACGGACCGGCGTTGCAACGTGGTCCTGCATGGCAAGTCTCCTTTGCGCTCAAACGGCGCTGCTGCCGGTTCGTTCCGCCTGTCGGCACGGCCGGCGTTGAATGAATCTTCGCGCCGGTCGGCAGGTAAGCGCTTCGCCGCCTCGCCCGCAACACGCTGATTGCCTGTTGCGGCCTCATCGTGCGTCGCCTATAATCCTTTAAGCATGAAATAACCTGCCCCGATCGATAGTCAGCCAGGACTGAACCGGCATGAACGCTCAAGCTGAGGTCGTGATAGCAAGCCGGCCTTCCCCGCATGTGGGGCTGGTCGAGATCAATCGCCCCGAGGCGCGCAACGCCATCAATCTCGAAGTCCGCGAACAGCTCGCGGCGGCGGTCGCCGGCTTTTCCGAAGACCCAAAGATCCGCGCGGTCGTCATCGGCGGCCGGGGCGGGAATTTCGCCGCCGGCGCCGACGTCAAGGCGTTCGAAAAGCTCGGCGCGGCCGACGTGCTCGCGCAGCAGACGCATCGTTACTGGGACGTGATAGCCCGCTGCCCGAAGCCCATCATCGCCGCGGTGGAGGGCTATGCGCTCGGCGGCGGCTGCGAGCTTGCCATGCATGCCGACATCATCGTCGCGGCGAGAACCGCGAAATTCGGCCAGCCGGAGGTCAAGCTCGGCCTGATGCCGGGCGCTGGCGGCACGCAGCGGCTGTTGCGCGCCATCGGCAAGTACAAGACGCTGATGCTGGTGCTGACCGGAGACCTTTTTCCAGCCGAGGAAGCCGAGCGCGCCGGGCTGGTAAGCATGCTTGCGCCGGAAGGCGAGGCGCTGGCGCAGGCTCTGCAAACGGCGGAAAAGATCGCGCGGCTGGCGCCGCTCGCCGTCGCGCAGATCAAGGAAGCGGTGCTCGCCGGCGAGGATGCGCCGCTCGAAACCGCGCTGCGGCTCGAACGCAAGGCGTTCCAGCTTTTGTTCGACACGGCCGACAAGCGCGAGGGGATTGCTGCCTTCCTCGAAAAGCGCAAGCCTTCCTTTACCGGCCGCTGACATGACGGCCGACTCCTCCCGCGACATCCGCATCGACACGGCAGGCGTCGTCGGCGCCGGCGTCATGGGCGCCGGCATCGCCGAGGTTTTCGCCTCGGCCGGCCTCACCGTGCTGTTGATGGACGGCGATCCGGGCAAGGCCAGAGCCTCGCTGGAGCAGATCGCCAAGCGGCGGCGGGCCCGCGCCGCTGCCGGCAAGGCCGACCCGGAAGCGGTCGAAGACCTGCTTTCCCGCATTAAGCCGATCGAGCGGCTGGAGGCGCTGGCCGGGGCGGACCTCGTCGTCGAGGCCATCGTCGAGCGGCTGGAGCCGAAGCGGGAACTGGTGCGGGCACTGGAAGCCATTGTTGGCGCGCAGGCGATCATCGCCACCAACACGTCTTCCTTGTCGGTGACGGCTATTGCCGCCGCAGCCAAGCGGCCCGAACGCATCGCCGGCTTTCACTTCTTCAATCCCGTCGCGGCCATGAAAGTGGTCGAGGTCATTTCCGGTGCGCACACGGCGGTGGAGGTCGAGGACGCCCTCGTCGCCCTCGCCGGCCGCTTCGGCCACCGCGCCGTGCGCGCCGCCGATACCGCCGGCTTCATCGTCAACCATGCCGGCCGCGCCTTCGGCACGGAGGCGCTGGCCATGCTCGGCGAAGGTGTTGCCTCCATTGCCGACATCGACACGGTGCTGCGCGAGGCGGCAGGCTTTCGCATGGGGCCGTTCGAACTGCTCGACCTGACCGGGCTCGACGTCTCGCACCCGGTCATGGAAAGCATCTACAGCCAGTTCTACCAGGATCCGCGCTATCGCCCCTCCGTGATCACCGCGCAGCGCATGACGGCGGGCCTGCTGGGCAGGAAGACCGGCAAGGGGTTCTACGCCTACGAGGACAAGCGCCGCATCGAGCCGGAAGTTTTGAAACAACCCGTCGCGGCGGTTCCGGAAGCGGTAGCCGTGGTCGCCGACACAGAAACCCGCGAAATGCGCAGCCTGCTGGAAGCTGCCGGCCACCGGGTCTGTGCCGATCCTGCCGAAGCAAAAAACGGCAACGGCCTCGTCCTCGTCGGCCTCGAAGGAGAGGATACCGCCGGCGCGGTGGTGCGGCTCGGGCTGCCGGCAACGGCGACCGTAGGCTTCGACGCCTGCTTCGGCCTCGACCGGCATGTCACGCTGGTCGCCTCGCCCGCGACTTCCCCGCAGGCTCGCGCCGCTGCGCCGGCGCTCATGGCGAGTGCCGGCCGCAACGCCTCGCTGGTCGAGGACAGTTGCGGCGCGATCTGCCAGCGCGTCATCGCCATGATCGCCAATATCGGCTGCCTGATCGTCGAGCAGAAGATCGCCTCGGCGTCGGACGTGGATGCCGCCGTCAGGCTCGGGCTCGGCTATCCGCATGGCCCGCTGGAATGGGGAGACAGGCTCGGCGCCGCGCGCATCCTGCGCATTCTCGATACCATCCACGCCCGCACGCGCGACCCGCGCTACCGCGCCAGCCTTTGGCTACGGCGGCGGGCGGAACTCGGGCTTGCCCTGTCCGGCGCACGCTGACCCCGGCCTCACGGCCCGGTCAACAGCGTGTGAAAGCCTGCAAATTTCCAGCAAAACCGTGTCGGTATGCGTATGCTCCGTGCCAACGGAGGCCGCCGGGCTTCCTTGCAGGAGTGCCCATGCTGAACGACAACGCCCCCGTCTCCGTCAGGGGAAACGCATATGGATTTTCGTTGGGCCCTACCCCGGTCCGGAGCAACGGACGATGACCTTGTTCGTTCTCGCTTATCTGGCCGGCGTGCTCACCATCGTCAGCCCCTGCATCCTGCCGGTGCTGCCCTTCGTGTTCGCGCGCACCGACAAGCCGTTCGTGCGCAACGGCCTGCCGATGCTCGCCGGCATGGCGCTGACTTTCGCTCTGGTCGCGAGCCTTGCCGCCGTCGCCGGCGGCTGGGCGGTGGAGGCCAACCGCTGGGGGCGCATCGTGGCGATGGCGCTGCTCACGCTGTTCGGCCTGACGCTGCTCCTGCCCGGCCTGTCGGCGCGGCTGACGCGCCCCTTGGTCGACCTCGGCGCAAAGCTGTCGCACTCGGCCGAACAGGACAAGCGCCGGGGGGTGTGGTCGTCCTTGCTGCTCGGCGTCGCCACCGGCCTGTTGTGGGCGCCCTGCGCCGGCCCGGTGCTCGGCCTGATCCTCACCGGCGCCGCCCTTCAGGGGGCCAACGCCGGGACCTCGCTGCTGCTGGCGGCCTACGCGGCAGGGGCTGCCACCTCGCTGGCGCTGGCGCTGCTGGTCGGAGGCAGGGTCTTTGCCGCCATGAAGCGCTCGCTCGGTGTCGGCGAATGGATCCGGCGCGGACTCGGCGCGGCGGTGCTCGCCGCCGTCGCGGCCATCGCGCTCGGGCTCGACACCGGCTTCCTCACCAATGTCTCGCTGGCCGGCACCACGAAGCTGGAACAGGGTCTGCTCGACCGGTTCAGAGTGGCATCGGGGCCGGGCGCGCCGCAGAACGGCGAAGCGACGGCGGCGATGCAGCCGCAAGCCCCGTCCGCTGAAGCACTCCCCGTGGAGGGCACGTTTCCTTCGCTGGGCGGTGCGATCGAGTGGCTGAACTCGCCGCCGCTGACGCCACAGGCGCTGAAGGGCAAGGTGGTGCTGGTCGATTTCTGGACCTATTCCTGCATCAACTGCCTGCGCGCCCTGCCCTATGTGCGCGCCTGGGCCGACAAGTACAGGGATCAGGGGCTGGTGGTGATCGGCGTGCACACGCCCGAATTCGCCTTCGAGAAAAACGTCGACAATGTCCGCAAGGCGGCGGCCGACCTCGGCGTCACCTATCCCGTCGCCATCGACAACAATTACACCGTCTGGCGCGCCTTCAACAACCAGTACTGGCCCGCCCACTATTTCATCGACGCCGAGGGCCGCATCCGCCATCACCATTTCGGCGAGGGCGAGTACGACCAGTCCGAACGCGTGATCCAGCAGCTTCTTGCCGAGGCGAACGGCAAGCCCATGTCCGGCGATCTGGTAAGCGTCAAGGCGACCGGCGCCGAGGCCGCCTCCGACTGGAACGAGGTTGCCTCGCCCGAGACCTATATCGGCTATTCGCGCGCCGAAAACTTCATCTCGCCCGGCGGCGCCGTCAACGACGAGGCCCATGCCTACAGCGTCGGCACGCCGGACCTCAACCAGTGGGGCCTTTCCGGAAACTGGACGGTCGGGAAGGAGCAGGCCGCGCTCAACGAATCCGGCGGCGGCATCGTCTACCGCTTCCACGCCCGCGACCTGCATCTGGTGCTGGGGCCGGCGGCGGACGGCAAGCCCGTGCGCTTTCGCGTCACCATCGACGGCAAGGTTCCCGGCAACGACCACGGCATGGATACCGATGCCGAGGGCCAAGGCAGCGTGACCAGCCAACGCCTCTACCAGTTGATCCGGCAAAGCGGGGCGATCGCCGACCGCACGTTCGAGATTCGCTTCCTCGACCCCGGCGTCTCGGCCTACGCCTTCACCTTCGGATAGGCCCGGGCGCCGGCCGGGTCAGGCCGCCGCCCAGTTGCTCGCCGCGACGTAGATTTGCGCGATCTTCTCGAAGCCGGCCTGGTCGTCGGCGTCGAAACGGCCCGTGGCCGGGCTGTCGAGGTCGAGGACGCCAAGCATCCTGCCCTCATGGATCAGCGGCACCACCAGTTCGGAGCGCGAACCGCCGTCGCAGAAGATGTGACCGGGAAAGGCGTAAACGTCGTCGACCAGCACCGACGCGCGCCGCTCGACCGCCGTGCCGCACACGCCCTTGCCGACGGCGATGCGCACACAGGCCGGCTTGCCCTGGAACGGACCGAGCACCAGTTCGCCCGGCGTTTTCAGGAAATAGAAACCGGCCCAGTTCAGGTCCGGCACCTGCTGGAAAATCAGCGCCGAGGTGTTGGCGGCGTTGGCGATCGGGTCGGCCTCGCCCTGGAGCAACCCCGCAAGCTGGCTCGAAAGTTCGCCATACAGCGTCGGCTTGTCGGCCGGCAGGATGGATTGTGCGGCAAACATTGTCTGGCTCCTTCGCTATCGCGATTCCGTGCCTTGCGCACGCCACCAGCCCTCGATGGCGGCCGCCTCTCCCGCGAGCCACAGGGTGCGCGGCGCAAACGCCTTCCATGCTTCGAGATGCTTGGAAGAGACCGTCGTCAGCAGCGGCTTGCCGGCCGCCATCGCGGCCATGAAGGCCGCCCACAACCCGCCCTGCATCGCCTCCAGCTTGCCGAACTTGCTGAAGACCACGACCTCGGCCGCTGGAATCTGGGCAAGCAGGCCCGAGCCCGCATCCTCCATGCCGCCGGCATCGAGATGGCAGGTCTTGCCCGCAGGCGGCTGATCGAGATGAATGGAAAACGGCTTGCCCGAGGCGATATCGCGCACGAAGCCGGCGCTGCATTCCCCCGCGACCTCGTTGTTCTCGGCCAGGACACCGACGACCTTTATCCCCGAGGCCTGCCACCGACCCGCCATCCTCGCCAGCAGCGCCTGCGAATCCAGGCCCGGATGGTTGGCGATAACGGCGACGTTGCTTGAACTGGGCATGGCAAGGGACCGGCAATGCGTGAGGCTATGCTTATAGCACCAAAACCGCGAGCCTGCATGCGCCAACGCAAGGAAGAAAGCGTTTTGAGGCGGAGGGCAACCGGGGTCAGTCGGCCGTGGCCACCACTTGCTGGCCGCCTGCCCAGGCACGCCACTCCCGCTCGCTGCCGTTGAAGACGTTGAGGTCGATCTTGCCGGTGACGCCGTGCGACAGGCCGGAACCGGAATACTGCCAGAACACCCACGGGCGATTACCGTAGACCTTGCCCGGGTGCCGGGCCACCGAACGCAGCCAGAACGGATAGTCCTTGAACGCGCCCTTGAGGTTGTCCTCGTAGAAATCCGGCGCGGTGTAGATTATGGGCCGCTGGCCGTAGTGGCGCTCCAGCTTGTCCATGAACACCTGCATTTTTTCCAGCACCGTGGCACGGGAGGGCCGGCGCTTGCAGTTGGACAAGTGGTTCCACTCAACGTCGATCACAGGCGGCAGAGCACCCGCAACCTTCGGCACGTTGCGGATGAACCAGTCGGCCTGCTCGCCGGCGGTGCGGCACCAGTAGAAGAAGTGATAGGCGCCGCGCTTGAGGCCCGCTTCATGGGCGCCGCGCCAGTTCTTCCGGAACATCGGATCGAGGTGGTCGCCGCCGTCCGTGGCCTTGATATAGGCGAAATTGGCGCCCTGCTGCCGCAGCTTCATCCAGTCGATATCGCCCTGCCAGCGCGAGACGTCGACGCCGTGGACGGCGAGCTTGCGCGGCGAGCGAGTGCCGAAATTGATCGGCTTGGCATCGCGAAAGCCGTAGCTGTAGATCGTGCCGCCGACCAGGGAAGCCTTCTGGACCTTGGGCTTCGTCGGGGCCACCAGCGTAATCGCTTCGGCCGCCCGCTGCGCGCTGCCGTCCGGGTCGGCAAGCGCCATCGGCGGCGTCGGCGCTCCATAGGATTCGACCTCGGCGCTGAGCGGCGTGACCCTCCCCTCGCTTGCCGCCTGCGTTTCAACCGGAGCGCTCGGCCGCACCACCGAGCTCGTAATCTCGTTCGAAGGCTTGTCCAGTTGCAGCGAATCGATCGCCGACGTGGACGAGCAGCCTGCCAGGCACAAAACGGAGATGAAGGCGACGACGCTGGGCGTTCGCATGAGGACCTGTACTCGAAACAAAACAGATCGGTGGCAAACACCGCCACCGCACAAAGCCGAGCCCAACTCCTAACAAGAAATTACCAACAAAGTTTGAATCGAATTTTTACCATATGGCCGGCATTCGACCCTGCTCCAAGATCAGAGCGCCGGGCATCGCTTTCGCAAGAAAAAAGCCCCGTTTCCGGGGCTTTTTTCCTTGTCAGTTCTTGCGCGGCAATTGCGGCACCAAGCTGCGCTTGCCGCCGTCCTTGCCCTTCCCGGCCGGCTTCTGCGCCACCGCCTTCTTGGCGGCTTTCTTGGCCGGCGCCTTGCGCGTCTTCGGTCCCTCCTCGGGCTCGCGCTTCGGGCTGACCGGCGTTTCGTCGGCCAGCGTCTCGAGCTTCAGGCCGGATT
This sequence comes from Mesorhizobium sp., assembly GCA_049650385.1. GTDB lineage: Bacteria > Pseudomonadota > Alphaproteobacteria > Rhizobiales > Rhizobiaceae > Mesorhizobium. The sequence continues at coordinate 319,916 of JBASAA010000007.1, forward strand.
CGCCGGTTTCCTTCTTCTCGACGGTGACGCGAACCGTGCCGCCCTTCTTCAGCTTGCCGAACAGCACCTCGTCCGCCAGCGGCTTCTTGATATACTCCTGGATGACGCGGCCGAGCGGGCGCGCGCCCATGCGCTCGTCGTAGCCCTTGTCGGCGAGCCAGGCGATGGCCTCCGGCGCGAGGTCGAAGGTGACGCCCCGGTCCGCAAGCTGGGCTTCCAGCTGCATGACGAATTTCTGCACCACCTGATGGATGACCGGCACCGGCAGCGAGCCGAACGGGATGATCGCGTCGAGGCGGTTGCGGAACTCCGGCGTGAACAGCCGGTTGATCGCCTCGACATCGTCGCCTTCGCGCTTGGTGGAGCCGAAGCCGATCGCCGCCCGCTGCGCGTCGGAAGCGCCCGCGTTGGTGGTCATGATCAGGATCACGTTGCGGAAGTCGATCGACTTGCCGTTGTGGTCCGTCAGCTTGCCGTGGTCCATCACCTGCAACAGGATGTTGAACAGGTCTGGATGCGCCTTCTCCACCTCGTCCAGCAACAGCACGCAGTGCGGATGCTGGTCGACGCCGTCGGTCAGAAGGCCGCCCTGGTCGAAGCCGACATAGCCGGGAGGCGCGCCGATCAGGCGCGACACGGTGTGGCGCTCCATGTATTCCGACATGTCGAAGCGGATCAGTTCGACGCCGAGCGAGGCCGCCAGTTGCCTCGCCACTTCCGTCTTGCCGACGCCGGTCGGACCGGAGAACAGGTAGGAGCCGATCGGCTTTTCCGGTTCGCGCAGGCCGGCGCGCGCCAGCTTGATCGCCGAGGTCAGCGCCGTGATCGCGGTATCCTGGCCATAGACGACGCGCTTCAGCTCGACCTCGAGGCCGGACAGGACCTTCTCGTCGTCGGCCGACACCGTCTTCGGCGGGATGCGGGCCATGGTGGCGATCGTCGCCTCGATCTCCTTGATGCCGATGGTCTTCTTGCGCTTCGGTTCGGGCAGGAGCATCTGCGAGGCGCCGCTCTCGTCGATCACGTCGATCGCCTTGTCCGGCAGCTTGCGGTCGCTGATGTAGCGGGCCGACAGTTCCACCGCGCCCTTGATCGCGTCGTTGGTGTACTTGACCTTGTGGAACTCCTCGAAATAGGGCTTCAGGCCCTTCATGATCTCGATGGCGTCCTCGACAGTCGGTTCGTTGACGTCGATCTTCTGGAAGCGCCGCACCAGCGCGCGGTCCTTCTCGAAGAACTGGCGGAACTCCTTGTAGGTGGTCGAGCCGATGCAGCGGATCGCACCGGAAGACAGTGCGGGCTTAAGCAGGTTCGACGCATCCATGGCGCCGCCCGAGGTCGCGCCGGCGCCGATCACCGTGTGGATCTCGTCGATGAACAGCACCGCGCCCGGGTAGTCTTCCAGTTCCTTGACGACCTGCTTCAGCCGCTCCTCGAAGTCGCCGCGATAACGGGTGCCGGCAAGCAGCGTGCCCATGTCGAGCGCGAAGATCGTGGCGTCGAGCAGCACCTCGGGCACGTCGCCTTCGACAATGCGCTTGGCCAGGCCCTCGGCGATCGCCGTCTTGCCGACGCCGGGGTCGCCGACATAGAGCGGGTTGTTCTTGGAGCGGCGGCACAGCACCTGGATGGTGCGGTTGATCTCGGAATCACGACCGATCAGCGGATCGATCTTGCCGGCCTTGGCCTTGTTGTTAAGGTTCACGCAGTAGGCGGTCAGCGCGTCCTGCTGCTTCTTCTTGGCCGAATCGTCTTGCGGATCGGCGTTCGAACCGCCCTGCTCTTCCTCCGCACCACGCGGCGCGCGGTTGTCCGAGGCGCCGGGGCGCTTGGCGATGCCGTGCGAGATGTAATTCACGGCGTCATAGCGGGTCATCTGCTGTTCCTGCAGGAAGTAGGCCGCATGACTCTCCCGTTCGGCGAAGATGGCGACGAGCACGTTGGCGCCCGACACTTCTTCGCGGCCGGATGACTGCACATGGATCACAGCACGCTGGATGACGCGCTGGAAGCCGGCGGTCGGCTTGGAATCCTCGTCATAGCCGGTGACGAGATTGTCCAGTTCGGTGTCGATATAGGTAAGCACCGTATGCTTGAGATCGTCGAGATCGACGTTGCAGGCACGCATGACGGCCGCCGCCTCCGCGTCGTCGATGAGCGCCAGCAACAGGTGCTCCAGCGTCGCATATTCATGGTGGCGCTCATTGGCGAGCGTCAGCGCCTGATGCAGCGCCTTTTCCAGGCCTTGGGAGAAAGCCGGCATGTTACCTCACTTTTTCTCCATCACGCATTGAAGCGGATGCTGATTCTGTCGGGCGAAATCCATGACCTGGGACACTTTGGTCTCGGCCACCTCGAATGTATAGATGCCGCATTCGCCCACTCCATGATTGTGAACATGAAGCATGATGCGTGTGGCGGCTTCGCGGTCCTTCTGGAAAAATCGCTCCAGCACGTGGACCACGAACTCCATGGGCGTGTAGTCGTCGTTAAGGATCAGCACCCGATACAGGCTGGGCTTCTTGGTCTTCGTCTTGGTGCGCGTGATGACGGCCGTTCCGCGGCCGGCGCCATTGCCGCCCCGCTCGCCTTCCTGCATGCGCGCCACGCCGTTGGTGGCAGAAAACCCTGTCGTCACGTCGTCCTGCCTCTTGCCTCGGGTCCTAGCTGAGCCCCATGCGTGTTCGACATGTAGGGTACTCGCTTCTGGATTTTAAGCCCTTCTCATCGGCTGACAATACGGCCTTTCAAGCTATCTGCGGCGATTCTCCAAATCGTGAGCAAACGGCGCGGTACAAAAAACCCGGCCGCGTCGCGCGAGCCGGGTTCCAGAAAACAGGTACAGGAGATGTGCCTGGTCAACTCGCCTTGGCAATGACCGATTCGAACGGCTTGTAGGCCTCCTTGGCAAGGTCGGCATAGAGATTGCCGATCGTCGTCGTTTCGGCCACGAAGCCTTCGTAGGCACGTTTCAGATACTGCGTCTGGACGTCGAACGCCTCTTCCAGCGACTTCGCCGAAAGCAGGCGCCCGACCGTGGCGGCGCCTTCCTCGACGCTGCGGCTGGTATAATCGCTGGTCGCGGCCGCGATGGCCTGCGCGCCCTTCGACAGCGAGGCCAGGCTGTTCAGGCCCGACTCGGCGAATTCCTTGCCGTATTTTCCGAATTCCTCAAACGTCTCGGGCATCTCAAGGCTTCCTTCTGACAGCAGTGAACGGTTCGCGTCATGGTGCGGCGCAAGAAAAATATATTGTGCAGCGCACAAGGTGTCAATTTCAACCGGCTTCCGCCATCCGCCGCCCGCCAACCGGCGAAATTTAACCAAATTCGGCTCAAAGCCGACAGAAATGGTGAACGCGGCGGTTACCATAAACGGATTGGTAACGCTGCCTGCGTAGTTTGTCCGAAAAGGGAAGCAGGAACCTTTGCCGCCTCCCATGCGCAAAATTTCAAAGGATGTAACAGTGCGTCAGGCGTCGGGCAGCGTTTCCAAAACCGCGTTTTCTTTCAGATCGATCACGATGGTCGCGCTTGCCGCGGCCATGATGCTGGGCGGGGCGACCGCAGCCCTCGCCGCACGACAGTCGGCGATCGTCATCGACGCCAACACCGGCAAGACGCTTTACGCCTCGGACGCCAACGGGCGGCGCTATCCGGCCTCGCTCACCAAGATGATGACGCTGTATCTTACCTTTGAAGCGCTTTCGAAGGGCAAGATCAGCAAGTCGACGCAGGTCCCGTTCTCCGCCAACGCGGCAGCCGAGCCTCCGACGAAGCTCGGCGTCAACAAGGGCGGCTCGATCAGCGTCGATACCGCGATCCTGTCGATGGTGACGAAGTCGGCCAACGATTCCTCGACCGCGCTGGCCGAACTGCTCGGCGGCAGCGAAGAGAATTTCGCCCGCATGATGACGGCCAAGGCGCGCGCGCTCGGCATGAACAGCACCGTCTTCCGCAACGCCAACGGCCTGCCCAATCCCGGCCAGTTTACCTCCGCGCATGACATGGCGGTTCTCGGCATCGCGCTGCGCGAGCATTTCCCGCAATATTACGACTATTTCTCGCAGCGCTCCTTCATGTACGGCAAGCGCCGCATCAACGGCCATAACCGGCTGCTCGGCCGCATCAAGGGCGTCGACGGCATCAAGACCGGCTACACGCGGGCATCCGGCTTCAACCTGGTGACCTCGGTCAAGGACGGCGGCCGCAGCCTCGTCGCCGTGGTCATGGGCGGCACTTCCGGCGGCAGCCGCGACAACGAAATGGCGCGGCTGATCCAGACCTACCTGCCGAAGGCGTCCCCGCGCGGCGGCGGCGGCGACCTGATCGCAAGGACGAAGGACACTCCGATCGTGGCGCTGGCCAAGGTGCTGCTGCCCAAGCACGACGCGCCGACCCCCGACGCGAAGCCCGACAGCGTCGAACTTGTTTCCGCCCCCGACAACAACGACGCATTGCAGGAGCTCGCCTCCGCGCCGGACAACGTGAAGCCGCTGAAGCAGGACACTCCCAAGCCGGCGAAGGAAAAGATCCCCTTCAAGATGGCCGAGAAAAGCGCCCCCATCGAGAAGGCGCAGGCCCCGGTGGTCGCGACCGCCTACGCCCAGGCCGAAGCCTCCGTCGATCCGGTCAACACCGCTTCGGTTCCTTCCGGCTGGGCCGTCCAGATCGCTTCTTCGCCGAGCAAGGGCGAGGCCAGGATCATCCTCGACAAAATTTCGAAGCAGGCGCCGAAGCTGCTCGCCGACGCCTCGGCCTTTACCGTGCCCTTCCGCAAGGACGGCGTGACATATTTCCGCGCCCGCTTCGGCGGCTTCGGCAGCAAGGACGCGGCCTGGAAGGCCTGCAACGGGCTGAAGAAACAGAAGATTTCCTGCTACGCCATCGAGCAGTAGCGCTCGTCATCCCTCTCCCGGGAATAGTGTTCAGTCGAAGGAGGATTCAGTGGTGATCGGAGAGCAAGACGTCCTTGGCTTCGTTGATGCGCGCCGCCAGGAAAGACGTTCCGCCGAGGTCGGGGTGCAGGCGCTGCATCAGGCGGCGGTGCGCCTTGCGGACATCCGTCGCGGCGGCCCCCGCTTCAAGACCAAGGATCTTGTAAGCCTCCTCCTTAGTCATGGCGCCAGAACCTGGCGACATACCCAGCCCGTCGCCACGATCCGCCTCAGCGTCTTCGCGCCAGACGGGAAAACGGCCGTCAAGATACGTCTCTAGCAACTGCCGGCTCTCCGGGTCGCCCGGCAGTTCGCGGTAAAGCTGCTTCAATTCGGCAAGCCCCATCGCGCTCAGCACCTTGCCCTCGTGGTGCCCGGCCAGCACCAGCCCGTCCAGCGCGCCGGTATTGTGGTCGAGTTCCATTTCAAGCGCCGCCGTGCGCACCGTGGAATGCCTGGGCTGCGACGGCTGGACCCCGCGCCTCATCCGCATCGAGCCATACCAGGCGATCGCTCCCGACAAGAGCAGGCCCCCCGGCCCTTCCCGCCCGACCAGCAGCACCGCGACGCCGACGAGGCCGAGAAGCAGCGGGCCGAGCGTTCTCATGCCACCCGCCAGTTTCGCAGGATCGGCGCGCAGGAAAACGGCGACCGCGCCAAGCACGACCAGAAGCAGCGCTACAAGACCGATCAGGACCCCCATCAGTTGCCGCCCCCGGTGAGGTTCTGGATCATCAGCCGGTCTTCCGGCCGGCCTCTCGCCTCCAGCGCCTTCAAGCCGCCGGTTGCGAACACCGCGACCGCCGAAAGCAGGTTGGCGAGATTGACGGCGGCACTGCGGTCGAAGCGGAACCACGCGCCCTTCGACAGCCGCGCGATTTCCTTGAACGCCTTTTCCGCGGCACTGTCGTGCCCCTCCTGGAAGACGAACACCGGCACGCCATGCAAGCCCAGCCTGCCGGCCTTCTCGGCAAGGTCGTCCACGTTCTCTTCCATGGCATCGCCGATATAGACCAGCGCGTTCACCTTGGCCGTCGCCGTCTGCTTCAAGGCATGCGCCAGCACCTTGGCGATCTGGGTATGGCCGCTGCGGCATTCGATGCGCGTCATCAGCCGCTTCAGGCTTCCGGTATCGGTGACGAAGGAAGACGACCGGCATTCGCCCAGTCCGCGAAAATAGACCAGTTGCACGGCAAGCGATCCCGCCTTGCCGACGGCATCGAACATCTCGCCCTGCAGCGAGCACGCCAGGTCCCAGGTCGGCTGCCGGCTCATGGTCGCGTCGAGCGAAAGGATCAGCCGGCCCGATCCGCCGGCCGCCGCGCCGAGCGCTCGGGCCTGCCGCACGAAGGCTTCGATCTCGTTCTTATCCGACTGGCGCGCTGCCGGAGCCGAACCGGCGCCCGTTACTGATAGTTTCCTGTCCGTCATGGAAACAAGATGTGGCGTCGCCGGAAGGCTTGCAAGCCCGTCATGCTGGGCCAGCAACCCCTTGGAGGGGAATCTGCGACCCGCCTGCCTATAGAAGGCCGAGTTCGGCCAGTTCCGCGCGCAGTTTGGGCGGCATCTCGGCCAGGCCGGCCCTGCCCTTGCCGAGGTCGGCCGGCGCGTCTTCCTGCTTCAGGTAGCGCCAGCCCTGAAAGGCCCGGCGCGGCTGCCATTCGGTGCGCACGATGGTGCGATCGAGCATCAGCCGGCAGCGGCCGATGCCGGCCGCATCGGTGAACGGGCGGATTTCCATAATCCTCTGGCGGCACTGGACGTTGCCCTTGATGACCCAGTAGAGCGAGCCGCCGTCGACGATCTCGGCCCCGCGTGTCGGCACCATGCGGGTGGTGTGCCAGTGCTCGAGCGGCTCGCCGTTGCGCCGCCGTTGATCGAGGCAGGATTCGATCCATTCCTCGAGGTCTTCGATGCTGTCGCTGCCGACGCACAGTTTCAGGATGTTGAGTGGCATGCCCCGAACTTAGCGCCGGCGCCGGCGGCCTTCAACGCCGCGGCACGTTTTGCACAGGCAGTTCGTCAGCATTCCACCACATTGACGGCAAGACCGCCGAGGCTGGTTTCCTTGTACTTCTCGTTCATGTCGCGGCCGGTCTGGCGCATCGTCTCGATGGCGGCGTCGAGCGGCACGAAATGCGTGCCGTCACCCTTGATGGCGAGCGAGGCCGCCGTCACCGCCTTGACCGCGCCGAGCGCGTTGCGCTCGATGCACGGCACCTGCACCAGCCCGCCGACCGGGTCGCAGGTCATGCCGAGGTGATGTTCCAGCGCGATCTCGGCGGCGTTCTCCACCTGCTCGGGCGTACCACCCATCACCGCGCACAGGCCGGCGGCCGCCATGGCCGAAGCCGAGCCGACCTCGCCCTGGCAGCCGACTTCCGCGCCGGAGATCGAGGCGTTGGTCTTGATGATGCCGCCGACGGCCGCAGCCGTCAGCAGGAAGTCGCGGATCGAAGCCTGATCGGCCTCGGGATGGAAATGCAGCCAGTAGCGCATGACCGCCGGCAGCGTTCCGGCCGCCCCGTTGGTCGGCGCGGTGACCACGCGCCCGCCGGCGGCGTTCTCCTCGTTGACCGCCATGGCGTAGACGGAAAGCCAATCGTTGGCGAGCAACGGGTTGGGCTTGTTCTGGCCCCACTGTTCCTGCAGCTTGTCGTGCAGCATGCGCGCGCGGCGGCGCACCTTCAGCCCGCCCGGCATGATGCCTTCCTGCGACAGGCCGCGCTCGATGCAGCGGCGCATGGCGTCCCAGATGGCGTCGAGCCCTTCGTCGAGCTTCTCGCGCGACATATGGGTTTCCTCGTTCACCCGCTTCATCTCGGCAATGGAAAGGCCGCTCTTCTTCGCCATGGCGAGCATTTCATCGGCCCGCTTGAACGGGTACGGCACCTTCTTGCCCTCGGTGGTGACCGAGCCGGCCGTCTTGGCGCGCTGAAGCTCCTCCTCCGACATGACGAAGCCGCCGCCCACGGAATAATAGATGCGCTTCAGCAGCAGGCGCCCGGCCGCGTCGTAGGCGTAGAACGCCATGCCGTTGGCATGGCCGGTGAGCTTGGTCTTGCGATCCATCACCAGATCGGTAGCCGGGTCGAAGCGATAGGAGGGGTGGCCGGGCGGCGAGACCCGCTTGGCCGCGGTGACTTCGGCAATGACCGCATCGGTCCTGTCCGGGTCGACGTTGAGCGGGACCAGGCCGGTCAGGCCGAGAATGACGGCGCGGTCGGTGCCATGACCGACGCCGGTATAGGCGAGCGAGCCGTGCAGGCTGGCGCCGACGCGGTCGACCGCCACGCCCGCCGGGCGCGGCCAGTCACCGCCAAGCAGTTCGTCCAGAAAGCGCGCGGCGGCCGTCATCGGCCCCATCGTGTGCGAACTGGATGGCCCGATGCCGATCTTGAACAGGTCGAAAACCGAAAGGAACAATCGCGAGAACTCCAGAGTCTATCCCGATGGGAGCATAGACATAGATAGGGCAACTAGCACGATGTTTCCGCTGTTTCGCGGCTGGCTGCGCCGCATCTGCCGACTTTCCCTGATCCCGTCGCGACATTGCCCGGCAAACGGTCAGTTCGGCCCCGGAAACGGCGAGTCGATCTTGCCGGAAAGCCAGTAGGCCACGAGGCCGATCCACTCGCGCACGGCAAGCGTCGTCTTCTGGATGGAATCCACCGCATTATCGGAAAACAGGCTGACCCCTTCCCGGCCCGTGGTGCGGTAGTCGACCGGCCACGGCAGCGTCGCGAACCCCACCTTGTCGAACAGCGCCTTGGCGCGCGGCATGTGGAAAGCCGACGTCACCAGCAGCCATGTCTCGCCGGGTTTCGGCGACACCATCTCGTGAGTGAAGACGGCGTTCTCATAAGTGTTGCGCGAGCGGTGCTCGAGGATGAGACGCTCCGGCGCCACCCCCAGCGCCGTCAGCAGGCGCTTCGCCGTGGACGCGTCGTCCTCTCCCTCCAGCAGCAAGGCGCCGGTGCCGCCGCTGATCGCAATCCTGGCCCGCGGATAGCGCCGGGCGAGGATGGCGGCTTCCACGAAGCGGTCGCCGCCCGAATTCAGCTCATAGCCGCCGCGCGCCAGGTTGATCGCCCCCTCGAACCCGCCGCCGAGCACGACGATGCCGTCGACCTCGGCGGGGAGCGGCGGCTTTGGGTAGCGCTCCTCCAGCGGCGCCAGCATCAGGGCACCGAGCGAGGTCCACGTCGCCATGGCCAGCACGAAAAAGGTGACCCCCGTGGCCGCGACGGCCAGCCTGCGCCGCCGGAGTGCCACGGCCAGCAGAGCGATCATCAGCAGCAGGATGGAGAAATTCAACGGCTGGATGAAAAATCCGAAAACCTTGGAGAGAATGAAGAACATGAGCTCCTGGGAGGGCCGTAAGGCAGTAGGGCAATAGGTAACGGCGGGAGAGGACGGCCGAGGCGGAACATACTCCCCTACTGCCCTATTGCCTTACTGTCCAACTTCCCTTGTTCTACCACCATTTTTCCGGCTGGAAGCGGCCTGCCGCCTGCTCGATGACATGCGCGGTCTGGAACAGCGTTTCTTCCCCGAACGGCTTGCCGATCAGTTGCAAACCGAGCGGCAGGCCATTGCCGTCGAGCCCGGCCGGAACGGCGATCCCCGGCAGGCCGGCCATGTTCACGGTCACCGTGAAAACGTCGTTCAGGTACATCTTGACCGGATCGGCAGCCATCTCCTGGTCGGCGATGCCGAAGGCGGCCGATGGCGTCGCCGGCGTCAGGATGACATCGACGCCGGCCGAAAACACGTCGTCGAAATCCTTCTTGATCAGCGTGCGCACCTTCTGCGCACGGATGTAGTAGGCGTCGTAGTAGCCCGCCGACAGCACATAGGTGCCGATCATGACGCGGCGTTTCACTTCCTTGCCGAAGCCGGCGGCGCGGGTGTTCTCGTACATCTCCACGATGTCCTTGCCCGGCTCCCGCAGGCCGTAGCGCACGCCGTCGTAGCGCGCGAGGTTGGATGAGGCCTCGGCCGGCGAGATGATGTAATAGGTCGGCAGCGCATATCGGGTGTGCGGCAGCGACACCTCGACGATCTCGGCGCCCGCGTCCTTCAGCCAGGCGATGCCCTTCTGCCAAAGGTCCTCGATCTCGCGCGCCATGCCGTCGACCCGGTATTCTTTCGGAATACCGACCTTCATGCCCTTGACCGAGCGGCCGAGCGCCGCCTCGTAATCAGGCACCGGCAGGTCGACCGAGGTCGTGTCCTTGTCGTCCACCGAAGCCATCGACTTCAGCAGAATCGCGGCGTCGCGCACGTCGCGCGCGATCGGCCCGGCCTGGTCGAGCGAGGAGGCGTAGGCGACGATGCCCCAGCGCGAGCAACGGCCATAGGTCGGCTTGATGCCCACCGTGCCGGTGAAGGCGGCGGGCTGGCGGATCGAGCCGCCGGTATCGGTGGCGGTGGCGCCCGCGCACAGGAAGCCGGCAACGGCGGCGGCCGATCCGCCGGACGATCCGCCCGGGACAAGCTGCTTGTTGGAGCCCTTGGCGCGCCACGGGTTGATGACGGGACCGTAATGGGAGGTTTCGTTGGACGAGCCCATGGCGAACTCATCCATGTTGAGCTTGCCCAGCATCACCGCGCCGTCGGCCCACAGATTGGCGGTGACGGTCGATTCGTAGCGCGGCTTGAAGCCGTCGAGGATGTGGCTTGCCGCCTGGGTATGCACGCCTTCAGTGCCGAACAGGTCCTTGACGCCGAGCGGAATGCCCTCCAGCGCGCCGCCCTCGCCCTTCGCCAGCTTTGCATCAGAGGCCTTGGCCATGGCGCGGGCCTGATCGGCGGTGACCGCTACATAGGCGTTGAGCGCCGGGTTCGCCTGCTCGATCGCGCCAAGATAGGCGTCGGTCAGCTCGCTCGCCGTGATTTCCTTGCCGCGCAGACGCTCGCGGGCCTCGGAAATCGTCAGTCTGGTCAGGTCGGTCATGGCGGTTCGTTTCGGTTCGGGCAGCCCGAAGCTGCTTGATAGGGATCGGTTCGCGGAAAGCGGCGGCAGACGAGACGGCCGCTATTCCACGACCTTCGGCACGAGGAAGAAATTCTCTTCGGTAGCGGGCGCGTTGGCGACGATATCGTCGGCCTTGTTGCCATCGGTGACGCCGTCCTGACGCTTCTTCATCGCCATCGGCATCGCCGAGGTCATCGGCTCAACGCCATCGACATCGACTTCCTGCAATTGCTCGACGAAGCCGAGGATCGCATTCAGTTCCCCGACCATGCGCGAGGCATCGTCCTCGCTCACCGCAATGCGGGCAAGGCGCGCCACGCGCTTCACAGTCGCCAGATCAACGGACATTGTCAGCCCCGCAAGTCAGCCTTGAAAACATGGCCCGGCTATAGCGGGGCCGGGCAAGGCGCGCAACATGGTTCGGCAAATGCGCCGCTCACAGCGTGACGGTTTCGCCCACCTTGGGCAACGCGACATCGACGCCCGAATTCTCCAGCCCGGCGACGAACTTGTCGGCGCTCTGATCGATCATCGGGAAGGTGCCGAAGTGGCACGGCACCACCGTGTCGAACTTGAAGTAGCGCCGGCAGGCGAGCGCCGCCACCGCCCCGCCCATGGTGAAGCGGTCGCCGATCGGCACGATACCGATCTGCGGTTCGTGCAGTTCGTGGATCAGCGCCATGTCGGAAAAAATGTCGGTGTCGCCCATGTGGTAGAGCGTCTTGTCCTCAGCAAAATGCAGCACCAGCCCGCCGGGATTGCCGAGATAGGTGTTTTTTCCACCCTCGCCCTGCGTCGAGGAAGAATGCAGCGCCTGCACGAAGGTGGTGGTGAAGGAGCCGCAATCGACGGTGCCGCCGATATTGCCCGGATTGACCTTGTCGCCGGAAACACCCTTGCCGACGAGATACATGCAGATCTCGAAATTGGCGACCAGTTGCGCCCCGCTTTTCTTCAGGACCTCGACCGCACCGCTGATATGATCGTCATGGCCGTGGGTAAGGAGCACGTGGGTGACGCCCTCGGCAGGTTCCTCCCAACCGCCGTTCCAGGAAGGATTGCCGATGAGATAGGGATCGATGAGGATTTTTGCGTCACCGGTTTCGATGCGGAAGGCGGAATGGCCGTACCAGGTCAGCTTCATTGCAGGCGTCTCCTCGATTTTCGGTGTGATGAAGGATAGAACGCTGGCGGTTCAAGTCAAAAGGGAAAGCCGGTGGGTATCATCACGATAGAGGAGGTTGCGGCCGCGCTCGCCGGCGGCAAGGTCCTGGCCGGCCTCGACCTCGGCGACAAAACCATCGGCGTCGCCGTTTCCGACCGTGGCCTTTCCTTCGCCCATCCGCGCCCGGTCATCGTGCGCAAGAAATTCTCGCAGGACGCGGCCGCGCTGCTTGCCTTGCTGGAAAAGGAGAACGCCGGCGCCGTCGTCATCGGCCTGCCGGTCAATATGGACGGCTCCGAAGGCCCCAGCGCGCAACGCTCGCGCGCCTTCGTGCGCAACATGAAACCGCTCAGCGCCCTGCCCTTCGTACTATGGGACGAGCGGCTGTCGACGGTGGCGGCGGAGCGCACACTGATCGAAATGGACTTTTCGCGAAAAAAGCGCGCCGGCAAGATCGATTCGGCGGCGGCCGCCTTTATTCTGCAGGGAGCCTTGGACCGCCTTCGAGCATTGGCCGCGACCTCTGCCCCGCCCAGCGCTCCCGAAGCGTCCTGATCCATCCGGCGATGACGCGGCGGCGGCGGAAAGCCCAGATGCCGGCAACGATCAGCGAATCGAACGCGCACGCCTTGGCGATCATGCCCGGAATGGTCGCCGGGTCGATGCCCAGCATTTCGCCGTAAAGCTCGAACACCAGGTCGTGGAGCGGCCGGCTCAGCATGACGTAGCCGAAATTGATGTCGTAGAGCGACAGGAAGTACCAGCCCCAGAAAAGGACCAGCGGCGCCACCCACGCAGCGATCAGGTAGCGCATCGGCTTGTCCTTTTGCGCCCCGTCCGGGGCAAAGTGGATGAGATGGCGAGAATCCGTGGCATGGCGTTTTCTTTTCGGTAACCATGACAGTGAGCCCTGGCCGAAGATGCCGCAATAGAAACCATTCGTTAAGGTTAACGGAAATCCACAGAGCGAGCGAACCGCCTCTCAAACCGGGCAGCCGGTATCAGTTCGTCGCCGGATAAAGCGTGTCCAGGATCGCGCGCGCGTCGTGGCGTGCGTCGAGCATGCCATAGGTGTTGCGCCACTGGCCGGCTAGCCGCGTCTCGACGAAGGCATCGGCGATGCGGCCGGCGCCCAGCCGTCGCAGTTCCGCCGCCGCCGCCGATAACGCCAGTTGCTCGGTGAGCAGCCGGGCCGAGCCCTCATCGCTGCCCGCCACCTGCATGGCCGCCCTCAGCACGCCGATGGTGCCATGGCCGCCTACGCCGAGATCGCGCTCGATACCGGCCAGCACCTCGTCGAACAGGCCGGGCGCGCGCGACAGCACCCGTAGCACATCGAGCGCCATGACGTTGCCGGAGCCCTCCCAGATGGCGTTGACCGGAGCCTCGCGGTAGTAGCGTGCAAGCGGCGCTTCCTCGACATAGCCGTTGCCGCCCAGGCACTCCATCGCCTCGTAAAGCAGCGGCGGCGCGATCTTGCACACCCAGTATTTGACCACCGGCGTCATGGCGCGCGCGAACGCCGCCTCGCCCCGGTCGCCCGCCGCCTCGTCGAAGGAACGCGCCAGCCGGAACGACAGCGCGGTCGCCGCCGCGACATCGAGCGCCATGTCGGCCAGCACGCGCTGCATCAGCGACTGGTCGATGAGCTTCGTCCCGAACACCTGGCGATGGCGGGCATGGTGGACGGCCTCGGCCAGCCCCGCCCGCATCAGCGCCGAGGAGGCGATGGCGCAGTCGAGCCGGGTCAGCGTGACCATGTCCATGATGGTCCTGACGCCCGCGCCCGGCTCCCCAACCATTTCGCCGATGGCCCCGTCGAATTCGACCTCCGCCGAGGCGTTGGAGCGGTTGCCGAGTTTGTCCTTCAGCCGCTGGAAGCGGAAGCCGTTGCCCGAGCCGTCGCCGAGAATGCGCGGCACCAGGAAGCACGACAGCCCTTCCGACGCCTGCGCCAGCACCAGAAAGGCATCCGACATCGGCGCCGACATGAACCATTTGTGGCCGGTCAGGCGGTAAAAGCCGGTCGAGCCGGCCCGTTCGGCGCGCGTCACGTTGATGCGCACGTCGGTGCCGCCCTGCTTTTCGGTCATGCCCATGCCGAGCGTCAGTCCGGTCTTTTCGACCGGCGGGCGCTGCGACTGGTCGTATTTGCGCGTGGTGATGCGCGGCGCCCATTCGCGGAACAGCTTCGGGCTCGCCATGAGCGCGGCGAGCGAAGCGCTGGTCATGGTGACCGGGCACAGATGCCCCGTTTCCAGTTCGGCGGTGAGATAAAAGCGCGCCGCGCGTACCTGATGGCGGCGGCCGATCTCGGCATCGCCGTTTTCCCAGATCGAGGAATGCAGCCCGTTGGCGACGGAGCGGCGCATCAGCGCGTGATAGGCGGGGTGGAACTCGACCTGGTCGAGCCGCCTTCCCTGCCGGTCATGCGTCCTTAGCTTGGGCAGTTCCGAATTGGCGAGACGGGCAAGGTCCTGCGCCTCGTGCGTCAGGACGAAGCGGCCGAGCGCGTCGAGATCCCTGCGTACCGGCTCGGAAAACTCGTCGGCAAGCTGGATCAGCAACGGATCGCCGCGCCAGGCATTGCCGCCCGTCAGCGGCGGAGGCTGGTTGGTCACGTCGTCGCTCACGCCTTCTCCTCGGTCCTGGCAAGGCCGCACCGGAGAATCCGCGCGGCCGCCGGTTATAGCCTATGCCCGATCACCTGCGCGATGAAAATACGGGGACAAGCCCGCTAATGTGGCTCCGGCGCTTGCGGGACCCCGGGCAGCACCCTATAGCAGCGCTTTGAGATGACCGACGCCCCTGCCCTGCCGCTTTTCCCTCACCGCCACCTGCTTGGCATCGGCGCCCTTTCTCCTCCCGACATAGAATTGCTGCTCGAACGCGCCGACCGCGCGGTGGCGATTTCGCGCCAGTCGGAGAAGAAGACCACGACGTTGCGCGGTCGCACGCAGATCAATCTCTTCTACGAAGCCTCCACCCGCACGCAATCGTCGTTCGAACTGGCCGGAAAGCGGCTCGGCGCCGACGTCATGAACATGTCGGTCGCCAGTTCTTCGGTGAAGAAGGGCGAGACGCTGATCGACACGGCGATGACGCTGAACGCGATGCGGCCCGATATCCTGATTATCCGCCACCAGTCGGCGGGAGCCGCAGCCCTTCTGGCGCAGAAGGTCGGCTGCTCGGTGGTCAATGCCGGCGACGGCGCGCACGAGCACCCGACGCAGGCGCTGCTCGACGCGCTCACCATCCGCCGCGCCAAGGGCGACCTGTCGAAGCTGATCGTGACGATCTGCGGCGACATCCTGCATTCGCGCGTAGCGCGCTCCAACATCATCCTGCTCAACGCGCTCGGGGCGCAGGTGCGCGTCGTCGCGCCCTCGACGCTGCTGCCCTCCGGCATCGAGCGCATGGGCGTCATCGTCGCAAAAACCATGGCGGAAGGCCTGAAGGATGCCGACGTGGTGATGATGCTGCGCTTGCAGCGCGAGCGCATGGCCGGCGCCTTCGTCTCCTCGATCCGCGAATATTTCCGCTATTTCGGCCTCGACGCCGAGAAACTGAAAGAGGCCAAGCCGGACGCGCTGGTGATGCACCCGGGGCCGATGAACCGGGGTGTCGAGATCGCCTCGGAGATCGCCGACGGCCCGCAAAGCGTCATCCAGGAGCAGGTGGAAATGGGCGTCGCGGTGCGCATGGCCGTGATGGAAGCGCTGCTCGACCCACGCCGCAACGAGGGCCGCGCGCAATGACCGTCACCGTTTTCGAGCGCGCCCGCGTCGTCGATCCCTCGCGCGGCATCGATGAAACCGGCACTGTCATCGTCGACGGCGACAGGATCGCGGCCGCCGGCAAGGCAGCCCTCAACCAGGGCACGCCGGCCGGAGCGACGGTCGTCGATTGCGCTGGCAAGGCGATCCTTCCCGGCCTGGTGGACAGCCGCGTCTTCATCGGCGAGCCGGGCGCGGAGCATCGCGAAACCATCGCCTCAGCCAGCCTCGCGGCCGCGGCCGGCGGCGTGACCTCGGTCGTCATGATGCCCGATACCGACCCGGTCATCGACAACGTGGCGCTGGTCGAGTTCGTGCTGCGCACGGCCCGCGACACCGCAAGCGTCAACATCCACCCCGCCGCCGCCATCACCAAGGGGCTGGAAGGGCGCGAGATGACCGAATTCGGCCTGCTGCGCGAAGCGGGCGCGGTCGCCTTCACCGACGGCCGCCACACCCTCGCCAATTCGTTGGTCATGCGCCGCGCGCTCACCTACGCGCGCGATTTCGGCGCGGTGATCGCGCATGAGACGCTGGATGCAGACCTTGCTTCCTCGGGCGTGATGAACGAGGGGCTTTACGCAAGCTGGCTCGGCCTGTCGGGCATTCCGCGCGAAGCCGAACTGATCCCGCTGGAGCGCGACCTGGCGCTGGCGCGGCTGACCAGGGGCGCCTACCACGCAGCCAAGATTTCCACCGCCATGGCGGCCAACGCGGTGGCCCGCGCCAAGGCGGACGGCGCCGATGTCAGCGCCGGCGTCTCGATCCACAACCTTTGCCTCAACGAAAACGACGTCGGAGAGTATCGCACCTTCTTCCGGCTGACCCCGCCGCTCAGGACCGAGGACGATCGGCTGGCGATGATCGAGGCCGTGCGGGACGGCACCATCGACGTCATCGTCTCCTCGCACGATCCGCAGGACGTGGACACCAAGCGCCTGCCGTTCGCCGACGCGGCAGCCGGCGCGATCGGGCTGGAAACGCTGCTTGCGGCTTCCCTTCGCCTGTATCACAACGACGAAGTGACGCTTTCCCGGCTGGTCGAACTCCTGTCCACCGGCCCGGCGAAACTGTTCGGCCTGCCCGGCGGCACGCTGAAGCCCGGCGTCGCGGCCGACCTGGTGCTGGTCGATCTCGACGAGCCATGGGTGGTGAACGAGGCCGGCATCCGCTCGCGCTCGAAAAACACCTGCTTCGAGGGCGCGCGGTTGCAAGGCAAGGTCTTGCAAACCATGGTCTCGGGCCGCACAGTGTTCCAGGCTGAGCCCAACTGACCGGCCCAAACCGACCGACTGCCTGGGGGAAACATGACCTATCTGCCGATCGCAGCCCTTGTCTTCGGCTATCTGCTCGGCTCGATTCCCTTCGGCCTGCTGCTCACCCGCGCCGCCGGGCTCGGCGACGTGCGCTCGATCGGCTCGGGCAATATCGGCGCGACCAACGTGCTGCGCACGGGTCACAAGGGCCTCGCCGCCGCCACGCTGATCCTCGACGCCCTCAAGGGCACGGCGGCTGTGCTCATTGCAGAGCATTTCGGCCCCGGCCTCGAGCTGTGGGCTGGTTTTGGCGCCTTCGCCGGCCATCTGTTCCCGGTCTGGCTCGGGTTCAAGGGCGGCAAGGGCGTCGCCACCTATCTCGGCGTGCTGATCGGGCTGGCTTGGCCGACGGCGCTGGTCTTCGCCGCCGTCTGGCTGATCGTAGCGATCGTCCTGCGCTATTCGTCGCTGGCGGCGTTGACGGCAGCGATAGCGGTGCCGGTCGCGCTGTGGTTCCAGGCTTCGCCGCAGGTCGCCGCCCTGTTCGCGGTCATGAGCGTGATCGTCTTCATCAAGCACCGCGCCAACATCTCGCGGCTGCTCGCCGGCACGGAAGGCCGGATCGGCGCGAAGGGATGACCGCGCGGGCCGCGCCGCGCCTCAGCGACCGCCAGCGGCTCGCCTGGCTGCGGCTGATCCGGACTCAGAACGTCGGCCCTGCCTCCTTCCGCGACCTCATCAACCGTTTCGGCTCCGCCGAGACCGCCCTGGAAATGCTGCCGGAACTGATGCTGTCGGGCGGTCTCAACCGGTTGGTGCGCATTCCGTCGACCGCCGAAGCGGAAGCCGAGATGGAGGCCGCCGACAAGGCCGGAGCCCGTTTCGTCGGCGTCGGCGAACCCGGCTATCCGCCGCTTCTCAAGACCATGGATCACCCGCCGCCGCTGCTTGCCATGAAGGGCGAGGCGGCCGTGTTCGACCTGCCGGCGGCGGCGATCGTGGGCGCACGCAACGCCTCGCTCGCCGGCATCAAGATGGCGCGCACGCTCGCCGCCGAGCTCGGCGGCGAGCGCTATGCGATCATCTCCGGCCTAGCGCGCGGCATCGATACGGCCGCGCATCAGGGCAGCCTGTCGACCGGCACCATCGGCGTGCTCGCCGGCGGCCTCGACAGGCCCTACCCGCCCGAGAATGCCGGCCTCATCGAGGAAATCTGCGACCATGGCGGCGCGGTGATCACCGAAATGCCGTTCGGCTGGCAGCCGCGCGCGCAGGATTTTCCACGCCGCAACCGGCTCGTCGCGGCCGGCGCGCTGGGGCTGGTGGTGGTCGAGGCGGCAAAGCGCTCCGGCTCCCTCATCAGCGCGCGGCTTGCCGGCGAGATGGGACGGCTGGTGTTCGCGGTTCCCGGTTCACCGCTCGACCCGCGCGCCGGCGGCACAAACGGCCTCATCAAGGACGGCGCCACGCTCGTCACCGAGGCGGCCGACGTCTCCAGCGCGCTCGCCCCGCTCGCCGGCCGGCCGCCTTCCCTGCCGGACCGGTTCGAGGAACCACCCGACTTCACCGCCACGCCGCCGCCCGGCGAGGAGGATCGCACCCGCGTCGTCGAGGCGCTCGGGGCGACACCTGTCGCGCCCGACGAGATCATCCAGCACACCGGCCTGCATCCCGCACAGGTGTTCATGGTGCTCTTGGAACTCGACCTTGCCGGCCGCCTCGAACGGCATGCCGGCGGCCATATCTCGCTGATCTTCTGACGGCCTTCACGGCCCGGCATGAGCCTCGTTCAGTGGTCGAACTCGCCCTGCCCCTCATCCATCGCACTGACCACCTCGGCGGCAAGCGCGCGGGTGATGCGCGTCTTCTGCTCCAGCGCCATGCGGTCCAGCCTGTCCACGACCCGCATCGCGGTGGCCAGCGACCGCTCGATGCGCCGCGCCAAGTATTGCACGACATGCGGCTCGACCTCGACCTGACGGTCGGAGAAAAGCTTGGTGATGACGCCGGAAAGCAGGAGATCGTCAGGCTCGTGGATCTCCACCGTCGCCGCCGCCTTCAGCCGCGACGCCAGGTCCGGCAGCGTCACGTCCCAGGCGGAAGGAAAGCGCCGCGCGGTCAGGAGAAGATGCGAACCAGCTCCGCGCACCGTGTTGATCAGGTGAAACAGTCCCTGCTCGGAAAACGGGCCGGCGTCGATGTCGTCGATCAGCACCGGGCGATCACCGAGCCCCGGCCAGCTCTCGCCTAGCGCACGGCCTTCCAGTCTTACCGCATTCGACCGCTCGCGCCAGATCGACGCCAAGTGCGTCTTGCCCGAGCCGATCGGCCCGGCCAGCACGACGACGGGAGACGGCCAGTCCGGCCAACGGTCGACCAGGGCCACGGCCTCGCTGTTGGCCGGCGAGACGACGAGGTCGTCGCGCGAATAGCCGGTGCCGTGGCCGAGGTCGAGCGGCAACTGGCGCGGCTTCTCGGCCTCGCCCATCATGGGCGCGCCCGCTTCGATCCGCCGACCGGAGGAGCCGGCGGCGTTCCCGCGCCATGGCCCTTGTAGAGCGGCGATTCCAGATAGCGGGCAATCGCGAAGCGCACCAGCACCGCGATCGCGGCGGCGGCGGGAACGGCGATCAGCAGGCCGACGAACCCGAACAGCGCGCCGAAGGCGAACAGCGCGAACATCAGCCACACCGGGTGCAGACCGACGCTCTTGCCGACGAGTTTGGGGGACAGGATGTTGCCTTCGATGAACTGGCCGACGAAGAACACGGCAGCCACGACGACGACCATCAGCCAGTCCGGCCAGAACTGGACGAAGGCGACGCCGACCGCCAGCACCAGCCCGGTCAGCGAGCCGACATAGGGGATGAAGCTGATCAGGCCGGCAAAAAGTCCGATCAGGATGCCGAAATTCAGGCCGGTCAGCGTCAGCCCGACCGCGTACATGCCGCCCAGAACCAGGCACAGCGTGCCCTGCCCGCGCACGAAGCCGGCGGTCGCGGTGTTGATGTCGGTGGCGATCGCCCGCACTGTCGCCACATGGTCGCGCGGCACCCAGCTATCGACGGTCGCGACCATCCGGTCCCAGTCGAGCAGCATGTAGAAAGCCACGACCGGCGTCACCACGAACAGACTCACCACCGAAACCAGCGCCATGCCGGAACTCCAGATGGAGGTGAAAACCGTCGTCACAAGGCCGAACCCGGAGGTCAGCACCGAGTTCAGGCCTTCCTTCAGGCTGTTGGCGTCGACACCGAAGCGCTGTTCCAGCCATTTTGGGTCGAAGCTGGTGATGAGCGCCTGCAAGCGCGTCAGGTAGTCCGGCAGCTTTCCGGCAAAATCCGTCATCTGGGTAGCCAGGACCGGCACCAGAATGACGAAGGCCAGCACAAGGATGACGATGAAGGCGATCAGGATGACCACCGTGGCCATGACACGCGACAAGCCGAGCCTTTGCAGGCGGTCCGCCACCGGGTCGAGGAAATAGGCCAGCACAAGCCCGGCCACGAAGGGCAGCAGGATATCGCTGAACAGATAGAGAAGCAGCGCCAGGACAACGGCCGCGCCCAGCCAGAAAATGACCTGGCGTCGAAAGGCCGTCGATGCCGCGACAGCGACGGCGAGTTCTTCAGGTGCTGGAGGTGCCGCCTTCGCCATAACCACTCATATGTCTTAGCCAAGCCACGAGATAGGCTGCCGCCGAAGCCACGGTCAAGAGGCCGGACAGGATTATCAAGGCGGGGCGGACCATTCCCATGCCGACGCCGAAGGCAAGTTCGGCCAGGACCAGTGCCGCCAGCACCAGTTGCACGGCCGTGTTGAGCTTGGAAACCACCAGCGGCTTCATCTCGACCGGCTGGCCCATCACGCTCGACAGCAGCACCGCGAACACGATCAGCGCGTCGCGCGAAACGGCGAGAACGACCAGCCACAGCGGCAGTTCGCCGGCGATGCCCAGCACCACGAAGACGCTGACCAGCAGAAGCTTGTCCGCCATTGGGTCCATATAGGCGCCGAGCCGCGAGTGCTGGTTGAAATGGCGGGCGATGAAGCCGTCGACGCCGTCCGAGATGCCGGCGACGGCGAACCCCGCGAAAGCCCAGTCCCAGCGCGCCTGCAACATCGCCAGCACCACTGCAGGCACCAGCAGGAAGCGCAGGATCGTGATCAGGTTGGGAATGGTCACCACACTTCTTACCCGTTAGCCTCGCGATAGATGGCCAACAGCACCGGTCGCGACAAGGGGTGTTATACTGTCCACGGTTTTGGCGGCCGGCGGCGCGGCTTGTCTTGCGGCAGGCAGCCGTTCATGCGAAGAGCCGGGCCGGAGTCAGGGAAACGGCGATGAGCGACAAGAAAAGCGGGCTCACTTACGCGCAGGCAGGCGTCGACATCGACGCGGGCAATGCCATGGTCGAGAAGATCAAGCCGATGGTGCGGTCGACCCGCCGGCCCGGCGCCGATGGCGAGATCGGCGGCTTCGGCGGCCTCTTCGACCTCAAGGCGGCCGGTTTTTCCGATCCCGTCCTGGTCGCCGCCAATGACGGTGTCGGCACGAAGCTGAAAATCGCCATCGAGGCCGGCAAGCACGACACTATCGGCATCGATCTCGTCGCCATGTGCGTCAACGACCTCGTGGTGCAGGGTGCCGAGCCGCTGTTCTTCCTCGACTATTTCGCCACCGGCAAGCTCGATCCGGACCAGGGAGCTGCCATCGTCGGCGGCATCGCGGAAGGCTGCCGGCAAGGCGGCTGTGCGCTGATCGGCGGTGAGACGGCGGAAATGCCGGGCATGTATCAGGAAAAGGACTACGACCTTGCCGGCTTCGCCGTAGGCGCGGCCGAGCGTGGCCAGTTGCTGCCCACCGACGACATCGTCGAAGGCGACGTGCTTCTCGGCCTCGCCTCGTCGGGCGTCCACTCCAACGGCTTCTCGCTGGTGCGCCGCATCGTCGCGAAAAGCGGCCTTGGCTGGGACGCGCCCGCGCCCTTCGACGAGGACCGGACGCTGGCCGAGGCGCTGCTGGAGCCGACGCGCATCTATGTGAAATCGATTCTCAAGGCGATCCGCAACACGCACGGCATCAAGGCGCTTGCCCACATCACCGGCGGCGGCTTCCCCGAGAACATTCCGCGCGTGCTGCCCAAGGATTTTTCGGCCGAGCTCGACCTCGACGCTATTCGTGTGCCGCCGGTGTTCTCCTGGCTGGCCAAGACCGGCGGCGTCGAGCCCGAAGAGATGATGCGCACCTTCAACTGCGGCATCGGCATGATCATCGTGGTGGCCTCCGGCCAGGCCGCGCAGGTCGCCGCGGTGCTGCAGGAGGCCGGCGAAAAGGCCGAGCCGATCGGCCGCATCGTGCCGCGCCGCGACCGTGGCGTCATCTACCGGGGTGCGATCGATCTATGAAAACGCCGCGTAAACGCACCGCCGTCCTGATTTCCGGGCGCGGTTCCAACATGACCGCGCTGATCGAAGCGGCGAGCGACCCCGATTACCCGGCCGAGATCGTCGGCGTGATATCGGACAAGGCCAATGCCCCCGGACTCGGCATGGCCGCCGCGCGCGGCGTGCCGGCGCAGGCCATCGCCCGTTCCGACTATCCCGACAAGCAAGCCCACGACGAGGCCATCGACACGGCGCTTGGCGCGCTCGGCGCCGAAATCGTCGTCCTGGCCGGCTATATGCGCATCCTCGGCCGCTCCTTCGTCGAAAAATGGCAGGGCCGCATCATCAACATCCACCCTGCCCTGCTACCCTCCTACAAGGGCCTGGACACGCACCGGCGCGCGCTGGCGGAAGGCGTGCGCATCCATGGCTGCACCGTGCATTTCGTGACACCGGCGATGGACGACGGCCCGATCATCGCGCAGGCAGCGGTGCCGGTGCTGGTCGGCGACAGCGAGGACGATCTCACCGCCCGCGTCCTCAAGGCCGAACACCGGCTCTACCCGATGGCGCTGAAGCTGGTGGCCGAGGGCAAGGCGCGCATGGAAGCCGGCCGCACCGCCTTTTCCGGCTTCACCGAGGACAGCGACAAGAGCGAGCTGGTCATCGCCGCGCCCAACCCCCTCGAAGGCGTCGTAGACCTCGAGCAACTGGCCCGCATCACGCCGTAAGCGGCGGCGCTGCCCTTACCCAAACCTTGTTGTCGTGCACCGGCGCGCCGCCATAGGGCGCCGGTGCGTCGGAGCCGGTCAGCACATTGATACCCTCGCCGCGCTCGTGCGCGCTGTTCGGCCACACGCCTTCCGCGACCACCACGCCGCGGCGCACGCCCGCAAACAGCTTTGCGTGCAGCACCACCTCGCCGCGCCGGTTGCCGATCTCGACGCGGTCGCCCTCGCCGAGGCTGAGTGAGCTTGCGTCTTCCGGGTGGATGAGCAGCTGCGGCCGCTCTTCCTTGGCTTTGGAAACCGGCGTCTCGGTGAAACTGGAATTCAAAAAGTTGCGCGCCGGCGAGGTCGCCAGCCGGAAGGGGTGCTCCTCGTCCGCCACCTCGATCAGGTCGACATGGTCCGGGAATTCCGGCAGGCGCTCGTAGGGGCCGAGCACGCCCATACGCCTCGGCGGCCTGTTGGGCGCGGCTTGTCCGGTCCAGTTCGGACGAAAATGGAATTTGCGGTCGGCATGACCGAAACCGTCGAGGTAGTGCGCCTCCTCGAAAGGCGGCTGCAGATCGGCCCACTTCTCCTCGCGGAAGGTGTCGAAGTTCCCCAACCCCTTCTTGGCCAGCATGATGTCGATATGCTGGCGCTCGGTCATGCCGAAGCCCGGCAGGTGCGCGACGCCCAGCCGCTTCGCCAGTTCCTCGATGACGAAATGATTGGTGCGCGGCCCCTCCGGCGGCTCGATCAGCTTGGGGCCGAGCGTGATGTGTTGGTTGCCGCCACCCTTGTAGATGTCATCGTGCTCCAGAAACATGGTCGCCGGCAGCACCACGTCGGCGAGTTTCGCCGTATCGGTCATGAACTGCTCGTGCACGCAGGTGAACAGGTCCTCGCGCAGGAAACCGCGCTTCACCAGCCGCTGCTCGGGCGCGACATTGGCCGGGTTGGTGTTCTGGATCAGCATGGCGGTGACCGGCGGCCCGCCATAAAGCGCGTCCTCGGCATTGGTCAGCACCGGGCCGATGCGCGAATGGTCGAGATAGCGGATATTCGGATCACGAAGCTTCGTGCCTTCCAGAAGCTCGGTATTGAACTTCAGGATGCCCGAATTGGAATGGAACGCGCCGCCGCCCTCATACTGCCAGCAGCCGGTGACGGCGGCGATGCAGGAGGCGGCGTGCATGTTGACCGAGCCGTTGCGCTGCCGCGAAAAACCGTAGCCGAGGCGGAAAAACGTCCGCTTGGTGGTGCCGACCAGCCGCGCGAACGCCTCGATCTCGGCCACCGGCAGGCCGGTGATGGCGGACGCCCATTCCGGCGTCCTGTCGCGCAAATGCGCCTCCAGACCCTTGGGATCGTCGGTATACTTTTCGAGATAGGCGCGGTCGGCAAGGTCGTCGCGAAACAGGATGTGCATGACCGCGCAGGCGAGCGCGGCATCGGTGCCCGGCTTGACGATCAGGCCGATGTCGGCCTGCTTCATCGTCGCGTTCTCGTAGACGTCGACGACGACGATTTTCGCCCCGCGCTCCTTGCGGGCACGGATGGCGTGGGTCATGACGTTGACCTGCGTCACCACCGCATTGGTGCCCCAGATCACGACGCAATCGGACTTCGCCATTTCGCGCGGGTCGGGACCGGCGAGCTTGCCGGTGCCCATCATCCACCCGGTCCAGGCGAGATTGGTGCAGATCGAGCCGAAGAAGCCTGAATATTTCTTGGCATGGCGCAGCCGCTCGATGCCGTCGCGCTGCACCAGCCCCATGGTTCCGGCGTAGAAATAGGGCCACACCGTCTCCGAGCCGTATTTTTCTTCCGCCGCGATGAATTTTTCGGCCACCAGATCGAGGGCGGCTTCCCAACTTGCTTCCTTCCAGCCGCCCTCGCCCTTGGCGCCGGAGCGGATCAGCGGCTTCCTCAGGCGGTCGGGGTGGTGGACGCGGTCGGCGTAGCGGGCGACCTTGGCGCAGACGACGCCCGCCGTATAGCTGTTCGCCTTCGCCCCATGGATACGCCCGATGGTTCGCTCGTCGAGCAGTTCGACCTCGAGCGCACAGGTGGAAGGGCAATCATGCGGGCAGGCCGAACGACCGATACGAAGCGGGACATGCTGGTTCATGGGCAAAACCTATAGCGTTTTGCCCATCGCGTGTAGGGCAAATGTCGCACGGCTTCTGCGCCGGTTCGCCCCTACTCCGCGACGCCTGCCTCATATTCTGCGCTCATTTCCAGCCACTTCTCCTCGTGGCGGGCAATCTGGCCGGAAAGTTCGGAGCGCTCCTTGGCGAGGCGCGTGGCGCCGACCGGATCCTTTTCGTACAGCGCGGGATCGGCAAGCTGGTCCTCGATGGCATCGACCCGCTTGCGCAGCCGCTCCATCAGCCCTTCCGTCGCCCGGATTTCCTTGGCCAGCGGCTCCAGCGCGGCGCGGCGTGCGGCGCCCTCGCGGCGGCGGTCGGCCTTGGACGCCTTTTCCGCCTCGCGCTTTTCCCGGCGGTCGCCGGAAACGCCGGTCACCAGCGTCTTGTAATCCTCGAGGTCGCCGTCATAGGGGTTCACCTGACCGTCCTTGACCAGCCACAGCCGGTCGACGGTCGCCTCCAGCAGGTGGCGGTCGTGCGAAATCACGATCACCGCACCCGGAAACTCGTTCAGCGCATGCACCAGCGCCTCGCGCGAATCGATGTCGAGATGGTTGGTCGGCTCGTCGAGGATGAACAGGTTCGGTCCGTCGAACGCCGCCAGCCCCATCAGCAGCCGCGCCTTCTCGCCGCCCGAAAGGTCTTTCGCGGCCGTGTTCATCTTCTCGGTGGCGAGGCCGAACTGCGCGACCTTGGCGCGCACCTTCGCCTCCGGCGCTTCCGGCATCAGCCGGCGCACATGCTCATAGGCGTTTTCCTCCGGCCGCAGGTCGTCCAGCTGGTGCTGCGCGAAGATCGCCACCTTGAGGCCCGGCGCGACAGTCATGGTGCCGGCTTCCGCCTTCAGCCGGCCCGCCAGCAGCTTGGCG
The DNA here is from genome assembly GCA_049650385.1 of Mesorhizobium sp. Classification (GTDB taxonomy): domain Bacteria; phylum Pseudomonadota; class Alphaproteobacteria; order Rhizobiales; family Rhizobiaceae; genus Mesorhizobium. Next base: position 346,148 of record JBASAA010000007.1, read on the forward strand.
AAGGTCGACTTGCCGTTGCCGTTGGCGCCCAGCAGCGCGATGCGGTCGTCGGCGTCGATGCGCAGATTGAGTCGCTTCAGCACCGGATGGCCGGGCTGGTAGCCCACCTCGACCTTCTCCAGCGCGACGATCGGCGAGGCGACCGTCTTGACCGGTTCGGGAAAGGAGAACGGCCGCACCTGGTCGTCCACCAGTGCCGCGATCGGCTTCATCTTCTCCAGCGCCTTGATGCGCGACTGCGCCTGCCTGGCCTTCGAGGCCTTGGCGCGGAAGCGGTCGACGAAGGATTGCAGGTGCTTGCGCGCTGCCTCCTGCTTGACCCGGCCCTTCTCCTGCAATTCGCGCTGCTCGGTCAGTTGCCGCTCGAACTGGTCGTAGCCGCCGCGCCAGAAGGTCAGCTTTCTCTGGTCGAGATGGACGATCGAATTGACCGAACGGTTCAGCAGGTCGCGGTCGTGCGAGATCAGAAGCACGGTGTGCGGATATTTGGCGATGTAGTTCTCCAGCCACAGCGTGCCTTCGAGGTCGAGATAGTTGGTCGGCTCGTCGAGCAGCAGAAGGTCCGGCTCGGAAAACAGCACCGCGGCAAGCGCCACGCGCATGCGCCAGCCGCCGGAAAAGGACGAGGCGGGACGCTGCTGCGCCGCTTCGTCGAAACCGAGGCCGGCCAGGATGGTCGCCGCGCGCGCTTCCGCCGAATGCGCGTCGATATCGGCAAGCCGCATGTGGATTTCGGCGATGCGGTTGGGGTCCTTGGCGGTCTTTTCCTCGGCCAGAAGGGATGCGCGCTCGACATCGGCCTTGAGCACGATGTCGATGAGCGGTTCTTCAGTGCCCGGCGCTTCCTGCGCGACCTGCCCGATGCGGGTATTCTTCGGCAGGGTGACCGAGCCGGTTTCGGACGGGAAATCGCCGGTGATGGCGTGAAACAGAGTCGTCTTGCCGGTGCCGTTGCGGCCGACAAGCCCGGCCTTGGCCCCGGCCGGCAGCACCAGCGAAGCGTGATCGAGCAGGAGGCGCCCGGCAATTCGAAGCGTGAGGTCGTTGATGGTCAGCATGGCTGCGCTTTTGGCGGAGGTCGGCGCGAAGTGCAAGCCTGCCCAAGCATATCGCCGGCCCCGACCAAGCAAACGGCCCGCCGAAGCGGGCCGAGCCAGTCCTATCCTCGTCCGGTCAGCGGGCGGCCGTCCGGATCATCAGGCACAATTCGCGCAATGCCTGGTCGTAGTTGCCCTGCCCTTTCAACACGTCACGGCAGCGGATGCGGTATTTGGCAAGCTGCGTGCTGGACATGCCGGACACCATGCTCGCAAGCTGCGGAGTATTGGGATTCGCCGGATTGCCCGGATTTCCTGGCGTGCCCGGCTTCCCGGGTGCCGTCGGTCCAGTACCGACACCGACGCCGGCCCGGATCCCGGTGCCGCCGCCGATACCCACGCCGGCGCCGACGCCGAGGCCGCTCTTGCCGCCGACATTGGCCCCGGCCCCGACACCGATACCGCTCTTTCCACCGACCGAGGCGCCGAGACCGGCGGTCACGCCGCTCTTGCCACCCACACTCGCGCCGACACCGGCACCGATGCCGCTCTTGCCGCCGACCGAGGCGCCAACCCCGACCCCGACGCCGCTACTCCCTCCAATGGAGGCGCTCACACCAAGCCCGGCGGCATTCGCCGGAAGGCAACAAAGTCCGGCAAGAATTAACCCTCCCGCCAAAATGCTCGTTACTTTACCTGAGGAATAAGTCATCGAAGGCCTCCTGTTCACTCCAACGGGATAGAAATTCACGAATCCCATTAAACGACAGAGAAGTCTGTCCGGCATATTGATCTTAGTATCAATCAATTGCCGCAATTGCCGTTAGCAATCGCTAACCAGAAAATCCGGCTATTTATAGAAATTTATTTCAAATAAATCTGTTACGCGAAGACCCTGCCTTCTTCAGTGCGCTGGAAATAGCTGAGATCGAGCGGCACGGACGGGCGTCCGAGCACGGTCAGGATCATATGCGCCTGCCCCCGATGATGGGTCTGGTGGTTGAAGAAATGAGCCAGTGCCGGCGACAACCGCTGTGAAACGGTACGCATGTCGGTCATCGGCATATAGGTGAAGCGGCCGGCGAGCGCCGCGTCGTCCAGGCCTTCCACCCAGTCGATGATGCGCTGGTCCTCTGCCTCGCGTGCCGCAGTCAGGTCCGGCAGTTCCGCATGGATGACGGCGTCGAGCCTCGCCGGTGCATCCCCCTCGCCGGTGAAACGCTTCATCCAGATGCGGTCGGCGGTGAGGATATGGTTGAGCGTGCCCATCATCGAGCCGAAGAAAGCGCCGGTATCGTAGTTGAATTCCTTCTCCGCAAGATCGGCCGCGGCCTCATAGACGAGACGGTTGGCCCAGCGGTTATAGGCGGAAAACATCATGAAATGGCGCTTCATCGGCATAATAGTTCCCCGCTTCGACGTTTCTTCCGGCCTTGGCAATGGGCCGGCGCGCTTGTATAGAGCCGCCACCCGTCAATTACCAATCCAGAAGGACTTCCCATGGCGCTCGAACGCACCTTTTCCATGATTAAGCCGGACGCTACCCGGCGCAACCTCACCGGCGCCATCACCAAGATGCTGGAGGACGCAGGCCTTCGCGTCGTCGCATCGCGCCGCGTCTGGATGAGCCGCCGCGAGGCCGAGGGCTTCTACGCCGTCCACAAGGAGCGCCCCTTCTTCGGCGAACTGGTCGAGTCCATGTCCTCCGGCCCGACCATCGTGCAGGTGCTGGAAGGCGACAACGCCATCGCCAGGAACCGCGAAGTGATGGGCGCCACCAACCCGGCGCAGGCCGCCGAGGGCACCATCCGCAAGGTGCACGCCCTTTCCATCGGCGAGAACTCCGTGCACGGCTCGGACGCCCCGGAAACCGCCGCGCAGGAAATCCGCTACTGGTTCTCCGACACCGAGATCGTCGGCTGATTCAAAAGGCGACTTTTACGGCGTAAATAGCTGATTAAGTAAGAAAAGCCGGGGTTCCGCCCCGGCTTTTCCCATTCCAGGCAGGCAGCCTCACATCGGGCTGAAGCGCAGGATGTCGCGGCCTTCCTTGTCGGCGATCGCGAGGTCTTTGCCGTCGGCCCGGAAGCTTGCCGCTCGGGAGAAGGCATCGAACAACGCGGTGTCGGCCGCCATCAGTTCCGGCGCGCAGGCCATCTGCGTGGCGCCGGCCTGCCCGATCTCGATCTTTTCCGCCTCGATCCTGGCGCTGGCGAAATAGCCGTTGCAAAAACCCTTGCCGCCGATCGCCCCGTCTTCCCCGATGCGGAACGTCGCGCGCCGCTCAGGCAGGCTCTCGATACCGTCGAGCTGTTCGACCTTCCAGTCCTTGCCGTAGATCGCCGGCCCGCCGCCGGATTGCGCCTTCCCGTCCACCTTCCTGACCAGCACGGTCTGCGGCTCGTCGGTCAGCGGATCGACCTGATGGCGCGTATCGGTGATGAACCACAGCTTGTCGTCCACGGTGATGCGCGCCTGCAAGGCATAACTCATGTTCGGCTGGACAACGGAGGGATCGAACCTGATCTCGAATTTGACCGGCACCTGGCCCGCCGGGTCGATCTTCTGCTCGCCAAGGATCGCGGCCGGCGCATCGGCCAGCGAAACGTCGGCAAGCTGTACCGAAACTATGGCGTTGGGCGGCAGCGCGATGCGTTCGCGATAAAGCACCTCGCCATGCAGCACATGCTCGGCCGCCTGGGGTGCCCCGGGCGCGACCAGCATGCCTATCACCAGCGGCGTGAAGCCGAAAATGAGTAGTTCCGCGATCCTGTCCAGCATGGCCTTGCCCCGTTTTCCGAGAGTTAAAAGGACGCAGGATTACGGACAATCCGTGGCGACGGCTGGGCATAATTCGGATTTGAGGTAAATGAAAATTAACGTTTCCACCGCTGCGCGGCATCCTCGTCGGCCTGCCTGGCGTCCACCCAATCGCCCTCGGCACCGTCGGCGCGATGCTCCTTCTTCCAGAACGGCGCACACGATTTCAGGAAGTCCATGAGGAAGCTGGCCGCCTCGAAAGCCGCATGGCGATGCGTGGAAGCGGCCACCACCAGGACGATGTTCTCGCCAGGTTTCAGCTTGCCGTAGCGGTGAATGGCGACGAGCCCCTGCAACGGCCAGCGCCCCAGAGCCTCTTGGGCGATGCGGCCGATCTCCACTTCGGCCATGCCCGGATAGTGCTCGAGTTCCAGCGCCGAAAGCGCGCCGGCCTCGTCGCGGCACAGGCCAGAGAAGGTGACGACCGCGCCGATGTCGGCGCGCCCGGCCGTCAGCCTGGCGATCTCGGCGGCGACGTCGAAATCGTCGCGCTGGATGCGGACCATCGGCAGGATGGCGCCGGTCACGGCATCAGCCCCCGGTCATCGGCGGAAACAGCGCGATCTCGCGCGCACCGGCGATCTCTTGCGCATGGTCGACATGCTCGCGGTCGATCGCCACCCGGATCACCTGCGGCTGCTGGAGGGCGTTCTCGTATTCCTCGCCACGCGCACGCAGCCATTGCAGCAGGTCGGCCACCGTCGCGACGGAGGCTGGAAGCTCGACCTCCTCCTCCTGCTTGCCGATGCGTTCGCGCACCCAGGCGAAATAGATCAGTTTCATCGCGCCGCCCTATTCGTCGACGATATGCTTGAGTCCGGCACGGAAATAGTCATAGCCCGTATATAGGGTGACCAGCGCCGCCACCCAAAGCAGCACCAGGCCGGTCTGCGTGGTGAACGGGAATATCTTGTCGCCGGCCGGCCCGGCAAGCAGGAAGGCGATGGCGATCATCTGGATCGTCGTCTTCCATTTCGCCAGCTTCGTCACCGGCACGCTGACCTTGAGTGCCGCCAGATATTCGCGCAGGCCCGACACCAGGATTTCGCGACACAGGATGATGACCGCCGCCCATAGCGACCAGCCGGCAATGCCGCCGGCGCGGTCGGTATCGGCCGCCAGCAGCAAAAGGCAGATGGAAACCAGCAGCTTGTCGGCGATCGGATCGAGCATCCGGCCGATATTGGAGGTCTGCTGCCAGGCACGCGCCAGATAGCCGTCGAAATAGTCGGTGATGCTGGCCGCTACGAAGATGGCGAGCGCCGACCAGCGCGCGAAGTCGCTCGATTTCAGGTGGCCCTCGAGGAAGAAGCACAGCACCACCAGCGGCACCGCGATGATGCGGGCGTAGGTGAGAATATTAGGCAGGTTGAATGCGCGCTTGGCCATGTCTTTGAAAACTCTTCGTGTCTTGCCTACTAGAAATCAGATGGCCGCATCAGGGGTCAACAGGCGAAATCGATTGGCCCTATCGAAGCGCGCATATCCCCTCAATTTTCATGGAAATGGTTATAGACCACTTTGGCGATTTGTTCGGAAATTCCTTCCACGGCCATCAGGTCCTCGACCGCCGCGCGGCTGACGGCCTTGGCGGTGCCGAAATGCAGGAGCAGAGCGCGCTTGCGGCCCGGCCCGATGCCGCTGATCTCATCGAGCGGATTCTTCACCAGTTCCTTCTTGCGGCGCGCCCGATGCGTGCCGATGGCGAAGCGGTGGGCCTCGTCGCGCAGGCGCTGGACGAAGTAGAGGACAGGGTCGCGAACCGGCAGCGAAAACGAGCCTTTGCCCCCAACGAAGAACCGCTCGCGGCCGGCCTCGCGATCCTGACCCTTGGCGACGCCGATGGCGACGACGCGATCCTCGACGCCGAGGTCGGAAAGGATCTGGCGCACCGCCGTCATCTGGCCCTGGCCGCCGTCGATGAGGATGACGTCGGGCCATGCCGGAAAGCCGTTGCCCTCGATCTCCACCCCCTCCTCCGCCTGCGCGTCGGGTTCAACGTCGCCATGCTCCTTCAGCAACCGCGAAAAGCGCCGTTCCATCACCTCGCGCATCATGCCGAAATCGTCGCCGGGCGTGATCTCGGTCGAGCGGATGTTGAACTTGCGGTACTGGTTCTTCACGAAGCCTTCCGGCCCGGCCACGATCATGGTGCCCACCGCGTTGGTGCCCATGATGTGCGAGTTGTCGTAGACCTCGATGCGTCGCGGGGGCTTTTCCAGCCCGAAGGTTTCGGCAAAGCCGGCAAGCAGCCGCGCCTGGGTCGAGGTTTCCGCCAGCCGCCGGCCAAGCGCCTCGCGGGCGTTCTGCAAGGCGTTGTCGGCCAGTTCCTTCTTCTCGCCGCGCTGCGGCACCGATACCGTCACCTTGCGCCCGGCGCGGGTGGACAAGGCCTCGGCCAGAAGCTCCTGCTCGGCCACTTCCTGCGACAACAGGATGGTACGCGCAACGGGCTTGTCGTCGTAGAACTGCGCGATGAAGGAACCCAGGATTTCGGCCGCGCCCAGCGCCAGGTCGGCCTTGGGGAAATAGGCGCGGTTGCCCCAGTTCTGCCCGGTACGGAAGAAAAACACCTGGATGCAGACCTGTCCGCCTTCGAGATGGATGGCAAAGACATCGGCCTCCTCGACGCTCTGCGGGTTGATACCCTGGTGGCTCTGCACATGGGAAAGGGCCGCGAGCCGGTCGCGATAGATGGCGGCGCGCTCGAAATCCAGCGCCTCCGAAGCCTCCTGCATGGCCTGCGATATCTCGGTCTTCACCTTCTGGCTGCGGCCCGACAGGAACGCCTTGGCCTCGGCGACCAGTGCGGCGTAGTCGGCGTGGGAGATTTCGCCGGTGCACGGCGCCGAGCAGCGCTTGATCTGGAACAGCAGGCATGGACGCGTGCGGTTTTCATAGAAGGAATCGGTGCAGGTCCTGAGCAGGAAGGCCCGCTGCAGGGAATTGATGGTGCGCCCGACCGCGCCGGCCGACGCGAACGGGCCGAAATAGTCGCCCTGGCGCGAGCGCGCGCCACGATGCTTGTAGATGCCGGGCGACGGATGATCGCCGGTGAGCAGGATGTACGGAAACGACTTGTCGTCACGCATCAGCACGTTAAAGCGCGGCCGCAAGCGCTTGATCAGATTCGCTTCCAGAAGCAGCGCCTCGATCTCGGTGCGGGTGACGACGAACTCCATGGTCGCCGTCTCGCGCACCATGCGTCCGATGCGGTTGGTATGGAAACGGCCCTGCGCATAGGCGGTGACGCGCTTCTTCAGGCTGCGCGCCTTGCCGACGTAAAGCACGTCGCCGGCCGCGTTCATCATGCGATAGACGCCCGGCGCGTTAGGCAGGCGCTTGACCAGCGCCTGGATGACTTCGGCGCCAACGACCTTGCTGCCGCCATCGCCGGCAGGCGGCGCCCAGTCTATGGCGGTGAAGGCGACTACCGGCCCGGAAGACACCTCGGCGGGCTCGGGGCCGTCGTCGTCGATGTCGGTATCCGGCAGGTCGTCGCCCGCCGCCATACCGCGCTTGCTTTCGCGCGCCTTCATGGCCTTTCACCTGACAGTTCGGGTATATGCGTCAACACTCTTTACCAGTTAAGAATTGCCGGGTGCTGTTTCATCGTTCAAAAACGACTCGTCCCGAACCATTATAGGGCCCGGCGGTGGGGAGGAAGCGCCATCGCCGTCCCGGCGACAGGATGCTGACAGGGCCGCGCGGGCAGAAAACAGGAGTGCCGCTTGTCGAAGGTAAGCGACGAATCAAGGCCGGTATGTCTGGTCACCGGCGGCGCCCGCCGGCTGGGCGCGGCCATCGCCACCCATCTGGCGGCGCGCTTCGACCTTGCGATCCATTACCGGACCTCCGGGAAGGATGCGGAGCAGCTCGCGCGCGGACTGCATCGCGAAGGCGGGCGGGCGGAAACCTTTCAGGCCGACCTTGCCGACCCGCCGCAAACGGCCAGCCTCATCCCGGAAATCGTGCAGCGCCTTGGCCGCATCGATCTGGTCGTCAGCAGTGCTTCGCTGTTCGATTACGACAGCCCGGCCGATTTCTCGGCCGACGCCATGCTGAAGAGCCTCGCCGTCAACCTCGTCGCGCCGATGGCGCTGGGGCGGGAGCTGGCGCGCGCCGGCACGCCGCAGGCGACGCTGGTCCACCTTCTGGACAGCAAGGTGTTCTCGCCCAACCCGGACTTTTTCAGCTACAGCCTGGCCAAAATGGCCCTGAAAAGCGCGATCGACATGCAGGCCATGCAGTTTCGCGGCCGGGTCCGGGTCTGCGGCATCGCCCCCAGCGTCACCTTGATCAGCGGCGACCAGACGTCGGAGAATTTCGAGAAAAGCTGGCGTCACACGCTGACCGGCAGCGGGCCGACGCCACAGGATATCGCCGGCGCGGTCGAATTCATCTGGAACACCCCCTCGCTCAACGGCTCGATCCTGACGCTGGACGGCGGCCAGCACCTGATGGGCCTGCAACGCGACGTCGCCTTCGAGGTGGAACGGCAATGAAGATCACCCAGCGCACCGTCATCGTGCGCGACCTCGAACTGATTCTCAGCATCGGCGTCCACGACCACGAGAAGAAAGCGCTGCAACGTCTCGTCGTCAGCGTGGAGGCGACGCTGGAAGGCGAAGGCGAAGCGGCCGACGACCTGGCGGCCACGCTCGACTACGACGGGATCTGCGATTTCATCCGCGCCATCGGCCGCGAAGGCCATATCGAGTTGCAGGAAACGGTCGCGCGGCGGATACTCGCTTTCGTCCTTGCTATGCCAGGGGTCGCTTCCGCGCTCGTCGAAACCCGCAAACCCGACATTTTCAAGGACTGCGCGTTCGTCGGAACCCGCATCTGCGGCACGAAACGGTAGATTCCCCCAATTGCGGCCACGATTGCAAGAAACCGTCAATTAATGTGGCGAAATCGTGGTGAAAGCCTTCCAGGCCTCGCTTTCCCGCCTGTCCGCAGTTAGCCGAAAGTGCCGGAAAACACCCGTATTCCAAGCGATTGAGCGCACTTCTGTTGCTTATGGGCAACGCCCGATTTCCGCCACATCGCGGCCAAGCAATGACCTGTTTTCAGGTTCGCTTCGGCCGCATTTCGACACGACATTTGGAACCGATGAGCGGCCAGACTGTTTTTCCTCCCGGACGAGTGGGGGCGCTCACTAAACCAGCCTGTGTATCGTGGCTCAAGGAGTAGGACTAAATGAAAGCCAATCTGAAATTTGCGCGGCCGCTCGCGGCGGCCCTTGGGCTCATCGCCTTTGCCGGCGTCCCTGCGTTTGCTGCCGACGTCGTGTCGGAAGAGCCGCCGGCGCCTGCCCCCATCGCCGAACTGCCGGTAGCCTCGTGGGCCGGTCCCTACGCCGGTATCAACCTCGGCTACGGCTTCAGCGGCCGCACCCGTATCCCCGGCGGCCCGGACATCAAGACCGACGGCTTCATCGGCGGCGCCTTTGCCGGCTATAACTGGCAGTCGGACAACTTCGTCTACGGCCTCGAAGGCGACCTTGGCTACAACGGCGTCAAGGGCTCGTCGGGCGGCGTCAAGTCGAAGTCCGGCTTCGAGGGTTCGATCCGCGCCCGTCTCGGCTACGCCGTGACGCCGGAAATCCTGCTCTACGGCACTGCCGGCGGCGCCGGCAAGAACGTAAAGGTAAGCGTTCCCGGCGACAGCGAGAGCAAGGGCATGTTCGGTTGGACCGCCGGTGTCGGCACCGACATCAAGCTGACCGACAACGTGTTCGGTCGCGTCGAGTACCGCTACACCGACTACGGCTCCAAGACGTTCGACAATGTCGGCGGCAAGGTCAAGGACCGCGACAACCGCGTCACCTTCGGCATCGGCATGAAGTTCTGATCGAGCCGATCGCTCACCACTTGAAAGGCCGGGCAGCAGTGCCCGGCCTTTTTTGTTGGCACCGGTCTTTTCCTGCCCGCGCGTTCAGTGCGGCGCGCAGGCCTTGAGTTCGGGGAATTTTTCGTCGAAGCGCGCCACCCAGCGCACCAGACGGCTGCGCCCCTTCTCCCACTTTCCGGCAAAGCGCAGCGCCAGATAGCCAAGGCAGGCGCGCAATGCGATCTGCCCTACCGTTATCTTCTTCGGCAGCTTCGGCGGGTTGGCGTTCAGGAGATCGAGCGCGGCCGTTATCTTGGTCCACTGCCCATCCAGCCACGGCTGGAAAATCATGCCTTCCGGCCGCATCCGCCGCTCGTAGACAATTGACAGCGCGCAATCGCAGATGCCGTCTGCCAGCGCTTCCAGCACCTCCGCCTCGGTGCGCTTGTCGGGGTTGCGCGGAAACAGCGCATTCTTCGATTCGCGGTTGAGATACTGAGTGATGGCGCGGCTGTCGAAAATGCTGCGCCCGTCATCGAGCACCAGCGTCGGGATCTTGCCCAAGGGGTTGGCCGAAACGAGCACGGCCGGCCGCTCCGAAGTCTGGACGGAAACGGCCTCGATGGCGATGCCGGCATAGGCCGCGGCCATGCGCACCTTGGCGCTGTAGGGAGAGGCGGAGGAGTAAAGCAGCTTGGGCATTGCGGTTTCCTGTTGTTTTGAAGGGATGGGCCGGTCCAGAAATGACCGCGCGGACGATTCGCCAGGCGGGCAAGCCTACCCGCCACGGACGGGAGGCATCACCACCGTCCGCCGTTTGCAATCGCGGCGGTCGATTTCGGGGCAACTGCGGAAGGCAAGCTGCCGGGTCATGCAGATGCGGACCTCGCGCAGGAGGCGCCGGTCACAGGTAACCGCAATGCCGTCAGCCGGCAAGCCGGGATTGTCCCTGAGGAAAGCCGCCTCCGCCTCATTGGGCGCAAGCGTGCGATAGCTGTCGAGCCGGCGAAACTGTGCGGGAACCACGACTTTTTCGCGCGCTGCCCGCAGCACGTCGAAATAGTCGCCCTGCGAAAGACCGCTGCAACTGCCGTGCGTCTTCCACTCGTGGCGGATCAGCCCGGCCGACGGCATGATGTCGGAGAGGCCGCGCAGCGTGCGGTCGGGAACGTTTCGCTGATCCGTATCGCAGTCTTGCGGGTAGCCGCGCTCGTACTGTGGCCACAGCCCGTGGACCACGAAAGCATAGGGTCGCGCCGTCCCGCACTGCTGGCGGTTGGCATCTGCCCCTTCGGCCTCGCAATAGCTGGGCGACCATGAAAGCGACAGGACGTAGAAGTCGAAGCCGCTGCCCTGCGCCACGGGGCCGCCCCTGCCTGCTGCCGGCTGGGCCTTGCCCACCGCCGTCGCTGCCGCCGCAGGTTTATCCTGGCCGCTCTTTTCACCGTTCGAGGGGGCGCAACCGGCCAGCAGTGCCGCAGCACCAAGCGCCAGCCCCAACACCAACACCCGCCACCGGTGTGGCCAGCACGTCATAGCGTCGAGCTTTGTCAGCGCAGGACGCGGCAGCGGCCGTTATAGACCATCCAACGATCGAAACCGGCGACGCAGAACTCGACATTGCTGCCGATCGAGGCGAACCCCTGCCCTTCCTCGATCAGATACCAGATCGAGCGGCTCTGGCCGTCGGACAACGCCACCGTGGCGCCGCAATAGCGGCGGCCGATGGGCCATTGCTCGCTGGCCGGCTGATAGCGGTTCTCGCGAATGCGCTGGAAATCGACGATCGCCACGTTGGGCAGGTTCGGCACATTGTGCACCTGATGGCGAAAACGGCTGGTGATCCGGTTGAGGACCCAGGGCTGCGCGCAGACCCCGCTGTCGCTGCCATAGTCGACATAGCCCGGCAGGTCGGCCGAGAACGCGGCCGGCGCGGTGACGATCGGCGTCGAAATCCCGATCAGCGCGGCAAGAACGGAAGCAAAAAAGCGACTCATGATGATCTCTTTCGGAACAGGCGGCGCAGTTTGCGGTTTAGGCGCGCTGCGGTCAAGCGGCCGTGCAATCAGGCGTTTTCGCCGGCCAGCCATTCAACCGCCCAGCGTGCGGGTTGTTCCACCGCCAGCAGCCGAAGCAGCGCCGGCAGCAGCGTTTCAAGCTCTTTTTCCAGCGTGAACGGCGGGTTCACCACCACCAGCCCGCTGCCGTCCAGGCTGGCGACCGACGATGGCGGGCGAATCTCGAAGGCGATGTCGAGTATCCTGGCAATGCCCGATTCGGCAAGGTCGCGCCGGAACCGGGCGATCGCCGCCCGGTCCTTGATCGGATACCACAGCGCATAGATGCCGCCCGGCCAGCGCTGGTGCGCCCTGGCAAGCCCCTTGACCAGCCGGCCGAACTCGCCTTCCTCCTCGAACGGCGGATCGACCAGCACCAGCCCGCGCTTTTCCTTGGGCGGCAGGTGCGCGCCCAGCGCCAGCCAGCCGTCCAGTTCGATGACCCGGGCCTGATAGTCGCCCTCGAACCGCGCCTTCAGCGCCCTCGCATCCGCGGGATGCAGTTCGATCGCCGAAAGCCGGTCCTGCTTGCGCAACAGGTGCCGGGCGATCAGCGGCGAGCCCGGATAGTTCCGCGGCGCGCCCTCGCCGCCGACGGCGCGAACCGCTTCAAGATAAGGCGCCAGCAGTGCTGCCGCCTGCGGCTCCAGTTCGGCGCCGATCAGCTTGCCGATCCCGCCCTTCCATTCGCCGGTTTTCTGCGCTTCCTGCGAGGAAAGATCGTAAAGGCCGATGCCGGCATGGGTATCGATGACGCGGAAGGCCTTTTCCTTCAGCTTGAGATACTCGATCAGCCGCGCCAGCACCGCATGCTTGACGACATCGGCGAAATTGCCGGCATGATAGGCATGGCGGTAGTTCACGCCTTGCGCTCCCAGCGCCGGTCGCCGCTCTGCTGCCAGTAGGTGACGGCATGGCCCGATGCCTTCAGCGCCTTCCAGTGCTCGCGCGCGGCTTGCAGTTGTTCGGCATCGTGGCCGTCGAACAGGAACACCGCCCGTTCATAGCCCGTGAGGTCCGGCGGCACCGCGCCGTCGACCAGGAAGCGGATGGCCGCCCCGTTGGCATTGCCCTCGCCCGTCGTCAGCAACACCGGCTGTTCGGCAGTGTATGGCTCGCGATCGGTGCCGTGGGCGAGGAAGGAATCGTCGCGAAACGTCCACAGATGCTGGTCGAGCGCATCGCGCCGTTCCTCGCTTCCGGTCTGCACCACGGCGCGCCAGCCGCGTCCGACGCTGCGCTCCAGAAGGCCGGGCAGCGCCTCCTCCAGCGTCGATTCCGTCAGATGGTAGAACAGGACTTCGGCCAAGTCAGCGCTCGTAATGATCGCGGACCAGGCGGTCGAGCAAGCGGACGCCGAAGCCCGAGCCCCAGGACTGGTTGATCTCCGTGGCGGGGGCGGCGATCGCGGTACCGGCAATGTCGAGGTGCGCCCACGGCGTTTCCTTGACGAAGCGCTTCAGGAACTGCGCGGCGGTGATGGCGCCGCCCTGGCGGCCGCCGACATTCTTCATGTCGGCGTTCTTCGAATCGATCAGCTTGTCGTAGTCCGGCCCCATCGGCAGGCGCCACACGCGCTCCTGCGTCGAAAGCCCGGCCTCGGCCAACTGCCCCGCCAGTTCGTCGTTGTTGGAGAAAAGACCGGCATGGTACACGCCGAGCGCCACCATCACGGCACCGGTCAGCGTCGCCAGGTTGACCATGAATTTCGGCTGGAACCGCTCGTTGCAATACCACAGCGCATCGGCCAGCACGAGGCGGCCTTCCGCGTCGGTGTTCATCACCTCGACGGTCTGGCCAGACATCGAGGTGACGATATCGCCGGGGCGCTGGGCATGGCCGTCCACGGCGTTTTCCACCAGTCCGATGACGCCGACGACATTGACCCTGGCCTTGCGGGCGGCGAGCGCATGCATCAGCCCGGTCACCGCGGCGGCGCCTCCCATGTCGCCCTTCATATCTTCCATGCCGGCCGCCGACTTGATCGAATTGCCGCCGGTGTCGAAGGTCACCCCCTTGCCGACGAAAGCGATCGGCTTGTCCCCGGTCCTGCCGCCGTTCCAGCGCATGACCGCCAGGCGAGCGCCGCGCGGAGACCCCTGCGCGACGCCGAGCAGCAGGCCCATGCCGAGCTTGCGCATCTCCTTTTCGGTGAGAATCTCGACCTTGACGCCCAGCGCCTCGAGTTCCTTGGCGCGCTCGGCGAACTCCACCGGGCCGAGCACATTGGCGGGTTCGTTGACGAGGTCGCGGGCGAGGAAAACGCCGTCGGCCACCGCCGCGGCCTCGGCGAAAGCCTTGCGGGCCTTGGTCGGATCGGCGCATTGGACGGTCACCTTGGCCGGCTTCTTCGTTTCCTCGGCGGAATCATCGTCCTTGCGGGCTTTCTTGTATTTGTCGAAGCGGTAGCTGCGCAAAAGAAGGCCTGCCGCCAGGTCTGCCGCCTGCGCGGGACCGATGGACAGGCCCGGCGCGTCGAGCACCACCGTCACCTCCGTGGCCTTGCGCAGCGAGGCGGCAATGACGCCGCCGAGCTTCAGCCACGCATACTCGTCGAGCGCGGCCGCCTTGCCTACTCCGACGCCGACCAGCCGGTCGCAGGCTGCCCCCTCGGGGGCAAGAACCTCCACAATGCCGCCCAATTTACCCGAAAATCCGGCTGCCGGCGCAGCACGGCGAAGCACGCCCGCCGGATCGGCGGCGGCCGCCGCCTCGCCCGTTTCACCGTCCTTGTCAAGCAGGACGAAGACGGCGCCTTTCGCCGGGGCGGCGAATTTGGCGAAGGCGATGGTGGGACGGGACGACATGAGGCTGGCTTTCGAGAATGGCGCAATGACGCGCAACATTTCGTCGTTTTGCGTCTTTTAGCAACCCTCGCGGGGCAAATCGGCCATCGGCGCTTCTTTGTCGCAGGGTCGATCGCGCCTGTCGCCTGCCCCCGTTTTTTGCCGTAACGCTCCGTTTACCATTCGCCTTTGCGGTTTCTTATCCACTCTTCCCGACAATTCGACAGGCTGGGGCAGGCGTGGACAGCCGAAACATGAGCAACCCTGTTGTGTGTGCCTCGTGGGCCGGATATTTTGTCCGCGGGCATGATGCCGGTCGAAAGCAGCCGAGAACCAGTCTGAATGAAGGTCGTCGAACGCTACATCATGCGGCGCGCTTTCGCGCTTTTCATAGGCACGCTCCTATGGACGCTGGCGATCGTGTGGACGACCCAGGTCCTGGCGCGTATCGATCTGGTCACCGACAGCGGCCAGTCCGCCCTCACCTTCTTCAAGGTCGCCTCCCTCATCATCCCGCAGATCATCCCGATCGTCGTGCCGTTCGCGCTGGTGGTCGCCGTCGCCCAGACGCTGAGCACCATGAACGCCGACTCCGAACTGGTGGTCATCAGCGCCGCCGGCGCTTCGCGAATGACCGTGGTGCGGCCGATCCTGCTTTTGGCGCTGGGGGCAAGCATCTTCTGCTTCGTCGTCCACAACGGCATCGACCCCTATGCCCGGCAGAAGAATCGCGAACTGGTGGCATCGGCGCGCGCCGACTTCCTGTCGCTGGTCATCCAGGAAGGAACGTTCCGCAAGATCGAGGACGGCCTGTTCGTCCAGGTCGGCGAGCGCTTTTCCGACAACCGGCTGGGCGGCGTCTTCGTGGCCGATTCGCGCAATGAAGGGGTCGACTTGATCTATTACGCCAAGACCGGCGCGATCCTCGAACGCGACGGCAAGCAGGTGCTTCTGATGAATGACGGCGTCGTCCAGCGCAAGGTGCCCTCGGGCGACGTGTCGGTCGTGCGCTTCACCTCCTATGTGTTCGATCTGTCCGCCTTTGCCTCGGACGCCGGCGAAGCCAAGCTCCTGCCCAAGGACCAGACGACCCAGTATCTTCTCGATCCCGACGCCAACGACCCGATCTACAAGCAGTCGCCCAATCTCTACCAGACCGAACTCAACAAGCGCTTCTCCGACTGGCTGTTCCCGATCGCCTTCGCGCTGATTGCGCTCGCCGTCGCCGGCGATCCCAAGTCGCACCGGGAGGCGCGCGTCCATCCCCTGATCACCGCGATCACCATCTGCCTGTTCGTCCGCTGGCTCGCCTTCTTCGCCGAGGGCGAATCCAAGGGCACCCCCGTCTTCGGCTACTTCATGTTCGCGGTCCCGATCCTGGCTTCCGTGGTCGCCATCCTGTTCATCCGTGCCCAGAAGACGATGGAACTGCCGATGAACTGGATCGACGCCGGCATGGCGCTCGGCCGGCGCTTGCGCCATCGGCTGGCCCCGCCCACGCAGGGAGCCGCGTGATGGGCTGGACGCTGGGCCGTTACTTCTTCTTCCGCTATGCCACGATCACGCTGTGGTTCTTCCTCGGCATCTTCGCGCTGGTATTCCTGATCGACTTCACCGAACTGACCAGCCGCACGGCGCGCCTGCCGGGATTCACCTATTTCACGGTGCTGACGATCTCAGCGATGCGCATACCGATGATCATGCTCCAGACCGTCCCCTTCATCGGCCTGTTCGCCGCCATGGCGATGCTGGTTTCCCTGAACCGCAAATACGAGTTGGTCATCGCCCGTTCGGCCGGCATATCGGCGTGGCAGTTCCTGCTGCCGGCCTGCATCGGCGCGCTTTTGTTCGGCGTCCTGTCGGTCGCGGTGCTCAACCCGATCGCGGCCTACGGCTTCTCCCTTTCCGACCAGATGGAAAGCGCGCTGCGCTCCGGCAAGTCCAACGCCATTTCGGCCAACGCGGCACCGTGGATCCGCCAGAAGACGGCTTCCAGCGACACCATCATCGGCGCGCACGCGGTCCTGAACCAGGGCCTCGAAATGGCCGACGCCTCGTTCTTCATCCTCGATCCGCAAGGCGACATCGTCGAGCGCAAGGACGCCAGGCACGTCTATCTGCGCGACGGCTACTGGGATCTGCGCGACGTGCGCATCTTCCGCGAGGGGCAGGCCGTCGAAACGAAGGATCGCGACCGCGTCGACACCAACCTCAAGCCGGAATTCGTTCAGGAACGGCTGGCGATGCCGGAAACGATACCGTTCTACGAATTGCCGCAAAAGATAGACGTTGCCCGCTCGTTCGGGCTCAGGGCAAATGCCTTCGCCATGCAATTCGATTCGCTGATGGCGCTGCCTTTCCTGCTCGTCGCCATGACGCTGATCGCGGCCACGGTTTCGATGCGCTTCGCCAGGATGGGACAGTCCGCGATAATGATTTTAGGTGGCATCGTCGCGGGCTTTCTGCTTTATGTCGTGACGGTTCTCGTCAAGGCATTTGGAATTGCCGGATTCGTGCCGACTGTCGTGGCCGCATGGTTTCCTGTCGTGGTGGCAATGTTTTTTGGGGTGACGTTCCTGCTGTACAAGGAAGACGGCTAGTGGAAGGGGAAGTTTTGCGTAGCCGTAGGACCGCGCGTTTGGCGCGCCTTTACGGGGCGACGGCCTTGGCGTGCCTGTTTTCCTGTGGCTTTCCGATCCTGCCGGCCCAGGCGCAGGACCTCGCCGACCTGGCGGCGACCAAGGTCAACCCCAACGCGCAGATGCTGCTCGAGGCCGATACGCTGGTCTATGACAACGACCAGCAGACGGTGACGGCCGTCGGCGGGGTCCAGATCGACTATGACGGCAACCGCCTCGTCGCCCAGCGCGTCACCTACGACCGCAAGACCAAGCGCCTGGTGGCCAGCGGCAACGTCCAGATCGTCAACAGCGACGGCACCAAGGTCTATTCCGATCACGCCGACATCACCGACGACTTCGGCAACGGCTTCGTCAACGCGCTGCGCGTCGAGACCGCGGACAAGACCTATATGGCCGCCGAAAGCGCCGAACGCATGGGCGGCGTGCTGACGACTTTCCACAACGGCGTCTACACCGCCTGCGCGCCCTGCGAGGACAAGCCCGACACGGCGCCGATCTGGCGCATCAAGGCGCGCAAGGTGATCTGGAACGGCGAGAGGAAGACGATTCGTTTCGAGGAGTCGAATTTCGAGTTCTTCGGCTTCCCGATCGCCTACCTGCCCGCCTTCGAGATCGCGGACCCGACGGTGAAGCGCAAGAGCGGCTTCCTGATGCCCGGCATCAGCTACAACAACAAGCTCGGCGTCGGCGTCTCGATCCCCTATTACCTGGCGCTGGCCCCGACCTACGACCTTACCGCCAAGGGCACCTACTTCTCCCGGCAGGGCTTCCTCGGCGAGGCGGAATGGCGCCAGCGCTTCGACAACGGCGAGTACAGCCTCAAGGTCGCCGGCATGCGCCAGGCCGACCCCGGCGCGTTCGACCGCGACACCGTCGACAGGGGCTTCGCGGGCGATGCCAACAAGACCCGCGGCATGATGGGCACCAAGGGCCAGTTCGCGATCAATTCGCGCTGGAACTTCGGCTGGGACATCCTCGTCCAGAGCGACAAGAACTTCGCCCATACCTACAACATCGACGGCTACGACCAAAAGGTCCATCGCTCCGAGGTCTATCTTACCGGCCTCAACGACCGTAACTATTTCGACCTGCGCGCCATGCATTTCGAGGTGCAGGAAGACGCCTTCAACAGCGACCCCAAGGCGCGCGCCAAGGAACAGCCCTGGGTCCTGCCCAGCCTCGACTATGCCTATATTCCCGATACGCCGCTGGCCGGCGGGCAACTGAGCTTCAACCTCAATTCGCGGGTCATCCATCGCAACGACCTCGATCGGGCGTTCAACACGCCGTACGACGACACCACGCCGGTCCAGCGCGTGCCCGGCATCGAAGGCGAATCCGGGCGGCTGACCGGCGAAGCCGAATGGAAGCGGACCTTCATCACCGATGGCGGGCTGGTGATCACGCCCCTGCTCGCCTTCCAGGCCGACGCGAACTACGTCAACGCCTCGGCCGATTCGCTTGCCGCGATCAACGACATGGCCGGCAACCCGATCATCCAGTCGCTTCATCCCGGCGTCTCCGCCGACGATCGTTCCTCCTTCGCCCGCTTCATGGCGACGGCAGGGCTGGAACTGCGCTATCCGATCCTGTTCTCCATGGCCGGCTCCAGCCACATCCTCGAGCCGGTGGTGCAGACCTTCGTGCGGCCCAACGAGCGCTATGTCGGCGGCCTCGGCATTCCCAACGAGGATGCGCAGAGCTTCGTCTTCGACGCCACGACGCTGTTCGACCGCGACAAGTTCTCCGGTTACGATCGCATCGAGGGCGGCACCCGCGTCAATGTCGGCCTGCGTTATTCGGGCAGCTACGAAAACGGCTGGACGACCAACGCCATCTTCGGCCAGTCCTACCAGGTAGCGGGAGAAAATTCCTTTGCCGCGCCCGATCTGGTCAATGCAGGCGCCTATTCCGGCCTCGAAACCAATACTTCCGACTTCGTCGCGCTCGCCGGCTTTGCCAGTCCCGACGGCTTGTCGGCGTCCGTCAGCGGCCGCTTCGACGAGAAGAGCTTCGAGACCCGGCGCGCCGAGGTCAAGGCCGCCTATGCCGGCACGCCGGTGACGCTCACCTCCAGCTACACCTTCATCCAGAAGCAGGAGCCCTACGGCTTCGACAAGGATCGCCATGAGGTTTCGCTCGGCGCCAGCACGAGCCTCAACGAGCATTGGCGGCTGTTCGGCTCGGGCACCTACGATATTGAAAACAGCTTCATGGCGCGCAAGGGCATCGGCTTTTCCTATGCCGACGAATGCTTCACCTATCTGATGACGTTTTCCGAAACACGCTCCAGCCGGACTGCGGAAAAGTCACAGAACATCGGATTCAATATTTCATTCCGCACCCTCGGTGATTTCGGCGGGGCGAAGGACAACGTTATCGATCAGTGATGCCGCGGAGCGGCGACACGGTTTTGCCTCATAGGGCTGGCAAGGGTCATCCGTTTTGAAAAGACCCCGTTACTGGTGGAATTGGACGCTTTCGATGAGGAAATACCTGTTTTCGGCAGGATTGGCATTTTTGGTCATGGCAACGCCGGTCCTCGTTGCCACTATGGCGCCGCCTGCTTTCGCCGACACGATCAAGTATATCGTCAACGATGTCCCGATCACGACGGGCGACATCCAGCACCGCGCCGCCTTCCTGCGCCTGCAGCGCAAGAAGGGTGACGCCGCCAACGAGATGATCGAGCAGACGCTGCGGCTTGCCGAGGCAAAGCGCCTCGGCATCCGGATCAGCGATGCCCAGGTCGATGAGGCTTATGCGCGCTTTGCCTCTTCGAACAAGATGCAGCTCAAGCAGCTTGACGGCATCATGGCCCAGTCGGGCGTGACGAAGGAGCATTTCAAGGCCTTCATCCGTTCCCAGATGGCCTGGAACCAGGCTCTCGGCGCGCGCCAGCGCGCCGAGCAGGGCTCAGGCGGCACCAGCGAGCAGGAAATGGTCCGACGCATGCTGGAAAAGGGCGGCAGCAAGCCCAGCGCTACCGAATATATGCTCCAGCAGGTCATTTTCGTCGTCCCCGCCGCCGAGCGCAGGTCCTCGATGGCCAAGCGCAAGCGGGAGGCCGAAGCCCTTCGTGGCCGCTTCAATGGTTGCGACAGCACCCGCCAGTTCGCCAAGGGCCTGCTCGACGTCACCGTTCGCGACCTCGGCCGCGTGCTCGCGCCGCAACTGCCGTCCGAGTGGGCCGAGCAGATCAAGAGCACCAAGGTCGGCGCGGCGACCGGCGTGCGCGAAACCGAGCGTGGCGTGGAGTTCATCGGCATCTGCTCCTCGCGCCAGGTTTCCGACGACAAGGTGGCGCAGTTGATGTTCGACACCAACGGCGGCAAAGGCGACGACGACAAGGTGGACGCACTCAGCGCCAAGTATCTTGGCGAGTTGAAGGCCAAGGCCCGCATCGTCAAGCGCTGAAGCAAGCATCATGGCCGCTGCCCCTACTCCGGTTCCGCTGGCGCTGAGCGTCGGCGACCCTTCCGGCGTCGGTCCCGAGACGGCGATCGCCGCATGGCAGCACCGAAAACGTGACGGCGTTCCGGCCTTCTACCTGTTGGCCGACCCGGCCGTGGTCGCCGCGCGTGCGCGCATGATCGGCGCCGAGGTCGAAATCGAACAGACGGCGCCGGCCGATGCGCCCGTCGTCTTCGAGCGGGCGCTGCCGGTAGTACCGCTCGCCGCTCGCTTCACAGACATGCCCGGCGAACCGGACAAGGCCAACGCGGCCGGCATCGTCGAGGCCATCGACCGCGCCGTCGAGGACTGCTTTTCCGGCAAGGCCGCCGCCGTCGTCACCTGCCCCATCGCCAAGAAGCCGCTTTATGACGCCGGCTTCCGCTTTCCCGGCCATACCGAGTATCTGGCGCATCTGGCCTTTCGTCACACCGGGGTCGAGGCGATGCCGGTGATGCTTCTGGCGGGACCGGACCTGCGCACCGTGCCGGTCACCATCCATATTCCGCTCGCCGAAGTGCCGGCGGCGCTGACCCGCGAGTTGATCGTCGCCACGGGCCGCATCACCGCCAGGGACCTGAAGGACCGTTTCGGGCTGGAGAAGCCGCGGCTGGCCGTCTCCGGCCTCAACCCGCATGCCGGCGAAGGCGGTGCCATGGGCAAGGAGGACGAGGCCGTGGTGCGCCCGGCGATCGAGGCGCTGCGCGCGGAAGGCATCGACGCCTTCGGGCCGCTACCGGCCGATACCATGTTTCATCCGCGTGCCCGCGCCGGCTATGACGTCGCGCTGTGCATGTATCACGACCAGGCGCTGATCCCGGCCAAGACGCTCGCCTTCGACGAGGGGGTCAATGCGACGCTCGGCCTGCCCTTCATCCGCACCTCGCCCGACCATGGCACCGCCTTCGGCATCGCCGGCAAGGGCATCGCCCGGCCCGACAGCCTGATCTCGGCGCTGAAACTCGCCCGCCGGCTGGCCGACAACCGGGCGAACGCGGCGTGAGCATCGACGGCCTGCCGCCACTGCGCGAAATCATCGAACGCCATGGCCTTCAGGCCAAGAAGGCGCTCGGCCAGAATTTCCTGCTCGACCTCAACCTGACCGGCAAGATCGCGCGGACGGCCGGCGACCTTTCGCAGGCCACGGTGATCGAGGTTGGCCCCGGTCCTGGCGGCCTCACCCGCGCGCTCCTGTTCAACGGCGCGCGCCGCGTCGTCGCCATCGAGCGTGACGAGCGCTGCCTGTCGGCGCTGGCCGAGATTTCGGACCACTATCCGGGCCGGCTGGAGGTGATCTCGGGCGATGCGCTGAAGGCCGACTTTTCGGCCCTTGCCCCCGGCGAGGCGACAAAAATCGTCGCCAACCTGCCCTACAATGTCGGCACCGAACTGC
Source organism: Mesorhizobium sp. (assembly GCA_049650385.1). GTDB lineage: Bacteria > Pseudomonadota > Alphaproteobacteria > Rhizobiales > Rhizobiaceae > Mesorhizobium. The sequence continues at coordinate 368,171 of JBASAA010000007.1, forward strand.
TGGTGCGCTGGCTGACCGTCGGGCAGTGGCCGCCCTTCTACGCTTCGATGACGCTGATGTTCCAGCGCGAGGTGGCCGAGCGCATCGTAGCGAAACCCGGCAGCAGCCCCTATGGGCGGCTCGGCGTGCTGGCCGGCTGGCGCACCGAAGCTACGATTGCCTTCGACGTGCCGCCGCAGGCATTCACCCCGCCGCCGAAAGTAACCTCCTCGGTGGTGCACCTGGTGCCGCGCGCTGCACCGCTCCCCGCCGACGTCAACCGGCTGGCGCGCATGACCGAAGCAGCCTTCGGCCAGCGCCGCAAGATGCTGCGCCAGAGCATCAAGGGCCTCGGCGGCGAGGCGCTGCTGAACAAGGTCGGCATCGATCCGACACGGCGCGCCGAAACGCTCAGCGTCGAGGAATTCGTGGCACTCGCCAACGCCGCCGCCGGCCTCTAACGCGCCAGCGCCAGCAGCGCATCGCAGTCGAGATGGGTTTCAAGCTCGTCGGCGATCTCGTCCATCGCCCGATCGACCTCGGCGCGATAGTCGACGCCGCCACCGCTGATGCCAAAGCTTTCCAGAAATCTCGCGCGAAAAGCGTCGGCGCAAAACAGCCCGTGCAGATAGGTTCCGGACACTTTGCCATCGGCGGAAACGGCCCCGTCGTCGACGCCTTCGATCACCGCCAGCGGCCGCTTCGTATCCGGCCCGGTGGTGCGGCCGAGATGGATTTCGTAGCCTTCGAGCGCCACGCCGAAGCGCGCCGAGCGGGCGGTCACGTTGCGCACCGTCTTTTCTGGCTCCATCACCGTTTCCACGTCGAGCAGGCCGAGCCCCCGCGCTTCGGTCACGCGGCCCTCGATCCCATGCGGATCGCGCACCATGCGGCCCAGCATCTGGAAGCCGCCGCAGATGCCGACGACATGGCCGCCGCGCCGCACATGGGCGGCAAGGTCGCGGTCCCAGCCCTGCTCGCGAAACTGGGCGAGGTCGCCGATGGTCGATTTAGAGCCGGGAATCACCACCAGCCCGGCATCCCGGGGCAACGGCCGGCCGGGCGGCACGAACACCACCTCGACCTGCGGCTCGGCCTTGAGCGGGTCGAGATCGTCGAAATTGGCGATGCGCGACAGCATCGGCACCGCGACCTTGAGCGCACGCTTGTGCCCGTCGGCAAGCCGCTCCAGCACCACCGCGTCCTCCGAGGGCAGCCTTGCCGCCGCCTTCAGCCACGGCACCACGCCGAAGCAGCGCCAGCCGGTGAAGCGTTCCACCGCCGCAAGCCCGTCATCGAACAGCGAGACGTCGCCACGAAATTTGTTGACGAGATAGCCCACGATCATGCGCCGGTCTTCTTCCGGCAGGATCAGGTGCGTGCCCGCCAGCGAGGCGATCACCCCGCCCCGGTCGATATCGCCGACCAGCACCACCGGCACGTCGGCGCGCGTGGCAAAGCCCATATTGGCGATGTCGCGGTCGCGCAGGTTGATCTCGGCCGGCGAGCCGGCGCCCTCCACCACCACCAGATCGGCGCCTTCCTGCACCTTGGCCCACGAATCCAGCACCGCATCGAGCAGGCCGGCGCGCAATTGCTGGTAGTCGCGCGCCTCGGCCTGCCCGAACACCCGGCCCTGCACGATGATCTGCGAGCCGATATCGGTCTGCGGCTTCAACAGCACCGGGTTCATGTGGACGGTCGGCGTCGCCCCGCAGGCGAGCGCCTGCAGCCATGTCCCCCGGCCGATCTCGCCGCCCTCTCCCGGCGCGCCGGGGATTTCGGCGACGGCGGCATTATTGGACATGTTCTGCGGCTTGAACGGCCGCACCGTAAGGCCACGGTTCTTCGCCACCCGGCACAGGCCGGCGACCAGCACCGTCTTGCCGACATCCGATCCCGTACCTTGCAGCATGATCGCCCTGGCCATCGCCTTGCCCCCCGCGGCCGCACCTTGCCCCTTCGACGGGGTTGCGCGGCGGCCTCATTGGTCTAGATTATCGCCCACGCATAGCCAAACCTTCGGCCCGGCAACAGGCTGAAACCGTCAGCGAGGACGTCATGGACGCCATAGTCGATGCGGCCGCCGCTCAATTCGAATTGAACGACGACCAGCGTGCCATTCAGGAAATGGCGCAAGCCTTCGCGGCCGACCGCGTGGAGCCGAACGCGCTCGCCTGGGACCGCGACCATCATTTCCCCGCCGACGTGATCCGCGAAACCGGGCCGCTCGGCCTCGGCGGCATTTACGTGCGCGACGATGTCGGCGGTTCGGCGCTGGGCAGGCTCGACGCGGTGCTGATCTTCGAGGCGCTTTCCCACGCCTGCCCGGCCTTTTCCTCCTTCATCTCCATCCACAACATGGCGGCGTCGATGATCGACCGCTACGGCAGCGAGGAGCAGCGCCAGCGCTTCCTGCCGAAGCTGACCTCGATGGAGTGGCTGGCGAGCTACTGCCTGACCGAGCCCGGCTCCGGTTCGGACGCGGCGGCGCTGAAAACACGCGCGGTGAAAGACGGCGACCACTATGTGCTGAACGGCGCCAAGCAGTTCATTTCAGGCGCCGGCGACAGCGACCTCTACGTGGTCATGGCGCGCACCGGCGCGGACGGTCCCAAGGGCATTTCCACGCTGGTCGTGCCGAAGGATGCGCCGGGGCTTTCCTTCGGCGCGCAGGAGCACAAGATGGGCTGGCACATGCAGTCCACCCGCCAGGTCGTCTTCGAGGATTGCCGGGTTCCGGCCGAAAACCTGCTGTCGGGCGAAGGCGCGGGCTTTTCCATCGCCATGGCCGGGCTGGACGGCGGCCGCCTCAACATCGCCGCCTGCTCGCTCGGCGGTGCGCAATCGGCGCTCGACAAGACGCTGACCTACACCTCCGAACGCAAGGCCTTCGGCAAGACCATCGACCAGTTCCAGGCCCTGCAATTCCGGCTGGCCGACATGGAAACCGAGTTGCAGGCTTCCCGCGTCTTCCTTTACGCCGCCGCCTCGAAGCTCGACCGCAAGGCGCCGGATGCCTCGAAGTGGTCGGCCATGGCCAAGCGCTTCGTCACCGACACCGGCTTCCGCGTCGCCAACGACGCGCTGCAACTATTCGGCGGCTACGGCTATCTGCACGATTACGGCGTCGAGAAGCTGGTACGCGACCTGCGCGTCCACCAGATCCTCGAAGGCACCATCGAAATCATGCGCCTGATCGTGGCGCGCCACATGATTGGAAGGCAGTAGGGCAGTAAGGCAATATGTTTTCCTAGTGCCCTACTGCCTTACTGCCCTGTTCCGGAGGAATACACATGACCACCATCGCCTTCATCGGCCTCGGCAACATGGGCAATCCCATGGCCGCCAACCTCATCAAGGCCGGGCACGCCGTGCAGGGCTTCGATCTCGTGGCGGAGAGCCTCGCGGTGGCGCGCGAACACGGCGTCACCGTCATGGCGAACGCCGTCGCGGCGCTGAAGGACGCCGATGTGGTCATCACCATGCTGCCCGCCGGCAAGCATGTGCTTTCCGTCTATGGCGACATCGCCCCCAAGGCCAAGTCCGGCGCGCTGTTCATCGATTGCTCGACCATCGACGTCGATTCGGCGAAAAAGGCGCACGCGCTGGCGCAGAAGCACGGGCTCCAGTCGATCGACGCGCCGGTTTCCGGCGGTACCGGCGGAGCGACCGCCGGAACGCTCACCTTCATGGCCGGCGGCGCTGACGAAGCGTTCGCGCGGGCAGAACCCATTCTCAAGCCGATGGCCGGCCGCATCGTCCATTGCGGCGGCGACGGCGCGGGCCAGGCCGCCAAGATCTGCAACAACATGATCCTCGGCATTTCCATGATCGGCGTCGCCGAAGCCTTCGTGCTGGCCGAAAAGCTCGGCCTGTCGCATCAGGCGCTGTTCGATGTCGCCTCGACCTCGTCGGGCCAATGCTGGTCGCTGACGTCCTATTGCCCGGTCCCCGGCCCGGTTCCCACCTCGCCGGCCAACAAGGACTACAAGCCGGGCTTCGCCGCAAGCCTGATGCTGAAGGATTTGAAGCTTTCGCAGGAAGCCGCGCAAGGCGCCGGTGCGGTGACGCCGATGGGTGCCGAGGCCGCCCAGCTTTATGCGCTGTTTAACGCGCAGGGCAACAGCGGCGTCGATTTTTCCGGCATCGTCAATTTCCTGCGCGGCCGTTCCGCCTGAAGGGAATTTCAGCCCAAGCAGCGAAAAAGATTACAAATTTAGGTTTGATTAAGCTCTCGCTAACCACGCGGTAACGATGTGCCTGTAGAACGGAACGCGAGGCGGACAGCGCATCCGCCCGGCGCTCCGGATCAGGTTCTGCGTACCGGAGCAGTTAAGTTTCGCAAGCGTTCAGTCGCGAAACGCCATGCGTATCTGGCAAAGCCGCGTTCCCTGCCGGGACGCGGTTTTTGCGTTCAGGACGGCTTGGAAAGCCGGCGATAATTGGCCTGCACGGTGCGGCGCGCCGGCCGCAACGCGGCCTCGACCGAGCGCTCGAAGGCAACGCCGTTCAGCACCGAGGGCACGCGCCCCGACATCACTTCCGGCCAGAAGGCGGCCATCGAGCCTGCCATCGACATCTGCGCAGAAAAGACGCCGTCGGCCGCCGCCAACATTTTTTCGGCGACCGCCCGGCCGGTCTCGCCGCGCCAGGGCGTCTGCCGGCTCGCCTCCTCCGCCAGGATCGGCAGCCGCATCATCGCCACCATCGGCGACAGCATGAACGCGTCGGTCGTCCTCGCGGCCCGACGCGCCGCGGCTTTCTTGCGGGATGTTCTCATGGGTGTGCACTCTCGAAAAATGGCGGGCGACGCCGCCCGCCATGACAATAGTTGGGCGCGGATTCGGTTCCGCTACATACCGGCGCGTCAGGCCCGCCGCAGGTCGGCCTCGGCGAGGTCGAGCGCCCTGACGATGCGCTCGCAGGCGAGGTCGATCGTCTCGCGCGTCCAGATCAGCGGCGGCGACAGGATCATGGTGTCGCCGGTGGCGCGCATCATCATGCCGTTGGCGATGGCATGATCTCGAACCACCACGGCCGCGCGCCCGTCGCCGTCGAAGCGTTCCTTCGTCGCCTTGTCCTTGACGATCTCGATCGCCCCCATCAGCCCGACGGAGCGCGTCTCGCCCACCAGGCCGTGGCCGGCGATACGCTCGCGCAGGGCTTGCGCGAAATAAGGGCCGGTGTCGGTCTTCACGCGCTCTACCAGCCCCTCGCGCTCGATGATCTCGAGGTTCTTCAAGGCCACCGCACAGGCCACCGGATGCCCGGAATAAGTGTAACCATGGGCAAATTCCCCGCCCTTTTCGGTGAGCGTCGAGGCGATACGGTCGCCGACCAGAAGCGCCGACAGCGGCTGGTAGCCGGACGTCAGCGCCTTGGCCGTCGTCATCGTGTCCGGCGTCACACCGAAGGTCTGCGCGGCGAACCATTCGCCGGTGCGGCCGTAGCCGGTGATGACCTCGTCCAGCATCAGGAGCACGTCGTATTTGTGGCAGATGCGCTCGACCTCGGGCCAGTAGCTCATCGGAGGGATTTTCACCCCGCCAGCGCCCATGACCGGCTCGCCGATGAAGGCCGCGACCTTGTCCGCGCCCGCTTCGAGGATCGCGTCTTCCACGGCTTTGGCCGCGCGCAGGCCGAACTCGTGGTCGCTTTCGCCCGGCAGCGCCAGTTCGTAGGCGTAGGGCATCATCACATGCACGATGTTGGGCACCGCGCCGCCGAGTTGCTTGTGCATGGCCTCCATGCCGCCCAGCGACGTGCCGGCGACCGTAGAGCCGTGATAGGCGTTCCGGCGCGAGATGATGCGGTTCTTTTCCGGCTTTCCCTCCAGCACCCAGTAATGGCGCACCAGCCTGAGCGCGGTGTCGTTGGCTTCCGAGCCGGAGGAGCCGAAAAACACCTGGTTGATCGAAGGCGGCGCGATCTCGGCCAGCTTTTTGGCCAGAAGCACCGGCGTCGGGGTCGAGCATTTGAAGAAGGAATTGTAGTAGGGCAGTTCCTTCATCTGCTCATAGGCGGCCTGCGCCAGTTCCTCGCGGCCGTAGCCGACATTCACGCACCACAGCCCGGCCATGCCGTCGAGCAGTTCGAAGCCTTCCGAATCGTAGATATACGGACCCTGCGCATGCGTGATCACGCGCGAGCCCGCCGCGCGCAGTTCCTTGTGGTCGGTAAACGGATGCAGATGGTGCGCGGCATCGATCTGCTGAAGCTGCTTCAGCGAATAGTTCTGGTATGTCATGGGGTTAGCCTTTCCTCTTGACTCATGGCAGCAATCGCCGCCGGCAAAACGGGGTCAAGAAGCGGCGTGGGGCGAATAGCCGATGCGGGCGCACAGCCTGAGCAGGTCGCAGTGAAGGGTCCGGCTCGACGGCGTCGAGGCGAAGCGTTCTAGCTGGTTCCTGGCAGGCCGGCCGGCGGACATCCCCGCCTTATAAACCAACAAGGCCGAAACCGGAATGCCGCCTCATGTGCGACGCAAGCCGGAGCGCAATACCGAAAACAGGATCAGGACGAGGCTCAGCGTCACCACCACGGCCGGAAGGCCGACCGGCCCGATCATCTCGATGAGAAAGCCCGAGCCGGGCGGGCCGATGATGCCGCCGACGCCCCACATCAGGCCGAAGGCAGCGTTGCCGGCCACCAGCGCCGACCCGGAAAAGCGGTCGCCGAGTTCGACCAGCGCCATGGTGTAGACGCCGTAGCCGACGCCGCCCATCACCAGAAGCACCGGCCATTGCAACGGCGTGGTCACGATCAGCGGCAGGAGCAGAGCGCCCGTCAGGTTGGTCATGGCGCAGGCGAGGATCATCCGCCGGCCGCCGAAACGCTCGGCCGCCATGCCGAGCGGCAATTGCAGCACGATGTTGCCGACCGACATGACGCTGATCAGGGTGGAGATGGTCGCCTCGCCGAGCAGGTAGCCTTTGCCGAACACCGGCAGCAGCGAATACATGCTCTGCTGGGTCGCGGCCGCCACCGTCACCGCCAGAAGCAGCGTCGGCGCGACCAGCCAGAAATGCAGGGCGCCGCCATGACGCACGCCGTCGTCGAAACGATCGAATCGCCGTGCCGCGACGAAAAGGATCGCCGCGCAGGCCATGAAGCCGAAGATGCCCACCAGGAACGGCGGCCAACCCTCGGTTCCGAGCAGCGCCAGCGAGAGCGGGCCGCTGGCATAGCCTGCCCCCGTGACGGCGTTGAAAATGCCGAGCAGACGGCCGCGCCGCGCTGGCGGGGCCAGCGTTATCAGCCACACCTCGCCCAGGATGTAGAGCGGATTGACGGCAAGCCCGATGAGGAAGCGCGCCGGATACCAGGCCAGCCAGTTCTGGGTGAAGCCGATGAAGATAAACAGCAACGCGGCCGAGGCGGCGCTGCCCACCGCCAGCCCGCGCGACCCGAACAGGCGCACCAGCGTCGGCACGAACAGCGACGAAATCATCAACCCGAGCGGCGTCATCGCCGCCGAAAGGCCGATCGCGCCGGAAGACATGCCCTGCTTCTGCATCAGGAAGGTGAACAGCGGATAGCTCAGCCCCTGCGCGACGCCGAACACGGTGACGCTGGCGATGACGCCGAAAAGCGCAGCCAGCGGCATGCGAGCGGGCGGCGTTTGCGGCGCGCTCATCGCCCGGCCCGCGCCATGGCGGCAGCGGTCGCCACGCCCAGAACGGAACACATCAGGCCCAGCGTCAGCGGCAGGCCCGGCGCGCCGATCAGCGCCATGACGCCACCGCTGAGCGGCGGCATGGCGATGCCGCCTATTCCCCACACCATGGCGAAGGCGGCGTTGCCCGCCATCATGGTCTTGCCGGTAAAGCGCTCGCCGAGTTCGACGATGGACATCGTATAGATGCCGTAGGAGGCCGATCCCCAGAGGAACAGGCACGGCCATATCGCCGGCGTGCGGATCAGCAGCGGCAGCAGCGCGCAGCCGAGCACGGTCAGGCCGATGCAGGCGAGACGCACCGGCCGCGCCGAGAACCGCTCCGCCAGAAGGCCAAGCGGCACCTGCATGGCGATGTTGCCGGCGATCATCACCGTCAGCAGCGCCGACATGTCGAAGGACGAGATGCCGTATTCCGCGCCATAGACGGGAAGCAGCGCCAGCACCGTCTGCTCGAAGCCGGCAGCGACGATCACGGTGAAGGTCAGGAGCAGCGCCAGCGGAATGAACTGCCAGACCGAAACATGCTCGCCGCTCGTATCGGTCCTGGGCAGGCGGTGGAGCACCGACGCCAGGCAGGCGCCGCAGATGACGAAGGAGACGATGCCGACCAGGAAAGGCGGCCAGCCGTCGGTTCCAACCAGCATCAGGCACAGCGGGCCGGCGCCGAAACCCATGGAGATCACCGTCGCGTAGATGCCGAAGATACGGCCGCGCCGTGCCGGCGGCGCCAGCCCGATGACCCAGGTTTCGCTCATGACATAGAGCGGGTTGGTCACCACGCCGATCATGAAGCGCAGCGGGAACCACGCATGGACGTTGTAGGTCCAGCCGACCAGAAACAGCGTCAGCGCCGAAAGGCCGGCACAGGTGAGCGCCGTTCGGCCCGCGCCGAAGCGGCGCGCCAGCGACGGCACCATCGGCGCCGAAACGATGAAGCCGATGGGGGTCATCGCCGCCGAAAGGCCGATCATGGCCGGCGACACGCCCTGGCGCTGGAGGACGAAGGAAAGCAGCGGGTAGCTCAGCCCCTGCGCGATCGCGAACACCGAAACGGTCGCAATGACGCCGCCGATCGCCGCCCAATCCGTCGGGGCGACGCTGGCCGTCCGAAACTCGCTGGAAGCCTGATCTGGCATCGTGCCTACCGCCCGCATGAATCGTCGCGGGCAAATGCCGGCGCTCCGCCCTGCTATCGGCTCCGTGCCGCCAAGGAAAGTGCCGCTCGCTGAAATCCGCTTGCGCCACGCACGACCCGCAAAGTTGGCGCGAGAAGCAAAAAACGAAGCCCCGCGCCGAGGCAATCGCGCGCCGAAAGCAAGGAAACGACCGCCTGCGACGAAATTTATAGGGCTGGTTCGGGGTCAGTCGCAAAAAGACAATCATCTGTCGCTGGCAAGCCCCGCCCGATCCGCGTCACACTATTTGGCTTGTAAGCGTCACGTTTTGCCCTGACAGTTCCTGCTTGAGCTCGCGGGATTACCCCGGATAACCTCAAGCGAAAGTTCAACAACGCCCTGGGGAGGAACCTTCCATGAAGTACCTATTGGCCACAACCGCTCTCGCTGCTGCCCTCGTCGGCTTTGTCAGCACCGCCTCCGCCGAGTGCGGCGACGTGACGATTTCCAACATGAACTGGCAGTCTGCCGAGGTGCTGGCCAATATCGACAAGATCATCCTGAACGCCGGTTATGGCTGCAATGCCGACCTGGTCGTCGGCGACACCGTGCCGACCCTGACCTCGATGACGGAAAAGGGCCAGCCCGACGTCGCGCCCGAGGGCTGGGTCGACCTTCTCCCCGACGTGGTGCAGAAAGGCATCGCCGACAAGAAGCTGGTGTCCACCGTCGAAGCGCTGTCGGACGGCGCGGTCCAGGGCTGGTGGATTCCGAAATATCTCGCCGACGCCCATCCCGACATCAAGACGATCCCGGACGCGCTGAAGCACCCGGAACTCTTCCCCGCGCCCGAAGATCCGTCCAAGGGCGCCGTGTTCAATGGCCCGCAGGGCTGGGGCGGCACGCTGGTGACGACCCAGTTCTTCAAGGCGTATGACGCCGAGAAGGCCGGCTTCACGCTGGTCGACACCGGTTCGGCCGCAGGCCTCGACGGTTCCATCGCCAAGGCCTACGAGCGCAAGGAAGGCTGGATGGGCTACTACTGGGCTCCGACCGCCATCCTCGGCAAGTACGAGATGGTCAAGCTCGACTACGGCGTGCCCTACGATGCGGCCGAGTGGAAGCGCTGCAACACGGTCGCCGACTGCCCCGATCCGAAGCCGAACGAATGGCCGAAGGACCACGTCCAGACGCTGGTGACGACGGCGTTCGCCGAGCGCGCCGGCCCGGCCATGGACTACTTCTCCAAGCGTTCCTGGTCGAACGCCACCGTCAACAAGCTGCTGGCGTGGATGACCGACAACCAGGCCACCGGCGAGGAAGGCGCCAAGCACTTCCTCAAGGAAAGCCCGGACGTGTGGACCGCCTGGGTTCCGGCGGACGTTGCCGAAAAGGTCAAGAAGGCGATCGAGTAATCCGGCTTCGCCGGTTCTGGAAAGCGGCGGTTGCCCCGCCGCTTTCCGCTTTTGCGGGCCATGCCACGCATCCGGGCGCGCAAACCGTCGAGCCGAGACAAGGCTACGCATTGATTCTATGCTGTAGCGCACCGAAACCGACCAGCACCGAGGCAGGCAGCGAACGATGGATTGGCTGACGCGTTTTCCGCATCTGAACGACGACTTTCTCCGCAATTTGAAGAAGAGCATCGACGAAGGCTTCCGGATGTTCACGCGCGCCTATGGCGACAGCATCGAGTCCTTCTTCAATCCGCTTCAGTATTTCCTGATCCAGTCCGAACGGTTCATGACGCAGACGCCGTGGCCCATCATCATGCTCCTGATCGGCCTGCTCGCCTGGTACGGCAGCCGCAGCCTCAAGATCGTCGTCGGCTCGCTGGCGGCCCTGTTCGTGATCGGCCTGTTCGACATGTGGGACGACACCATGAAGACCATTTCGATGATCTTCGTGTGTACGGTGCTGGCGATCGTCATCGGCATCCCGATCGGCATCCTGATGGCGCGCTCCGACCGCGTCCAGGCAGTCATCAACCCGATCCTCGATGTCATGCAGACCATGCCGAGCTTCGTCTACCTGATCCCGGTGGTAATGCTGCTCGGCATCGGCAAGGTGCCGGGCCTGATCGCGGTGGTGATCTACGCCATTCCGCCGATGATACGCCTGACCAATCTCGGCATCCGCCTGGTCGACAAGGACGTTCTCGAAGCCGCCGATTCCTTCGGCTCGTCGGCCTGGCAGAAACTGAAGGACGTGCAGATGCCGCTGGCGCTGCCAACCATCATGGCGGGTATCAACCAGACCATCATGATGGCGCTGGCCATGGTCGTCATCGCCTCAATGATCGGCGTGCAGGGTCTCGGCCAGCCGGTGCTGAAGGCGATCAACAACCAGTATTTCACGCTCGGCGTGTTCAACGGCCTCGCCATCGTCGTCATCGCCATCATTTTCGACCGGGTAAGCCAGGCCTTCGGCAAGCGCCTGCAACGGCATCTGGAGGTGGTCCATGGCTGAGAGCACGCAACCCGCCTCCGGCATCGAAATCCGCTCGCTCTACAAGGTGTTCGGCGCCAACGCGGCGCGCGCCGTGGAACTCGTCAAGGACGGCATGAGCAAGGCCGAACTCAACGAGAAGCACGGCAACGTGCTCGGCCTCAAGAACATCAACCTGGAAATGCCGGGCGGCTGCATCCAGGTCATCATGGGCCTGTCGGGCTCCGGCAAGTCGACGCTGATCCGCCACATCAACCGCCTCATCGACCCGACGGCCGGCGAAGTGCTGGTCGGCGGCGCCGACGTCGTCAAGATGAACGAGCACGACCTGCGCGAATTCCGCCGCAAGAACACGGCGATGGTGTTCCAGAAATTCGCGCTGCTGCCGCACCGCACGGTGCTCGACAACGCCGTCTACGGCCTGCAAATCCAGGGCGTGCCGCGCAAGAAGCAGGTCGAGCAGGCGATGCGCTGGATCGAGCGGGTCGGCCTCGCCGGCTTCGAGAACCGCTATCCCAACCAGCTTTCGGGCGGCATGCAGCAACGCGTCGGCCTTGCCCGCGCGCTCACAAACGACGCGCCGATCCTGTTGATGGACGAGGCCTTTTCCGCGCTTGACCCGCTGATCCGCACTGACATGCAGGGCGTGCTCCTCGACCTGCAGAAGGAGATCAAGAAAACCGTCGTCTTCATCACCCACGATCTCGACGAGGCGCTTCGGCTCGGCGACCGCATCGCCATTCTGCGCGACGGCGAAGTCATCCAGCAGGGCTCCGGACAGGATATCGTGCTGCGCCCGGCCGACCCCTACATCGAAAAATTCGTCAAGGAAGTAAACCGCGCCCGCATCGTCTACGCCTCCTCGGTGATGACGCCGCTCAACGGCGCCGCCCCCGCCGGCCTGGCGATCGCGGCCGACGCGACGCTCGAGGACGCCCTTCGTGAAATGGTGCAGGCGGACGTGCGCACCGCCCACGTTCTCGACCGCGACGGCAAGCCGGCCGGTTCGCTCACGCTCCATGCAGTGGCTTCCGCGATGGTGACCCCCGCCCATATGACGGAAGGTGCGGGCGTGTAACTTCCGCCCGCAGACCCCTCAAGGCAGGGCGATCGCTGGTGAGGTTCGACCCCCGCTCCGTCTCGGCTTCGCCGAGCCACCCCCGGCGCTTCGCTTCCGCTGCGGGCGTTCGTTGCTCGAAAAGCCAAGCATTTGGCTTTTCGTCCGCCATGCGGACCGCTCCTCTCCCCTTTTGAGGGGGAAAGGTGATCCGCGAAGCGGATCGGAGTGGAGGTCAGGCACGCCATATCCAATTGCCCTGACCTTGAAACGTAAAGTAACGCCGCCCTTCCTCAAGCCGCAGGCATCTTCGAAAACGCCCCTCCTCCCGGCCATGTCGCTTCCCTCGCCCTAGTGGTCGCCGCCTCCGCAATGCGGGCATGATCGCCGGTCCATTATGCGGTAAAAATACCGCATATCGAGGACCATCATGCCAGCCGAGCCAAACCTTGCCGACCACGCCTCGGCACCCGAGCATTCCCGCCGCGGCGGCCGCGCCGGAAAACGTTCCTCCGGGACCGCCGGCTTCGAGCAGCCCCCTTTCCGGCAGTTGCGCAATCCGCTCACCCCGACGCGGCTGATTTCCGACGACGAACTGGAATCGATCCACCTCGCCTCGCTGCGCGTCCTCAAGGAAATCGGCGTCGACGTGCTGCACGAGGAAGCGCGGCGCATCATGAAGGAGCATGGCGCCGACGTGCGTGAAGGCTCCGAGCGGGTGCGTTTCGACGCGGACCTCATCCTCGAACTCATTTCGCACTGCCCGGCCGAGTTCACGCTGCACGCCCGCAATCCCGCGCACAATGTGCGCTTCGGCGGCGACAACGTCATCTTCACGATGATGGCCTCGGCCCCCAATTGCTCGGACACGGATCGCGGCCGCCGCTCCGGGAACCAGGCGGATTACCGCAATTTCCTGCGGCTGGCGCAGATGCACAACATCCTGCACGCTACCGGCGGCTACCCGGTCGAGCCGACCGACATCCATCCCTCGATCCGCCATCTGGAATGCGTCCGGGACCTCGCCACGCTCACCGACAAGGCGTTCCACATCTACTCGCTGGGCAAGGAGCGCAACGTCGACGGCATCGAAATCGCGCGCCTTGCTCGCGGGATATCGCGCGAGCAGTTGCAGCAGGAGCCGTCGGTCTTCACCATCATCAACACCAACTCGCCCCTGCGCCTCGACATCCCCATGATGGAAGGCATCATCCAGATGTCGAGCATGGGCCAGGTGGTCGTCGTCACCCCGTTCACGCTTTCGGGCGCGATGGCGCCAGTGACGATCGCCGGAGCGCTGGTGCAGCAGAACGCCGAGGCGCTGGCCGGCATTTCCTTCGCCCAGATGGTGAAGAAGGGCGCGCCGGTCGGCTATGGCGGCTTCACCTCCAATGTCGACATGAAATCGGGTGCGCCCGCCTTCGGCACGCCCGAATACATGAAGGCGCAGCTTGTCGGCGGCCAGTTGGCGCGCCGCTACAAGATCCCCTACCGCACCTCCAACGTCTGCGCCGCCAACGCGGTCGACGCGCAAGCCGCCTATGAAAGCGTGTTTTCCCTATGGGGCGCGATGCAGGGTGGCGGCAACATGCTCATGCACGGCGCCGGCTGGCTGGAGGGCGGGCTGCGCTGCTCCTATGAAAAGGCCATCCTCGACATCGACCTGTTGCAGATGGTGGCGGAATTCCTGACGCCGCTCGACTTCTCCGAGGACGCGCTCGCCATCGACGCCATCCGCGACGTCGGCCCCGGCGGCCACTTCTTCGGCACACAGCATACGCAGGACCGCTACAAGACCGCCTTCTATTCGCCCATCGTCTCGGACTGGCGCAATTTCGAAACCTGGGTCGAGGCCGGGTCTCCTACCGCCGTCGAGCGCGCCAACCGCATCTGGAAGGAACGCCTTGCCGGCTACCAGGAGCCGCCCATGGACCCCGCCATCCGCGAAGAACTTAACGCCTTCGTGGATCGCCGCATCGCCGAAGGCGGCGCCCCGACGGATTTTTGAAACCGCCCAGGAACAGCTGATCAAGAGTCAGCTGTTCTACCAGTCACTTGAATCACTTTCCAGCTTGTGAGCCTCAACACTATGAAATCCCACGTTAAAGCGGTTGTCATCGGCGGCGGTGTCGTCGGTTGTTCGGTGCTCTATCATCTGGCCCGCGCCGGCTGGACCGACGTCATGCTGATCGAGCGTTCGGAACTTACGTCGGGCTCGTCCTGGCATGCGGCGGGCGGCTTCCATACGCTCAACGGCGACCCCAACGTCGCCAAGCTGCAAGCCTACACGGTGCAACTCTACAAGGAACTGGAAGAACTTTCCGGTCAGTCCTGCTCGCTGCACCTGACCGGCGGCGTGATGCTGGCCGATACGCCCGAACGCATGGACTTCCTGCGCCTTGCCCATGCCAAGGGCCGCTACCTCGGCATGGACACCGAACTGATCACGCCCTCCGAGGCCAAGGCGACGTTCCCGCTGATGGACGAGACGAACTTTGTCGGCGCCATGTGGGACCCGGTCGAAGGCCATCTCGATCCCTCCGGCACCACCATCGCCTATTCCAAGGCGGCGAAGAAGCTGGGCGCGGAGATCGTGCTGCGCAACCCGGTCAGGGAACTCACCCAGGACGCGGACGGCACCTGGAACGTCGTCACCGAGCAGGGAACGGTGAAGGCCGAGCACGTGGTGAACTGCGGCGGCCTGTGGGCGCGCGAGATCGGCCGCATGGTCGGCCTCGAACTGCCGGTGTTGGCCATGGAGCACATGTACCTTCTGACCGAGCCGATGCCGGAGGTCGAGGCCTTCAACCGGGAAACCGGCCGCGAAATGGTCGGCGTGCTCGACTTCAAGGGCGAGATCTATACCCGCCAGGAACGCAACGGCATCCTGCTCGGCACCTATGAAAAAGCCTGCAAGCCGTGGTCGCCGGTCAATACGCCGTGGGATTTCGGCCATGAACTGCTGCAGCCGGACCTCGACCGCATCGCGCCGTCGCTCGAACTCGGCTTCAAGCATTTCCCGGGCATTGCCAATGCCGGCATCAAACAGGTCATCAACGGCCCCTTCACCTTCGCGCCGGACGGCAACCCGCTGGTCGGCCCGGCGCAGGGCCTGACCAATTTCTGGTGCGCCTGTGCGGTCATGGCCGGTTTTTCACAGGGCGGCGGCGTCGGTCTTGCGCTGTCCAACTGGATGGTCAACGGCGATCCGGGCTTCGACGTCTGGGGCATGGACGTCGCCCGCTTCGGCGAATGGGCGAGCCTGCGCTACACCAACGCCAAGGTGCGCGAGAATTATTCGCGCCGCTTCTCGATCCGCTTCCCCAATGAGGAACTGCCGGCAGCAAGGCCCGCGCAAACCACGCCGCTCTACGACACCATGCTCGCCAACAACGCCGTGATGGGCGACAGCTGGGGGCTGGAGACGCCGCTCTGGTTCGCGCCGAAGGGAACCGAGCCGAAGGACGTCGTCTCCTTCCGCCGCTCCAACGATTTCGGCCCCATCGGCGAAGAAGTGCGCGCCGTGCGCGAGCGCGTCGGCGTCACCGAGATCGCCAACTTCGCCAAATATGAAGTGACCGGGACGGGTTCGGAAGCTTTCCTGAATCGGCTGATGACCAACCGTATGCCGAAGAAGGGCCGCCTCGTGCTGACCCCGATGCTGAACGAATTCGGCAAGCTGATCGGCGACTTCACCATTGCGCATGCAGGCGACGACCGCTTCATGATCTGGGGTTCCTCGGCGGCGGCCAAATACCATATGCGCTGGTTCGAAAAGCACCTACCCAAGGACGGATCCGTGCGCATTCACCGCTTCGACCAGACGCTGGTCGGCCTCTCCATCGCCGGCCCGAAGGCGCAGGCGTTGCTACAGAAGCTGGCGGACGTGGACGTCTCGACCAAGGCCTTCCGCTTCATGGACTTCCGCGAGATGGCGGTCGGCGGCGCGCCCTGCATGGTCAACCGCATCACCTACACCGGCGACCTCGGCTACGAAATCTGGATGCAGCCGGCCTACCAGCGGCTTGTCTATCAGGCGATCAAGCAGGCGGGCGAGGAATTCGGCCTGGTCGATTTCGGCATGCGCGCCCTGCTCTCGATGCGGCTGGAAAAGAATTTCCCGACCTGGTTCCGCGAGCTTCGCCCGATCTATGGGCCGTTCGAAGGCTCCATGGACCGCTTCGTCAAGATGGACAAGAACGATTTTGTCGGCCGCGACGCCGCCGCGAAAGAACTGCAAGCCGGGCCGAAGCTGCGGCGCGTTTCGCTGGTGGTCGATGCGCTCGACGCCGACGTGATGGGTGACGAGCCGATCTGGGCCAGGGTTTCCACCGACTACGGGACGATCGAGAAGCCGCATGGCTACGGGGCGCCGCGCTTCGACGAAAAGGGTAAGGAGACCCGCGTGTCCGCTGCCAAGGAAGGCGCGTCGTCCATTCGCGGCATCGTCGACGGCGACTGGCGCGTCGTCGGCTGGGTGACGTCGGGCGGCTATGCCCACTTCGTGGAAAAGTCGATGGCGCAGGGCTATGTGCCGGCGTCCCTGGCCGAAAACGCGAGTGAGGGCCTGTTCGAGATCGAGGTCCTCGGTAAACGCCGCCCCGCGCGCATCCTTATCGAGCCGCCCTTCGACCCGAGCGGCGCTAAAATGCGAGGCTGAAAAGCCTCGCCTGCTTTCATCTGATCTCCACGGTCCCGCCGGAGAAATTCCCGTCACAGTTGCCAAACGTGCCGGAAAGGCCGCCATTTCCGGACGGCTCAAGCGTATATTCGCAACCGAGCACATGGTTTTTGCCTTTGCGCACAAACTCGGTTTCCTTGAAGAACAGTCGCGCTGGCGAATAATCGCCCTCGATGCGGTGCATGGAATCGAGCGTCGTCCACTCCAGCACCGCTTCGAAGCTCGAGCCGTCCAGAAAGCGCACATCGGCAATCCGGAACGGCCACCTCTCCTTGCCGTCACTGGCGCTTCCCGCAAGGTCGCCTGCCTTCAGTCGGGCATCGGTGGACACACCCCCCGCCACATTTGCGACCGGTTGTTGGAGCGGCGCCGTGGCTGCGTTCGCTCCCGATGTCATCGCCTCGGCAAACGTATCGCCGAGCGTCGTCACCGCCTTGCCCAACTCGTTGACTTGCGCCTCCAGTCGTTCGATGCGTGCTGGATCGGCCCCGAACTGTACTTTCGACAGCACTTCATGGAGTTGGGCTATCTGGCCGCGAAGATTCTGGATTTCGCCTTTCGCCGCCTCGAAGTCGGTGACGTATTTTGCGACACCGTAGCCGACACCCAGCACGCCGGCTGCGGTAAGCACGATTGCGCTCGCCTTGTTGAAAAAGTTGTCGCTCATAGCCGCCCCATTCCGCCAAGCCGAACAAGATCAGAATTAGCGGACTTGGACAAGCGGACCTGGCTTGCGCCGCGTGGTCCAGCCAACCACGGCAAGTTCCCGTGCGGCAGGCTCGAAGCGGCGCGCCATCGCCCAGCTGCGGCAGTCGATTGCCGCGACATCCGCCCTGCCCATCGGTCTTGGCGCGGACCTCCGGCCAGTCGTACATCGGCAAGACGGCGATAAATCCGGTCACTGCCCTATCTGGGGAAAGCAGGCCCGAAAATGCAAAGGCGCCAGCCGCTCACTCTTTCGGCGGCTCTGCCGGCACCGGCGCGGTGCCGAGACCGTTCAGGTGATGCGCCTCGCGCACGCGGGGCTTGAACGCCCTGCCCGGCTCGGGCGAGCGGCGCAACGCCGGGTGCACCACCGGCTCCTTGGCACGGAAGGCATAAGCCTTCACCAGCGCCAGGTAATTCGGATAGACATAGCCGCTGTTGGCCTTCACCCACTCTTCGCGGCGCTCGCGGAAAAGCTTCGGCAGGCTATACCAGGGCACTGTCGGCAGCTTGTGGTGAACGAAGTGCAGGTTGTTGTTGAGAAACAGCAGCGCCAGCGGCGAACGCTCGACGATGATGGTGCGCCCTTCCGGCCGCTCCGACCACTGGTGCTCGGCAAAGGTGCGGATGGCGATCAGCGACTGGCCGAGCCACACCGGTACCAGCACGTAAAGCCACAGCGGCATGCCGAAGCCGAACTGCACGACCGGCAGCACCACCGCCGCGCCCAGCCCATGCAGCAGCCACGCCTTGCGGATCGCCTTGTCGCCAGCAAGCATCGCCTTGACGTCGCCGAGGATGAAGCCGATCGACGCCAGCCACGGCCCGAGCACGAAACGGCCGGCCATGGTATTGTTGACCCGCAGCAGGAACTTCATCGTCGCCGGCAACTCGTCATGCCGCCACAGCGCCTGGTAATAGCTTTCCGGATCGTCCAGCGGGTCGGTCAGGCGCTCGTCGTGGTGGTGGCGCAGATGCAGCGTCTTGAAGCGGCGATAGGGCCATACCAGCCCGAGCGGCAGGAAGACGAAGGCCTCGTTGACCAGCGCATTGCGGGTCGGGTGGCCGTGCAGCACTTCGTGGACCAGCGAGGATTGCAGCGCGACGGTCAATGTCAGCAGGCCGAGCGCGACCAGCGGCCAGGCCGGCCAGACGAAAAGCCCCGCAACCACCCAGGTGCCGTAGCAGAAAACAGCAAGAAACACGGTCGGCCACTCGATGGTGCGCGTCCGATTCCTTGTTTCACTCGCTTTTGCCATTTTCACCCAACTGCCCTGTTGTCAGGAGACCGAATCCGGCTCCTGACACCATGATGTCAGCATGGATTTGCGCTCGCAACGCGACAACGCGCACAAATCGTTTACATGACGCAGCTTGGACATCACCTGTTGTGTAAAATAAACACAATGGCCGTTTTAGTTTGCATTTCGCACAGGTCGCGGCAAAATGAGCGATCACATCCGACCGAGCGGTGAAATGGACAAGCGCGATCTTGCTACCCTGTTCCGCGAACGGCTGAAGACGCTGCTGGCACGCTCCGACCTCAACCAGTCGGCCTTTGCTGCCGCGGTCGGCATCGACCGTTCCGCCCTATCCCAGCTTCTGTCGGGGAGTTCGACCCGCCTGCCGCGCGCCGAAACGCTGCTCAACATCGCCGCCGAGTTCAAGGTATCGCTCGACTGGCTGCTCGGCCTCAGCCATGACGAGGGCGTTACCGGCGAAATCCGCGAAAGCCTGGAGATCGAAGAGGCGCTAGGCAGCTTCGACCGCACGCTTCTGGCCAGGTGGCACGCCGAGGCGGCCGGCACCAAGATCCGCTACGTCCCAGCGGGGCTGCCCGACCTTTTGCGTACCGAATCGGTGGTGGACTACGAGGCCGGCATCGCCAACCGCAGCCGCGAGGCGCAGATCGGCGAAACCCAGTACCGCATCGACTACAATCGCCGTCCCGAGACGGACATGGAAGTATGCATGCCGCGCCACACCCTCGAAATCTTCGCGCGCGGGCTCGGCGTCTGGAGCGGACTTGCCAAGGCCGACCGTCGCGAACAGCTACACTACATGGCAACGCTGCTCGACGACCTTTACCCCACTTTCCGGCTGTTCCTCTATGACGGGCGGACGCGCTACTCGATCCCCTACACGATCTTCGGTCCCTACCGCGCGGCCATCTATGCCGGCGACATGTATATCGTGCTCAACGCGACCCAGCCGATCCAGCGGCTGACCCGGCATTTCGACAACCTGATCCGCGCCGCCGACATCAATGCCCACGAGGCGGCGAGTTTCACCCACAGCCTCGCTGAAACGCGATTTGATCCGTGACACACTCGTCGCGTTATTGACCTGACATAAAGAGTTCTTTATATCCTTATCTCAAGAGACTCTCCGAAAGCAGATGCGATGAACAACCCTATCGACGCTCTCCTGGCTGAAAAGGGTATACTCCTGGCCGATGGCGCCACCGGCACCAATCTGTTCGCCATGGGGCTGCAGGCCGGCGAGGCGCCGGAACTGCTCAACGAAAGCGCACCCGACACCATTGCAAGCCTGCATCAGGGTTTTGTCGATGCCGGGGCCGACATCATCCTCACCAACTCGTTCGGCGGAACCCGCCACCGGTTGAAGCTGCACAAGGCCGAGGGGCGCGTGTTCGACCTGAACAAGCGCGCCGCCGAGATCGCCCGTTCGGTCGCCGACAAGGCGAGCCGCAAGGTGATCGTCGCCGGCTCCGTCGGCCCGACCGGCGAACTGCTGGTGCCGCTCGGCGCCATGACCTACGAGGATGCGGTGGAGGCCTTCGCCGAGCAGATCGAGGGCCTGAAGGCCGGCGGCGCCGAAGTCGCCTGGATCGAAACCATGTCGGCGCCCGGCGAAATCCGCGCCGCCGCCGAGGCCGCCATCCGCGTCGGCCTGCCCTACACCTACACCGGTTCCTTCGACACCGCCGGGCGCACCATGATGGGCCTCTTGCCCAAGGATATCCACGATGTCGTCGAGGGGCTGGAACAGCGCCCCGTCGGTGTCGGCGCCAATTGCGGCGTCGGCGCTTCCGACATTCTGGCCTCCCTGCTCGACATGACCGGAGCGAGGCCGGAGGCGACCGTCATCGTCAAGGGCAATTGCGGCATCCCCGAATTCCACGGTTCGGAAATCACCTATTCCGGCACGCCGGAGTTGATGTCGGACTATGTGCGGCTGGCAGTCGATAGCGGCGCAAAGATCATCGGCGGCTGCTGCGGCACGTCGTTCGCGCACCTTGCCGCCATGCGCAAGGCGCTCGACACGCACACGAAGGAAAGCCGGCCGACGCTTGAGACGATCATCGGGCGCATCGGTCCGCTGCGCAACAAGGCGGCGCAGGAAAACAGCGCCGAAGCCGGCGAAGGCCGCCGTTCGCGCCGCCGCGAACGCGCCTGAATCCGATTCGGGGCGATAGCCTCAGAGAAAATTCGCTGCCCTCGAAAAAACCGCCGTGCTCCGCCCGGCAAGGCCGCCCTACCCGCCGTTCTCGGCATAGCTCGACGCAACCGAGTTGAAATCCGCGCCGGCGGCATCGCTTTCCCGCTTCATCGTCATCAGCGCGCCGCCGGCACCCGGCTCGCTGATTTTCGCCAGCATCAGGCCGAAGCGTTCGTTCTTCAGGGCCGACAGCGCAGTGCTGTGGGCCGCATCGACGTCGCTGCCGGCGCGCCGTGTCTCGTCGGCCCGCACATGGTTGGCCGAGGCATAGGTCGCCCCATGGGCGGGGGAGGAAACCCTGTCTATGGAACGTGGCAATGAACCGTCGATATGCACCTGGGTACCCTCCAAGCCTAGAGGACCGTTTCTAACGGACGGACATTGAAAAGCCGTACCTGAAATGGCCGGTATTTTAGCAAAACGATAAAGTACCGGCCGTCTCCGCCGTCACCGGCCTTTGTCGAGCGCCGCGGCCAGGCGCACCAACGACAGGAATTCCGACCGGTAACCGAACGGGTCCGCCCCGCGCGCGCCGGCGGCGATCTCGCCGATCCGGTCGTAGCCGAAGCGGCTGGTTGCATCTTCGTCGCGCAGCTTCTGGCCGAAGGCGGCCACGGCCACCGAAAAGCGCTGGTCGGCGCTTGCCTCGTCGAAAGCCTTGATCTCGTTTTCCGGCGTCACCGGCGTCGCGATCAATCTGGAACTGTCGCCGTCGGGCAGCTTGTAGCGGATTTTCACAAAGGCGTATTCGTCGCCA
The DNA here is from genome assembly GCA_049650385.1 of Mesorhizobium sp. Classification (GTDB taxonomy): domain Bacteria; phylum Pseudomonadota; class Alphaproteobacteria; order Rhizobiales; family Rhizobiaceae; genus Mesorhizobium. The sequence goes on from JBASAA010000007.1 coordinate 390,056, forward strand.
TTGGCAACGCTGCCCTTGTCCTCAACCGCCTGCCCGTAGCGCAGGCTGTCAATCTGCTCGGCCCCGCTGCCCTTAGGCGTGATCTCGTAGATCGCCGTCACCGAATGGCCAGAGCCGATATCGCCGGCATCGACGCGATCGTTGTTGAAATCCTCACGGGCGAGCGCCCGCGTCTCATAGCCGATCAGCCGGTATTCGGACACTTTCGCCGGGTTGAACTCGACCTGGATTTTCACGTCCTTGGCAATCGGGAACAGCGTAGAGGAAGCGTCCTCCACCAGCACTTTCTCGGCCTCCGCCAACGTGTCGATATAGGCGGCGGTGCCGTTGCCGTTCTGGGCGATCGTCTGCATCATGCGGTCGTTGAGGTTGCCGCGTCCGAAGCCCAGCACCGACAGGAACACGCCGGACTTACGTTCCTTCTCGATCAGCCGCTTCAAATCAGCGTCGTCGCTCTGGCCGACGTTGAAATCGCCGTCTGTGGCGAGCATCACCCGGTTGACGCCGTCCTTGACGAAGGCGCTATCGGCAAGCCGGTAGGCTTCACGGATGCCCGCCTCGCCCGCCGTCGAGCCGCCGGGGACAAGCGTGTCGATTGCCTGCAATATCCTGTCCTTGTCCGAAACCTTCGTCGGCTCGAGCACGACGCCGGCCTCGCCGGCATAGGTGACGATGGAAACGGTATCGTCGGGCTTCAGCTTGCCCACCAGCATGCGGAACGCCGATTGCAGCAGCGGCAGCTTGTCCGGCGCATCCATCGAGCCCGACACGTCGATCAGGAACACCAGGTTGGCCTTCGGCTGCGTGGCGGACTGCAAATCATAACCCTTGATGGCGACATGCATCAGCTTGGTGCGTGCATTCCACGGCGTCGGCATGACGGTGACGGCGGAATTGAACGGTGTCGCCGCACTGTCCGGCCCCTTCCAGTCGTAGGGGAAGTAATTGACCATTTCCTCCACGCGCACGGTATCGGCCTGAGGCAGCACGCCTTCCTTCAGCGAGCGGCGAACGAAGGAATAGGAAGCCGTATCGACATCGACGGAAAAGGTCGAAACCGGGTCCTGCGCCACTGAGCGCACGGAATTGGACCTGAAATCCTCGAACCGGTCGCGGTTTTCTCCCTGCGGCGGCTGCATATCCATGGGCGCTGGCATCGGCGCCATCGAGGGTTCGGCCATCAGGTTCTGCGTGAACGCCTCGCGGCTTCGGCTGTTGGCGGCCCCGCCCTTGCCCATCAAGGCGGGACGAGGCGCTGCCGCCAGCGTGTCCTGCTGGTCGGCGGGTGCTGCCGCCGGGGCCTGTTCCTGCACCGCCGCCGGTTTCTCCATCTCGACCTGCCTCCCGGCCGGCCCACGGGCCAAGCCGAACGGTTGGTCCTTCATCAGGTAAAACGCCGTATAGCCGGCGATCGGCAGGGCAACGAGCGCGGCAATCGCCGGCGTGGCAATCAGTTTCTTCTGCATGATCTCTCTCCAGAGCCGATGGGCTCGCTGGATGAGACGCGGCCGGCCGGCCGATCCTTGGGGCGTGGCGGAAAGATTTTCGTCATAGGCGGCCATCGCCGCCCGCAAGGCGCGTGCTTTCGCCCCGGCGTCCGGAGCCGGCGCCGCGCTTTCCCGCAATCCGAAGAGTTCGTTGTCGTCGACCATGGTCACACTTCCCCGGCCTGGCGCACCAGCACCTTCAGCCGCTTCTTCGCTTCATGGATGTGCCAGGAAACCGTCGCCTCGGAGATGCCCATCGCCTCGGCCGCGACCGCATGCGAAACACCTTCGCCATAGACCAGCGTGACCGCCTCGCGCTGCTTGTCGGGCAACTGCCGCACCGCCGCCCACAGCGCCTCGACCGGCTCGCCGGCCGCTTCGCCCGAGATCTGCGCGTGAACACCGAAGGCAGCAGTCTTGGCTGCCTCGCGGGCGCATTTGCGGGCATGGTCGCGCGCGGCGTTGAGCGTGATCGCGTAAAGCCACGTCGTAAACGCCCCGCCGTCGCGGTAGCCGCGGATCGCCCTGCCCAGCCTGGCACAGACCTCCTGAGCGATATCCTCGGCATCGGCCTTGCGGCCGCACCAACGGTACGCCACTCGATGAACGAACGCGTAATGCCGTTCGACCAGCGCGCCGAAGGCCTCGCGGTCGCCGCCTTTCGCGCGCGCCGCCAGTTCACTGTCGGAGGCTTCGCTTCCCTCAAGCATCATCGCCGTCATTTGCCTGTATGACGAACAGCATCGGCATTTCCTTGGGGTTGCGCTCCGAAAAAGTTCGAGGCGTCCCGACCGTCAGGAATTGCGCTCCTTGCGCAGCTTCGCCCAATAGTCGAGCCTCTTGCGGATATCGCGCTCGAAACCGCGCTCGGGCGGATCGTAGAAGACCTGCCGGCCCATCTTCTCGGGGAAATAGTCCTGCCCGGAAAAGGCCTCCGGCTCGTCGTGGTCGTAGCGATAGCCCGAGCCGTAGTCCTCCGCCTTCATCAGCTTGGTCGGCGCGTTGAGGATATGCTTGGGCGGCAGCAGCGAGCCGTATTCCTTGGCCGCGCGCGTCGCCGCCTTGAAGGCGGTATAGACGGCGTTCGACTTGGGCGCGGTGGCGAGATAGACGCAGGCCTGCGCAAAGGCGAGTTCGCCTTCCGGCGAGCCGAGATAGTCATAGGCGTCCTTGGCGGCGTTGGCGATCACCAGCGCCTGGGGGTCGGCCAGGCCGATGTCCTCCACCGCCATACGCACCAGCCGCCGGCCGATATAGAGCGGATCCTCGCCGGCATCGAACATACGGCACAGGTAATAGAGCGCGGCATCGGGGTCCGAACCGCGCACCGATTTGTGCAGCGCCGAAATCAGGTTGTAGTGGCCGTCCTGGCCCTTGTCGTAAATCGGCGCCCGTCGCTGGACGATGCGTTGCAAGCCCTCGGCGTCGAACACCTCGCCCGGCTTGACGGCGCGCCACACCTCTTCGGCCAACGTCAGCGAGGCGCGGCCGTCGCCGTCGGCCATGCGCATCAGCACCGCGCGCGCCTCCCCGTCGAGCGGCAGCTTTTTTCCCTCGGCCTCTTCCGCGCGCGAAAGCAGCTTGCCGATGCTGTCCTCGCCGAGCGAATGGAACACCAACACCCGCGCGCGCGACAACAGCGCGGCGTTCAGTTCGAAGGACGGGTTCTCGGTCGTGGCCCCCACCAGCACCACCGTGCCGTCCTCCATGACGGGGAGAAAGGAATCCTGCTGGGCGCGGTTGAAGCGATGGATCTCGTCGACGAAAAGCAGGGTCTGGCGGCCGTTGGCGCGCCGCAGCCGCGCCGCCTCGAACACTTTCTTCAGGTCCGCGACGCCCGAAAAGATCGCCGATATCTGCTCGAACGCCAGGCTGGTCTCGCCGGCCAAAAGCCGAGCCACCGTGGTCTTGCCGGTTCCGGGCGGCCCCCAGAAGATCATCGAACCGAGCGAACCGGACGCGATCATTCGCGTCAGCGCCCCGTCCGGGCCGGTCAGGTGCTCCTGCCCGACCACCTCGCCCAGGTTCTTCGGGCGAAGCCGGTCGGCCAGCGGTTGCCCGGCCCGCGCTTTTTCCGGCTCGCCCGCGCTGAAAAGATCAGTCATGACGTCTCATCAATACCGCAGGACCTGGCGCAGGATCTGGCCGCCGCGCTCGACGGTGAAGCGCCACCAGCGGGTGTTCTGCGCGGCTGCGGCCGCAAGTGCCTTGGTCGTGTCGATCGTCACACCGTTGACCTCGCGCACGATATCGCCCGGCTGAAAACCGAAGCCGGAGGCCGGCGAGTTGCCGGCGACGTCCACCACAGCGACGCCCTTGAGGTCGGTCGGCATGCCGAGCTTCTGGGCAAGGCGCGGCGACAATTCCGCCACCTGCGCCCCGGCAAAGGGACTGCGCCCGCGCAGCGTGATCGGGGCGGCATTCGCACCCTCCGGCGCACGCTCCAGCGTGATCGCCAGCGTCTGCGTCTGCCCCTTGCTCAAGACGTCCAGCGTCGCCTCGGCGCCGATAGCCTGCGTCGCCAGCCGGTAACCCAGCGCATCGACGCTTTCCAGCGCCGCGCCGTTCATCTTCAGCACGACATCGCCCGGCTTCAGCCCGGCCTTGGCCGCCGGCCCGTCAGGCTCGACGGAGGTGACCAGCGCCCCGCTCGGCGCATCCATGCCGAGCGATTCGGCGATCTGCGGCGTCACCGGCTCGAACTGTGCGCCGATATAGGGACGCTCGAAGAAATCGCGGCCGGCCTTGGCCGCCTCCACGAAGGCATGAACCATGTTGGACGGAATGGCGAAGCCGATGCCGATCGAGCCGCCGCTGCGCGAATAGATCGCCGTGTTGATGCCGATAAGCTGGCCGCCCATGTTGATCAGCGCCCCGCCCGAATTGCCGGGATTGATGGCGGCGTCCGTCTGGATGAAAAAACCGAAGTCGGAAACGCCGATATGGCTGCGCGCCAGCCCTGAGACGATGCCGCTGGTGGTGGTCTGGCCGACCCCGAACGGGTTGCCGATGGCAAGCACCAGATCGCCGATCTCCAGCGCGTCGGAATCGCCGATGGGCACCACCGGGAACGGCTTGTCGCCCTCAATCTTGAGCACGGCAAGGTCGACCGTCTCGTCCTTGAGCAGGACCTTGCTGGTGAACTCGCGCCCGTCCGACGTGGCGACCTTCACCTCGTCCGCATCCTTGATGACGTGGAAATTGGTGACGACGATGCCGCTCGGATCGACCAGCACGCCCGAGCCCAGCGAAGACTGCGCCCGCGGCCGCGAACGGCCGAAGAACTGTTCGAAGAACGGGTCACCCTGGAACGGCGACACCACCTTGGCGGTCTGCGAGGCATAGACGTTGACCACGGCGGGGGCGGTCTGCTTGACCAGCGGCGCGAACGACAACTGGACTTCGTCGCGCCCGAACGGCACACGCTTGTCCGGTCCGGGGGTCGGATTGTCGCTCTCGACACCGCGCAGCAGGTCCGTCAGCACATCGGTCAGGCCGGGGTCCTTTTCCTGCGCGACCGCCCGTTGGCTTGCCGGCGCGGCGGCAAGCCCCACCAGCGCGCAAAGCACAAACAAGGACAGCCGTTTCAGCATATGCGAATCCTCCGAACCGTTCGCGCGCCATTGTGGTGAGGATTGTGCAAAATGAAAGGCCGATACTTTCTCCCCGGCAAAAAGAAAACCCCGGCCGAAACGGCCGGGGCGTCGTTTTTGGTGCGGCAAGCGTTATTCGGCGCTGGCGCGCTGCTCCGGTTGCAGCTTCAGCGCCTCGCTGATGGTGTAGAACATGTCGGTCTGGTCGGTCAGCCCGACGAAATTGGCCGCATAAGGCCCGAACGCCGCCACGCGCAACTGTGCCCCGGTGTGCTCCTGGTCGTCCTCCTCGGCGTTGCCGTAGCTCACGGTCATCACAGAACCGTCCCTGGTGGTGAGCGCCTGAGTGAGGCCCGGAGCCTTGGTGCCGTCGGGGATGATCTGGCTGGAATGGGCATGGTCGGCGGTAACGATCACCAGCGTCTTGCCATCGGCCTTGGCGAATTCGAGTGCCTTCTGCACCGCCTCGTCGAGGTCCACCGTCTCACCGATCTGCCCGCAAGGATTAGCGGCATGGTCCTGCTTGTCGATCGACGCGCCTTCGACCTGGAGGAAGAAGCCCTTCTCGTTGCCCTTGAGAAGATCGATCGCCTTGGTGGTCATCTCGGCAAGCGTCGGCACCGAAGCCGCGCGCTCCGCATTCGGCTCGCAGTTTACCGGCTCGGCGTCGATATTGCCGTGATGGCTGGCTTTCGGCCCTTTCCAGCGGACCGGCATGTTGCCCTCGGCAAAGAGACCGAGCAGAGGCTTGTCCTGATCCGCCGAGGTCACGCCGTTCAGTTCGTCGAGATTGCCGACGACGGTGAAGCCGCGCTCCTTCGCCTGGTCGAGCAGCGACTTCTCCTTCCAGTCGCCCGCCTTCGCAACCTCGTTGAACGACTTAGAGCCCCCGCCAAGCACGACATCGGCCCGGGTGTTCAGGATCTGCTCCGAGATCGAGCCCGCGCCGCCGTTTTCCAGCGCGTTGCCGGCGCATTTTTCGCTCGTCGCCTCCGGGCCGTAGCATTTGCGCCCGGTGACATGGGCCAGCAGCACGGCCGGCGTGGCGTCCTGTATCTCGGCGGTGGAGACATCGCCGGTGGCAAGCCCGGCCGCCTTGGCCAGTTCGATCAGCGTAGGATGCGGCTTCTCGTGGATATCGACGCCGATCGCGCCGTTGTAGGTCTTTACGCCCGTTGCCCAAGCCGTTCCCGAAGCGGCGGAATCGGTCACGTAGTCCGGCTTGCCCGTCTTCTTGTCGAGCGCGTAATGCGTGTACTGCCCGGTGATCGGCAGCGCATCGATGCCCTTGAAGAAGCCGCCCGCGCCCTCGGCATAATTGCGGGCAATGGTTATTTCGGAATCGCCCATGCCGTCACCGATCAGCAGGATGACGTTCTTCACCTCGCCATTGCCGATCAGCCCCTGCACGGCCTGCGTGGCGTCGCCGGCAAGGCGGCGGGCGCCTCCGGGCTGGGTGATGTCGCCCTTGGCAGTGCGGTCGAGATAGGTTTCGACGGAGGCATTGTCCTGGGCCTGGCCTGCGCCGGCGGCGAGCAGGGTCACGGCGGCGGCGCCCGCCATCAGGAAATTGCGTGACAGATGGGTCATGGCGTGTCGATCCTTCAGATTTCTCGGGGTGGATGGGGCCTTCAGCCCGCGAGAACTCTGTCCGGTGCGCGTGACCGTCGCATGACAATGCGGTTACCGATCGGTGACGATCCACACTTCGCAGCCGCGTTGCCTTCGTCGCACCAACAAAAAAGGGGCCACACAGGCCCCTTTCGATCGATCCCGGAAGTGCCGCAAACTCAGGCGGCAGCTTCCTCGCTGGCCTCGGCTTCGAGCCGGGCGCGGTCGGCGGCGCCCTTGGCCGAGGTGTCGCGATCCACGAACTCGATGACGGCCATCGGAGCGTTGTCGCCCTTGCGGAAGCCGGCCTTCATGATGCGCAGATAGCCGCCGTTGCGGGTGGCGTAACGCGGGGCGACGGTGTCGAACAGGCGCTTGACGACGTCCTCGTTGCCGATCTGTGCGATGACCTGACGGCGGGCGTGCAAATCGCCGCGCTTGCCGAGCGTCACCAGCTTCTCGACGATCGGACGCAGGTCCTTCGCCTTCGGCAGGGTGGTGACGATCTGCTCGTGCTCGATGAGCGACACGGCGAGGTTGGCGAACATCGACTTGCGATGGCTGATGCTGCGGGCGAAGCGGCGGCCTTTAAAACCGTGGCGCATGGCTCTTTTCCTTCTTTATCTGTTCAAGAGGCCACGGCCTCCGATGGTTTTCCGCATGGCCGTCGGACCGGCGCGCCGGTCCTTGGCACCATGCTCTATTCAGGTTCAGTACTGGTCCTCGTACCGCTTGGCGAGGTCCTCGATGTTCTCCGGCGGCCAGTCCGGCACTTCCATGCCGAGGTGCAGGCCCATGGCCGCCAGCACTTCCTTGATCTCGTTGAGCGACTTGCGGCCGAAGTTCGGGGTGCGCAGCATCTCGGCTTCGGTCTTCTGGATCAGATCGCCGATATAGACGATGTTGTCGTTCTTCAGGCAGTTGGCCGAACGCACCGAAAGCTCGAGTTCGTCGACCTTCTTGAGCAGCGCCGGGTTGAAGGCAAGCTCGGTGACCTGCTCTTCGGCCTGCGCCTTCTGCGGCTCCTCGAAATTGACGAACAGGCCGAGCTGGTCCTGCAGGATGCGGGCGGCGAAAGCCACCGCGTCCTCGCCCGAGATCGAACCGTTGGTCTCGATGGCCATGGTCAGCTTGTCGTAGTCGAGGACCTGGCCCTCACGGGTGTTCTCGACCTTGTAGGAAACCTTGCGGACCGGCGAGTAGAGCGAGTCGACCGGGATCAGCCCGATCGGCGCGTCTTCGGCGCGGTTGCGCTCGGCCGGCACATAGCCCTTGCCGGTGTCGACCGTGAACTCCATGCGGATTTCGGCACCCTCGTCCAGCGTGCAGATGACGTGATCGGGGTTGAGAATCTCGACGTCGCCAACCGTCTGGATGTCGCCGGCAAGTACCGCGCCCGGACCCTGCTTGCGCACGACCATGCGCTTGGGGCCGTCGCCTTCCATCTTGATGGCGATTTCCTTGATGTTGAGCACGATGTCGGTCACGTCCTCGCGCACGCCGGCGATCGAGGAGAATTCATGCAGAACGCCGTCGATCTGCACGGCGGTGACGGCAGCGCCTCGCAGCGAGGACAGAAGCACGCGGCGCAGCGCATTGCCGAGCGTCAGGCCGAAGCCCCGCTCAAGCGGCTCGGCCACCAGCGTGGTCAGCGTCTTGCCCTTCGACGAGAACTCGATCTTGTTGGGCTTGATCAGTTCCTGCCAGTTTTTCTGGATCATTTTTTCTTCCCTTGCTTGCCTGCACCATCCAATCGTGACAGGCGACCTGGAAATTACGGATGAGCGCTCGTGGCGCTCATCCGGCAGTTCGAAAAGATATCAGACGCGGCGCTTCTTGCGCGGGCGGCAGCCATTGTGCGGGATCGGCGTCACGTCGCGGATCGAGGTGATGGTGAAACCAGCGGCCTGCAGCGCGCGCAGTGCCGACTCACGGCCGGAACCCGGACCGCAAACCTCGACCTCGAGGGTGCGCATGCCGTGCTCCTGCGCCTTCTTGGCGCAATCCTCGGCTGCCATCTGGGCGGCGAACGGGGTCGACTTGCGCGAACCCTTGAAGCCCTGGGCGCCGGCCGACGACCAGGCAATCGCATTGCCCTGTGCGTCGGAAATGGTGATCATCGTGTTGTTGAAGGTCGAGTTGACGTGGGCGACACCCGACGAAATATTCTTGCGCTCGCGGCGACGAACGCGTGTGACTTCCTTGGCCATAATGGTCCTTTCAACTGATATCTACGCCGCCGTAACGCCAGCGGCTACACCTGGAAGGGCAGTAAGGCAGTAGGGAAGTAAGGCAGTATGTCTGAAAAACCGATGCCGGCCGCGCTCAAACAATGCCCTATTGCCTTACTGCCCTACCCCCCTGAATTACTTCTTCTTGCCGGCGATCGCCTTGGCCGGGCCCTTGCGGGTACGCGCATTGGTATGCGTGCGCTGGCCGCGAACCGGCAGCGAACGACGATGCCGCAGGCCGCGGTAGCAGCCGAGGTCCATCAGGCGCTTGATGTTCATCGAGACTTCGCGGCGCAGATCGCCCTCGACCTGGTAGTCGCGGTCGATGGCTTCGCGGATCTGAAGGATTTCGGCGTCGGTCAGCTGGTTGACGCGACGCTCGGCCGGAATACCGACCTTCTCGACGATTTCCTGGGCAAACTTCTTGCCGATGCCGTGAATGTACTGAAGCGCGATGACGACGCGCTTGTTGGTCGGAATGTTGACGCCGGCTATACGAGCCATATCTTCTTCTCCATGTGGGCCGGACATCGCCGGCGCTTTTCAAGATGCCCGCGTCCGGTGGAGGCCGGCCCTTGCGGGTGTTCCATATTCAATGCCAAGAACCCGTCCTTTCGGACAGGCAAGCTTCATGCCTGATAGGGAGACGCGCCGCCATACTCCGCAGGGGCGACGCTGTCAATAGCCTGTTAAGCGTTCACCGCCGCGGCGACCAGTTTCTCGATCTCGGCAGTGACCGTATCCATGTCCGCCATGCCGTCCACCGTCTTCAACTGGCCGGTGCCCGCATAGTACTTCGACAGCGGCGCGGTCTTTTCGCGATACTCGTCGAGGCGCTTCTTGAACGACCCGGGATTATCGTCCGCCCTCACCTGCCCACCGGCAGCCTTGGTGTCGGCCACGCGCTTTTCCATGCGCTTGAGCAGAGCGTTCTCGTCGACCTTGAGCTCGATGACCGCGTCCAGTTCCTGCCCTTTGCCAGCCAGGATGCGCGTCAGCGCCTCGGCCTGCGGCACGGTGCGCGGAAACCCGTCGAGGATGAAGCCCCGTGCGGCATCCGGCTCGCCGACCCGGTCGGAGACGATCTGGTTGACGATCTCGTCGGAAACCAGACCGCCGGCATCCATGATCGCCTTGGCGCGCTTGCCGACCTCGGTTCCGGCCTTGACCGCCGCCCGCAGCATGTCGCCGGTCGACAGTTGCGGAATGCCGTGCTTCTCGACCAACCGCTGCGCCTGCGTCCCTTTGCCCGCTCCAGGCGGTCCGAGCAATATCAGCCTCATCTGTTTCTCTTACCCCCGCGCAGCTTCGATTTCTTGATCAGGCCCTCGTACTGATGGGCAACCAGGTGGCCCTGAAGTTGCGCCACGGTATCGAGCGTAACACTGACCACGATCAAAAGCGAAGTGCCACCAAGGTAGAAGGGAATGCCAGTGGCCGAGATGAGGTATTCAGGCAGCAGACACACTGCCACCAGATAGATCGCGCCGACCACGGTGATGCGCGTGAGCACGTAGTCGATATAGTCCGCGGTGCGTTCCCCCGGCCGATAGCCCGGGATGAAGCCGGAGTGCTTCTTCAACTGGTCGGCCGTTTCCTTCGGATTGAAGACGATGGCCGTGTAGAAGAAGGTGAAGAACGCGATCATGCCGCCGTAGAAGATCATGTAGAGCGGCTGGCCGTGACCGAAGGTGGTGAGGATGGTCTGTACCCACGACGGCAGGTTCGTGCTGTCGGAAAAGCCGGCCAGCGTCGCCGGCAGAAGCAGCAGCGAGGAAGCGAAGATCGGCGGAATGACGCCCGAGGTGTTCAGCTTCAGCGGCAGGTGCGAGGTATCGCCCTGGAACATGCGGTTGCCGACCTGGCGTTTCGGATACTGGATCAGGAGCCGGCGCTGGGCGCGCTCCACGAACACCATCAGCATGATGACCGCGACGGCAAGCACGAGAATGGCGAGCAGCAGGCTGGTCGGCAACGCGCCGGTGCGGCCGAGTTCCAGCGTACCGCTGAGGGCGGTCGGCATGCCCGCGACAATGCCGGCGAAGATGATCAGCGAAACGCCGTTGCCGATGCCGCGCGCCGTGATCTGCTCGCCGAGCCACATCAGGAACATGGTGCCGCCGGTCAGGCTGATGACGGCCGAAATCTCGAAGAACAGCCCGGGATTGGTGACGATGTTGTTGCCGCTCGATAGGCCGACGGCGATGCCGTAGGATTGCACGATCGCCAGGAGCACGGTGCCGTAGCGCGTATACTGATTGATGATCTTGCGGCCCTGCTCGCCTTCCTTCTTCAGCGCCTCGAGCGACGGAATCACCGACGTCATGAGCTGCATGATGATCGAGGCGGAAATGTAGGGCATCACGCCGAGCGCGAAGATCGCCATGCGCTCCACCGCGCCGCCGGCGAACATGTTGAACATGCCGAGCACGCCGCCGCTCTGCTGCTGGAACGCCTGCGCGAACGCTTCCGGGTTGATGCCGGGCAGCGGGATATAGGTGCCGAGCCGATAGACGAACAGCGCACCCAGCGTGAACCAGATGCGCTTCTTCAAATCTTCGGCCTTGGCGAAGGCCGCGAAATTGAGATTGGAGGCTAGTTGTTCAGCAGCCGAAGCCATGCGTGATTCTCCGCTTGGTCACGCTCAGGGGCCCGCAGGTCAGGGCGACGCGTGACACCGAAGCCACCGAGATAGGCTCCGCGTGCCAAAGATGCAAGCGGCCGCGATGACGCGACCGCTTGCTGAAAGACGTTACTCGGCGGCGGCCTGTTCGGGCAGCTTGACCGAACCGCCGGCCTTCTCGATCTTCTCGATCGCGGCCTTGGAGGCGCCGGCGACATCGAAGGAAAGCTTGGCCTTGAGTTCACCGTCTGAAAGCACGCGCACGCCGTCCTTGGCGCGGCGCAGTACGCCGGCCTTGACCAGCGCCTCGACGTTCACCGTCTCCTTGGCGTCGAGCTTCTTGGCATCGATCGCCGCCTGGATACGGCCGAGCGACACGGTCGCGAAGCTCTTGGCGAAGATGTTGTTGAAGCCGCGCTTGGGCAGGCGGCGGTAGAGCGGCATCTGGCCACCCTCGAAGCCGTTGATCGCCACGCCCGAGCGGGACTTCTGACCCTTGACGCCGCGCCCGCCGGTCTTGCCGAGGCCTGAGCCGATGCCGCGACCGGCACGCTTCTTGGCCGGGGTCGCGCCTTCGTTGTCACGCAGTTCGTTGAGTTTCATGGTCGTTCTCCTGCGCGCCGGTTCAAGCCTCGTCCACGACGCGGACGAGGTGCTGAACGGCTGCAATCATGCCGCGCACGGAGGGCGTATCCTCCAGCGTGCTTTTCCTGTGCATCTTGTTGAGGCCGAGGCCGACCAGCGTCGCGCGCTGTTCCTTGGGCCGGCGGATCGGCGAGCCGATCTGCTCAACGGTGATGGTTTTTCCTGCCTTCTTGGCCATGGTCCTGGTCCTTGTCAGCGCCGACTATTCTTCAGCCGCTACGGCACTGCCGCGGCGGGCCTGAAGCGTCGAATACTTGATGCCGCGCGCGGCAGCCACATCCTTCGGATGCATCTGGTTCTTCAGCGCGTCGAACGTGGCGCGAACCATGTTGTACGGATTCGAGGAACCCATCGACTTGGCGACGACGTCATGCATGCCGAGCGTCTCGAACACGGCGCGCATCGGGCCGCCGGCGATGATGCCAGTACCGACCTTGGCCGAGCGCAGGAGAACGCGGCCGGCGCCCCAGCGCCCCTCCACGTCGTGGTGCAGCGTACGGCCGGAGCGCAGCGGCACGAAGATCATGTCGCGCTTGGCCGATTCGGTCGCCTTGCGGATCGCTTCCGGCACTTCGCGCGCCTTACCATGGCCGAAACCGACCCGGCCCTTCTGATCGCCGACAACGACGAGCGCGGCGAAGCCGAAGCGACGGCCGCCCTTCACCACCTTGGCGACGCGGTTGATGTGAACGAGCTTGTCGACGATGCCGTCGTCGCGCTCTTCGCGATCGCGGCCGCGGCCGCCATCCCTACGTTCCTGTGCCATATCCTAGTTCCTTGTTCTTTTCCGGAAGCACGGGTTGCTGAATGCCGGTCCTCTTAGCGGGCACCGGCGGCGAAATCAAATGCCTCTTGAACGAACCGGGCGCGAAAGTCGGCAAATTTTTGCCAACCACCGCCCGATCGGTCGTTAGAAGTTCAGGCCGCCCTCGCGGGCAGCTTCGGCCAGGGCCTTGACGCGGCCGTGATAGATGTAGGCGCCGCGATCGAACACGACATCCTTGACGCCGGCCTTGATGGCGCGATCGGCGATCAGCTTGCCGATTGCGGCGGCGGCGGCGGTGTCGGCCCCGGTCTTCTTGCCGGCCCTGAAATCCTTCTCCAGCGTCGACGCGGCGGCGAGGGTCTGCCCCTTCGCGTCATCGATCACCTGGACGTAGATGTTCTTCGAAGTCCGGTGCACCGAAAGCCGCGGGCGGCCATTGGCGACGCTCTTGAGTTGGCGGCGAACGCGCGCCGAGCGGCGCTGGGTGGTCTCTTTGGATGCCATGGTCTTCTGCCTTCATGAGCCGGGACTTGCCGTATGCGGTAGGCGAAGCTCCCGCGACAATGCCCCGTGGCGTTGAAATATCGAGGAAGCAGGCGAATACCGTACCGCCCTGCCCCCTCGACGTCTTACTTCTTCTTGCCTTCCTTGCGGACGATCTTCTCGCCCTCGTAGCGCACGCCCTTGCCCTTGTAGGGTTCGGGTTCGCGATATTCGCGGATTTCCGCGGCAACCTGGCCGACCTGCTGCTTGTCGATGCCCGAAACGGTGATTTCAGTGGGCTTCGGCGTAGCGATGGTGATGCCTTCCGGCGTCTGGTACACGACTTCGTGGCTGAAGCCGAGCGAAAGCTGCAGGTTCTTGCCCTGCATCGCAGCACGGTAGCCGACGCCGCTGATCTCGAGCTTGCGCTCGAAGCCGTCCTTCACGCCCGTCAGGATGTTGACGATCTGCGTGCGTGACATGCCCCACTTGGAGCGGGCCTCCTTGGACTGGTCGCGCGGCTGAACAGCGATCTCGCCGTCCTCCATCTTGACCAGCACCTCGTCGTTCACGACGAACTTCAGCTCGCCCTTCGGACCCTTGGCCGTCACGGTCTGGCCATCGACGCTCGCGGTCACGCCCTGCGGAACAGATACGGGCTTCTTACCAATACGAGACATTTGGTGTCTCCTCTTTCCTTAGTCTTCGCAAATGGCGGACGGTAAAAGGGTGAATGGACAAAGGGGCACTCCGCACCAAAACTGTCTTTTCACCCTTCCCTGCTCACCATTGACCATTCAGCCTTAGAATACCTGGCAGAGAACTTCGCCGCCGACATTCTGTTCGCGGGCCTCGTGATCGGCCATCACACCCTTCGGAGTCGAAAGGATGGCGATGCCGAGCCCGTTGGCCACCTGCGGGATGGACTTGGCCGAAACATAGACGCGGCGGCCAGGCTTCGAAACGCGGGCGATTTCACGCACCACCGGCGAGCCGTCGAAATACTTCAGCTCGATGTTGATCTCGGACTTGCCGTTATCGAAATCGGTCTGGCTGTAGTCGCGGATATAGCCTTCGGACTTCAGCACGTCGAGGACGCGGGCGCGCAGCCGCGAGGCCGGCGTGGAAACGCTCGACTTCTTGCGGCCATAGGCGTTGCGGATGCGGGTCAGCATATCGCCGATAGGATCGCTCAATGACATCTCGTGTCCTCCTTACCAGCTCGACTTGACCAGGCCCGGGATCTGGCCGTTATTGCCGAGATCACGAAGCGCGATACGCGAAACCTTGAGCTTGCGATAATAGGCGCGCGGACGCCCGGTCACTTCGCAGCGGTTGCGGATACGGATCTTGGCCGAGTTGCGCGGCAGAGCCGAAAGCTTCAGCTGGGCGCGGAAGCGTTCGTCCATCGGCTTGGACTGATCCATGATGATCGCCTTCAGGGCGGCCCGGCGCGCGGCGTACTGGTCCACGAGCTTGCGGCGGTGCTTGTTCTTTTCGACTGAGCTGGTCTTTGCCATTTCAGATTTTCCTTTGCTCGCTGCCGTTACTGGCGGAAGGGGAAGTTGAAAGCCTTGAGCAGAGCCCTGGCTTCGTCGTCCGTCTTCGCCGTCGTACATACGATGACGTCCATGCCCCAGACCTGATCGACCTTGTCGTAGTTGATCTCCGGGAACACGATGTGCTCCTTGATGCCCATGGCGTAGTTGCCACGGCCGTCAAAGCTCTTGGGGTTCAGGCCGCGGAAGTCGCGAACGCGCGGCAGCGCGATGTTGACCAGGCGATCCAGGAACTCGTACATGCGCTCCTGACGCAGCGTGACCTTGGCACCGATCGGCATGTGCTCGCGCACCTTGAAGCCGGCGATCGACTTGCGCGCACGGGTCACGACGGCCTTCTGGCCGGTGATCAGCGCGAGATCCTCGGCCGCGACCGAAGGCTTCTTCGAGTCCGCCGTGGCTTCGCCGACGCCCATGTTCAGCACGATCTTGTCGATGCGCGGAATCTGCATCTCGTTGTCGTACTTGAACTGCTCCATCATCGCCTTGCGGATGGTCTCGTTATAGACCTTCTTCAGCCGCGGCGTATTCTTGGCTTCTGCCTGTGCTGCCTTAGCCATTGATGACTTCTCCTGAGCGCTTGGCGACGCGCACCTTCTTGCCGTCCTTCTCGAACTTGAAGCCGACGCGGGTCGGCTTGCCGTCCTTGGGGTCGGCGATCGCGATGTTCGAAAGGTGGATCGGCGCTTCCTTGGTAATGATCCCGCCCTCTTGGGACTGGGTCTGCTTCTGGTGGCGGCGGATCAGGTTGACGCCGCGCACCAGCGCGGTGTCTTCCTTCGGCTGCACCGAAAGGACTTCGCCGGTACGGCCCTTGTCCTTGCCGGCCAGGACGACGACCTTGTCGCCTTTACGGATCTTTTGCATTGGTCGGTTCCCTTACAGCACTTCAGGCGCGAGCGAGATGATCTTCATGTGGTTCTTGGCGCGCAATTCGCGCGGAACCGGTCCGAAGATACGCGTGCCGACCGGCTCTTTCTTGTTGTCGACGAGAACGGCCGCGTTCTTGTCGAAACGGATCACGCTGCCGTCGGGGCGGCGGATGTCCTTGGCCGTGCGGACCACGACCGCCTTCATCACATCGCCCTTCTTGACGCGCCCGCGCGGAATGGCTTCCTTGATCGACACCACAATGATGTCGCCGACGGAGGCATACTTCCGCTTCGAGCCGCCCAGCACCTTGATGCACATGACACGACGTGCGCCGGAATTATCCGCCACGTCGAGGTTTGTTTGCATCTGAATCATGACTGGCCGCCTTCTTCTTTTCTAACGGAGCGGGCGGTTCACGCCCTCCCCCAGTCTGTCTGAAATTCGTCTCTGCTCAGGCCTGGTCGCTCTCGACCACGACCCAGCGCTTGTCCTTGGAGATCGGCGCCGACTCCTGGATGAACACCTGATCGCCGACCTTGTGAGCGTTGTTCTCGTCATGCGCCTTGTAGCGCTTGGACATACGAACAACCTTCTTCATAACGGGATGCGTGAAGCGCCGTTCGACTTTGACAACGACCGTCTTCTCGTTCTTGTCGCTGACGACGGTGCCCTGCAGAATGCGCTTTGGCATGATCTTCGTCCTTAAGCCTTCTTGGCAGCGGATTTTTCCGCCGCGATGGTCTTGATACGCGCGATGTCCCTGCGGACTTCCTTGACGCGCGCGGTCTTTTCGAGCTGGCCGGTCGCCTTCTGGAAGCGCAGGTTGAACTGCTCCTTCTTCAGGCTGGCCAATTCATCGGTAAGCTGATCCTGCGTCTTGGCGCGGAGATCGTCGGCTTTCATGATCTTGATCCTTATTCCGCAATGCGCTGAACGAAGCGCGTCCTGACCGACAGCTTGGCAGCGCCGAGGCGCAGCGCCTCACGCGCCGTCTCTTCCGGAACGCCGTCGATCTCGAACATGATGCGACCCGGCTTGACGCGAGCGGCCCAGTAGTCCACCGCGCCCTTGCCCTTGCCCATGCGGACTTCGGTCGGCTTCGAGGTCACCGGCAGATCCGGGAAAATGCGGATCCACACGCGGCCGGCGCGCTTCATCTCGCGGGTGATCGCGCGGCGGGCCGCCTCGATCTCACGCGCGGTAACGCGGTTCGGCTCCAGCGCCTTCAGCCCGAAGCCGCCGAAATTCAGGTCGGTGCCGCCCTTGGCAGCGCCGTGAATGCGACCCTTGAACTGCTTGCGGAACTTCGTGCGCTTCGGTTGCAGCATCTTATCTACTCCAGATTCTCAAAATCCGCTCAGGCGTTCTCGCGGCGGCGGTTGCCACCGCGTTCGCCGGCGTGATCGCCCTCGGTCGCGCGGCGCTCGGAGGCCATCGGGTCATGCTCGAGGATCTCGCCCTTGAACACCCAGACCTTGACGCCGCAGATACCGTAGGCGGTGTTGGCTTCGGCCGTGCCGTAGTCCACGTCTGCGCGCAGCGTGTGCAGCGGCACGCGGCCTTCGCGATACCACTCCATGCGCGCGATTTCCGCGCCACCGAGACGGCCGCCGCAATTGATGCGGATGCCCTCGGCGCCCAGGCGCATCGCCGACTGGACGGCACGCTTCATGGCGCGGCGGAACGCGATACGGCGCTCGAGCTGCTGGGCGATCGACTGCGCGATCAGCGTCGCGTCGGTCTCCGGCTTGCGCACCTCGACGATGTTGAGGTGCGTCTCGGACTGCGTCATCTCCATCAGCTTCTTGCGAAGCTTCTCGATGTCGGCGCCCTTCTTGCCGATGATCAGGCCCGGCCGCGCCGCATGGATGGTGACACGGCACTTCTTGTGCGGACGCTCGATGACGATCTTGGAGATCGCCGCCTGCTTGAGTTCCTTTTCCAGGTACTCGCGGATCTTCAGGTCCTCATGCAGCAGCTTGCCGTAATCGCCGGTGTTCGCGTACCAGCGCGAATCCCAGGTCCGGTTGATGCCGAGGCGAAGACCGATCGGATTGATTTTCTGGCCCATTATGCGGCCTCCCCTTTTTCTTCGACTTCACGAACGACGATCGTGAGGTGCGAGAACGGCTTCTCGACGCGGCTGGCGCGACCGCGGCCACGGGCGTGGAAACGCTTCATGACGATCGACTTGCCGACATAGGCTTCCGCCACCACCAGGGCATCGACGTCGAGGTCGTGGTTGTTTTCCGCGTTGGCGATCGCCGATTCCAGCGTCTTCTTGACGGTGCCGGAAATCCGCTTGGCCGAGAATTCGAGATCGTTGAGCGCCGCCGCAACCTTCTTGCCGCGGATCAGCGCGGCCACCAGGTTGAGCTTCTGCGGGCTGATACGGATCGTGCGCAGAACGGCGCGCGCTTCGTTGTCAGCAAGCCTGCGCGGAGCTTTGGCCTTGCCCATGATTATTTCCTCTTCGCTTTCTTATCCGCACCATGACCGTAGTAGGTCCGGGTCGGAGCGAACTCACCGAACTTGTGCCCGACCATGTCCTCGTTCACCGAGACCGGAACATGCTTCTGGCCGTTATAGACGCCGAAGGTGAGGCCGACGAACTGCGGCAGGATGGTGGAGCGGCGGCTCCACATCTTGATCACCTCATTGCGACCGCCTTCACGAACCTTGTCTGCCTTCTTCAGAAGGAAGCCGTCGATAAAGGGGCCTTTCCAAATAGAACGAGTCACTTGGGCCTACCTCTTGTTAGCTCTTGCGCTGATGACGCGAGCGCAGGATGAACTTGTCGGTCGCCTTGTTGGACCGCGTCTTCTTGCCCTTGGTGGGCTTGCCCCACGGCGTCACCGGATGGCGGCCGCCGGAGGTGCGGCCTTCACCGCCGCCATGCGGGTGATCGACCGGGTTCATCACGACGCCGCGGTTGTGCGGGCGCTTGCCGCGCCAGACCGTGCGGCCGGCCTTGCCGTCGTTGATGTTGCCGTGGTCGGCATTCGATACCGCACCGACCGTCGCCAGGCAGGAGCCGTGCACGACGCGCTGCTCTCCGGAGGAAAGCCGCAGGATCGCCATGCCCTGGTCGCGGCCGACGAGCTGCGCGTAGGTGCCGGCCGAACGGGCCACCTGGGCGCCCTTGCCCGGCTTCAGCTCGATGTTGTGGACGATGGTGCCCACCGGCATGGCCGAAAGCGGCATCGCGTTGCCCGGCTTGACGTCGACGGACTCGCCGGCGACGACCTTGTCGCCGGGTGCAAGACGCTGCGGCGCGATGATGTAGGACAGCTCGCCGTCCTCATACTTGATCAGCGCGATGAAAGCCGACCGGTTCGGGTCGTACTCGAGGCGCTCGACCGTGCCGACGACGTCGAACTTGCGGCGCTTGAAGTCGATGATGCGGTACGAGCGCTTGTGACCGCCGCCGATGAAGCGGGCGGTGATGCGGCCGTAGTTGTTGCGGCCGCCGGACTTGGTCAGGCCCTCGGTCAGGCCCTTGACGGGCTTGCCCTTATAGAGACCCGAGCGGTCGACGATGACCAGCTGGCGGGTGCTCGGCGTAATCGGGTTGAAATGCTTCAATGCCATTTTCTTATCCTCGCGGCCCCGTTCACAGGCCCGTCGCGACGTCGATCGACTGTCCGTCGACCAGGGTCACCACCGCCTTCTTGACGTCGCCCTGGCGGCCGATCGTGCCACGGAAGCGCTTGACCTTGCCCTTGCGAACCAGCGTGTTGACCGCCGTCACCTTGACGCCGAACAGCGCCTCGACGGCAGCCTTGATCTCCGGCTTCGTCGCCTTCTTGGCGACGTTGAAGACCACCTGGTTCTGCTCGGAAGCCATGGTCGACTTTTCGGTGATCGCGGGAGAAACAATCACGTCGTAGTGACGAAGGTCGGTCATTTGAAGCGCTCCTCGAGAGCCTCGACGGCGGCCTTGGAAAGGACCAGCGTGCCGCGGCGCATGATGTCGTAGACGTTGATGCCCTGGATCGGCAGCACGTCGATGTTGGGAATGTTGGTCGCCGCCAGCTTGAAGTTCTGGTCGAGCTCAGCGCCGCCGATCACCAGCGCGTTGGTGAGCCCCAGCGCCGCCAGGTTGGCGACCAGCGCCTTGGTCTTGGCCTCGGCGAGCTTCAGATCGTCGATGACGATCAGGCTCGACGTCTTGGCCTTGGCCGACAGCGCATGCTTGAGGCCGAGCGCGCGGACCTTCTTCGGCAGGTCATGCTCATGGCTGCGCACGACCGGGCCGTGCGCCTTGCCGCCGCCGCGGAACTGCGGAGCGCGCGCCGAATGGTGACGGGCGCGGCCCGTACCCTTCTGCTTGTACATCTTGGCACCGGTGCGAGCCACTTCGGCACGGGTCTGCGCCTTGTGGGTACCCTGCTGGCGCTTGGCCAGTTGCCAGCGCACAACGCGCTGCAGGATGTCCTCGCGCGGATCGAGGCCGAAAATCGCCTCGGAAAGCTCCACCTTGCCGACGTCCTTGCCGGCAAGCGTCGTGATCTTGATGTCCATTATTCCGCTCCCTCGGTGGCCGGGGCTTCTTCCTTCTTCGCCACGCGGACGCCCGCCGGCTTCGGCGCATTGGCCGGCAGCGGAGCCTTCACGGCGTCGCGTACATAAATCCACGAACCGGCGGAGCCGGGAACGGCGCCACGGATCAGGATCAGGCCGCGATCGAGGTCCGTCGAGACGATCTCGACGTTCTGGGTGGTCACGCGGGTCGAACCCAGGTGGCCGGCCATCTTCTTGCCCTTGAACACCTTGCCCGGATCCTGGCGCTGGCCGGTCGAACCGTGGATGCGGTGCGACAGCGAGTTACCGTGCGAAGCGCGGCCAGAACCGAAATGATGGCGCTTGATGACGCCCTGAAAACCCTTGCCGATCGTCGTGCCCGTCACGTCGACCTTCTGGCCGGCGACGAAGTGCTCGACGGTGATCTCGGAGCCGACATCGATCATGTTGTCGGCCGAAACGCGGAACTCCGCGACCTTCGCCTTGGGCTCGACCGAAGCGGTGGCGAAATGCCCGCGCATCGCCTTCGTCGTATTCTTTACCTTGGCGAGGCCGACGCCGAGCTGAACGGCGGTGTAGCCATTCTTCTCCTGCGTGCGCTGCGCAACGACCTGGCAGTTCTCCATGTGGAGAACAGTGACGGGGACATGCTCGCCGGCATCGTTATAGATGCGGGTCATTCCCACCTTCTTTGCAATCACACCTGAACGCATCGGTTCATCTTCCTTCAGAGGAGCCATCGGCTGGTCGCCTCCGGCTCATGTCTTTTCAAGGTTCCCTGTCGGGTCCTAGAGCTTGATCTCGACGTCGACGCCGGCGGCCAGGTCGAGCTTCATGAGAGCGTCGACGGTCTGCGGAGTCGGATCGACGATGTCGAGCAGCCGCTTGTGCGTGCGCATCTCGAACTGCTCGCGGCTCTTCTTGTCGACGTGGGGCGAGCGGTTGACCGTGAACTTCTCGATCCGCGTCGGCAGCGGAATGGGGCCGCGGACATTTGCGCCCGTGCGCTTGGCCGTCGACACGATTTCGCGGGTCGAAGCATCGAGCACCCGATGGTCAAACGCCTTGAGGCGGATGCGGATATTCTGTCCGTTCATTTAGTCATTCCTTGTTCTGGCGCGGCGCGGGCTAACCGCGCCCGCGACAGATCGATTAAATCTTCTTACTCTTTGATCGAAGCGACGATGCCGGCGCCGACGGTGCGGCCGCCTTCACGGATGGCGAAGCGCAGCTTCTCTTCCATGGCGATCGGCACGATCAGTTCCACATCGACCGTGATGTTGTCGCCCGGCATCACCATCTCGGTGCCTTCCGGCAGCGTCACGATCCCCGTCACGTCCGTCGTGCGGAAATAGAACTGCGGACGGTAGTTGGTGAAGAACGGCGTATGACGCCCACCCTCTTCCTTGGTCAGGATGTAGGCTTCGGCCACGAACTTCTTGTGCGGCTTGACAGAACCCGGCTTGGCCAGAACCTGGCCGCGCTCGACGCCTTCGCGGTCGACGCCGCGGATCAGCGCGCCGATGTTGTCGCCGGCCTGACCCTGGTCGAGCAGCTTGCGGAACATCTCCACGCCCGTCACC
>JBASAA010000008.1:0-50255 GCA_049650385.1 Mesorhizobium sp.
GAACAGGGGTGGAAGGGGGGTGGAAGCCGGTGCTGGAACATCACGCCGCCTCCGCTTCCATCTCGCCTTCCGGCCCGAAATCTTCCGCCGAAACGATAAGGCGCTGCCGCTGTTTGGATGGCGGGCCATCCCATACGACCTTGATGATGTTGGCAGCTAGCAGGCGATGCATCGCCGCCTCCAATTGTTTCTTGGAAACGGCGCCCGCATCAGGACGAACCGCCATGATGGAGGGGGCATAGTTCACGCCCTTGGTTGGCGCGACACGCTGACCAGTCCGGTTGATAGCGGAAAGCATCTCGCGGAATTTCTCGTCGGCGCGGCGATTGAGCAACCCTGTCGCTTCGGATGGTTTACCATCGTCGAGAATGAAGGCGCCTTCGTGCCAGCGCATTCGAACCTCATCGCCCTTGCGGCCATAGTTCGCCTTGACTGTTTTCAGGATGCGCAGGTCGTCGTCGTCTTTATCGGTTGTCAAATACAGCCGGGAGCGCACGCTATTGTTCCAGGCCGTAGATCCCGACAGCCCGCTCCCGTTCTGCATACCCGCAACAGACGGGTGCGATAGCAGGAGCACGGCCATTCCGTGTTCCATGGCAAGGCTACGCAGTAGCCCGACGAACGTGCGAACCTGTACACGGTCGATCTCGTTCCCTGCGAAAAGGTCGGCGCTGGTATCGAGCACTAGAAGGGTCGGCCTGAATGACTCCACCTTCTCCACGAGTTTGGCGAACAGCGGTGTCGCCTGTAGCTGCCGCGTTTCGGGATTGAGCCACACCAAAGCGGCGTCTCTGCCGGCAAGGGGTACGAGGTCGAAACGATCATGGAGGTTGGCGAAACCAACCTCGATGGGGTTAAGAATGTCGGCAAGGCGCCGCTGGAATTCTGGAGCTTCGTCCTCTGCCCCAACATAAAGAACTCGTCCAGGGCGAGGCTCCAAGCCGAGCACGCCGTACCCCAGGGCGGTTGCCGCGGAAAGTTGGAGGGCTAAAAGCGACTTGCCTACGCCGCCGTCTCCCGAAAGTAGCGTGACCTGCCGCAGTGGAACAAGATCGGGCACAAGCCACTCCCGCTCCGGGACGGGGACTCCTTGCCATTCCGAGACGTGAATAACAGGAAGCGAGTCGGGCTTGTTGTCATTGCTGGCGGTGGGCGCCGTTTTGGTGGATGGCTGTAAGAATGAAGCCATGATGCGCTTCTCACCGTGCCGATCATGGCGGACGGTTATCCTGTCGCCTGTAACCTCGATCACGGTGCCGGGGCCGTACTTACTGTGCTCGACACGATCTCCGGCTGCGAAGTTATGCTGCTGCATCAGCTACCGCCCCCGAGATCGCATCGGCCACGGCCGGCGGGAATGTGACGATTCGCTGCCCGTTGAACTCAGGTCCATAAACCCGAATACCATTGCGCGTTTCGACCAGTCTCAAGCCGCGGATGAAAATTCCGTCATCGAGGCGTACGTCGAGATACGCGCGTGTATTCCCGCCCGGTCGGGCAGGTCGGTAATTGCTGATTTCCACTTGGGGAACTCCCGTTGAGAAAGCCCCGACCGCCGAGACGGCCGGGGCAAGGGTGCTATTGAGGCAAGGTCTCGGCGAAGTCTCGGATGCGAGTTCGAACCTCATCTGTCGTTATGCCAGCGACCTTGGCGATGGAATCCATGGCGCCTCCCTGGGGGAATGCGAGCCAGTCGAACATGACGGCAATTTCGGGGAAGTACGGCTTCAACGCGGCCTTGACTGCGGCCCCGTCAGTGGTCCGGACATACCGGGCGAAGCGCGCCGCAAGTTCGAACTCGTGAGTAGCTTCCGCCAGCTTAGGAATACCCATTATGCAGCCCTCCTTGCGATCTTCTCCGAAACCCAAGCCTCTACTTCCTGCCGGACAAAGGCGATGCGCCTCTCGCCCAACGTCACCGCGACGGGAAATTTCCCCTCGGCGCGATAACGGTTAATCATGCTCCTGCTTAGGCTGGTTAGCCTGGCTGCATCGTTGAGCGAAACGAGCGCAAAGTTATCGTTTGCGTGTCCCATCGGACCTCCTTCAAACGCGCAGAATCCGAACGGAATCTGGGCGTGGTTGTTGCGTTGATTGAAATGAGGAAACCGGTCACATGACCGGGTTGGCTGCCGAGCTGTGGGTCGGCTCCCCGTGCATCCGGCGCACGGTCCGTGGGCAGAGAACCCCCTCCGAGGCGAACCTCGACGCAGCGGCATTCCTAACTGAGGCGCAAACTACGATTAGCGATCCAGATCGCTAACTATCAATATAGTTGAATTAGCCGAAAAAGTACAGGTTATTTTTTCTTGGCAGTACAATATTCCGCCCAGTCCGCCATTAACTGCCGTCTCTTCTCCAAGGCATCGCCGCGGCGATAGGCTCGCTCGACCGCACTACCTACCTTGTGGCCCAAGGCCCATTCGGCGATCTCACGCGGGTATTCCGTTTCTTCGCCTGCCCAGTCTCGAAAGCTGGACCTCAGCCCATGGATGACAAAGCCGGGCGCGTGTTGTTCGAGGATTGATCCCATGGCCGCGTGCCCGAATGGCCGGCCCTTCCTCGCGCCGGGGAAAACGTAACCAGTGGATGGCTCGCCGATCAGCGCCAGCATCTCGTCGGTGAGCGGAACGGTGAGCGCTGTTCGCGTCTTCGTCCGTTCGGCCGGGATATTCCAGAGCTTCTCGGCCAGATCGATTTCCGCCCAGTCGGCCAGCCGCGGTTCGCTCGACCGCGTGGCCGTCAGGATCAGCAGCTTCAAGCACCTCTCCTCAACCGTTTCGCCCAGCTTGGCATAGAGCGTCGGCACGTCCTTGTATGGCAGCGCCGCATGATGCTTCCCGGTAACGCGATCAGCGCTGGCGAGCACGTGCTCTAGGTGGCCCGTCCAGCGCGCAGGGTTGTCGCCCGTGCGCATCTTCTTTGCAGTGGCGTAGTCCAGCACGGCTTCAATCTTCCCGCGCACACGCTGGCCGGTGGCCGGGCGCTTAGCCCATAGCGGGCGCAGCGCGGCCTCGATCAACTCGACGTTCACGTCGGCGATGGCGACGTTTCGGAGCTTCTCGGCGTGGTGGGTCAGGTGGTGGCGCCACTCTTTTCCGTCTTCGGCGTCCAGTCGTTTTTCGCCTTGAGGGAGCCGTCGACCACATCGGCGAAGGTCGCGTGCGACGCTTTCCGCGCCAGCCGTTCGGCATAGGGGTCACGACCATTCGCCAGTTCTTCGCGAAGCTCGTCTGCCTTCTTGCGCGCCGTTGCCAGTGATACGGGAGCTATGCCGGCGAAACCGCCAAGGCCAAGTTCCCGCCGGATTCCGTTGCGCTGATACACAAAAAACCAACTCTTGCTTCCGCCTGGATGGACTCTTAGATAGAGTCCAGCGCCGTCACCATACATGCCGGATTTGGCTAACCCCTTGATTTTGGCGTCGGTTAGGCGGTTTCTTACCATAATCCCTACCATAAGTTTGGTGGTATATACTATGGTTGCAATGGTCGTAAATGACAAGCTAAATGACTGTAATTGAACGGCTATTTTTCTAAGACTTTAAGATCAAAGGGCAATTTTCCGCCTCATCCGCGGCTCTTTTTTTGTCGGCGGGCCGCGTTAACCCTTTATTAAACATGTCCTTGCCAACGCCGCTCGGCGGGCGCATTTTTCCGGCCCTGGCTGTATAGGGTACGGCCATGCCGGCCAAGCGAGTCGGCTCATGAAACAGGGCATGAAAATGAACGAACCGTCGTGGGAAGGCGCGAAGACCATCAAGCTGGCCGAACGCCGCGTTTTCTCCCAGTCCTTCAAGCCGCTCTATGACGAGGGCATGGGGCTGGTCGAGAGGACCGCCGAATATCTCGACGGCAAGGGCCGGGTCGAGGCGAAGAAGCTGTCCCGGCTGGGCGCTACCCTCTACGCCGCCGAATCGATGCGGCTGACCACCCGGTTGATGCAGGTCGCCTCCTGGCTTTTGCTGCAGCGAGCCACCAATTCCGGCGAAATGACCCGCGACCAGGTGGCCGCCGAGAAATCGAAGGTCCGCCTCGACACCGCCTCGGCCAACGAAGACGCGGCCGGCTGGAGCGAGCTCCCGGCGGAGTTCCTCGACCTCGTCACCCACTCGCTGCGCCTGCAGGCGCTGGTGCGACGCATGGACGAGGAAATCTACGGCCCCGAAACCCTACCGCAGGCGGCGGCGTCCGCGCGGCGCCTCAATCCGGTGTCCGACCAGATTTCGCTGCTCAACACCGCCTTCGCCCGCGGCTGATCCCCGGCGAGCCGCCAAATCGTTTCCGGTTTGTTCACTTTTCGCTGGCATCTCTCGCCGCGAAAGGTAGATTTTCCTCATGGCGGAAGCGATTCGCATCATCGGCATCGACCCGGGCCTTCGCCGCACCGGCTGGGGGATCGTGGAAAGCCTCGGCAACGCGCTGCACTTCGTCGCCTCAGGCACCGTCGCCTCCGACGACAAGGCGGCGCTGGCCAGCCGGCTTTGCCAGTTGCACGACGGCCTTGCCGACATCCTGCACCAGACCATGCCGCACGAGGCGGCGGTGGAGCAGACTTTCGTCAACCGGGACGCGGTCGCGACGCTGAAACTCGGCCAGGCGCGCGGCATCGCCATGCTAGTTCCGGCGCGCGCCGGACTGCCGGTCGCCGAGTACGCTCCCAACGCCGTCAAGAAGGCCGTCATCGGCGTCGGCCACGGCGACAAGAAGCAGATCCACATGATGGTGAAGGTGCTGCTGCCCAAGGCGAGCTTCGACAGCGAGCACGCAGCCGACGCGCTGGCGATCGCCATCTGCCACGCCCATCACCGCCAAAGCGTCGCCTACCGCCTGGCCATGGCCGGCTAGCGATGTTCTTGACTTGTTCCAAGGGTCCCGTCAGTAATACCGACGAGGCATTCCATGCGCACGACAGCAAAAGGGCCAGGTCGCGATCCCCAACGGGATTCGTGACTGGCTTCGCCTAGGCCTCGGAGAACGGATAGATGATCGGCAAGCTCAAGGGCACGCTGGACGAGATTGAAGAGGACCATTGCGTGGTCGACGTGCACGGCGTCGGCTACGTCGCCTTCTGCTCGACGCGCACGCTGGCGAGCCTGCCCGCCCCCGGCGAGGCGGTGGTGCTGTTCATCGAGACCTATGTGCGCGAGGACATGATCCGGCTCTACGGCTTCCAGTCGGCGCTGGAGCGCGACTGGTTCCGCCTGCTCATGGGCAACGTCCAGGGCGTCGGCGCCAAGGTGGCGCTGGCCGTGCTGTCGACGCTGTCGCCGGCCGACCTCGCCAACGCCATCGCGCTGCGCGACATCGCCATGGTTA
Organism: Mesorhizobium sp.; assembly: GCA_049650385.1. Lineage (GTDB taxonomy): Bacteria > Pseudomonadota > Alphaproteobacteria > Rhizobiales > Rhizobiaceae > Mesorhizobium. Next base: position 5,319 of record JBASAA010000008.1, read on the forward strand.
GCCGCGCGCCCGGCGTCGGCAAGAAGGTCGCCGAGCGCATCGTCACCGAATTGAAGAACAAGGCCCCGGCCTATGCCGGCTCGGCGTCCGGCACCATCGGGCTCAAGCAGGAGATCGGGGAAGGCGTCGCGGCAGCCCCTGTCGCCGACGCGGTGTCGGCCCTGACCAATCTCGGTTATTCGCGCGACACCGCCGCCAACGCGGTGGCCAGCGCGATCAAGCTCGCCGGCGAAGGCGCGGACTCGGCCAAACTCATCCGCTTCGGCCTGAAGGAACTGGCACGGTGAATTCCTTGATCACAACATGTTTCCTTACTATGCTTCGAAGGTAAGGAGGAATCCCATGGGCATGATCGGCAGCGTTACCTCTAAGGGGCAAACCACGGTCCCCAAGGCGGTGCGCGACAAACTCGGGCTGGAACGCGGTGCCCGTATAGAATGGACCCTCGAGGAAGGCCGGGCGATCGTGAAGCCCCGCAAGTTGCGGGCTGTCGATCTTGCCGGCATCCTGCACCGTCCGGGTATGAAACCGCTGACGGTCGAGGAGATGGATGAAGCCATCATGGAAGCGGTCGCCGAGGATGACGCCCGCATCCAGCGTGAATGGCACGGCGGCATTATCGAGGACGACAACGATTGATCGGCGTCGACACGAACGTCCTGCTGCGCCTTCTGACGGCCGATGACGCCGCGCAGCACGCTGTGGCCCTGCGCTTCTTTCAGGATCGGTCAGCCGATAATCCGGCCTTTGTCAGCGCGGTCACCATGGCGGAGACGATCTGGGTGCTGCGCTTCCGCTATCGCCTGCCTCACGCCGACATTCTCGACGCGGTTTCGGGCCTTCTGGACACGGACGATTTTATCATCGAAGGCCGGGAAATGCTGTCTGTAGCGCGTGAGAGCGGCCTGCCCGCCCTGTTTACCGATTTCCTCGTCGCGCAACTGGGGCAGCGGGGCGGTTGCTCCGGCACCGTCACCTTCGATCGGCGCGCGGCGAAGAACATCCCCGGCATGGAACTCCTGTCTTGACCCTTTCCCCCCGCCTCATCGCGCCCGACAAACGCGGCGAAGACGCCGAGCAGACGCTGCGGCCGCAGACGCTGGACGAGTTCGTCGGGCAGGCGGCGGCGCGCGCCAACCTCAAGGTGTTCATCGAGGCCGCGAAGGCGCGCGGCGAAGCGCTGGACCACGTCCTGTTCGTCGGCCCGCCGGGCCTCGGCAAGACGACGCTGGCGCAGATCATGGCGCGCGAGCTCGGCGTCAATTTCCGTTCCACCTCCGGCCCGGTGATCGCCAAGGCCGGCGACCTCGCCGCCCTCCTCACCAATCTCGAGGAAGGCGACGTCCTGTTCATCGACGAGATCCACCGCCTCAACCCGGCCGTCGAGGAAATCCTTTATCCCGCCATGGAGGATTTCCAGCTCGACCTCATCATCGGCGAGGGGCCGGCGGCGCGCTCGGTCAAGATCGACCTCGCCCGCTTCACGCTGGTCGCCGCCACCACCCGGCTCGGCCTGCTCACCAATCCGCTGCGCGATCGTTTCGGCATTCCTGTGCGCCTCAACTTCTATACGGTGGAGGAACTGGAACTGATCGTGCGGCGCGGCGCCCGCATCCTTGGCATGCCGCTCGGTGACGACGGCGCGGTCGAGATCGCCCGGCGCGCCCGCGGCACGCCCCGCATCGCCGGCCGGCTGCTCAGGCGCGTGCGCGACTTCGCCGCCGTCGCCGGCGACGGCCATGTCGACCGCAGGATCGCCGACGAGGCGCTGACACGGCTCGAAGTGGACGCGCTCGGCCTCGATGCGCTCGACCGCCGCTACCTGACGATGATCGCCGGCAATTTCGGCGGCGGCCCTGTCGGCATCGAGACGATCGCCGCCGGGCTTTCCGAGCCGCGCGACGCCATCGAGGACATCATCGAGCCCTACCTTATCCAGCAGGGCTTCATCCAGCGCACGCCGCGCGGGCGCGTGCTCACCGCCAACGCCTGGCGCCATCTCGGGCTCGAAGCGCCGAAGGACATCGCGCAGCAGCAGATCAACCTGTTCCAGGAAGAATAGGGAAAAGCACCATGGCCGATCACGCCCAGTCCGACGCGGCGCTCGCCGCCGGCCTTTCCGGCACACTGACGGATTCCGGCCATCGGCTGCTGGCGCGCGTCTACTATGCCGACACCGATTTCTCGGGCGTCGTCTACCATGCGCGCTACCTGGAATTCCTCGAGCGCGGCCGCTCGGATTTCCTGCGCCTGGCCGGAGTCCACCACACCGAGCTTGCCGAAGGCAAGCACGGCGAGCGCATCGTCTGGGTGGTGCGGCGCATGGAGATCGACTTCCTCAAGGCCGCGCACATCGACGACATCCTGACGGTCGAAACCCGCGCCCAGGAGATTTCCGGCGCGAGGATCGTCATGGCCCAGCAACTGAAGCGCGGCGACGAGGTGCTGGTGGAGGCGAAGGTGCAGGCCGCCATCATCGGCGAGAACGGCAAGCCGCGCCGTTTTCCCAAGGAATGGATCGCCGCTTTCCTACGTCAATAAGCAGGCAAGCAGGCCACGCCCGGACCGACCGGCAGACGCCGTCGGAATTCGATGCGGCTCCAATATCCCTAACTTATCCTTAACCATAACAGTTCATGAAGAGATCGGTAAAAATCGAAGCGATCGCGCGCCTTCGTTTTACCAATATTTGCCTTGAAAAGGCCGCGACACCGCATTTTCGGGGTCGTTCGCACTTCATGGGCGAACGCCAGACAAGGGATGCGCAGGGCCAGCCGCAAGCCACGCCCGGAAAAATCTAGGGACCGTAGGAATGGAAAATATCGCTCTCGCCGAACCGGGCGCGCACTTGTCGATTTGGGCCTTGTTCATGCAGGCCAGTTGGGTGGTCAAGCTCGTCATGCTCGGGCTGATCGCCGCTTCGGTATGGAGCTGGGCGATCATCGTCGACAAGCTGGTTGGCTATGCGCGCATGCGCGTGTCGCTCGACCGCTTCGAGCAGGTTTTCTGGTCGGGCCAGTCGCTGGAGGAATTGTACCGCACGCTGGCCGACCGCAAGACGACCGGCATGGGCGCAATCTTCGTGGCCGCGATGCGCGAATGGAAGAAGAGCTTCGAGAAAGGCGCCAAGTCGCCCATCGGCCTGCAGAACCGCATCGACAAGGCGATGGACCTGGCGCTGACGCGCGAGATGGAGAGGCTGGAAGGCCGACTCGGCTTCCTCGCCACCACCGGCTCGGCGGCGCCCTTCATCGGCCTGTTCGGCACCGTCATCGGCATCATGACCTCGTTCCAGGCCATCGCCGCTTCCAAGAACACCAGCCTTTCGGTGGTGGCGCCCGGCATCGCCGAGGCGCTTCTGGCCACCGCCATCGGCCTGCTGGCCGCCATCCCGGCCGTCATCGCCTACAACAAGCTGACATCGGACGCCGGCAAGCTCGGTGCCAAGATGGAAGGCTTCGCCGACGAGTTCTCCGCCATACTCTCGCGCCAAATCGATGAAAAAGTAGCGCAGAAGGTTTAGGTCGATCATGGGAATGTCTATGGGTTCCGGCCGCGGCGGGCGCGGCCATGGACGGCGCGGCCGCAAGCAAAGCCTGATGTCAGAAATCAACGTCACGCCGATGGTGGACGTGATGCTGGTGCTGCTCATCATCTTCATGGTGGCGGCGCCGCTTTTGACCGTCGGCGTGCCGATCGACCTGCCCGACACGCAGGCCAAGGCCATGAACGCCGACACCCAGCCGATCACGGTCTCGATCAACGACACCGGCAAGGTCTATCTTCAGGAGACCGAGATTCCGATCGATGAAGTCGTCGGCAAGCTGCAGGCGATCTCCAAGACCGGTTATGACGAGCGCATCTTCGTACGCGGCGACAAGACCGCCGACTACGGCACGGTGATGAAGGTGATGGCCCGCATCTCGGCCGCCGGCTACAAGAACATCGGCCTCGTCACGTTGCAGGAACAGGACCAGTAATCTTGAAGGCGGGCCTCACCACATCGGTGATCTTGCACGCGGCGGTACTGGCTTTCGGCCTGTTCTCGCTGTCGGCGCCGGCTGCCCTGGAGGTGGCCGACACCGAGTCGCTGCCCGTCGATATCGTACCGCTCTCCGAACTGACCCAGATCCAGCAGGGCGACAAGAAGGCCGACCTGAACGACAAGCCGGCGCCGACGCCGACCAAGCGTCCCGATATTGTCGCCGACGCCCAGAAGGTCGGCGACAACAGCGTCGACACCGAGAAGCCGCCGACGCCCGAGGCCAAGCCGACGCCCATCGAGGAAGCCGCCGCCCCGCCGCCCGCGCCCGAACCCAAGGAACAGATCAAGACCGAGGACGTGCCGAAGCCGAAGGAGGAACCGAAGCCGGTTGCCACCACGGAGGTCGCCCCGGTGCCGCAGCCGCGGGAAGAAGTGAAGCCAGAACCGGTCAAGGAAGCCAAGCCCAAGCCGGAACCCGTCAAGCAGCCGGAGCCCAAGCCCGAGCCGCCGAAGGAAAAGACGGCTGAGCCGCAGCCGGTCAAGCCCGACGCGGTGGCCGAGGCCATCGCCGCCGAGCAGCCCGTCGCCGACCCGGTCAAGCTTCCCAACGCCGCGCCTGCGCCCGAGGCGCGGCCGAAGCCGCAGCCTCAACAGGCGCAGGCCGAGACCGCGAAAACGCCCGAGCGCAAGAATTCCGACAAGCCGGTCAAGGAGGCTTCCTCCCGGCAGAAGTCGGACGACAAGGAGTTCGACGCCGACGCCATTTCCGCGCTGTTGAACAAGCAGAAGCCCTCGGGCGGCGGCGCCAAGCGCTCGACGCAGCAGGCATCGCTCGGCGGCGAACGCACGACCGGCGGCGCCACGCTGTCGCAGAACGAGATGGACGCGCTGCGCCAAAAGCTCGGCGGGTGCTGGAGCATCCCCGCCGGCGTCGACGACGCCGCCACGCTGAAGGTCTCGGTGCGCTTCCAGCTCGACCGTTCGGGCATGCTGCAAGGTCGCCCGCAAGTGGTGGCCGGCGGCGCCGCCTCCGGCCCTGCCCGCACGGCGGCCGAATCGGCGGTGCGCGCGGTGCAGAAATGCGCGCCGTTCAACCTGCCGGCCGACAAATACGACACCTGGGCGGAAGTAGTGGTCAATTTCGATCCAAGCGACATGTTCTGACGAACGCCGCCAACGAGGAAAAAAGAGGTTTTATCGCATGAAGAAACTGCTTTCGACGCTCATGGTGGCCAGCGCTCTCGCTACCGGCATCGGCGGATTCACCACTCTGCCTGCCCATGCCGTGGTCACCATCGACGTCAACAAGGGCACGATCGAGCCGCTGCCGATCGCCGTCACCGACTTCATCGCCGGTGACCAGCTCGGCGCCGAGATTTCCAGCATCGTCATCGCCGACCTGAAGCGATCCGGTCTGTTCGCGCCGATCGACAAGTCGGCCTTCATCGAAAATATCTCCAATCCCGACGTCGCGCCCCGCTTCGACGACTGGAAGGTCATCAATGCGCAGGCGCTGGTCACCGGCCGCGTCAGCAAGGAAGCAGACGGGCGCATCCGCGCCGAATACCGCCTGTGGGACACCTATGCCGGCCAGCAATTGTCCGGCGAGCAGTTCTTCGGCAACGACAGCAACAAGCGCCGCATCGCCCACATCATCGCCGACGCCATCTACGAGCGGCTGACCGGCGAAAAGGGCTATTTCGACACACGCATCGTCTTCATCGACGAATCGGGCGCCAAGAACGCCCGCCAGAAGCGCCTCGCCATCATGGATCAGGACGGCGCCAATGTGCGCTATCTGTCCAACGGCAAGTCGATCGTGCTGACGCCGCGTTTCTCGCCCAACCGGCAGGAAATCACCTATATGTCGTATGAAAGCGGCCAGCCGCGCGTCTATCTGTTGCAGATCGAGACCGGCCAGCGCGAACTGGTGGGCAATTTCCCCGGCATGACCTTCGCGCCGCGCTTCTCGCCGGATGGCCAGAAAGTCATCATGTCGCTGATGCGCGACGACGGTAATTCCAACATCTTCGCGATGGACCTGAGGAGCCGCAACACCACGCGGCTCACCGATTCCGTCGCCATCGACACCTCGCCCTCCTATTCGCCGGACGGCTCGCAGATCGTCTTCACCTCCGATCGCGGCGGCGGCAGCGGCCGCTCGCAGATTTATGTCATGGGCGCCGACGGCTCCAACCCGCACCGCATCTCCTTCGGCCAGGGCGTCTATTCGACGCCGGTGTGGTCGCCGCGCGGCGACCTCATCGCCTTCACCAAGCAGACCGGCGGGCAATTCCAGATCGGCGTCATGCGCACCGACGGCTCGGGCGAGCGCATCCTGTCTTCCGGCTTCCAGCAGGAAGGCCCGACCTGGGCGCCGAACGGCCGCGTGCTGATGTTTTTCCGCGATGCGGGCGGCGGGCCGAAGCTGGTTTCCGTCGACCTCACCGGCCGCAACGAACAGTCCATTCCCACGGCGAACTACGCCTCCGATCCGGCCTGGTCGCCACTGCTCGAGTAAAACCCGGCAATTCCTGCCCATTACTTCGGAAAAAGAGGCCGATCCGGCCTCTTTTGCCTGTCTTGGTCGCGTTTTGGCCGCATTTAGGTCTAGGTCTGAAACGCACATGACCGGCTGCGGACGGCAGCCCGAAACAGAAATTTAACCGTGTTCGTTGAACGCCCGTTAACCCAAACGTGGTTACTGACGGATCAACGAATTCACTCGAAATGCGAAGGAGAGGCGGCATGCGCCGTATCGCAAAGTTTGCAACGAACCCGGCCATGATCGCGCTTTTCGCCTCGCTGGCGATTGCCGGCTGCGCGTCCAAGAAGAACCTCAACAGTGCCGCCGACCTCGGCCTCGGCGGCGCGGGCGCGGCTACTCCGGGCTCCGCCCAGGACTTCACCGTCAATGTCGGCGACCGCATCTTCTTCGACACGGACTCCTCCGCGATCCGCGCCGACGCCCAGCAGACGCTGGCCCGCCAGGCGCAGTGGCTGAACAAGTACAGCCAGTACCGTATCGTCGTCGAAGGCCATGCCGACGAGCGCGGCACGCGCGAATACAACCTCGCGCTCGGCGCCCGCCGCGCTGCCGCCACCCGCGACTACCTCGCTTCGCAAGGCGTGAACGCCGGCCGCATCAAGACCATCTCCTACGGCAAGGAACGGCCGGTCGCGGTGTGCGACGACATTTCCTGCTGGTCGCAGAACCGTCGCGCCGTCACCACGCTCGGCGGCGCCGGCAGCTGAGCGGCATTTATGCAACAACCGTTCGGGAAAGGCGGCCGCCAAGGCCGCCTTTTTCACATCCGGAACGTATAAACAAAATTTGGCCGAACTCTCGCGCCCTGCTAAAAGGCCACCGTGCCGGAGGCGCGCCGAAGTCTATCGTCGCGCTTGCCGCTCGATGGCCGGGCCGGCACGAACATGACTAACAAGATGGCGAGAGGCATATGCATTTCAGACTGATCCTGAGTGGCACGCTTGCGATGCTGCTGTTATCCGGCGCGGCCGCCTCGGCCAACAGCGCCGGATCGTCTACGCCGCAGGAAAGCGGCTTCTCTTTCCACCTGCCGTCGATCGGCCTGCCGGGTGTATTCGGGCAAAAGGACGAGGCGCGCCCGGTCCAGCTTGCCCAGACGGCGGGCACCACCGCGCTGGAAGACCAGATCCGCCAGTTGAATGGCAAGATCGAAGAACTGAACTTCCAGGTCCTGCAGATGCAGGAACAGATCCGCAAGCAGCAGGAAGACAACGAGTTCCGCTTCCAGCAACTCGAGCAGACCGGTTCGGGCGGCAAGCAGCAGAAGTCCGACGCGGGTGCAGGCAGGGACAGCAATGTCGCCGCCGCCGCTCCCCAGCAGACGCCCGACACCGGGGCGTCTGCCAACGCAGCGCCGGCCGATGCGGGCGCCGCGGGCGACGGCCAGAGCGTTGAGGACGTCATCATCGATTCCGGCAACGGCGATCCGGGCAAGGTCATCCCCGGCACCGGCGCGCCGCCGAAGACGTTTGGCACCATCACCGTCGACAAGAACGGCAACGTGATCGACGCCGAAGGCAACACGCAGTCCACCACCCCGGATTCGGCCCCGGCAGCCAATGCGCAGGCGGGGACCGGCGGCAATTCCGTCGTCGCCGCGCTGCCCAGTACCAACAACGCCGACGAGCTTTACCGCAACTCCTACCAGTTCATCCTGTCCGGCGACTACGGCACGGCAGAGCAGGGTTTCCGCGACCACATCTCCCGCTTCCCCAAGGACGCCAAGGCAGCCGACGCCCACTACTGGCTGGGTGAATCGCTGCTCGGCCAGCAGAAATACCGCGACGCGGCCGAAGTGTTCCTCGCGGCCTCGAAGGACTACCCGAAGGCCAAGAAGGCCCCCGACATGCTGCTCAAGCTCGGCGTCTCGCTCGTCGGCCTCAAGCAGCGCGACGTCGCCTGCGCCACCTTCGGCGAGATCGGCAAGCGCTATCCCAACGCCTCCAGCGCGCTTAAGGCCCGCGTCAAGCAGGAACGGACGCAGGCTTCGTGCTGACGTCGCTCCGGGCGGACGCTGGCGGCGACGCCGTGGCCGGCCTCGCGGAAAGCCTGTTTTCCCATATCGATTTTTCCAATGGCGCCCTTGTCGCCATATCCGGTGGCAGTGATTCCACCGCGCTGCTTCTTCTCCTCAAAGCCTATCTCGACCGCAACGCGCCGCAGACGCCGCTGCTGGCAGTGACCGTCGACCATGGGCTTCGCGCCGGGTCCGCCGCCGAGGCGCGGACAGTGGCCAGCCTATGCGCCACGCTCGGTATCGTCCATCGAACCATGGTCTGGAGCGACCCGAAGCCGGCCAGCGGCATCCCCGCTGCAGCGCGCGAAGTCCGCTACCGGCTGCTGGCGACGGCGGCAAGGCAAGCCGGCACCGGCCTGATCGTGACCGCCCATAGCGCCGACGACCAGGCCGAAACGGTGCTCATGCGCCAGGCCCGCAGCGAAGAGCCAGCGACGGCATACGGGCGCGGCCTCGCCGGCATGGCGCCGGCCACGCTTTACGACTGGCGGACATGGATCGTGCGGCCGCTGCTCCGCGTCGGGCGCGAAACCTTGCGCAGCTTCCTGCGCGGCCGGCGCATCGGCTGGATCAACGATCCGACCAACAGCGACCAGCATTACGAGCGGCCCCGCATCCGAGCCGACCTGCACCGGGGCCGAGGCCCTCACCGGATCGCCGATCTTCTCGCCCTGGCGGAAACGGCGGCAGCCGCGCGCTCGGACAGGAGTTGCCGAGCCGCTGCCCTGATCCGCGACTGCGCCACTCGGCCGGTGCCCGGCCTGATCCGCCTCGACCCCGCCTTCCCGCAAAGCGAGCGCGATGCGGCCGTCACGGCGCTGCGGCTGCTGCTGGCGACCGCCGGTGGAACCGCGTTCCCGCCGGACGAGGCGCGGACGGCAGCGCTGCTCGACAAAATCGCGACCCCACCGCTTTGCGCCACATTGTCGCGGACGGTGGTCGACGCCCGCCGGGCCGGCATCTTCCTCCACCGCGAGCGGCGCGACCTGCCTGCCCCGCTCGGCGCCGTGGACGGCATGGTCTGGGACGGCCGCTACCGTATCGCCTTGCATGAAGACGCCGGCAGCGTAATCGTCGAGCCCGCAGGCGACGTTGCCCCGGAATCGCCCACGATGGGCGAGAGTACGGCCCCGGCGAGCCTGATCGCCGCTGCGAGGGCCGCCGAACCGGCGTTCCGGCCCTCGACGACAGCGACGGCTTCTCCCGTCGTCGCCCCGTTCGATCGCTTCCTGCCGTCATTCGACCTCGATCTTGCCGGCGTGCTTGCCGGGCTCGTCGGCGCGCGGGCGTTGCCGAGACTTCCTTTCAACACCCGAAAAACACCCACCAATGCTTAACCGAGTTACGCCGCCGTGCTTGGCAATGGCCATTGCCCTGCCTATGTTAAGCTCAAGCTTCCTTCAAATCGTACGCGTCCGCCCGGCGGCGCAAACGGGACACTAAATGAATCCTAATTACCGCAACCTGGCACTTTGGGCGATCATAGCGGTCCTGCTCATCGCCTTGTTCAACCTGTTCCAGACCCCGCAGACGCGCGGCGCGGCCAGCGATATCCCCTACTCTCAGTTCCTGCAGGACGTGGATGCCGGGCGCGTGAAGTCGGTGACCATCGCCGGCGACCGCATCAGCGGCAGCTTCACGGACAACACCAGCGGCTTCCAGACCTATTCGCCCGGCGATCAGGCGCTGGTGTCGCGGCTGGAAGCCAAGAACGTCACCATAAACGCCCGGCCCGAGACGGACGGCTCCAACACGCTGCTCGGCTACCTGATCTCCTGGCTGCCGATGATCCTGATCCTCGGCGTGTGGATTTTCTTCATGCGCCAGATGCAGTCCGGCTCCGGCCGCGCCATGGGCTTCGGCAAGTCCAAGGCCAAGCTCCTGACCGAGGCGCATGGCCGCGTCACCTTTCAGGACGTCGCCGGCGTGGACGAGGCCAAGGAAGACCTCGAGGAGATCGTGGAATTCCTGCGCGACCCGCAGAAATTCCAGCGGCTGGGCGGCAAGATTCCGCGAGGCGTGCTGCTCGTCGGCCCGCCCGGCACCGGTAAGACGCTGCTCGCCCGCTCGGTCGCCGGCGAGGCCAACGTGCCGTTCTTCACCATCTCCGGCTCGGACTTCGTTGAAATGTTCGTCGGTGTCGGCGCCAGCCGCGTTCGCGACATGTTCGAGCAGGCCAAGAAGAATTCGCCCTGCATCATCTTCATTGACGAAATCGACGCCGTCGGCCGCCATCGCGGCGCCGGCCTCGGCGGCGGCAACGACGAGCGCGAGCAGACGCTGAACCAGCTGCTGGTGGAGATGGACGGCTTCGAATCCAACGAGTCGATCATCCTGATCGCGGCCACCAACCGGCCCGACGTGCTCGACCCGGCGCTGCTGCGTCCCGGCCGTTTCGACCGCCAAGTGGTGGTGCCGAACCCCGACATCATCGGCCGTGAGAAGATCCTCAAGGTGCACGTCCGCAACGTGCCGCTGGCGCCCAACGTCGACCTCAAAGTGGTGGCGCGCGGCACGCCGGGCTTCTCCGGCGCCGACCTGATGAACCTCGTCAACGAGGCAGCGCTGATGGCGGCTCGCCGCAACAAGCGGCTGGTCACCATGGCCGAGTTCGAGGACGCCAAGGACAAGATCATGATGGGCGCGGAGCGCCGTTCCTCGGCCATGACCCAGGCCGAGAAGGAACTCACCGCCTATCACGAGGCCGGCCACGCCATCCTCGCGCTCAACGTGCCGGCGGCCGACCCGCTGCACAAGGCGACGATCATCCCACGCGGTCGCGCCCTCGGCATGGTCATGCAGTTGCCGGAAGGCGACCGCTATTCCATGAGCTACAAATACATGATCTCGCGACTGGCCATCATGATGGGCGGGCGCGTGGCGGAGGAGTTCAAGTTCGGCAAGGAGAACATCACCTCCGGCGCCTCCTCCGACATCGACCAGGCCACCAAGCTGGCGCGTGCCATGGTGACGCGCTGGGGCTTCTCCGACAAGCTCGGTCATGTGGCCTATGGCGACAACCAGGAAGAGGTCTTCCTCGGCCACTCGGTGGCGCGCCAGCAGAACATCTCGGAAGAGACGGCGCAGATCATCGACGCCGAAGTGCGCCGCCTGATCGACGAGGCCTATTCGACGGCCAAGGCCATCCTGACCAAGAAGAAGAAGGACTGGGTCGCCCTGGCCGAGGGCCTGCTGGAATACGAGACGCTGTCGGGCGACGAGATCAAGGAACTGCTCGCCGGCAAGAAGCCGTCGCGCGACCTTGGCGACGACACGCCCACCAGCCGCGGCTCGGCCGTGCCGAAGGCCGGCGGCACCGCGCGCGGCAAGAAGAAGGGCCCGGAGCCCGAAGGCGGCATGGAACCGCAGCCTTCGAGCTGAGGCGGCACGGGCCAAACCCGGACTTCATCCTGCAATCGAACCGAACGAAAACACCGCGGCCAGCCCGCGGTGTTTTCGTTCGCGCAGCCTGTAGCCTTTGTCGCTTCGGTGATGAGCCTGCCTTCACTTGACAGATTCATAACCGTTCAGCTATGAATCATAAATAGCTGAACGGTTATGAATTGACATGCCTGACACTCACGACGCCCTTTTCCGATCCCTGGCTGATCCGACGCGGCGGACCATCTTCGAGCGGCTGTGCCGGCGTGGAGAGCAGACGGTCGGCGCTATCACGACGCAGGCCGGTATCTCACAACCCGCCGTCTCCAGGCATCTCGGGATCCTGAAGCAGGCGGGACTGGTGCGCGACCGTCACGAGGGGCGGCAGACGCATTACAGCGCCCGACCGGACGCCCTGGCACCGCTTGCCGACTGGACGAGCGCCATGACGCGGTTCTGGCAGTCTCGGCTGGACGACCTCGAAACCCTGCTCGAAAGGATGGACCAATGAACGAAGGATCGACCGGAACCCACGCCGTCGTGATCGAGCGGGAGTTCCGGCAGCCGGCCGAAAAGGTCTGGCGCGCGCTCACACAACCGCACCTGATCGAGGAGTGGCTGATGAAGAACGACTTCAAGCCCGCCGTCGGGCATCGCTTCAACCTTCGCGGCGATTGGGGCGGCGTGCTGGACTGCGAGGTCCTCGCCGTCGAGCCGCACAGGACGCTGTCCTACCGATGGGATTTCCGCCACGATGACGCGGCCTACGACCTGCGGAGCGTGGTGACCTTCACGCTCACCCCGACCGGTTCGGGCACGCATCTGCGCGTCGAGCAATCCGGCTTCCGGCCGGACCAGAAGCAGGCTTACGGCGGCGCAAGGGCCGGATGGCCGCAGTTTCTCGAAAAGCTCGAACAGGTTTTGGCGCAAGAGGACTGACGCCCGCGCCGTTTCAGCCGCAGCCACCACCGGAGCGGCTTTTCTCATTGTTTCGCAGGAGGTTTCATTGAACTGGAGCAAATGGATCAGGCAGGGCCATCGCTGGCTTGCCATTGTCTTCACCGTCACGGTGATCGCCAATTTCGCCGCGATGACACAGGGGCAGCCGCCTGCCTGGATCGTCTACTCGCCCCTCCTTCCGCTTTTCCTGCTCCTGTTCAGCGGCCTTTACATGTTCGCCCTGCCCTATCTTCCGCAAAGGCGCACCGATAGCGCAAGGTAACCGACAAAAGCAAAAGGCCCGCAAGATTTGCTTGCGGGCCTTTTCCTATAAGTGCGGGTTGCTGCGCGGATCAGCCCTTCAGGCGGGCATTGCACAGGCTGTAGAAGCCGCCGCCCTTCTGGATCCACTTCAGGCCGCCGAGCGCGTCAGCGTCCTTGTTGGCGTAATACTGGTCGAGGCAGGTGTGCATGCGCGCCTTGCCGGGCGTTTCGTCGGAGTACTTCTTGGCCACGGCGCTCGGGAACTTGACGCCGCGCGGCGCCTTCGCCGTCGGCGCTGCCGGCTCGCTGTCGTATTTCGCTTCGGTCGGGTTCGGCACGGTGTCGTCGTCGGCTGCACTGGCGCCGCACTCGGCCTTGCGGAAATCGTTCCACTTCATGCCGTTCAGCGTGTTGCCGGCCTTCGCCGCCTGGTACTTAGTGCTGCACTCGGCCATGGAAAGACCCTTGCCGGCGTCCGCCTGCGCGGCGTCGCCGGCCTTCTTCGTGGTCTTCGCCGGCTTGGCCGCAGCCGCAGCGGCGGTGCTGGCGCCCGGGCCGCACTCGGCCTTGCGGAAGTCGTTCCATTTCATGCCGTTCAGCGTGCCGGCTTCCTTCGCCGCCTGGTACTTGGCGCTGCATTCCTTGCTGGTGAGGCCCTTTGCCGTATCCTCGCTCGCCGCCGCCTTGTCGGCCGTATCGGCCTTGGCTGTGGTCTTTTTCGTCTTCGTCTCGGTCGCGGCGGTGGCGTCGGCCCCGCACTCGGCCTTGCGGAACTGGTTCCACGTCTGGCCGCCGAGGGTGCCGGCCTCCTTGGCCGCGTTATACTTGGTGCTGCACTCGGCCATGGTCAGTGCATTGGCTGGCGATGCCAGAAAAAGCGTGAACAAGGCGAGGCCGGTCCATGTGGCAAGTCGATCGATACGCATGCGTTTCTCCAATGTTGCCGTCCACAACTCACTGGCGGGCGATGCCGGCGCGGTTGAGCCAGCATCAACCGCTATATGAAAAGCACAAGCTGTGGAATATGCGCAAATCATGGCAATCACGGCACGGCAGGCTTGCAAAGGCATTCAATTGCCGCATTCTCACAAGATCTTGGCGGTTTCCCATGCCAGAAACAACGGATTCGTAACACAGCCTCATACATTGTGATCGTGGCGAGTTTCGCAGTTGTGGCATTACAGCCGTCTAAAGAGCAGGCAGGACAGAAGTAACATGGGACGTTATTTCGGCACCGATGGTATCCGAGGGCGGGCCAACAAGTTTCCGATGACGGCGGAAGTCGCCCAGCGCGTGGGCATGGCGGCCGGCCTCTCCTTCCAGCGCGGCAGCCATCGCCACCGCGTCGTCGTCGGCAAGGACACGCGCCTTTCCGGTTATATGATCGAGAGCGCGCTGGTTTCGGGCCTGTGCGCGGCCGGCATGGACGTGTTCCTGCTCGGCCCGATCCCGACGCCGGCCGTGGCCATGCTGGTGCGCTCGCTGCGTGCCGACATCGGCGTCATGATCTCGGCCTCGCACAACCCTTATTTCGACAACGGCATCAAGCTGTTCGGCCCGGACGGCTACAAACTTTCCGACGAGATCGAGATGCGCATCGAGGCGATGCTGAACGACGACGTCGAGATGGCGCTGGCCGATTCCGACGGAATCGGCCGTGCCAAGCGCGTCGACGGCGTCCACGACCGCTATATCGAGTTCGCCAAGCGCACCCTGCCGCGCTCGATGTCGCTTTCGGGCCTCAGAATCGTCGTCGACTGCGCCAACGGCGCCGCCTACAAGGTCGCCCCCGCCGTGCTGTGGGAACTCGGGGCCGAGGTCATCTCGATTAACGACGACCCGAACGGCTACAACATCAACAAGGAGTGCGGCTCCACCGAGCCCGCCGGCTTGCAGAAGAAGGTGCATGAAGTCCGCGCCGACATCGGCATCGCGCTCGACGGCGACGCCGACCGCGTCATCATCGTCGATGAGAACGGTACTATCGTCGACGGCGACCAGATCATCGCGTTGATAGCCGAAGCCTGGCACCAGAGCGGGCGGCTGGCCGGTGGGGGCGTCGTCTCCACGGTGATGTCGAACCTCGGGCTCGAACGCTTCCTCGGCGGCCTCAACCTGCAACTGCACCGCACCAAGGTCGGCGACCGCTACGTGGTCGAGCATATGCGCGCTCAAGGGCTCAATGTCGGCGGCGAGCAGTCCGGCCACATCGTCCTGTCCGATTTCTCCACCACCGGCGACGGGCTGGTGTCGGCGTTGCAGGTGCTGGCCTGCATGAAGCGGCAGAACCGGCCGATGAGCGAACTGTCGAAAAAATTCGAGCCCGTGCC
Organism: Mesorhizobium sp.; assembly: GCA_049650385.1. GTDB lineage: Bacteria > Pseudomonadota > Alphaproteobacteria > Rhizobiales > Rhizobiaceae > Mesorhizobium. Next base: position 20,783 of record JBASAA010000008.1, read on the forward strand.
GCAACTGCTGCGAAACGTGCGCTTTTCCGGTGGGAAGCCGCTGGAGACGACCTCCGTCAAGGAGGCGATCGAGGAGGCGCGCCAGCGCCTCGGCAGTACCGGCCGCGTCGTCATTCGCCCGTCCGGCACCGAACCGCTCATTCGCGTGATGGCGGAAGGCGACGACGCGAAGCTGGTCGAGACCGTCGTCAACGAACTTGTCGAAGTCATCTCCGAGACGCGCAGCGCGGCCTGACCGGCCGCAGGGACACCGCCCGACGGTTGCCGGGCGGCATTCCGGAAAGCGATCAGGCGGCAGGCGCGCCCTCATGGATCGCTTTCCTGATTTCGGCCCTGAACGTCGGGGTATCCGTTTCCCCGTGGACCGATACGGCATGCTGTACCGCAGCGTCGATAAGCTCATCCTCCCGATCTGCGGAGATGGCTATGGTGCATTTCATTTCACTCGGGAATTCTCGGCAATCGATGTATTTTCGTGCCATGGTTTTCCTCCCGACCAGGACTATTACCCCGCGTCCCGCTAATATACGCCTCGGCATCTGGCGCACCAAATCACAAGATCACGCCCTCCGCTCCGATGCGCCGCGCAACCGAGCCGGAAAGCATCGCGAATGATCACCACCGTGCTCGACCGGGGTGAGGTCGAGAACCTTGCGCTGGCCGATCTTCCATCGGCAAACGCCAAGCCCGCCGTTATCCGGTGGGCTTGGCGCCGATCTTTTCGCACGACGTCAGGCGTGTGCGTGCGTTCCGTGCTGGTTTTCCCACAGGGACCAGGCCGAAACCACCGCGGCAATGATGCCAAGGACGACGACCGTCCACATCGGCCTCGTATCCATCGAGAAATGCAGCACCCAGGGGCTGGCGATCAGCCACAACCCCAGGAGCAGGTTGATCCATTCCTCCCATACGGCGAAGGCCGTAATGGCCGCGATCGCAAGCGCCCCGATGACGATTGCAACCGCCCAGGCGTTCCACGCGGCCGCGCCGGCCGAAACGAACCCCAGTACCCAGGGAGAGATGAACAACACCACAGCCAGAACGAGGTTGACCCAGTCCTGGACTTTCCTACGATCAAGAGCAGCGTCTACCATACGACAAATCCTTCCCGAAAGAAGATGCGCCGGCTGCCTATAGCAGTCGCTATTTGACGTGGGATCGCGCCAGCCGGGCTTCAAGCACCCTGCCCGGCGCCTCGCGCAGAATTGATGAGATTGCCGCTGCCGACGGGCGGAAGGGGCAGTCGCGGGAAAACGGTTACTTCCTGACGGTCTTTTTATCGCGACGGCAGGCCTGCCACCGTGACGCTTTGCAGCTTGCGCGCTATAATTTCAGCAATGGGCGCTCGGCTACACCACCGTGACAGGAGGTTGCTGTGAAGCACCAAACCTTAGACCAGATGCACGCGATCGCGACGGTCCACACGGACCCGATGCAGCTTGACATGAACCGGACCCAGCGTCTCCGGCGCTGGGCGGAATTGCTCGAGCGGGAGCCCGATCGCATCCTGACGGCTCTCGAAGGAACCGAATACCGTCCCCTGCTGGAGCGGGAAAAGATGCGCGCGAACGGCTCGCCCATATCCGTCGCGTTCCATGACGAAATCCTGTGCCGGCAGGGCCTGGCCGGCGACAGCTACGGCGACGCGAAGCGGTTCTTCGAACTGACGGACCGGCAACTGCACGAAATCGTCTGCTATTGCCACGTCGGCCTGTCGATGCAGGCATCGCGAGCGGCCTACAGCGTTCGCAGGGCGATCAGGGATCGGGGCTTCATAGCGAGCCTGCTGCAGACGCTGGGAATTCGCGCCTGACCCACCCAAACGAAGACCCGCCCGGCAGAAAGCCGGGCGGGTCTTCGGATAAAGGCACCCGCGTCAGCTAGTGCTGGCCGCCTTTCCGACCGGCATCCGAGGCGCGTTCGTGGTCTTCGGCGAAGTTGCCGCTGCCGCCGCGATGTCCGCTATCGCGCTCTGGGTGCTGGCCCGATGCGTGCTGGCTGCGGTCATCGTTCTTGTGGCTCTGCTGACCTGCCTTCACATGCTGTTCGTGCGTTCCGCCTTGGTTCGGCATGATGCTTCTCCTTCGGTTTGGTTGGCGCGCTGGTCGCAAACGCGAACCAGCCGGTACGACAAGGCGCAAAAAGGCCTCATTTCATTTGGGAACGGGCTGCCCGGACCAGCATTTCTCCCTCGGCAATCGTGCTTGAAAGGAGAGAACGATGAAACCGCTTCTTCCAATTGGTGCTGTTTGCGCAGTTTTTCTCAGCCTCGGAACGGCGAGTGCGCAGGACACCGTGATCGTGCCGGCGCCTGCACCAAAGACCGTCGTGGTCCAGCCCGAACAGCAGACCGCTATCCAGGAATACGCGCACAAGAACCCGGCCGCATCGATCAACATCCTGGGTCTGGAACTGAGCCTGGGCGCCAAGGTCCCCGACACGGTGGAACTGCACGAGGTTCCGAACGTGCCGTATCGCTACACCGTCATCAACGGCCAGACCGTCCTCGTCGATCCGGAAACGCATGAGATCGTCGAGGTCCTGAACTGATCCGCACCGGATCTAAAAACCCCGGCCGTCGTGCCGGGGTTTTTTCGACCTAAGCGAGAATGCCCGCGACCGCGGCGATATCGTCGGTGACACATACGCCCACGCACCCGCCCCAACACATTGATTTCAAGACCCGATAAATTCGGCAGGGTTAACCGGCACTTAACCACTATGGTTAACAATGCTCTCGGAACGATGGCCCGCCTTGTGGCCGGCATCGAGGCAACGTCGGGAGTCGGGGACCATGAAATTCACACTGCGTGTCGCGCTGGCGCTGGCCGCCACTGCTCTGTTGCCGCTGACGCCGGCGCTGGCTGCCGACTACGAACCGCCGATCTATGTCGACCAGGCGCCGGAATATACGCCGGTCGAAATCGGCTCGGGCTGGTATCTGCGCGGCGACGTCGCCTATCTGCCGAAAGACACCTACCGGCACGTCGATTTCGGCGGCCCCGGCATCGACTACTCCGAGCGCGAGAGGCCGGTCTTCGCCAGCCTCGGCTTCGGCTATCATTTCAACGACTATCTGCGCGGCGACTTCAACCTCGGCTGGCTGCCCGGCAACAAGATCGACGTCGCCTTCGACACGCCGCCCGAATCCGGCTCGGCGCATGTGAAGAACAGCGCCTTTACCGCGATGGTCAACGGCTATGTCGACCTTGGAACCTATGTCGGCATCACGCCCTATCTCGGCGCCGGCATCGGCGTCATGCAGGCGCGCAGGCGGCTGGCGATGGACTACACCGATGCGACCGGCACGCTTTCCGCCTATGATCGCCACACCCAGTACGCATTCGCCTATTCGCTCAATGCCGGGGCCGCCTACCAGGTCTCGAAGAACCTGATGCTCGACATCGGCTACCAGTACCTGTCCGCCCCGAACGCAAAGTACTTTTCGCTGGACGGCGCCGACCAGTCCGTCCTGCGCAAGGGCATCGACAGCCACCAGGTCAAGGTCGGCCTGCGCTACGACCTCTGGTAGCCTGTCCCCTATTTTTCCGAGCACTCGCGGCGGGCCTCCGGTTCCGGCCCGCTGGCTCCGGCCGGCGGGCTTTGTTATTCTCACCCTCTGATAGCCAGCGCCAAATCACTCGGTTATACTTCATCCCGCAACATTCTCATTCGGAGGGCAACATGAAGAAGACTTACGAGAAACCGACGCTTCAGAAGCGTGAGAAGCTCGGCGCCGTGACGGCAGCACCGGAGCCAGTGGCATCCGGTAGCGGTCCTGCTTGAATCTCGTCGACCTATAAAGCCGATTTACCCAGCCCGCGTGTCCTGATGGATGCGCGGGCTTTTCAGTTCCGGGTCGCACCTGGACAGGTATCAAGCGATCATGAGCTTGTGGACCACCTCATGTCGGGCCGCAAAAATGAAGTTGTATATGCCCCGAGCCGCAGCTTGATGACCAAGGCCCGCATCGCCGGAGATTTCGTCTAGGCGGCAAACATTTCCATCCTGAAGAAAGAACCCCCGGTATCCCAGTGCGGACAAATAGTCGGAGATAGTATCAAGCGCACCTTCGCGATGACGCTCTTCGGCCTCCACGATGATGGTCGGTCGATCACGCGCCAATAAGGCTTCGGCCCCTTTCAGCACAGCCAGTTCATGACCTTCGACGTCGACCTTGATAACTGCCACACGGTCAAGATCGTAGTCGTCGAGGCGGCGGCAAGGTACGCGGACCTCCGCCACGTCGCAGCCCAGTTCGTTGGTTTCCTCAATCGTTGCGCAGCCTTGCCTCATGCGATCAATTGGAATGCGCAGTATCGCAATCCCGTTCGAGTCGGAAAGCGCTACGCCCTCTATCTGTATCCTTGTGCCGAATGCCCGTCGCAGGAAATCCACCATCTCCGGAACTGGCTCAAAGGCGACAACCGCGCCGGCCCAACGGCTAAGATGCCACGCGTAGACACCACGGTTTGCCCCAACATCGATCGCGAGTTCCCCGCGGGCGCAGATATGAGGTAGCAGCCGCAACTCCGGCTCGCCATCGATCCATGACTTCAGGGCGTCTCTTGTTGCCCGTATTCTTGGCGGAACGAGATTCCGAAAATCGGCTATGGTCCATAGTCGGGTTTTGTGGGCGTTATACGCCGCGGGCACATAAGCTGGCTGCCTGTCTTGAGACGGCATAGCGTCACCTGTTCCTTGGATTCCTCTCCGCACGCATCACTGGATGAGAGGACCCGTTGATCACTCTTCTCCAGTTCTCGAGAGTTTAGGCGGCTGGCCAACGGATTGCAGTTCCGGCAAAATGTGATGGCAATTCAACAGTTCGGTCGATCATCGAAAAGATGAGCCATCACATCCGTGAACCGACTGCATCAGCGGTCACCGATCGGAAGGTTCAGGGAGTGCGCGGGGCCATGTGAGGCGTAGGGGTTTCAAGTCAGAGGCCCGGGACTGCTTATTCCATATCCGGCACATCGCCACTGACGAAGAGCGTCACTGGAGGACCATACTCGCCGACATCCGGGTGAGCTTCCCGGCTCCAGGCGATCACGCCGGCATGCTTTTCGGCCAGCGCTCGGGCCGCCCTGATCGCTCGATCCTCGGTCTGCTGCTCGGCTGGACCGAACGCGGGGAATAATTCCCCATCTTCGCCGCGGCCAAAGGCAATGACGACGATCAGCTTCGGGTGCTTCTGTTGAGGCAGGACGTTATCGGACATGGCGTTCATCGCACGGAACATGACGTGAACAGACAACGTGACAGCGTGCCAGCTACGTGTCAATCCAACCGACACGTTCTTGCTGTGTTCCGAGATAACTTGCACGAACCTGCAAGGTGGCGGTTCGCAAATCCTTTTGTCTCTTGCGCTTTTCCGGGCATTTCGTTATTCCCGTCCGTGGGCCACCCCTCCCCAACGAGGGGCTTACTATCTGGAAGGATAGACCACGATGACGAACCTACCCACGCCCGGACTCCGTCCGGCAAATCCCAATTTTTCCTCAGGTCCCTGCTCCAAACGCCCCGGCTGGTCGGTCGAGGCGCTGAAGGATGCGCCATTGGGCCGCTCGCACCGCGCCAAGATCGGCAAGGCGAAGCTGGCGCAGGCAATCGACCTTACCCGTGAAATCCTGCAGGTACCGGCCGACTACCGCATCGGCATCGTGCCGGCCTCCGACACCGGAGCCGTCGAAATGGCGCTGTGGTCGCTGCTCGGCCAGCGTGGCGTCGACATGCTCGCCTGGGAATCCTTCGGCGCCGGCTGGATCACCGACGTGGTCAAGCAACTGAAACTGCCCGACGTGCGCCGCATCGAGGCACCCTACGGCGCACTGCCGGACCTCGCCCAGGTCGATTTCGACCGCGACGTCGTCTTCACCTGGAACGGCACCACGTCCGGCGTGCGCGTGCCGAACGCCGATTTCATCCGCGCCGACCGGGCCGGCCTCACCATCTGCGACGCCACCTCGGCAGCCTTCGCACAGCGGCTCGACTTCGCCAAGCTCGATGTCGTCACCTTCTCCTGGCAGAAGGCGCTCGGCAGCGAAGGCGCCCACGGCATGCTGATCCTGTCCCCGCGCGCGGTGGAGCGGCTGGAAACCTACGTGCCGGCCTGGCCGCTACCGAAGATCTTCCGCATGACCAAGGGCGGCAAGCTGATCGAGGGCATTTTCAAGGGCGAAACCATCAACACGCCCTCCATGCTCGCCGTGGAAGACTATCTCGACGCGCTGAACTGGGCAAAGGCGATCGGCGGGCTCGATGCGCTGGTCGCGCGCGCCGACGCCAACGCTGCGGTGATCGACCGCTTCGTGCAAGGCTCTGCCTGGCTCGGCCATCTCGCCGCCGAACCGGCGACGCGCTCCAACACCTCGGTGTGCCTGTCGATCACCGATCCGGAAGTCGCCGCCCTCGACCTGGACGGTCAAGCGGCTTTCGCCAAGGGCCTCGCCGCGGCACTCGACAGGGAAGGCGTCGCCTACGACATCGGCCACTATCGCGACGCCCCGCCCGGCCTTCGCATCTGGTGCGGCGCGACCGTCGAGACCGCCGACCTCGAAGCGCTGATGCCCTGGCTCGACTGGGCCTTCGCCAGCCAGAAGGCGTCGCTGAAAAAAGCGGCCTGACGCTGGCTTCCGTCTTCCCTTCGGAGAGGGCTTTACCCCCACCCCCCACCCCTCCCCACAAGGGGGAGGGGAAACTGAAGCGCCGCGCCAAAGTCCCCCGCCCTCTTAGGGGGGAGGGGTGAGGGGGTAAAGCCCGTTCGATTTCAAGGATTTCACCCTACCCAATCGCAGAGGAACTCTCATGCCCCGCGTACTCGTTTCCGACAAGCTTTCCCCGACCGCCGTGCAGATTTTCAAGGATCGCGGCGTCGAGGTCGACTACCTGCCCGATCTCGGCAAGGACAAGGACGCCCTGCTGGCGAAGATCGCCGACTATGACGGCCTCGCCATCCGCTCCGCCACCAAGGTCACGGAAAAACTGATCGCCGCCGCGAAGAACCTCAAGGTGATCGGCCGCGCCGGCATCGGCGTCGACAATGTCGACATCCCGGCCGCCTCGCGCCGGGGCATCATCGTGATGAACACGCCGTTCGGCAATTCCATCACCACGGCCGAGCACGCCGTCGCCATGATCTTCGCGCTCGCCCGCCAGATTCCGGAGGCCAATGCTTCCACCCATGCCGGCAAGTGGGAAAAGAACCGCTTCATGGGTGTCGAGATCACCGGCAAGACGCTCGGCGTCATCGGCTGCGGCAATATCGGCTCGATCGTCGCCCAGCGTGGCGTCGGGCTGAAGATGCGCGTCATCGCCTATGACCCGTTCCTGTCCGACAAGCGAGCGGAGGAACTGGGCGTGGACAAGGTCGAACTGGACGAACTGTTCGCCCGCGCCGACTTCATCACCCTGCACACGCCGATGACGGACAAGACCCGGGGCCTGATCGACGCCGCAGCCATCGCGAAGATGAAGGACGGCGTGCGCATCGTCAATTGCGCGCGCGGCGGCCTGGTGGTGGAGGCCGACCTGATCGCGGCCCTGAAAAGCGGCAAGGTGGCGGGCGCCGGCATCGATGTATTCGAGACCGAACCGGCGACCGACAGCCCGCTGTTCGGCATGGAGAACGTCGTGGCCACCCCACATCTCGGCGCCTCCACGGTGGAAGCGCAGGAAAACGTCGCCTTGCAGGTGGCCGAGCAGATGGCGGACTACCTGATCAAGGGCGCCGTCACCAACGCCATCAACATGCCCTCGATCACGGCCGAAGAAGCCCCGCGCCTGAAACCCTTCGTCAAGCTGGCCGAGGTGCTGGGGGCGTTCGTCGGCCAGGTCACCGAGGACCCGATCAAGGAAGTGGAAATCCTGTTCGACGGCTCGACCGCGACCATGAACACCCGCGCCCTGATCAGCGCCGCCCTTGCCGGTCTCATCCGCCCCCAGGTCGCCGACGTCAACATGGTGTCGGCTCCGATCATGGTGAAGGAACGCGGCATCATCGTCGCGGAAGTCAAGCGCGACAAGTCCGGCGTCTTCGACGGCTATATCAAGCTGACCGTCACCACCGAGAAGATGACGCGCTCGATCGCCGGCACCTGCTTTTCCGACGGCAAGCCGCGCTTCATCCAGATCAAGGGCATCAACCTCGACGCGGAAGTGGGCCAGCACATGCTCTACACGACCAATGCCGACGTGCCCGGCATCATCGGCCTGCTCGGCACGCTGTGCGGGCAAAACGGCGTCAACATCGCCAACTTCCAACTCGGCCGCGACCATCCGGGCGGCAATGCCATCGCCCTGCTCTATCTCGATGCGCCGTTCCCGGAAAAGGTGCTGGCCGCCGTGCGCGCCAACCAGTCGATCGATTCCGCCAAGCCGCTACAGTTCGACGTAGCGTAGGAAATCCCGCAAGCCATGCCGGCCGCTGCACGGCATGGCTTGCAGACTCTCGTCACCGGCGCGGCATATACACGGATAAAGATTTCTTTATGTCCCATTGTCGTTTTCCGTGCGATCTGCTAGGCAGGCCGGCATTTAATGCCGCTTGACCGCTTCTCTTTTCGCGGACGCGGATAATTCGTTCGCATTGGAGAACCTTCATGACTGCCAGCAAGGACTACGTGGTCGCCGACATTTCGCTCGCCGACTGGGGCCGCAAGGAAATCGAGATCGCCGAAACCGAGATGCCGGGGCTGATGGCCTGCCGCGAGGAATTCGGCGCCTCCCGGCCGCTGAAGGGCGCGCGCATTACCGGCTCGCTGCACATGACCATCCAGACGGCCGTGCTGATCGAGACGTTGAAGGCGCTCGGCGCCGACGTCCGCTGGGCTTCGTGCAACATCTTTTCGACCCAGGATCACGCTGCGGCGGCCATCGCCGAGGACGGCATCCCGGTGTTCGCCGTCAAGGGCGAGAGCCTTGAGGAATACTGGTCCTACACCGACCGCATCTTCCAGTGGGCCGATGGTGGCCTTTCCAACATGATCCTCGACGACGGCGGCGACGCCACCATGTACATCCTCATCGGCGCGCGCGCCGAGGCCGGCGAGGACGTGCTCTCCAAGCCCGAAAGCGAGGAAGAGGAAATCCTGTTCGCGCAGATCAGGACGCGCATGAAGGAAACGCCCGGCTTCTTCACGAAGCAGCGCGAGGCGATCAAGGGCGTCACCGAGGAGACGACCACAGGCGTCAACCGGCTCTACCAGTTGCAGAAGAAGGGCCTGCTGCCCTTCCCGGCCATCAACGTCAACGACAGCGTCACCAAGTCGAAGTTCGACAACAAGTACGGCTGCAAGGAATCGCTGGTCGACGGCATCCGCCGCGGCACCGACGTCATGATGGCCGGCAAGGTCGCGGTCGTCTGCGGCTATGGCGACGTGGGCAAAGGCTCGGCCGCTTCGCTCAAGGGCGCCGGCGCCCGTGTCAAGGTCACCGAGGTCGACCCCATCTGCGCGCTTCAGGCGGCCATGGACGGCTTCGAGGTGGTGACGCTGGAAGACGCAGCCCCGACCGCCGACATCGTCATCACCACCACCGGCAACAAGGATGTCATCACCCTCGACCACATGCGGGCGATGAAGGACATGGTGATCGTCGGCAACATCGGCCATTTCGACAACGAGATCCAGGTCGCGGCGCTGCGCAACCTGAAGTGGACCAACGTCAAGCCGCAGGTCGACATGATCACCTTCGCCGACGGCAAGCGCCTGATCCTGCTTTCGGAAGGCCGCCTGCTCAATCTCGGCAACGCCACTGGCCACCCGAGCTTCGTCATGTCGGCCTCGTTCAGCAACCAGGTGCTGGCGCAGATCGAGCTCTTCACCAAGGGCGGGAACTACAAGAACCAGGTCTATATCCTGCCCAAGCACCTCGACGAGAAGGTGGCCCGCCTGCATCTCGGCAAGCTCGGCGCCAAACTCACCCAGCTCAGCAACGAACAGGCCGCCTATATCGGCGTCACGCCGCAGGGGCCTTTCAAGGCGGATCACTACCGCTATTAACCATAAACTAACCACACACAAGATATTGAAGCCGGGTGATTGACATTCGCCCGGCTTTTACTTTTTGCGCGCCGACCCGCTTCACCTCGATTCGGCGAGAGTCTATGGTGATGTGATTCGCGCCGGATGTTCGGACGGGGCAGCGGCCGGCGCGATCAGGGCGGTCTTGTATTCAGGCGGCGGAGAGGACCAGGACATGCCGGGGAAAACCCCGCACCACGCGGGAAAGGCCGTTTCCGGCGGCCATCAGGATTCGACGGCAGGCAGGCGCCGCGGCCGCTATCGGCAACTGTTTGCCGCGCTTCTGGGCGGGTCGGCGTTCGCCCTTCCCTTCTCCAGCATCGTCGCCAGCGCCGAACCGGCCCTGCCCGGCATCACCGTCTCCATCAGCACCGTCGAAGTCATGCAGATGGCCGTATTCGCCGGCATCATCGGCGCAGCGCTGATCTCGGCCATCGTACTCATTCGCGAACGCGGCCGCATCTCGTCGCAAAACACCATCCTCAAGGCTCGCCTCGCCGACGCCAACGCCGAGTTGCAGCGCGCGGAAGCCATGCTCAACCTGCGCAACCAGCGCGTGGTCGCCTGGGGTTCAGACAACAAGAAACCCGAACTCGTCGGATCGCTGCCGATGGACAGCGGAGTGCCCGAGGAACGGGCGGCTTTCCTGGCCTTCGGCCGCTGGCTGATGCCGCGCTCGGCCGCCACGCTCGAACACGCCATCGCGGCGCTGCGCGAAAAGGGCACGGCCTTCGACTTCGTCGCCGAAACCCAGATCGGCACGCCATTGGACGTGCAGGGCCGCAAGAGCGGCGCCTACAGCATCGTGCGCTTCGTCTCCCTTTCGGATACCCAGCGCAGCCAGGCCCGACTGACGCTGGAAAACCAGCAACTGGCCGCCGACCACCATACCATGGTCGGCCTGTTCGACGCCCTGAAGATGCCAGTGTGGATGCGAGGCACCGACGGCAGGCTGAAATGGGTCAACGCCGCCTATGCCGGAGCCGTCGAGGCTTCGGATGCCGGCACGGCGGTGCGCGACGGCAAGGAATTCCTGGGCAGCCAGGCGCGCGAGGCGATCGACGCGGAGCACCGGGCGCACCCTGTGTTCGCGCAGACGCTTTCAACGGTGATCGAAGGCGACCGGCGCAAGTATACGGTAACCGACTATGCCGGGCCTTACGGGTCGGCCGGCCTTGCCTGCGACACCAGCGCCATCGAGACCATCCGCGCCGAATACGAGCGCGCGCTGCGCAGCCATGCCGACACGCTGGACCAGCTGAACACCGCCGTCGCCACCTTCGATACCGACGAGAAGCTGCGCTTCTTCAACCAGGCCTTCCAGAAATTGTGGGGCCTCGATTCCGGCTTCCTGCACAGCGCGCCCGACAATGCGCTGCTGCTCGACCGGCTGCGCAGCGAAGGCAAGATCGCCGAGCAGCCGGAATGGCGCCGCTGGAAGGAAGGCCTGCTTACCGCCTACCGCGCCGTCGAGCCGCAGGAGCACTGGTGGCACCTGCCGGACGGCAAGACCATCCGCGTCGTCGCCAACCCGCAGCCCAAGGGCGGGGTGACTTGGGTGTTCGAGAACCTGACCGAGAAGATCGACCTCGAAAGCCGCTACCAGACGGCGGTGCGCGTGCAGGGCGAGACGCTGGACAATCTCGCCGAAGGCGTCGCCGTGTTCGGCCCGGACGGCCGGCTTCGCCTCTCCAACCCCGCCTTCGCCACGCTGTGGGGGCTGGACGCCGCCGCCATCCAGCCGAGCGTGCATGTCGCCGAAATCCGCCGCCTGTGCGACGGCCGCTCCCTCGACAGCCCGTGGGCGGAATTCGCCGCGACCATCACCGGCTTCGACGAAGAGCGACGCGACCGCCATGGCCAGACCGAACTGGTCAGCGGCATCATCCTGCGCTACGCCATCATCCATCTGCCCAACGGGCAGGTGATGACGACCTTCGTCGACGTTACCGACAGCGTCAATGTCGAGCGCGCACTGAAGGACAAGAACGAGGCGCTGCTGAAATCCGACCAGATCAAGAACGACTTCGTCCAGCACGTCTCCTATGAGCTGCGCTCGCCGCTCACCAACATCATCGGCTTCACGGAACTGCTGGCGCAGCCTGCGACCGGGCCGCTGACGCAACGCCAGCGTGAATATGTCGAGCATGTCGGCTCGTCGTCCTCGGTCCTGCTCACCATCGTCAACGACATCCTCGACCTGGCGACCGTCGACGCCGGCATCATGCAACTGGAGATTTCCGAGGTTCCGGTCGACGCGACCATCCAGGCCGCCGCCGAACTGGTGGCCGACCGGCTGGCCGAGCACACGATCCGGCTCGCGGTCGATACCGGAAGCGCGCCGAAAACCTTCCATGGCGACGAGACGCGCGTGCGCCAGATTCTGTACAATCTCCTGAGCAACGCCGCCAACTATGCGCCGGAAGCCAGCCTCATCACGCTTTCCTGCCGGCAGGCGGCGGACGGCGTGGAGTTTTCCGTCCACGACGACGGTCCCGGCATGCCGCAGGACGTGCTGGATTCGGTGTTCCGCCGTTTCGAGCCGCACGTCAACGGCGGCAGGCGGCGCGGCGCCGGCCTCGGCCTGTCGATCGTCAAGAGCTTCGTCGAACTGCATGGCGGCAGCGTGCGCATCGACACCGGCGAGAACCGCGGCACCACCGTGACCTGCGCATTTCCGGCCCTGCCGGCCGGCCTTCGCGTCGCCGCCGAATAGTCTGCATCATGACGGCGGCCACCGTGGAACGTTTCCTTGGCGATGAAGCGGCCACCGCGCGGTTGGGCGAGGACCTCGCCATGGCGCTCGCCCCCGGCGACGTGCTGGCGCTCTCCGGCGATCTCGGTGCCGGCAAATCGACACTGGCGCGCGCGCTGATCCGCGCGCTGGCCGACGACGAAACGCTAGACGTGCCGAGCCCCACCTTCACGCTGGTGCAAAGCTACGACACCCGCCTGCCCGTGCATCATTTCGACCTCTACCGCCTCGGCTCGGCCGCGGAACTGGACGAACTCGGCTTCGATGAGGCGCTGGCGACGGGGGCAGCCCTTGTCGAATGGCCCGACCGCGCCGAAGGGCTGCTGCCGGCCTCGACGGTCGTGATCGAACTGGAGCATCGTGGCGAAGGCCGCCTTGCCCGGCTGTCGGGAACCGGCGCGCCGTTCCAGCGCATTTCCCGCTCGCTCGCCATGCGCGCCTTTCTCGAAGGCTGCGGCTGGGGCCTTGCCCGCCGCCGGCATTTCGTCGGCGACGCCTCGGCCCGCTCCTACGAGATCGTCACGCTCGACGGGCACGCCCCACGCATCCTGATGAACTCGCCCGAACTGGTGCTCGGGCCGCCGGTGCGTGACGGCAAGCCTTATGCGCTGATCGCCCATACCTCGCGCACCGTTTCGGCCTTCGTCGGTATCGACCACGCCCTGGCTGCGGCCGGCGTCAGCGTGCCGGAAATCCATGCGCAGGACCTCGACCGCGGCTTCCTGCTCATCAGCCATCTCGGCTCGGGCAATTTCCTCGACGCCGAAGGGAAGCCGGTGGCGCAACGCTATGCGGCGGCGGCCGAACTGCTGGCGACGATGCACGGCCGACCATGGCCCTACCATCTCGAAGCCGCGCCCGGCACCTTCCACGACGTGCCGCCTTTCGACCGCGACGCCATGATGATCGAGGCCGAACTGCTGGTTGACTGGTACGTGCCGGCCATCTCCGGCGGCCCGGCGAGCGACGCCCTGCGCGAAGGCTACCGCCGGCATTGGGACGCGTTGATTTCCCGCCTCGACCCGCACGACACCACGCTGATGCTGCGCGATTTCCACTCGCCCAACATCATCTGGCGCGGCGAGCGGCAAGGGCACCAGCGGCTCGGCATCATCGATTTCCAGGACGCGCTGGTCGGCCCTCCCGCCTACGACGTCGCCTCGCTGGCGATGGACGCCCGCGTCACCGTCCCGCCGGAGATCGAAACGGCGACGCTCGACGCCTACATCGCCGCGCGTCACGCCGCCGGCGCCTTCGACGAAGCGACATTCCGCGAAAGCTATGCCATCATGGCAGCGCAGCGGAACTCGAAGATCCTCGGCATCTTCGTGCGTCTCGACCGCCGCGACGGCAAGCCAGCCTACCTGAGGCACCTGCCGCGCATCCGCGATTATCTGCGCCGCGCTCTTTCCCACCCGGCCCTGGCCGCGCTACGGGATTTCTATGGCGAACACGGCTTGCTGGAAGAACGAACGCTTTGAACGAAACGATCCCTGACACCGCGATGGTGCTTGCCGCCGGCCTCGGCAAGCGCATGCGGCCGATCACCGAGACGATGCCCAAGCCGCTGGTGAAGGTCGCCGGCAAGGCGCTGCTCGACTGGGGGCTCGACAGCCTGAAGCAGGCGGGCGTCGGCAAGGCCGTGGTCAACGTCCATTATTTCCCCAAGCAGATCGTCGCCCATGTCGCCGGCCGCGCCGCGCCGAAAGTAGTCGTTTCCGATGAGAGCGACCTCTTGCTGGATTCGGCCGGCGGCATCGTCAGGGCGCTGCCCGAACTGGGCGAAAAGCCGTTCTACGTGCTCAACGCCGATACCTTCTGGATCGACCGAGGCACGCCGAATCTCACTCGTCTCGCCCTTGCCTGGGACGGAGCGAAGATGGATATTCTGCTCATGCTTGCAGACATCGCCTCGGCGACCGGCCATTCGGGCGGAACCGATTTTCTCGTCGGCGCGGACGGCGCCTTGCGCCGCGCCCATAACGATCCGGCCGGGCTGATCTATGCCGGCGCGGCGATCGTGCATCCGCGCATCTTCGCCGGCGCGCCCGCCGGACCGCTTTCCCTCAACCGCTATTTCGACGACGCCATCGCGCGGAGCCGGCTGTTCGGCATGAAGATGCAGGGCCGCTGGATCACCGTCGGCACGCCGGAAGCGATCCCGCTGGCCGAGCGGGCGGTCGCGCAAGCCTTCGCCGCGACGCCATGAGCGGTCCGCGCCGCGTCCTTTCCATCCCGCCCGGCGCGCCGTTCCTGCCGACCTTGGCGAAAGCCCTGATCGACGGCCGACTCGTTCCCGGCTTCCGCTTCGACGTCGACCCTTTGGCGCTCGCCGGCGTCACCCTCTACGTGCCGACGCGACGTGCCGCGCGCGCGCTGCGCGGCGTTTTCGTCGACCTCATGGGCGGCAAATCGGCGATCCTGCCGGTCATCCGCCCGCTCGGCGAGTTCGACGAGGACGACGTCCTGTTCGAGGCCGACGCGCCGGAAAGCGCCGGTGCCCTGGAACTTGCCCCGCCGATCCCGGCGATCGAGCGCCTGCTTGCCCTGGCGCCGCTGGTGCGGCTGTGGAAAAGCAAGCTTCCGGCCGAAGTCGCGGCACGCTTCCAGGAAGAGGTGGTGGTGCCGGCTTCCGCCGCCGACGCCCTGTGGCTGGCGCGCGATCTGGCGGCCCTGATGGACGAGGTGGAAACGGAGGGCTCCGACTGGACGAGGCTCGCCGATCTCGTCACCGGCAACCTTGCCGGCTGGTGGCAGGTGACGCTGGATTTCCTGAAAATCGTCACCGAGAACTGGCCGAAAATCCTTGAGGAGCGCGACCGCTCCAACCCCGCCGCCCATCGCAGCGCGCTGATCCGGCTGGAGGCGGCGCGGCTGCGGCGCAATCCGCCGCCCGGCCCAGTCATCGCCGCCGGCTCGACCGGCTCCATTCCGGCCACCGCCGAACTGCTCGCCGCCATCGCCGGCCTGCCGCTCGGCGCCGTGGTGCTGCCGGGCCTCGACACCACGATGGACGACGCGTCCTTTGCCGCGATCTCGGCAGCGGATGCGCGGCCGGCCCTGCTCGGCCATCCGCAATACGGCCTGGCCAGGCTGATCGGCCGGCTCGGCGTCACGCGCCTCGATGTCGAGGAACTCGGCGGGAACCCGCTGGCGCGGCGGGGGGCACTCGTCGGCGAGGCATTGCGCCCGGCCGAAACCACGGAACTGTGGGGCGCGGCAAGGGCGCGCTTCACGGCCACCGACATGACCGAAGCGCTCGCCGGCGTGACGCTGGTCGAGGCCGCCAGCGAGCGCGACGAGGCGGCGGCGATCGCCATCGCGCTGCGGCAGGCGGTAAACGAACCGGGAAAGCGCGCGGCGCTCGTCACCGGCGACCGGGCGCTGGCGCGGCGCGTGGCGGCGGAGTTGCAGCGCTTCGGCATCGTCGCCGACGATTCCGGCGGCACGCCGCTCGGCCAGACGCCGCCGGCGAGCCTGCTCAGGCTGGCGCTCGTCGCCGCCTTCCGCCCCGGCGACCCCATCGCCCTGCTTTCCCTGCTCAAGCATCCGCTGCTCGGCCTAGGCCTGGAACGGCCCGCCGTGCGCCACGCGGCCGAGATCGTGGAACTGGTCGCCCTGCGCGGCGGCACCGGCCGGCCGGACATCGCCGCGCTGCCCGAACTGTTCGAGACGCGCCTGACCCAGGCGGCGGCGGGAAGCCGGCCGCCGTTCTGGCTGCCGCGCCTTTCCGGCAAGGCCATCGGCGGGGCTCGGGCCTTCGCGGCGCGCCTTGCCGAAGCGCTCGCCCCACTGACCGCACTGCGCGAGGAAGCCGACATCGGTATTGCCGAACTCGCCCGCGCCAGCGCCGTCGCGCTGGAAGCCCTCGGCCGCGACAAGGACGGCAGTCTCACTCGCCTCTACGCGGGCGACGCCGGCGACAAGCTCGCCGAATTTTTGCGCGGACTGGTCTCGGCGTCGTCCCCCTTCTCCTTCGCGGCTACGGAATGGCCCGATGTGCTGGAGGCGCTGATCGCCACCGAAACGGTAAAACCCTCGCGCGGCACCGACAAGGCCATCGCCATCTGGGGAGCGCTGGAAGCGCGTCTGCAAAGCGTCGATACGCTGGTGATCGGCGGGCTGAACGAGGGCGTGTGGCCGCGCAAGGCCGAGAGCGACCGCTTCATGTCGCGGCTGATGAAGACCGGCATCGACCTTGAGCCGCCGGAACGGCGCATCGGCCTGGCCGCCCATGATTTCCAGATGGCGATGGGCGCGCCCAAGGTGGTGTTGGCCCGCGCAGCCCGGTCGGGCGATGCCCCGGCAACGCCATCACGCTGGTTGCAGCGGCTGCTGACCTTCATCGGCAAGGACCACGCGGCGGAAATGCGGGGGCGCAGCGAGGAACTTCTTTTCTGGACGCGAAATCTGGATGCGGGCGAAAAACGCGATTTCGCGCCCCGGCCACAGCCCGCGCCGCCGCTCGTCGCGCGCCCGCACCACTTTTCCGTCACCGAGATCGAGACACTGCGCCGCGACCCTTACGCGATCTACGCCAGGCGCATTCTCGGCCTGATGCCGCTGGACCCACCTATCCGAGATCCGGGCGCCGCCGAGCGCGGTACGCTGTTCCACGAAATCCTGCATCGTTTTTCCGGCGAAGTCGCCGATCCGCGCGAGCCGGACGCGCTGGACAGGCTTATCGCCATCGGCCGCGCCTGCTTCGGCGAGGCGGACCTTCCCGCCGATGTCGAGGCCGTATGGTGGCCGCGCTTCGAAAAGCTCGCCGATGGCATCATCGACTGGGAACGGGCGCGCGCCGACGCGGTCGTGCTGCGCCACGCCGAGGAGCGTGCCGAAAAGACCCCGGTCGGCCAGTCCGGCGTGACGCTGTCCGGCTACGCCGACCGTGTCGACCTGCTCGCCGGCGGCATGGCCGACATCCTCGACTACAAGACCGGCTACTCGCCTTCCAAGGCGCAGGCCCACACGTTGCTGGCGCCGCAACTGGCACTGGAAGGCGCGCTGCTCAGGCGCGGCGCGTTCCGTTCGCTCGGGAAGCGCGAACCTTCGCAGTTGGCTTTTGTGCGGCTGAAGGCGAACGGCGAGGTATTCGAGGAATCGATCCTTGACTACAATCGCAAGCCCCGCACCGCCGCAGACCTTTCCGAAGAGGCTTGGACGCGGCTGGAAAAGCTGCTTGTCCATTACACCGATCCCGCCACCGGCTACCTCTCGCGGGCGCTGCCGTTCCGCGAAGGCGAGACGGACGGCCACTACGACCATCTTGCCCGCGTGCTTGAATGGTCTGCCGGCGGAGACGCCCCCGAAGAAGGAGGGGCCGAGGGGTGAAGAGGCCTTATCCCGTCCCGCTCGAAACAGCGACCAACCAAGCGCGCGCTTCCGACCCGAAGAATTCGGCCTGGGTGTCGGCCAATGCCGGCTCGGGCAAGACGCATGTGCTGGCACAGCGCGTCATCCGGCTTCTTTTGCGCGGCACCGACCCATCGAAAATCCTGTGCCTGACCTATACGCGCGCGGCCGCCGCCAACATGTCCAACCGGGTTTTTTCGACCCTGTCGGAATGGACCGAATTGCCGGATGGCGAACTGGCGCAGCGGGTCGAGGCGTTGCAAGGCAAGGCAGCAGATGCGGCGCTGTTGCGCCGCGCGCGGCGGCTGTTTGCCGAGGCCCTCGAAACGCCTGGTGGCCTGAAGATCCAGACCATCCACGCCTTTTGCGAATCGGTGCTGCACCAGTTTCCGCTGGAAGCCAATATCGCCGCACATTTCGAGATGCTCGACCCGCAGATGGAGGCGACACTTTTCGCCACCGCAAAGCGCGACATGATCTCCGGCGCCAGCGGCGGCAACGCCGAACTGGAAGAAGCCTTTGCCGCCATTCTGGAAATTGGCGGCGAGGCGGGCCTGGACGCCCTGCTCGCGGAGATCGTGCGCAAGCGCGACGAGTTGCGCGCCTTCATAACCCGGATTGGCGACGGTGGCTCCCGCTTCCAGCTTCTGTTCGACGCCTTCGGCTTCCCGGCCGGCCAAACCGCCAACGGCATCGCCCTTTCCGTCTGGCCGCTGCCCGGCTTCCCGCCGGACTATTTCCGCGCCTTCGCCCTCGCCGCCGAGGCGACGGACGCGCGCTCGGTGTTGAACAACATCCTGCCGCATGCGCAGGTCGCATTCGCCGAGCCCGACCCGGCCCGTCGGCTCGCGCTGCTGGCCAAGGCCTTTCTGAAGGCCGATGGCGACCCCTACGGCCCCGCCACCTTCAAGAAGGCGCTGCTCGAGCGCCTGCCTGACCTGCCGGAGCGCTACCAGGCGGCCAGCGCCGCGATCGTCGCCACCTGCGACCGGCTGGCGCTCTACCGGATGCTGGAAGCGACCCGCGCAGCGCTCGTCGCCGCCGACTGGCTGATTGGCCGCTACGAGCAGTTGAAGCGTGGGCGCAGCTTCCTCGACTTCAACGACCTGATCGTGCGCACGGTCGGCCTTTTGTCGCGCGCCGACGCCGGCCCGTGGGTGCAGTACAAGCTCGACCAGGGCATCGACCATATCCTGCTCGACGAAGCGCAGGACACCAGCCCCGACCAGTGGGCGGTGGTGACGCGGCTGGCAGAAGAATTCTTCGCCGGCCAGGGCGCACATGACGGCGCGTTGCGCACCGTCTTTGCCGTCGGGGACGAAAAGCAGTCGATCTATTCCTTCCAGGGCGCGGCCCCGGATTCCTTCCACGAAAGCCGGGTGTTCTTCGCCAAGCGGGTCAGGGAAGCCGAGGCCGAGTTCGCCGACCTCAAGCTGTCGCTGTCCTTCCGCTCGACGCAGGACGTGCTGTCTGCGGTGGATCGCGTCTTCGCCGACCCGGACGTGCGGCGCGGCATCAGCCACGATCCAGACCCGCCCCGCCATACCGCGATCCGCCACGATGCGCCGGGCTATGTCGAGCTATGGCCGTCGGTCGGGGCCGACAGCGTCGAGGAGCCCGACGACTGGACGCTGCCGGTCAACCATCTTCGGGCGCCGGCGGTACTGGTGGCCGAAGAGGTTGCGCAGACGATCCAGAACTGGCTGGAGTCGGGAAACGTCATCGAGGGCAAGGGCCGCCCGATCCGCGCCGGTGACATCCTCGTCCTGGTGCGCAAGCGCGACCGCTTCGTGCATGCCCTGTCACGCAGCCTGAAGAACCGGCAGATCCCGATGGCCGGCGCCGACCGGCTCAGCCTGCCCGGCCACATCGCCGTCAAGGACCTGATGGCGCTCGGCCGCTTCCTGATCCAGCCGCACGACGACCTGTCGCTGGCCGCCGTGCTGCGCAGCCCGATTTTCGACGTCTCAGAGGAAGCGCTGTTCGAACTGGCCGGCACGCGCGAAACCGGCGTCTCGCTCATCGCCTCGCTGCGCAGCCACGCGGCCGGCAACGCCGCCCTGGCCAAGGTCGTGCAGCAACTGGACGGCTGGGCCACCGAGGCGGCGTTCAGGCCCGTCTTCGAATTCTATGCCGGGCTGCTCGCCCGCGACCGCGTCCGCAACAAGACGATCGAACGCCTCGGCCCCGAGGCCGGCGACATCCTCGACGAGTTCCTCAATTTCTGCCTGGCCGAGGAGCGCACCGGCCTGCCGGGGCTGGAATCCTTCCTGGCGACGCTGGAGAGCGCCGGCCCCGAGATCAAGCGCGAAATGGACCAGGGCCGCGACGAGGTCCGCGTCATGACCGTGCACGCCGCCAAGGGCCTGGAAGCGCCGGTGGTGTTTCTGGTCGACGGCGGCTCCGCGCCGTTCAGCGACCAGCACCTGCCGCGCCTGATGCCGTTCGCCATGGCGGACGCGGGTTGGCAGGGCAAGGGCTATCTGTGGCGGGCCGGCGGTGAGGTCGCCAACGGTTTCTCGAAGGAGGCGGCCGCCCGCGCCCGCGACCTGGCGGAACAGGAATACCGCCGCCTGCTCTATGTCGGCATGACGCGCGCCGAGGACCGGCTGGTGGTATGTGGCTACCACGGCAAGCGGGCGCCGAACGCCGGCACCTGGCATTCCATCGTCACCCGCGCGCTGACCGCGGCACCCGAGACGACCGAGCGGCCGCATCCCGTCACCGGCGAGCCGATACTCCGCTTCCAGGTCTCCGACCTGCCGCCGCTCGCTGCGGAGAAAGACGAGGCCGAGCGCCCTGCCGCCGCCTTCGCGCCGTTGCCGGCCTCGCTGTTCCGTCCCCCTGCATTCGATGAGGAATTGCCGCGCCCGCTGTCGCCTTCCGGCGCCTCGGCGCTGATCGACGAGACGAAGGAGTCAGTGGTTGACGCCCGCTCGCCGGTGCTGGACGCCGAGGAGGAGCCGGGGTTCGCCGTTCTGCGCGGGCTTGCCCTGCACAAGCTGATGCAGATGCTGCCCGGCCTTGCCCCGTCCGAGCGCCGTGCGGCGGCCGAGCGTTACCTGGCTCGCGCCGGGGCCGGCTGGAACGAGCGCGACCGGGAAAGGATTCTGGCCTCCGTGGAGGCGATCCTCGCCGATCCCGACTTCGCGCCGCTGTTTGCGCAAGACTCCCGCGCCGAGGTGGCGATCATGGGCAGCCTCGACATCCGCGGCAAAAAACGTTCCGTTTCGGGCAAGATCGACCGACTCGCCATCACCCCCGGCAAGGTGCTGATCGTCGATTACAAGACCAACCGCCCGCCGCCGGCCTCGCTGGCCGAGGTGCCGTCGGCCTATGTCCTGCAACTGGCGCTCTACCGGGCGCTGCTGCGGCCGCTCTATCCGGCACACGAGGTGCGGGCGGCGCTGCTGTTTACCGAAACGCCGCAGCTGATCGAACTGCCGGCGGAAATGATGGACGTTTCCCTTGTCGAACTCACGCAGGCGTGACACAAACCCTGCTTGCATCGAGGCGCATTGCCTACCACATATTGTGCGACAAAAACCCGAAAGGAATCAGCATGGCCACCGTCAAGGTCGACAACAGCAATTTTCAGGCCGACGTGCTCAACGCCAAGGAACCCGTCGTGGTGGACTTCTGGGCGGAGTGGTGCGGTCCCTGCAAGATGATCGGCCCGTCGCTGGAAGAGATCGCCACCGAACTCGGCGGCAAGGTCAAGATCGCCAAGCTGAACATCGACGAGAACCCCGAGCTCGCCGCGCAGTTCGGCGTGCGCTCGATCCCGACGCTGATGATCTTCAAGGGTGGCGAAGTGGCCGACATGAAGGTGGGCGCGGCCCCGAAGACCGCGCTTTCGCACTGGATCAACGGCGCCGTCGCCTGATCCGTTTCAAGAACCGATCGCCGTCACCGTGTAGCCGGCCTTGCGCAACAGTTCGACCAGGCCTTCCGGGCCTGGAAGGTGCAAGGCCCCCACCGCTATGAAAACGTTGCCGCCGGCCAGGATCGGTGCGGCGTTCGTGGCCATCACCTTGTTGCGGCTCGTCACCATCGCTTCCTCGAAAGCGGCGTAGCCGGCGGGGTCATCGGCTTCGTCGGGCAACACGGCGCGGAACAGTGGCCAGATCATGCCGATCTGGCCGCGCAGATAGAGCGAGATCATCGTCTCGTTGATGTCGTTCATCCTGTCGCCGAGCTTCAGCGTATCCACCAGCCCCTGCATGTGAAAGGCGAGCGGCAGCGAGGCCATGGCGCGAAGCTGGTCGGCCGCCGTCTCCAACCCTTCGAGGCGCTTGCCGCCGGCCTTGGCGTCTTCGGCGAGCTTGACGTCGAGCACCGGCGCGCCGCCAGCCTTGCGGGCCAGTTCGCAGGCCGGAGTCGCCACCATGGCCGAAAGGATCCACGGCTTCATCTTGGCGACGCTCGCCAGGGGAATGCCGCGCGCTTCGAGCGCCTTGTCCACCGCCGCCTCGTCGGCCGGCGAAAGCAGCGACGACAGCGTGGTGCTGTCGGTGAACATCATCAGGTCCGGCTCGCCGGCCAGCGTCGCCATCATCTTCTTCTGGTCGAGCACTTCCGTCGTCTCGATCACCACCGTACCGGCGGCGTCGAACGCCTTCTGGGCGGCGGCCGGCAGCGTGACGACGCGCGGATCGGTCATGTGCATGGTGCCGAACAGATAGGATGGCTTTTCGCCGGGCTTTTCCAGCTTCCACAACAGGCCGTTGCCGTTCGGCGCCGCCGCCGCCTCGGCCTCGATCTTCCGGTAGACCGCCGGATCGTCCTTTTGCAGGCTGACGGTCAGGTCGGCGCCGACGCAGGCCGGCGTCTCGGCGCGCGCCTTGCCGGTGGCGAGCAGCAGGACGGTGAGGAAAGAGAGGAAGAACAGCACGTTGAGCGCCGCCAGCAGCTTCAGCGCGGGCAGGCTCAGGCGGTCGGCGATGGCGATGACTTTCCTCATGCGGATTTTCTAGGCGCAAAAAGCGGCGAAACCGTTAACCGGAACGGCCGGATTATCCGCATCCCGGTTCAGGCCCTCGGATGCGCGCCTTCATAGATTTCGAGCAGCCGCGCGGTATCGACGCCGGTATAGACCTGCGTCGTCGACAGGCTGGCATGGCCGAGCAGTTCCTGGATCGTCCGGAGGTCGCCGCCGCGCCCCAGCAGATGCGTGGCGAAGGAATGGCGCAGCGCGTGCGGCGTCGCCGTGTCCGGCAGGTTGAGCGCCGAGCGCAGCTTCGCCATCTCGCGCTGGACGATGGCCGGGTTGAGCGGCCCGCCGCGCGCACCGCGAAACAGCGGCCCCTCGGGGCCAAGATGATACGGGCATAGCCGCCGGTATTCGGCGACCACCCTCAGCGCCGCCGGCAGCACCGGCGCCAGCCGCGTCTTGCCGCCCTTGCCGGTAATCCGGAGAACCGTTTCGTCCGGCGAGGCAAGGTCGCCCCCCGAGAGGCCGAGCGCCTCGGAAATACGCAGGCCCGACCCGTAGAGCAGCGTCAGGATCGCGGCGTTGCGCGCGGCGATCCACGGCTCCTCCGCCAATTGACCCTCGATCGAGACGACCCGTCTGGCGTCGGCGGCGGTCAGCGGTTTCGGCAGCGATTTCGGCTGCTTCGGCGCGCGCAGGGCGGCGGCACCCGCCGCGTTGACGACGCCACGCCGCTCCAGGAAGCGCAAAAGCGAGCGGATGCCGGCAAGCCCGCGCCCCAGCGTGCGCGCGCCCACTCCGCCGGCGCGGCGGTAGGCGAGAAAGCCGCGCAGGTCGGCCGGGCGCAGGTCGGCGATGTCGGCGAGGCCGGGCGGCCCGCCGCAATGGCCGGTCAAAAATTGCAGGAACTGGCGCGTATCGCGCTCATAGGCCTCCACCGTTTCCGGCGACAGCCGCCGCTCGCGCGCCAGCGCTTTCAGCCAGCCCTCGCGCGCCGCCTGAAGATCGGGCCTGGCCGAAATGAGGAACTTTTCTTCCATGGTCCTTGCCTTTTGCGGCTATCCTGCCGCCACGAGGTTAGCAAGCCGTGAAGGCGCCCGTCATTGAAAAGCCGCCGGCCGGCGTTTAGGAGACAGGCGAAACAGGAAAACGCGCGATGCCGGCACCCAAAAACCCGATCCAGATGGCCGTCATCGGCGCCGCCCACGGCATCAAGGGCGAGGTGCGGGTGAAGACCTTCACCGGCGATCCGCTGGCGCTCGGCGACTATGGCCCCCTCTACACCGCCGACGGTCGCGCCTTCGAGGTGGCCGATATCAGGCCGGCCAACACCGTGGTCGTAGTCCGTTTCAAGGGCGTCAAGGACCGCGACGCAGCCGAGGCGCTTGCCGGGACCGAACTGTTCGTCGACCGCTCAGCCCTGCCCGACGAAGAGGATGACGACGAGTTCTACCATGCCGACCTGATCGGGCTCGCCATCCAGGACGATAGCGGGGCTGCCATCGGCACGGTGCAGGCAATCCACAATTTCGGCGCCGACGACATCCTGGAAGTGGCGCTTTCGGGGCGGAAGACCATGCTGATCCCGTTCAGCCGGGCGGCGGTGCCGGAGATTTCGGTGCAGGGCGGCTTCGTTCGCATCGATCCCGTCGCCGCCGGGCTGACCGACGAAGACGACGACGCCGAAACCGGCGTCGACCGCCGCCCGCGTGGACCGAAGGATGCGGGAGGCAACCGGTGAGCTTTGCTGCCTCGGTGCTGACGCTTTATCCGGAAATGTTTCCGGGCGCGCTCGGCGTGTCGCTGGCCGGCCGCGCGCTCCAGGCCGGCACCTGGTCGCTGGAGACGGTGCAGATCCGCGACTTCGCCACCGATCGCCACCGCACCGTCGACGACACGCCGGCCGGCGGCGGGGCCGGCATGGTCATGCGCGCCGACGTTCTCGCTAGGGCCATCGACCATGCCTCGCCGCCCGGCGATCCGCGCCCGCGCCTGCTGATGAGCCCGCGCGGCAAGCCGCTGACGCAGGCCCGCGCAAGGGAACTGGCGGCGGGACCGGGGGCGGTGATCGTCTGCGGCCGGTTCGAGGGCGTCGACCAGCGCGTCATCGAGGCACGTGCGCTGGAGGAAGTCTCGATCGGCGATTTCATCCTGTCAGGCGGCGAGCCGGCGGCACTCGTGCTGCTCGACGCCGTGGTGCGGCTCCTGCCCGGCGTCATGGGCAACGAGCTTTCGGGCGAGGAGGAGAGCTTCGAGAACGGCCTGCTCGAGCATCCGCACTATACGCGGCCGCAGGATTTCGAGGGGCGCCCCATCCCCGAGGTACTTGTTTCAGGCAACCACGCCAGGATTGCCGCATGGCAGCGCGCCGAGGCCGAGCGGCTGACGCAGGAGCGCCGGCCCGACCTGATGGCGGCCGCTCAGGGCTTGACGAAGTAATAGACGGCGAGAAACAGCCCGACCGCGATGACGAAGGCGCGCACCACGCCCTGCGGCACCCGCTTGGCGATCCACACGCCCGAATAGCCGCCGAGCGCGCCGCCGGGGATCATGACGATGGCTTCCGGCCAGGCCACTACGCCGCCGGCGATGAACACCACGATGGCCAGCGAGGCAATGACCATGGCCAGCATGTTCTTCAATGCGTTGATGCGATGATAGCCGCCGCTCTCGGTAAGGCCGAGCGTGGCGAGCATCATCACCCCCATGCCGGCGCCGAAGAAGCCGCCATAGATAGCCGTGAAGAACTGCGCCACCGATCCGGCGAGCGAGCCGACCTTGCCTTCGCCGCCCTCGCGCGGCGTCGGCTTCAGCCACGGCCCGGCGGCAAACAGCGCGGTCGCGGCCAGAAGCAGCCACGGCACCAGCGCGTTGAAGGCCACGTTGTCCAGCGCCAGCAGGATCAGTGAGCCGACGAAGGCGCCGACGGCCGAAATAGCGCACAACAGCAGCGCGCCGCGCCAGAATTTGCGGATATCGGCCCAGTAGGCCAGCGTCGAGGTGATGTAGCCTGGGAACTGGGTGACCGAGGACGTGGCGTTGGCGAGGATCGGCGGCGTTCCGAGAACGGACATCGCCCCGAACGTGATGAAGGTGCCGCCGCCCGCCATCGCGTTGACGATTCCCGACAGATAGCCGGCGATGAACAGAATGATCGCGTCGATGATCGACATGGGTGGCCCGCCGCGTGGGGGATGGAAGGGGCAGGCTGCGTCGTCCGGCCTGACTTGGCTTGTTCGCCAATCACCGATATAGACGGCGGGCGCTAGGCTCAATGGCAAAAAAGTCTCGGGCCAACAGGTGACAAAGTGGTAAAATGCCTGTATGTGCGCGCTCGACCCGGACGAGAAGCCGGAGAAGCACCCGTCAACATTGACGGTGAAATCGCCCCTGCCGGACGTTCCTGGAACGAATGGCATAGCCGAGCGGTCGTTTGAACTGCAAGGCAAGCGTAGGGCGCTCTGACTGTCGGAAGAACAAGAAGTGGATTTTTAAGATGGATCTCATCCGTCAGATCGAGGCCGAACAGGCCGCCAAGATCGAAGCCAAGCGCCAGCTTCCCGAATTCCAGCCCGGCGACACGGTTCGCGTCCTGGTGCGCGTCACCGAAGGTTCGCGTACCCGCGTCCAGGCGTATGAAGGCGTCTGCATCGCCCGCTCCGGCGCCGGCTTCCAGGAAAACTTCACCGTCCGCAAGATTTCCTACGGCGAAGGCGTCGAGCGAGTTTTCCCGGTGTTCTCGCCGATGGTCGAGGGCGTCGAGATCGTTCGCCGCGGCAAGGTGCGCCGCGCCAAGCTCTATTACCTGCGTGACCGTCGCGGCAAGTCGGCCCGTATTTCGGAAAACACCGGCGTTCGCGCCCGCAGGCTGAACGATGCCGAGCGCGACGCGCTGCACGCCGAAAAGGCCCGCATCGAGGCCGAGAAGGTAGCCGCCGCGGAGGCGCTGGCCGCCGAGAAGGCCGCGCAGGAAGCCGCTGAAAAGGCAGCCGCCGAGGCCAAGGCCGCCGAAGGCGCCGCGGAATAAGTTTTTCGACGGTTTTCATGAAAAAGGCGGCTCCGGCCGCCTTTTTCATTTGTCGATGCCGGGGCCTGCCCTGGCTCATTCCTTCAGCATGATCTTGCCCGGCAGCGACAGGTCGCCGGAGGCGACGTCGTGCACGCCGGTCACGCATAGAAGCGGAGCCTTGCCCTCCGAATTCACCTGCAATTCGGCGGTCACGGCATCGAAGGAAACGCCCTCGCCGCCCTTGACCGGCACGGTGATCGTCGCCGTCCTGCCCTTCAGGGCCGGCGACATGCCGGGGCTGTCCAGCGCCAGCGGCAGCATCGGCGCGGTCGGCGGCAACAGGTCGACGCCCGGCGAGACATCGCGCACCTTCAGGCCGGCGCCGCAGCCCTCGGCCTTTTCCAGCACCACCCAGTGCGAATGCCAGTCGGCCCCGTCATTAGCCGGATCGCCGTCGCCGTTCTCGTCGAACAGCGGCGTATCGTCGAAATCCGGATGGGCGGTAATGGCGAGCGCCAGGATGCCGGACTTTTCGGCGAAACCGACCACGGACGGATCGAAACCGGTCGGCCACACATAGGCCGCCACCTTCGCACCCGGCAGCTTGCCGGTGGCGTCCGGCTTCACCGATCCGGCGTCGCCCGCGACCTCCATCAGGAACGTCGCCAGCCGGCCGTCGGTGGTTGCCGAGGCCGCGGTGATATCGAAGGCCGCCGGCCTCGACGGATCGACCGCGCTCTGGATGTCGTGGGCGAAAGCCCCCTGCCCGAGGGTAAGCAAGGCGGTGGCGGCAAGGATATGGATTCGCATTCTTCGTCTCCCATTTAGTATCGACTCAATACTAATTGACTAGCAGAGACTCAGAGCCGTTGCAAGAGTGGTGTCGATACGATACTAAGAGCCATGGTCGAGACGGGCGAAACGCTGGAACTGATCGGACGGCTGGCGCGCATCGTCGCCAACGAAGGCCACGCGCACGGGCTGAAGCCGGCGCAGTGGGAAGCGCTGCGCTATCTGGCGCATGCCAACCGCTTTTCACGCACACCGGGCGGGTTGACGGCCTATCTCGGCCTCACCAAGGGCACCGTTTCGCAAACGCTGATGGCGCTGGAGCGCGCCGGGCTGGTCGAGAAGACCGGCAACCCCGGCGACGGCCGCTCGGTGAGGCTTGACCTGACCGACAAGGGCCGGGCGCTCCTGCCGCTCGACGGCATGGCGGCGCTCGGCGATGCCTTGCGGGCGCTGCCGCCGGCAAGCCGAGCCGACCTTGGCGAAGGGCTGAAAGCGCTGGTCGCAGCGATGCTGGCCGCCCGCTCAGGCCGCCCCTTCGGCATCTGCCACGCCTGCCGCCACTTCGCCGCCGATGCGCACGGGCCGGGTCAGCACTACTGCCAGCTTCTTAAGCAGCCGCTGAGCGAGACCGAGGCCGACGAGATCTGCCAGGAGCAGGAAGCGGCGTAAGCGTTTGCCCGCACCCAGCCAACGATTGCCGGCCCGGCAAAACATTGATATGAGCATGGCCATGGAAGAGCTGTTCGGAGACCCGTCCTACAAGGGCTTCGTGCTGCAGGACAGAAAGCGCCTGCCAGCGCGCTTTTTCGCGCGCGTGCTCGGGGCTGTCGTTACCCGACTTACCTGAGACCGGTCTGCCATCATGCCGGCCGTGGCCGGCATTGCTTTCCCTTTTAAAATCGACGGATTCACGCACATGAGCGCACCGCGCACCCTCTACGACAAGATTTTCGAGGACCACGTCGTCGATCGCCAGGAAGACGGCACCTGTCTCCTCTACATCGATCGCCACCTGGTCCACGAGGTGACCAGCCCGCAGGCCTTCGAGGGCCTGCGCATGACCAACCGCAAGGTCCGCCACCCCGAGCGCACGCTGGCCGTCGTCGACCACAACGTGCCGACCTCGCCCGACCGCGTCAACGGCATCAAGAACGAGGAAAGCCGCATCCAGGTCGAGGCGCTGGCGAAGAACGCGGCGGATTTCGGCGTCGAATATTATTCCGAGAAGGACCGCCGCCAGGGCATCGTCCACATCATCGGGCCGGAACAAGGGTTCACCCTGCCGGGCATGACCATCGTCTGCGGCGACAGCCACACCTCCACGCATGGCGCGTTCGGCGCGCTGGCGCACGGCATCGGCACTTCCGAGGTGGAGCACGTCCTGGCTACCCAGACGCTGATCCAGAAGAAGGCCAAGAACATGCTGGTGCGCGTCGACGGGCAGTTGCCCGAGGGCGTGACGGCGAAAGACATCATCCTCGCCATCATCGGCGAGATCGGCACCGCCGGCGGCACCGGCTACGTCATCGAATATGCCGGCGAGGCGATCCGCTCGCTGTCGATGGAAGGCCGCATGACCATCTGCAACATGTCGATCGAAGGCG
>JBASAA010000009.1:0-58950 GCA_049650385.1 Mesorhizobium sp.
CTGCCTCGCCCGCCGCACCCGCCCCGACCGCCAGCTCCGCGCCCGCGCCGGCCCAGCCAGTGGACGTCGCGGCCATTCTCAACGCCGCGGTCGCTGCCAAGAAGCAGAAGCTGAACTGGAAGACCTCGATCGTCGACCTGATGAAGGCGCTCGACATGGAGAGCAGTCTCGCCGAGCGCAAGGAACTGGCGGCCGAACTCGGCTATACCGGTTCCACCAGCGACAGCGCGGCCATGAACATGTGGCTGCACAAGGCGCTCCTGAAGAAGCTCGCCGAAAACGGCGGCAAGGTGCCGGCCGACCTGCTCGACTGACGACAGCATCTCATGACGAAAAGGCGGGCCGGACGACCCGCCTTTTTCTTCGTCCGGTTGTCGGGCCTCAGCGGCGCCAGACGAACTGCGGCAAGATGAAATCAGGCGTCGCGCCATGCTCGGCGAAGGCCTGCTCGAGTTCGGCAGGTCCCAGTTCGGCAAGGATGCCGGAGCGCACCAGCGCGGCTGAAATACCCACTCCCTTGGCGCCGGCGATGTCGTGCTCGATGCTGTCGCCGATGCCGACGATCCTTTCCTTCGGCGGATCGCCGAGAACGCGCATGGCCGCCTCGTAGATCGACGGGAACGGCTTGCCGATCCGCTCCGCCTTCCCGCCCATTTCCTCATAGAGATCGGCGATGGCCCCCGCCCCGTATTTCAGGCCGGCCTCGGTAAGCATGATCTTGTCGGGATTGGTGCAGATCAGCGAGACGCCGGCTCGGGCAGCGGGCGCCAGCAGGGCACGATAGTATTCCATCGGCCTCGTGTCGCCCTCGCTTCCTGAAAGCAGGACGACTTCGGCGCGCGCGCCGTCCTCCACCAGTTCGAGGTCGAGGCCGTCGACGGCGGAATAATCCTTGCCGCGCGACAGCAAAAGGCAGCGCGTTCCGGCCGCCAGCCGCTCGCCTCCGAGTTCACCGGCGAATTTGCGCCAGGCCACCTCGCCGGAACTGAGGAAGCTGTCCCATGTCCCCGCCTCGAAGCCGAGGCCGAGCAGGCGCTTCTCGTTCTGGCTGGCACGCTTGCCGGAATTGGAGACGAGCACGATCTTCTTGCCCGCCGCCTTCAGGGCGGTGAGTGCTGCGACCGCACCTGGATAGGGCGCGCTGCCGTCATGCAGCACGCCGAACTGGTCGACGAAGAAGACATCGAAACGCGCGGCAAGGTCGCGGAGATCGTCCAGCGTTTCCGGCGCCATCGTCAGAACACTCCCGCATCGCGGCCGCCCGCCAGCGCCAGCCGCGCCGTGCCGGCCGCGGCCTCCTCCGACAGCGCCGCGACCAGCGGAACGCCGAGCCGCGTCTGCCGCATGGCGCGCCAGACCGGATTCTTGGCGCCGCCGCCGACGCTTCTCACCGAACGCAGCTTCGGCGCGCCCAGTTCCGCCAGACGGGCATAGGCCAGCGCCTCGATGGCAGCGATGCCTTCCAGCATGCCGGCGAGGAATGTCGCATCGCTGTCCGGGCGTGGCGCAAGGCGCGGCTGCATCTCAGGGTCGGCAATCGGAAAGCGTTCGCCCTTGGCCAGCAGCGGATAGTAGTCGAGGCCGGTGGAGACGGCCGGATCGATCCCCCCCGACAGTTCGGCGATCCGGTCGCCGCTGAAAAACTGCGCCAGCACCTTGCCACCGGTGTTGGAGGCGCCGCCGGCCAGCCAGCCGGAGCCGACGCGGTGGCTGTAGATGCCGTATTGCGGCGCAAAGACCGGCGCGTCCGACAGAAGCTTGATGGTGAGCGACGATCCGAGCGCCGTAACGCCGTCGCCCGGCTCGGTGGCGCCGGTGGCGAGGAACGAGGCGCAGCCATCCGTGGTGCCGCTCACTACGACCACCTCCCGCGGCAGGCCGAAGCGTTCCGCAGCGGCAGCCCTCAGCGTGCCGGTCGGCGTTCCCGGCGGCACCACCTGCGGCAGCAGCGAAGTATCGGCGCCCGTCTGTGCGGTCCAATCCGGCCAGTGCCGGGCGACCGGATCGTAGCCGGTCTTGAGCGCGTTGTTCTCGTCGCTGACGTCGAAGCGGCCGCTGAACCGGCCGGCGATCCAGTCCGCCTGGTGCAGGATACGGCCGGCCTTCACGGCCGATTGCATCTGCATGAGCTTGGCGAGCCCCGAGGTCGCGCCGTGGGCAGCGCTTTCGGCCGGTGCATGGGCCTTGATGGCCGCCAGGATGGCGGCATCGGCAACCGGATCGTTATACATGAGCGCGACGGCCAGCGGCGTGCCGCTGCGGTCCACCGGCAAGACCGTGCCCGACGTGCCGTCGACAGCCAGCGCCCTGACCCGCGTCCGGTCGATCCCGGCAAGCACCTGGCCGAGCGCGTGCTCGACGGCCCGCCACCAGACCGCCGGATCACGCCAGTCGTCGCCGAAATCGCTCATCGCGGCGCTTGCCTGCGCCACGATGCTGAAATCCGGCGCCATCGCGACGACGCGCGCGCCGGACGTGCCGACATCGATGCCGAGCGCCAGAGCCGAATTCATGATGCGACCGCCCTCCTCAGGCGCCGTAGCCGATGATGCCCTTGACCTCCAGGAAGTCGTGGATCGCCCAGTCGGCATATTCGCGGCCGTTGCCCGACTGCTTGTAGCCGCCGAAGGGCGCGAAGGTGTCCCATTCCGGATAGTTGATCGATATCTGCCCGGCGCGCAGGCGGGCGGCAACGGCGCGCGCATGCTCGATGTTCTGCGACTGCACGTAGGCGGCAAGGCCGTAAACCGTGTCGTTGGCGATCCTGACCGCGTCGTCGTCGTCCTCATAGGAGATGACGGACAGCACCGGCCCGAAGATTTCTTCCTTCTCGATGGTCATGCCGGGCTTGACGTGGCCGAACACGGTCGGCCGCGCATAGTAACCGCGATTGAGGTGTTCGGGGCGGCCGACGCCGCCGGTGACCAGCGTCGCGCCTTCCTGGATGCCGGCCTCGATCAGGCGCTGCACCTTGTCGAACTGCAACTGGCTGACCAGCGGACCAAGCTGGGTGTCCTCGGAGCGCGGGTCGCCGACCTTGTGCGCCTCGGCCGCCGTCTTGGCGATCGCCAGCGCCTCATCGTGGCGCGCCGCCGGCACCAGCATGCGGGTCGGCGCGTCGCAGGACTGGCCGGTATTGCCGAAGCAGCCCTCGACGCCCTTCGCCACCGCCTGCTCGAAATCGGCATCGGCCAGGATGATGTTGGCCGACTTGCCGCCCAGTTCCTGCGCCACGCGCTTGACCGTTTCGGCGGCCGTCTTGGCGACGATGATGCCGGCGCGCGTCGATCCGGTGAAGGAAACCATGTCAACGTCCGGGTGGCCGGCCATGACCTGGCCGACATCCGGCCCGTTGCCGTTGACCATGTTGTAGACGCCCTTCGGCGTGCCGGCGGCTTCCATCACCTCGGAGAAGATGATGCCGCTGATCGGCGCGATCTCGGACGGCTTCAGCACCACGGTGCAGCCGGCGGCAATCGCCGGCGCCACCTTGCAGACGATCTGGTTGAGCGGCCAGTTCCATGGCGTGATCAGGGCGCAGACGCCGATCGGCTCCTTGACCACCATGGTGGCGCCGCGCTTCTCGCTGAAGGAATAGGTCTCCAGCGCCTTGATCGTCGCTTCCATATGCGCCCGGCCGGCCCAGGCCTGCGCGTCGCGCGCCCAGGAGATCGGCGCGCCCATTTCCTGGCTGACGGCCTGCGCGATGTCTTCATAGCGCTCGTTGTAGATCTCGAGGATGCGGTTCAGAAGCGCCAAGCGCTGCTCGCGCGTCGTCAGCGAAAAGGCGGGGAACGCCGCCTTGGCAGCGGCCACCGCCTTGTCCACGTCGGCCTTCGAGCCCACGGAAATCGTCGTATAGGCCTCCTCGGTCGACGGATCGATGACGTCCAGCGTCGCCGGGACGACCGGTGCAACCCACTTGCCGTCGATGAAGAAGTTGAGGTGGTTGCTCATGGCATGCTCCGATTCTGGTAAAAGCCTCTATTCGGGCGGTGACTGTTCTTGCCGCAGCCGTCGTTCCGTTTCAATGCCGCCGCTGCACTCAGTGGCGCAATATCTTACCAAGGAAGGCCTGGGCCCGTTCGGTGCGGGCGTTCGAGAAGAACGCTTCAGGCGTGCCGCTCTCGACGATGGCGCCGCGATCCATGAACACCACGCGCTGGGCGACGCTGCGGGCAAAACCCATTTCGTGGGTCACAACCATCATTGTCATGCCCTCTTCGGCGACCGAGACCATGACATCGAGCACTTCGCTGATCATTTCCGGATCGAGCGCCGAGGTCGGCTCGTCGAACAGCA
Source organism: Mesorhizobium sp. (assembly GCA_049650385.1). Classification (GTDB taxonomy): domain Bacteria; phylum Pseudomonadota; class Alphaproteobacteria; order Rhizobiales; family Rhizobiaceae; genus Mesorhizobium. The sequence goes on from JBASAA010000009.1 coordinate 4,303, forward strand.
TGATCTTGGGGCGCATGCCGAGGCAGCGCGCGATCGCCACGCGCTGCTGCTGGCCGCCCGAAAGCTGCGCCGGATAGGCATCGAACTTGTCGCCGAGCCCGACCTTGACCAGAAGCTCGCGGCCATACTCCTCAGCTTGGGCGCGCGGGGTCCTGCGCACGTGGATCGGCGCCAGCGTCACGTTTTCCAGCGCCGTCTTGTGCGGATAGAGGTTGAAGGACTGGAACACGAAGCCGACCTCGGTGCGTAGCAGTGTCATGTCGGTCGCCTTGTCGCCGAGACGCTGGCCGTCCACCACCAGGTCGCCCTTCTGGATCTGCTCGAGGCCGTTGATGCAGCGGATCAGCGTCGACTTGCCCGAGCCGCTGGGGCCGCACACCACGACCACTTCGCGCGGCTGGACGCTGAGTTCGATGTCGTTGAGGACATGAAGCGGTCCGAACCATTTGTTGACGCCGCGAAACTCGATCACACAGAGCCACCTTCCAGTATGGGGTTCACAACTGCACCTCGCCCTGCCCGGCGCCGAGGCGCGCTTCCAGCCGGCGGGCCAACAGGATCAGCGGATAGCATACGATGAAATAGCCGACGCCGACGAGGAAGAACACCAGAAGCCCGTTGGGCACACGCTGCACGACCAGCCAGCCGACACGGGTAAGGTCGGTGAGGCCGATGGCCGAAACCACCGACGAATCCTTGACCAGCAGTACATACTGGCCGACCAGCGGCGGCAGCACGACCCGCATCGCCTGCGGCAGCACGACAAGCCGCATACGCTGCCATTTGGCGAAGCCTGAGGCCAACGCCGCCTCTACCTGCCCCTTCGGCACCGAATCGATGCCGGCGACGACGATCTCGCAAATGAAGCAGGCGTTGAGGTTGACAAGCGCGACGATGCCGGCGCTGAAGGCGTCGAGTTCGAGCCCGAGTTCCGGCAGGATGAAGAAGACGATGAAGATCTGAACCAGGAACGGCGTTCCTCGGATGAGGTCTACCCATGCACCGATGACGCCGGCCAACACCCGGTTGCCGGCGGTGCGCAGGATGCCGAGGCAAAAGCCGATCAGCGTGCCGCCGACGAGCGCGATCAGCGACAGCAGCGCCGTCATGCCGAGGCCGCGCAGCGCCAAGGGATAGCTGCCGTAGAGGCTTTCGAATTGCTGCCAGATCATGCGCGCCCCCGCACAGGCTTGAGGCCGAGCCAGCGCCCGGAAAGCGCGGCCACCCCTTTCAGGCAGTAGTAGAGCAGGAGATAGAAGGCGGCGACGGTGAGGAAGCCCTCGGCCGGCATGAACCGGTCGGAGGCTAGCAATTGCCCCGCGCGCGTCAACTCGGCGACCGAAATCAGCGACAGCAACGCCGAATCCTTGACCAGCACGATCGCCTGGCTGAGCAGCGGCGGGATCGTGACCTTGAAGGCTTGCGGCAGGATGACCAGGCGCATGCGCTGGCCATAGGTCATGCCGGAGGCGATCGCCGCCTCCACCTGCCCGCGCGGGATCGACAGGATGCCGGCGCGGACGATCTCGGCGACATAGGCACCGCTGTTGAGCGACAGCGCCAGCACGCCGACGACGAACTCCGGCAGGATGATGCCGAGGCGTGGCAGGCCGAAATAGAGGAAATAAAGCTGCACCAGGAGCGGCGTCGAGCGGATGATGTCGATATAGGCCTTGGCCGGAGCGCGCAGCGTGCGCGAGCGCTGAAGGTTCAGCGCGCACAGCACGATCCCGACCAGCAGCGCGCCGACGAACGACACGACCGACAGCCAGACCGTCGTGACGAGACCCTGCCCGAACAGGGGCAGATACTCGCCTATCGTGCGGAAGCTGAAATTTTCGAGCATCAGGCGACGGTCACCCCTGGCCAGGCCGCGCTACGACGGGAATGCGGCTGGCTTCGCGCCGATTGTCCATCGACGCGAAGCCAGCCATTGCCGCCGTGGTGGAGACGGACTTAGTGGTCCTTCTTCCAGTCCTCGGAGTTGACCCAATAGTCGAGGTTCTTCTCCAGGCGCCCGTCGATGAGAACCTGATCGAGGAACAGGTTCATCCAGATCAGCAGGTCCGGCTCGTCGTAGCGCGTGGCGAACGCCAGCGGTTCCTTCGACAAGAGATCGGGCATGATGGTGAAGGTGCCGGCCGGATAGGCGGTCGACTGACCCTTGACGGCGGAGACGTCGTTCACGCCGCAATCGGCCTGGCCGTTGTTGACGGCATCCAGAAGCAGCGGGCCGCCGCCCTTGTAGCTCTTGATGTCGGCTTCCGGGAACGCCTTCTTGGCTTCCTTTTCGCCGGTGGCGCCGAGCAGCACGGCAATCCTGGTGCCGGGGGCCTTGCAGTCGTCGGCGGTCTTGAACTTGCCGTCGCCCTTCGTGAAGACGGTGCTGCCGGTGTACATATAGGGGTTGGTGAAGGCTACCTTCATCGCCCGCGCCAGTGTCGGGGTCATGTCGGCCACCAGAAGATCGGCCTTACCGGAAAGCAGCGCCGGGATAAGGCCGTCCCAGTCGAAGTCGAGGAAATTGATCTTCACGCCCATTTCCTCGGCCATCAGCTTGGCAAGCTCGACCGAACTGCCGGTGCGCTCACCCTTGGAATCGATCAACGAGAAGGGCGGTCCCTGCGTCTGAACCGCGACCCGCAGTTCCCCGCGCTTGACGATGTCGTCCAGCGCCCCGGCACTTGCCGCGCTGGTAAGGCCCGCCAGGGCTAGCGCCGCGACGAACAGTTTGATGATTTTCATGCTAGTCTCTCCTCCACATGATCGCTTGCCCTTGTCGGGCTTTTTTTGAACGACCCCGCCCCATGGCCGGGCCGCCATCAAAATTCCGCTGCTCCGCCCGCCTGTTTTCTTGAAGACCGACCGCGCGCCCCACAACCTTGCCAAGCAACAGGGTAACGGGCAAGCCCGTCAAGGGGGCAGGCGAAGTATTTCACCTGCCCCCCTCACGCATCGGCAGCGCCGGTCCATGCCCGCGGCTGGCGGAAGCCCGTCAGGCCGCCGAAAAATGATCCGCCATGGTGCGGATGATCAGCGCCGTCGAGGCCGCGCCCGGGTCCATGTGGCCGAGCGAACGGTCGCCGAGGCGGGCCGCCCGCCCCTTCGACGCCAGCATCGCCTTGGTGGCTTCGGCTCCCTCCTGCGCGGCCTTCGCCGCGGCGTCGAGACTACCGCCGATGCCCGCGCCGCCCTGGGCCGCCTCGGCTGCCGCTTCGGCGGCCGGAAGCCAGGCGTCGACCATGGTCTTGTCGCCGCGCTCGGCCTTGCCGCGGTCCTGGATGCCCTTGGCCATGGCGGCGACGACCGCCACCATGTCGTCGCGGTCGAGTTCGGCCTTGCCCTTCACGGCCGCTCCAGCGCGCATGAAGGCGGTGGCGTAAAGCGGGCCGGACGAGGCGCCGACGGCATTGAGGAACGACTTGGCGGCAGTATTGAACACCGTCACCGGCTCCGCCGAGGCATCGAGCCCGGCCACCGCCTCCTTGACGGCGGAAAAGCCGATACCGAGGGATACGCCGTGGTCAGCGTCGCCGATGACGCCATCCAGTTCCGACAATCGGTCCTTGTCGGCTTCGATGGCATCGGCCACGGCAATGAACATGGCAACGAGGTCTTGGGTGGAAATGGTCATGACGTTTCCCGGAAAAGAGGAGGCGACCGGCTCAGCCGGCACGGAACATGGCGCAGTCGCAAGGGTGGTCGAGCAGTTCGGTCAGTTCGTCGTCGAGGCTGATGAGCGTGACCGACATGCCCGCCATCTCCAGCGAGGAACAATAGGTGCCGACCCAGTTCGCGTGGACCTGGATGCCGCGGCGGGCCAGCCGCTCGTGCACGCGCCTGTTGATGACATAGAGTTCCATCAGCGGCGTCGAGCCCAGCGAGTTGACCAGAACGGCGACCTTGGAGCCTTCCTTGGCCGACAGTTCGGCGAAGATGCGCTCCAGGATGTCGTCGGTCACCTCGTCGGCCGAGCGCAGCGGCTCGCGCACCACGCCGGGCTCGCCATGGATGCCCATGCCGATTTCCATCTCGTTGAGGCCGATTTCGAAATTGTGGCGCAGCGTCTGCGGCAGCGAACAGGGCGACAGCGCCACGCCGACGGTGAAGGTGCGCTCGTTGGCCTTGCGGGCGATGCGCTCGCATTCGTCAAGCGAGGCCATCCGGTCGGCCGCGGCGCCCGCCATCTTGAAGACGAAGAAGTTGCCGGCAACGCCGCGCCTTTTCTCCTTCTGGTCGATCGGCGCGGAGGCGACGTCGTCCGTCGTAACCACGGTGCGGACCTCGATGTCCTCCATGCCGGCCATCTCGGCGGCCATGTCGAAGTTCATCACGTCGCCGGCGTAGTTGCCGTAGAGATAGAGCACGCCGGCGCCGCCATCGACAGCCTTGGTGCATTCGAGGATCGGGTCCGGGGGCGGCGAGGCGAAGACGTTGCCGACGGCGCACCCGTCGGCAAGCCCCTTGCCAACGAAGCCGACGAAGGACGGCTCGTGGCCGGAACCGCCGCCGATGACGATGCCGACCTTGCCCTTGCGCGGCTCCGCCACGGAGACGACCGAGCGGGGGCTGTGCTCCAGTTGCCGCACATGGTGAGGATGCGCCTTGATGATGCCGTCCAGCATCTCCTCGATGATGTTCTTCGGATCGTTGATCAGCTTCTTCGTCTTCATCGGATTTCCCTCCTCAACTTGTGACCGTTTCATTCCGCGCAGCGCATTCAGTGAGGCCGGCACGCCCTCGGCCTGGAGAATGCCGTGCGCCGTCGCCGCATCGGTAATCAGCACATTGGCATAATGGCCCTTCAGCGCCGCAAGGATAGCCGGCACCTTCTCCACCCCGCCCGCCACCGCGATCCTGAGCTTGATGCGCGAAATCTCTTCCAGCGTCAGCCCGATCATGCGTGCGTCGAGCGGCCCCTTCGCCGGCGCGCCGCGATTGTCGATGAAACGGCCGGCGACCATGCCTATCGCATGGCGCAGCGTCCGCTCGGCCTCTTCGCCCTCCGGCACCAGCCGGGTTTCGAACAGCGAACTGCCGGGGCGGGTGGAACAGATGCCGAAAACGACCTTGTCGGCCCGGCGCGCCGTCTCGAACTGGCCGCGCAGTACCATCTCGTCCATCAGGATGTCGCGCACCGCCACGCTGGAGACGATGGCCGGCGCGGTGATGTTGACGGCGCGCGCGCCCATCGCGGTGGCCAACCGGGAAACGCACAGTTCCGGCGTGAAGCCGATGGGCGCCGTCATGCCGCCCGTCAGTTGCACTACCGACAGGTCCGCCATCCTCTGCGTCGACATCGAGCGTGCCAGCGCCATCATCGTGCGGCCCCAGCCGATGCCGACCGTGTCGCCGGGGCGGATGAGCCGCTCCAGTACGCGCGCGCCCGCCTGCCCCAGCCTGTCGACCAGCGCCGAGCCGGTCGCGCCGTCGGGGATGACGATGCAGTCGCTCAACTGGAAGCGTTCCTTCAGCGCCCGCGCGATCATGAACTCGCTGAGGCGCGCAGGCTCCATGGTCAGGGTGACGATGCCGCGCTGGCGCGCCTCGGCCAGGTAGCCGTTGACGGTGGCGCGCGAGAGGCCCATCGCCTTGGCGATCTCGTTCTGCGTCATGCCGTCCTGCGCATAGAGCCAGCCGGCCCACAGCAAAGGATCGTTGCGGAAGTGCAACGGCATTGGAGCAGGCGCTTCAACCTGCCGGATCAGGCCATTCCCGACGTCGCTCATCTGTCCACTTTTGCCAACTTGACAATTGTCTTACCGCATCTGAATATTGTCGCCAATAGCAGTTTATTGGACGGCCGGGTCGGTTTCGCGAAAATCATGCCGGGGTCAGGGAAGCCCCGGGCGTGAGCCTCGATACGACGCCACCGGCAATGTTTTGACGCAACCTAAGCCGCTATACCACAGGGAGGAAATCAGCATGACGGTCTTCAAATCCCCGGGATCGGGGTCCAAATTCGTGTTGCCCCGGCGCAGCCTGCTCAAGGGCGGCGCGGCACTGGGCATGTCCACCGCGCTCGGCGCACCCTTCATCAACCGGCTGTTCGCGGCGGAAGAGCATCCGCTGGCCGGCCAGTCGATCGAAATGAACATCCTCGGCATCGCCGGCTGGGTGCCGTCCTCGCTCGGCGTCAAGATGTCCCCCCTGTTCGCCGACTTCGTGAAAGAGAAGTACGGCTACAACGTCTCCTTCGCCTTCGCCGAAGCGCCGTTCTCCGACCTGTTCCAGAAGGCGGCGACCTCGCTCGCGACCAAGAGCCAGGAATACAACATCATCATCTCGGACTCGCAGTGGCTCGGCGCGCTGGCCAAGCCCGGCTGGATCCTCAAGCTCAACGACGTCATCGAAAAGAATCCGGCGCTCCAGCTCGAATGGTATTCGCAGACCGTCGTCGACACCTACATGACCTATCCGGACGGCACCAAGGACATCTGGGGCCTGCCGCAGGAAGGCGACGTCGAGGCGCTCTACGTGCGCAAGGACTGGCTGGAGGACCCGAAGGAAAAGGAAGCCTTCCAGGCCAAGTACGGCAAGCCGCTGCCGCAGACCTTCGAGGACTTCGACGCCCTCACCATGGACGAGTTCGAGAAGATCGCCGAGTTCTTCACCCGGCCGGACGACCAGCGCTGGGGCTTCGCGCAGCAGTACAGCCGCGTCTACGACTTCGCCACCTGCGCCTTCAACAACTTCCTGTGGAGCCGAGGCGGCGAGATCTGGGATCCGGCGACCGGCCAGATCGAGGGCATCCTCAATACCCAGCAGAACGCGGATTCGCTGCAGGCGTTCAAGGACTGGCTGAAATACTGCCCGCCCGGCGCCACCAACTACGGTATCGCCGAAGGCATCGACGTGTTCACGCAGGGCAAGGTGTTCTCCACCATCCAGTGGGCGGCCGTCGGCTCGGCGATGATCACCGACGAACTGAAGGGCAAGGTGCTGGTCGTTCCGCCGCCGAAGCACGGCACGGGCGACGCCGCCAAGCGCATCTGCTCGATGGGCGGCCAGCCTTGGGTGATCAACGCCTTCAACGACGAAAAGAAGATGCGCGTTGCCATCGACTTCATGAACTGGTGGTACCAGCCCGATACCGCCGTCGAATTCGCCAAGCGCGGCGGCAACCCTTGCGACAAGGCGACCCTTTCGCGTAGCGACTTCAACGACATCAACCCCTGGAACCAGACCTACAAGTTCATGCTCGAGGAAGGCCGCTCGCGCGACTTCTGGCACGATCCGAAATATTCGGAAATGCTGGCGATCCAGCAGGAAGGCTATTCGTCCTTCGTGACCGGCCAGTCGAGCGATCCGAAGGCGGTGCTGGACTATATCGCCTGCGCCCAGCAGCAGATCCTCAACGACGAGGGCGTGGCCGCGACGGCGCCAAGCGACGCTTGCGCTTCCACCTCGCTCTGAGGCAGTCTTAACGACGGGCGGGCATCGGCTACCGGCCGGTGCCCGCTTCCCCATCAGCGGCCAACGCGCCGCATGACCAAGGGCACTTGATTTATGTCGGCAATCCCGTCGAGGCCCCCGCTGGCACGCCTGTTCGACGACCGTCGCACGATGGTCCTCACCCTCCTGGCGCCGGTGATGCTGTTCTTCATCGTCTTCAACACCATTCCGACGCTGTGGCTGCTCGGCCTTTCCTTCTATAATTTCTCGCTGACCTCCGGCATGCCGCCGGAATTCATCGGCGCCCGCAACTTCGTCCAGATTTTCAATTCCAGGAACGGCATCTGGCTCGACCTGTCGCGCACCTTCACCTTCGTCGTGTGCGGCGTCGGCATCCAGACCGTGCTCGGGGCAGCCCTCGGCTTCCTGTTTTGGGGCTCGCGCGACATGCCCGGCCGGCGCGTGGCGCTCACCATGCTGTTCGCACCGATGGTGCTGACGCCGGTCGCCACCGGGACCTTCTTCCGCTTCATCTACGACCCGACCTTCGGCGTGCTCAACGCCATTTCCAACGGCCTGTTCGGCACCGGCCCGATCGACTTCCTCGGCAATCCGTCAATTGCCTTCTGGGCGGTGCTGGCGGTCGATTGCTGGATGTGGACGCCGTTCATGACGCTGATGACGCTGGCCGCCCTCGGCTCTGTTCCCAAGGCAGAACTGGAGGCGGCGGAGATCGACCGCGTGCCCTTCCTGCGCCGGCTGTCGCTGGTCATCTGGCACCACGGCAAGTTCATCCTGATGCTCGGCATCCTGTTGCGCACGATCGATTCCTTCAAGACGCTCGACCTCATCATCCCGATGACCAAGGGCGGGCCCGGCCAGCAGACGCGGCTGGTGGCGATGGAGGTGAACAAGCAGGCCTTCGAAAGCTTCAACATGGGCTGGTCGTCGGCCTATTCGGTACTGCTGCTTTTGATCTCGATCGCCATGACCAGCGTCTTCATCTACGTGCTGCACCTGCGTCGCAGGCGGGAGGGCTGAGCGATGACAAGACTGCGCTCGGGATTGTACTACGCCGGCCTGTGGCTGATCTCGCTGGTGTTCTTCGCCCCCATCGCCTGGATCGTATTGGCCTCGTTCAAGACCCGATCCGACATCCTCGCGGTGCCGCCGAAACTTTTCTTCACCCCGACGCTGGAGAACTATGTCGACCTGTTCCAGCGCCAGTCGCTGTTCCTGCAACTCGGCAACTCGATCGTTCTGTCGCTGGGCGCGGTCATCATCGCGGTGTTCGTGTCCTTCCTCGCCGCCTTCTGCTTCTCGCGCTTCAAGCCGAAGGGTACCGACTTCCTGATGTTCCTTCTCCTGTCGATCCGCATGCTGCCCGGCCCGGCCGTCATCCTGCCGGTGTTCCTGATGTACGCGGCCTTCGGCTGGAAGGATTCGCATCTGTGGCTGATGCTGTTCTACGCTATGTTCTCGATTCCCTTCTCGGTGTGGATTCTCAAGGGCTTCCTCGACGGTGTGTCGACCCGCTTCGACGAGACCGGCATCGTCAATGGCGGCTCGTGGTTCCATGTCATCTTCAAGGTGGTGCTGCCGCAGGTGCGGCCTGGCCTGATCGCGGCCTTCATCTTCAACCTGATCTTCGTGTGGAACGAATTCCTGTTCAACTTCATCATCGGCGGCGTGACGACGCAGAACATTCCCTACGCGCTGGCGGTCGGCACCTATGCGGACGGTGGCGTCAACTGGACGTTCATCTCGGCCATGACCTCGGTCTACATCATCCTGCCGATCACCTTCATCTACATCTTCCAGAAATATCTGCTAGTCGGCATGACGTTCGGCACGGTGCGAGGCGAGGTCTGATGCCATGAGGCGCGTACGCACCTTTCCCGAACGGCTCGAAACGATCATGATCCTGGCGCTTGCCGCCGGCATCCTCCTGATCGCGCAGCGCTACAGCCTGATGCTCTACAAGGTCGGGCTATCGATCCTCGTCATCGCGACGCTGTTGCAGATCGCGGTCGGCAACCTGCGCAAGGACGCTTCGGTCGGGAGAAGCCTGCTCTTCATCCTGATGGTGCTGGCGATCATCGTGGCCGTCTTCGCGATCGGCATTTTCCTCGTGCCTTACTTCGCACAGCTTGGACGGTAGGTGGACCGTGGCCGTAGAATTCCAGTCCATCACCCGCACTTACGGCGCCAAGCGTGTGCTTGACGGCTTCGACCTCGAGGTCGAGCCGCAAAGCTTCACCGTGCTCTGCGGCGCTTCCGGGTCCGGCAAGTCGGTGCTGTTTCGCATGCTCGTCGGGCTGGAGCAGCCGGACAGCGGCCGCATCCTGCTCAATGGCCGCGACATCACCAACGAGCCGCCGGCAGCGCGCGCCATCGGCTACGTGCCGCAGAATTTCGCGCTTTATCCGCACCAGACGGTGGCGCAGAACATGGCCTACCCGCTGACGCTGGCCAAGACGCCGAAGGCCGAGATCGCCAGGCGCGTCGACCGCACCGCGGGCATCCTGTCGATCACGCATCTTCTCGCCAAGACGCCGGACCAGCTTTCGGGCGGCGAAAAGCAGCGCGTGGCCGTGGCACGCGGCCTGCTCAAGGACGCCGAGATCTTCGTGCTCGACGACCCGCTGGTCGGGCTCGACTACAAGCTGCGCGAGCGGCTGATGGACGAACTGAAGAGCCTGCGCGAAGAACTCAAGGCGACCTTCCTCTATGCCACGTCCGACAGCCTCGAAGCGCTGAACATGGCACAGCGGCTGGTGGTGGTCGACGCCGGCCGCGCCGTCCAGCACGACAGCGCCATTACCGTCTACGACGATCCGCGCTTTGCCCGTTCGCTCGACCTCATCGGCTTCCCGCATGCCAACCTGTTGCCGGGGCGCATCGAAAACGGGCAGGTCGAGGCCGGGCCTCTGCGCTTCAAGACGCCGGCCGGGCTCAGCGACGGCGGCATCGTCGCCGGCCTGCGCCCGGAAGCCATCCATTTCGAAGGCTCGCCGCGCGGGGCCAGGGACGACCTCGCCATCGACAGCCGCGTGACGCTGGTGGAAAACCTCGGCGGCGAGGCGGTGGTCTATCTCGAGGCCGGGAACACCCAGTTGACGGCGGCGTTGCCGCTTTCGCGCATCGCGCCGCCGGAATTCGGCGCCGAGGTCCGGGTGGTCGTCGATCCGGCCGATATCATGCTTTTCGACGCCGCCTCCGGCGTGCGTCTCGACGGCGGGGCAAACTGATGGCCGACATCGTCATCGATCACGTCACCAAGCGTTTCGCCAATTTCACGGCGGTGGACGACATCGCCATGAGCTTCGCCGACGGCGAGGTCGCCTGCCTGCTCGGCCCGTCCGGCTGCGGCAAGACCACCCTGATGCGCATGCTTTCCGGCCTCGAAACGCCGACCTCCGGCCGCATCCTGTTCGGCGGCCGCGACGTCACCCGGCTACCGCCGCGCAAGCGCAATGTCGGCATGGTGTTCCAGTATCCGGTGATGTATCCGACGCTGTCGGTGCGCGAGAACATCGCCCTGCCGATGGTCTACGACAAGCAGGTTTCGACCGCCGAGCGCGAGCGCCGCGTCGAGGAAGTGCTCGACGTCCTCGACATCAGGCCGCTGGCGGACGCCTTCATCGAGAACCTCAGCGCCGGCAACCGGCAGAAGGTCGCGGTCGGCCGCGCGGTGGCGCGCCAGTCGGAGATCGTGCTGTTCGACGAGCCGACGACCAATGTCGAGGTCAACGCCAAGCTGCACCTGATCCGCGCCTTCAAGCTGGTGGCGCAGCGGCTGAAGCAGACCATCGTCTATGTCACGCACGACCAGACGGAGGCAATGACGCTCGCCGACCGCATCGCGCTGATGCAGGCCGGCCGCATCCTGCAATACGACAAGCCGCAGGTGCTCTATAACGAGCCGACCTCGGAGTTCGGCGGCTGGTTCCTCGGCAATCCCGGCATGAACTTCGTGCCGGCCGAAGTGGCCGGCGGCAAGATCATCTCGCCCATCCTGGCCGCCCCCCTGCCCGTGCCGGCCGGCCTCAAGGCAGGCGGGAAGACCACGATTGGTATCCGCCCCGAACAGGTCCGCATGGTAGGTGAGCCGCAGGACGGCAGCGTCGAGGCCACGCTCACCGAACAGGCGATCGGCATTGCCGGGCGCTACCTGACCAAGGTGCGCATCGGCGACACCGTGCTCAAGGTCAACACCGAGAGCCGCCCGCCCGCCCCGCTCGGCGGCACCGTTCACCTGATCGCCCCCAAAGAGCGCGTCATGCTGTTTTGCGACGGCCAGCGCGTCACAGCTTGAGGACATTCATGCGTTACGACGTTTCGGTCATCGGCCTTTACATTCTCGATGTTCTGGGCCGCCCGGTCACCCGCATTCCCGATCGCGGTAATGTCGAGTTCATCGAGGAAATCAAGCTGACGGTGGCCGGCACCGCCGGCGGCGTCGTCATCAACACCGCCAAGCTCGGCCTGAAAAGCCTGGCGGTGGGTGCGGTCGGCAATGACGAGAAGGCCGACTTCGTCATCGGTGCGATGGAGCGCCACGGCATCGACGCCAGCGCCATGCAGCGGCTCACCGGCGTGCCGACGTCGGCCACCATCCTCAACATCCGGCCGAACGGCGATCGCCCTGCCCTGCATCAGCGCGGCGCATCCGACCATTTCGACCTGCCGGAGCGCCTGTACGACCAGGTGTTCGATGCGCCGATCGTGCATCTGGGCGGCACCGGCCTGTTGCGCACGCTGGACGGCGAGAAAAGCGTCATCCTGCTCAAGGAAGCCAAGCGCCGTGGCTGCACGGTGACCTTCGACCTGATCGCGGCGACCGCCGAGACGGCCGGCATCGTGCTGCCGCTGCTGCCGCATATCGACTATTTCATGCCCTCCATCGAGGAGGCGCGCGATATGTCGGGGCAGACCACCGTCGAGGATTGTGCTTCCTTCTATCTCGACCACGGCGCCAAGACCTGCGCCTTCACGCTCGGCGGCGACGGCGCCTATTATGCCGACCACACCGGCACGCGGCTGAAGGTCCCCTCCTACGTCATCGACGTGGTCGACACGACCGGCTGCGGCGACGCCTTCGACGCCGGTTTCATCACTGCGCTTCACCACAAGATGAACCCGGAAGACAGCATGCGCTTTGCGCAGGCCGTCGCCGCTCAGGTGGCGGGCGGGCTGGGCTCCGATGCCTGCGTCACCTCCTTCAACGACACGCTTTCGTGGATGAAGAACCACAAGACCCGCTGACACCGGAATTTCCGAACGCAGGTCACCTCCCGTGCTACAAGGCACGGAACAGCTTTGGAGGATGCTTGGCAATGTTCGGCGATATCGAGGGCACCGGGTTCGAACCACTGGACGAGCGCTTCTCGCAATGCTTCGTCGATCACGTGGCGGTGGAACGCCTATGGTCCGGCGGGCGCTGGCTGGAGGGGCCTGCGTGGTTTCCGGCCGGCCGCTACCTCGTCTTTTCCGACATCCCCAACAACCGCATGATGCGCTACGACGACACCGACGGCTCGGTGTCGGTGTTTCGCCAGCCATCGAACAATTCCAACGGCAACACCGTGGATTTCCAAGGCAGGCTGATCAGTTGCGAGCATCAGGCGCGGCGCATCACCCGCACCGAGCATGACGGCAGCATCACCGTCATCGCCGACCGCTTCGAGGGCAAGCGCTTCAACTCGCCCAACGACGTGGCGGTGCACCCGGACGGCTCGATCTGGTTCACCGACCCGCCCTACGGCATCCTCACCGACTATGAAGGCGACCGCGCGGAACCGGAACAGGACGGCTGCCACGTCTACCGTGTCGACACCTCGGGCGGCGAGGCGGTGCGCGCCATCGATACGATGGTGAAGCCCAACGGGCTGGCGTTTTCACCGGACGGATCGATGCTCTATGTCAGCGACACCGGCGTCAGCCACCAGAAGGACGGGCCGAAGCATATCCGCAAATTCCGCCTCGACGGACCGTCGCTGAAGGACGAAGGCGTCTTCGCCACCTGCACCGCCGGCCTGTTCGACGGCTTCCGCTTCGACGTCGCCGGCCGCATCTGGACCAGCGCCGGCGACGGCGTGCACTGCTACGACCCGGACGGCACGCTTCTCGGCAAGATCAGGCTCCCGGAAACCGTTTCCAACCTGGCCTTCGGCGGGCCGAAGCGCACCCGCCTGTTCATCACCGCGCGGCAGTCGCTCTATTCCGTGTTCGTGGTGCCGAAAGGCGCCGCGCCAGGCTGAGGCTTTTCGGCCCCCTCATCCGGGCGCAGCGGGGGGCGGGTGAGAGGCCGGCCGGATAAAGCACAAAGGGCTTTGCCGGTGGGGTACTGAAGCCCGCACAGGATGACAAAAGGCCGCCGTTCAGCGCCCGGCGTCGAGCTTGTCGATGGCCTCGACGTTCTTCGCCGACGAGCCGTTCGGGTCGAACTCCGAGGCGAGCCAGGTGTCGACGATGGCCTTGGCCAGTTCCGGACCGATGACGCGCGCGCCCATGGTGATGATCTGAGCGTTGTTGGACTTGGCGGCACGTTCGGCAGAATAGGTATCGTGCGTCAGGGCTGCGCGGATGCCGGGAACCTTGTTGGCCGAGATGCAGACTCCGATGCCGGTGCCGCAAAACAGGATGGCGCGGTCATGCTTGCCCGCAAGTACGTCCTGCCCGACCTTGGCCGACAAATCCGCATAATAGCCGGACTGGCTGAGGTCGGTGACTTCGATTTCCGGCCTGGCGGCGAGATGGGCGGCGATGACGTCGAGCAGAGGCTTGCCGGCGCTGTCGGCCCCGATGGCGATTTTCATGGCGGTTACTCCTTCTTGGATGGTTCGGTTCTCAGCCGGCAATCGCCGCCGAGACACGTTTCAGGATGTCGATATAGCCTTCGGCCTGCCACGCCGAGCGGCCGATGAACAGGCCATCGATATGTTTCTGGCCGACCAGTTCGGCGGCGTTGCCCGGGTTGACGCTCCCGCCGTAAAGCACGGGCGGCGCCGCGCCGAGACGGGTGGCGGCGACCTTCTTGATAAGCGCCTGCTGCCGGTCGGCATAGTCGGCGCTGGCCGGGATGCCGTTTTCGCCGATGGCCCAGACCGGCTCGTAGGCGAACAGGATTTCGGCCGAAAGCTCGGCGCCCTGCAAGCCCTCCAGCGCGCCCAGCACTTCGGCGGTCAGCACTTCCTCCGCCCGGCCGGATTCGCGCTCCGCCAGCGTTTCGCCGACGCAGACGAGCGGCACGAAGCCGTGGCGGACGGCCGCGGCCGTCTTCAGGCCGACAGTGGCGTTGGTCTCGCCGAAAAACTCGCGCCGCTCGCTATGGCCGAGTTCGACCAGGTCGAGCCCGCAATCCTTCAGCATCGGCGGCGAAATCTCGCCGGTCCAGGCTCCCGCTTCTGCCCAGTGCATGTTCTGCGCGCCGACCTTGACGCGGGTGCCGGCGAGCGCCGCCTTGACCTCGCGCACCGCCGTGAAGGAAGGGATGACGAAGGGCTGGATGCGCTGGTCGAGCGCGGGCACGAAAGCCGCCAGCGCCTCGGCGAAGGCCAGCCCCTCGGCCAGCGTCTTGTTCATCTTCCAACTCGTTCCGACCCAATAGCGCGCCATTCCCATCTCCGTCCGATCCTGTTCCCGTCAGGCCTTGCCTGTTACCGTCAACCTTATGCCCGCCTCGTGAAGCGCCTTGCGCATCGGGGCCGGCGGCTCCTCGCCCGTCAGTATGGCGTCGAAGCGATCCAGCGCCGCAAAGAAATGTAGGGCGGGCCGCCCGAACTTGCCGTGATCGGCCAGCAGATATGTGTGCTCGGCCGCGGCCAGCATCAGCCGCTTGGTCTGCACGACCTCCTGGTCCTGATGGAAGGCCCGCACCCCATGGATGGACGAGGTCGAGACGAACGCGACATCGGCGCGCAGCGAGCGCAGCGCCTCGTCGGTCACGAGCCCGAAGAAGCCGTGGAATTTCTTGCTGTACTGGCCACCCAGCGCAATCAGCGTGACGCCCGCCGCACCGGACAGTTCCTGGATGACGCCGAGATTGTTGGTGATGACGGTAAGAGGCCGGACGTCCGCCAGATGCGCGGCGATGCCACCGGCCGTCGAACTGTCGTCGACGATAATCGTCTGGCCCGGCTCGACCAGAGAGGCCGCGGCGGCGGCGATGCGCTGCTTTTCCGGCCCGGCCAGCCGCTGCCGATAGCGGAAGTCGCTTTCGAACTGGCCGCTCGACTGCACGGAGGCGCCGCCGCGAACCTTGCGCAGCAGGCCTTCCTGTTCAAGCTGGTCGAGATCGCGGTGAATGGTCATGCGCGAGACATCGAAATGGGCCGACATCTCCTCCACGGTGGCGGCGCCCGCCTCCATGAGCAGGTCGAGAATGCCTTGCCTGCGCCCTTCCGCCTTCATCGCCGAAAGATTCCCAACCGGCCGGTGATGCCACCCAATATATCATTCCCTTTCTCATATTCAATGAAATACGTGTGATATTGATACTTTTGTCCGTTACAAAAATTATGTGTCCGGACCTAAATCGATTGGCAATCGGGCCGATAGGCAGCCATCCGCAGCCGGACACTCGACAAAGGGACGGCATTTGGCCATGAACAGGCCAGACCGGCATCAAGCGGCAAAAGCCGTTCGCCGTCAGTAATTCACGGTTGCAGACCCAGGGAGACAAAATGGCCCGCATCACCTTGAGACAGTTGCTCGACCATGCCGCCGAGCACAGCTACGGCGTGCCCGCTTTCAACATCAACAACATGGAACAGGCACTGGCCATCATGGAAGCGGCGGACGCCTGCGATGCGCCGGTCATCCTGCAGGCCTCGCGCGGCGCGCGCGCCTATGCCAACGACATCATGCTCAAGCACATGATGGACGCGGTGACGGAAATCTACCCGCATATCCCGGTATGCGTGCATCTCGACCACGGCAACGAGCCCGGCACCTGCATGACGGCGATCCAGTCCGGCTTCACCTCGGTGATGATGGACGGTTCGCTGAAGGCTGACGGCAAGACGCCGGGCGACTGGGCCTACAATGTCGGCGTCACCAGGACCGTCGTCGGCATGGCGCATCTCGGCGGCATCTCGGTGGAAGGCGAGCTCGGCGTGCTCGGCTCGCTCGAGACCGGCATGGGCGACCAGGAAGACGGCCACGGCGCTGAAGGCAAGCTCAGCCACGACCAGTTGCTGACCGACCCCGACGAAGCGGTAAAATTCGTCGCCGAGACCAAGGTCGACGCGCTGGCGATCGCCATGGGCACCTCGCACGGCGCCTACAAGTTCACGCGCAAGCCCGACGGCAAGGTGCTGGCGATGAGCGTCATCGAGGAAATCCACCGCAAGCTGCCGAACACGCATCTGGTCATGCACGGCTCGTCGTCGGTGCCGCAGGAATTGCAGGACATCATCAACGCCTATGGCGGCAAGATGAAGCCGACCTGGGGCGTGCCGGTGGAGGAGATCCAGCGCGGTATCAAGAACGGCGTGCGCAAGATCAATATCGACACCGACAACCGCATGGCGCTGACCGGGCAGATCCGCAAGGTGCTGTCGGAGGACCCGAGCGAGTTCGACCCGCGCAAGTACCTCAAGCCGGCGATGGCGGCGATGACCAAGCTGTGCAAGCAGCGTTTCGAGGATTTCGGCACCGCCGGCCACGCCTCGTCGATCCGGCCGATCCCGGTGGCCGAGATGGCCAAGCGCTACAAGGACGGCTCGCTCGACCCGAAGTTCGGCTGAGCCTTGATCTCTTGACGAAAACGCCGGCCAGCGCGCCGGCGTTTTTGTTCATCCCTGCGGAATGATGTCGCCGCGCCCGGCGTCGATATGCGGCGCCCAGAAATCCACCGATTCGGCGATCATGGCGACGACCTGATGGTCGGTCGGCTCGCGCTCCCTGAACGACAGTTCGAGGCAAATCTCGTTGTCGGCGCCGCCTCCGCGCCGGATCGTCTCGATCAGCTTTTCGGGGGTGATGCGGCCGTCCTTGTTGTAGGCGGCGGTGAACGGCCAGTGGCCGCCCTTGTTCATCGACGACTGCTTGATGTGGATGATCGGCGAGCGCGGCGGGAACGCCTCGGCCCAGGCATAGGGATCGATATCGGCGGGATTGGGGGAAGTGACGTCGCCATGGTCGATGTCCACCATCATTTCCAGCGGGATCGGCAGGCCGGCGGCGTCGATGTCGCGCTGCAGGGCCTTGCAGCTTTCGATGGTGTGGCCGAACTCGCGGCCGACCGACATCGGCTCCCAGAACAGAAAGGTCAGGCCGGCCGCCTTGGCGTGCTCGGCCACCTCGCGCCAGCATTCGAGCGCCACGTCGAACAGGGCCGCCCGGCGCGCGGGATCGTCGTAATCCTTGTGGGTGAAGATGGCGAATTGCGTGCCCATGGACGATGCGCCGAGCTCGGCTGAAATGTCGGCAAAGGTCTTGAACCAGTCGACATAGTAGCGGCGCACATCGGCGTCCGGATGGCCGAAATGGTTGAGGCGCCCATAGGGGCCGGTCATGCCGGAGGTGACGCGCACGCCGGTGCGCCCAAGCGCCTTTTTGAACTGCCGCACGAACTTGGCGATGGTGGCGGCCGGCCAGCCGGGGTTGACGAATTCATGCGTCAACTGAACGTCGCGGATGCCGATGCCGTAGGCGATGGCGTCGATCAGGTCGTCGGGTTCGGCGAAGCGGTTGACCAGCGGATTGGTATTCAGCGAAAGCGTGAAGGCCAAGGCAATTTCTCCGTTCAGTTCAGTTCCGCCGCGCCGGGGACCGAATCGCCCGCCCAGCCCTTTGCAGTAGTTCGAATGCCTCGAAACGGTGCCGATGCCAATCGCCCGTGGCGGCCGACGGGTGATGCATCGCACCGAGTTCGGCCATTTCCACCATCGCTGTTTCAAGGTCCGGAAAGGCCCCGCCCGCCACCGCGCCCAGCATGGAGGCCCCCAGCAGGACCGGCTCCTGCGAGGTCGAGGCCGCGACGGCGAGCCCGGTCGAATCGGCAAGCAGCTGGCGCGACAGCGCGCTTTGTCCGGCTCCGCCGCTGACCACCATGGCCTCGATCGCAATACCGCTTTCCCGCTCGGCCTCGACGATCTGACGCGCGCCATAGCCGAGACCGCACATGCCGGCCAGGTACAGGCCGACGAGGCTGTCGATATCCGCATCGATGCCGATGCCGGCTATGATGCCCAGCGCATCGGGGTCGGCGAAGGGCGCGCGGTTGCCGAGGAACTCCGGCACGACATGCAGCTCGCCGACCAGGCCCGGCAGCGCCGCCGCGCCGCCACGCTTTTCGGCTTCCTGCGACAGAAACTGGCTAAGGCTCATTCCGGCCGCCCTCGCCGCGGCCTCGGCCTCGGGGGCGGCCGGATGGCGGCGCACCAGCGTGTCGATGGCGGCACCTGCCGCGGACTGCCCGCCCTCGTTCAGCCACAGGCCGGGCACCATAGCCGAATAATACGGCCCCCAGACGCCCTTCACGAAGGTCGGCTCGCGGGTAGAGGTCATGGTGCAGGCCGAGGTGCCGAATACATAGGCCATGCGCGTCAAGAGCGTGCCGGCCTCGCCGCGTGCGCCGACCGTGCCCAGCCCGCCGGCATGAGCGTCGATCAGCCCGGCGGCGACCGGCGTGCCGGGTTCGAGGCCGAGTTCGGCGGCCGCCTCGGCGGTCAGCCCTTCGCCCAGCGCCGTGCCGGCCGGCACGACCTCGGTGCCGATGCGGCGGAATTGCTCGTCGGCCAGCGCGCCGAGGCCGATCAAGCGGAAATAGCTTTCGTCCCAGCGCCCCTCATGGGCCAGATAGGTCCATTTGCAGGTGACGGTGCAAGCCGAGCGCGCGAGGCTTGCCGACGCCCGCCAGGTCAGGAAATCGGCCAGGTCCATGAACTGCCAGGCGGCGGCAAAAGTCGCCGGCCGATTCCGGGCCAGCCAAAGCAGCTTCGGCGTCTCCATCTCCGGCGAGATCGTGTCGCCGACATAGTTCAGCACGGGATGCCCGGTTTCGTTGATGGCCTGCGCCTGCACGGTGGCGCGGTGGTCCATCCACACGATGATGTTGCGCTCGTCGTCGCCGGACGGGCCGACGCCAAGGGGCCGCCCGCCCTCGCCCAGCACGACCAGCGAACAGGTCGCATCGAAGCCGATGCCCTTGACGCTCTGCGCGGTCACACCGGCAAGCTTCACCGCGTCGCGAACGGCGCCACAGACGGCGCGCCAGATATCGTTGCTCGATTGCTCGACGATGTGGCCGGCCTCGTGGAAGATCGCGATGTCGCGCCTGGCCGAAGCGAGCATCGCGCCCGCCTTGTCGAAGACCCCGGCCCGGGCGCTGCCGGTGCCGACGTCTATCCCCAGGAAATGATCCGGCATGCCTGTCCGTCGCCTCGATGCTGACGCCGGCTAGGATCGTGGTTCTGCGGCGCGAAGGCAAGATCGCAATTGAATGCTCGCCCCCACCTTGACGAAAAACGACTTCCGACTTATAATTGACGAAAGTTGAAATTCGTCACTAGTAACACATCATCGAACGCTGATGGACACGACACAAAATCCCCTGGACTCCGCCCGGCAGGAGAACATCGAGCGCATTCTGGAGGCGGCCGAGCGGCTGTTCCGCCACTATGGCTACGGCAAGACCACCGTCGCCGACATCGCCCGCGACCTCGGCATGTCGCCGGCCAATGTCTATCGCTTCTTTGCCTCGAAGGAGGAAATCCATCAGGCGATCTGCGGGCGCATGCTGGCGGCCAGCCTGTATATGGCCATCGGCATCGCCAAGCTGACGCTGCCGGCTATCGAGCGCCTGCGCCGCTGCATCCTCGACCAGCACCACATGACGGTGGAGACGATGCTGGACGAAAAGAAAGTGCATGAGATGGTGATCGTCGCCATCGAACGTGACTGGCATGTGATCGAAAAACACGTCGACCGTCTCCATCAGGTCTATGCCGGCATCATCCGCGAAGGGATAGAAGCCGGAGAACTGCGCCAGCAGGATGCCGACGTCGCCGCCCGCTGCTTCGGCGCATCGACGGTGACGCTTTGCCATCCGCAAATGGTGGCCCAGTGCCTGATGAAGGACAATCGGGCCAAGCCCGAGGAGCTGGTCGATTTCGCGATCAGGGCCTTGAAGTAGGCGGCCTTTCGGCTCGCCGCACGACCATAAAAACATTTTCAGGAGCGCGAACGATGCTTTCGTTCAAGACCTTCGAGGACTTTGCACGTCCTTTCGCCACGCTGGGGCTGGTTGGCCTCCTCGCCCTTTCCGTTTCGGCCTGCACCGAGGCCAAGACCGAACCCGTCGCCGCCGTGCGGCCGGTCAAGGTCGTGGAGATCGCCAGCGCCGATGCGACCCGCTCCCTCCAGTATTCCGGAACGGTCAAGGCGCGCACGGAAATGAACCAGGGCTTTCGCGTCGCCGGCAAGATCGTCGAACGCGGCGTCAATATAGGCGACCGGGTGAAGCCCGGCGACGTGCTTGCCCGCATCGACGCCACCGACTACGCGCTCGCCGTCACGACGGCCGAAGCCAACCTGGCGGCGACACAAAAGCAGGTGGATACCGCCGAACTGGCCAGAAACCGCGCGCAGGAACTGTTCGGCAAGAAGTTCGCCTCGCAGGCGCAACTCGACGAAGCCCAGCTCGGCTACCAGCAGGCGGTTGCCGCGCGCGATGCCGCGACCTCCTCGCTGCAGCAGGCGAAGAACCAGGTTGCCTACACGGAACTCAAGGCCGACCGCCAAGGCATCGTCACGACCATCGGTGCCGACACCGGCCAGGTGGTCGGCATCGGCACGCCGGTGGTGACGGTTGCCGTCGATGGCGAAAAGGAAATCCAGATCGCCGTTCCTGAAACCGAGATTTCCCACTTCAAGCCGGGCCAGGGCGTCGATGTCGGCTTCTGGACCGACGACCAGCTCAGCCTTACCGGCAAGGTGCGGGAAGTGGCCGGCAGCGCCGATCCGCAGTCGCGCACCTTTTCCGTTCGCGTCAGCCTTGTCGACGACCCGCGCGTGCTGCTCGGCATGACGGCCACGGTGGAAGCGAAAGTCGCCGCGAAACAGAACGTGGCGTCGGTTCCGCTCGAGGCGCTGGCGAAGAAGGACGGCGGCACCATCGTCTGGGTGGCCGACCGCGCAACCTCCAGCGTGCATGCGCGCGCCGTCG
Organism: Mesorhizobium sp.; assembly: GCA_049650385.1. Taxonomy (GTDB): domain Bacteria; phylum Pseudomonadota; class Alphaproteobacteria; order Rhizobiales; family Rhizobiaceae; genus Mesorhizobium. Next base: position 25,874 of record JBASAA010000009.1, read on the forward strand.
CGGTGGCCGACTTCGCGCCCGACGGCGTACATATCGCCAAGGGCCTGCAAGCGGGCGATCTCGTGGTTGCCGCCGGCACCCAGTTCATGTCGGAAAACCTGAAGGTGAAGCTGCCGGACGCCGCGACCGAACAGGCCGACGCGCTTCACGCCGCCGAGGTGACCAGCGCACTGCGCTGAGCCAATCCTCGCCCACCAACCGAACAACGGGAAGAGGCGGTCATGACGACCTCCACTGACGACAAGAAGCCGTTCAACCTGTCACGCTGGGCGATCGGCCATCCGAGCATCGCGCGGTTCCTGGTCGGGCTGATCATCGTCGCCGGCGCGCTCGGCCTGATGCGCATGGGCCAGCGCGAGGACCCGGAATTCACCTTCCGCGTCATGGTGGTGCAGGCGGTGTGGCCGGGCGCTTCGCTGCAGGACATGGAAGACCAGGTCGTCAACAAGATCGAGCGCAAGCTTCAGGAGACGCCGCATCTCGACTTCGTGAAATCCTATTCGCGCGCCGGCAGCGCCGTCATCCTGGTGCAGGTGAAGGGCGACACCAGCGCCGCCCAGGTGGAAGACGCCTTCTACCAGGTGCGCAAGAAGGTGGGTGATATCCGCAGCGACCTGCCGCCTGGACTGCTCGGCCCCTATTTCAACGACGAATTCGGCGACACCTTCGTCACCCTGCATTCGATCAGCGGCGACGGCTACAGCTATCCCGAACTGAAGCAGTTCGCCATCCAGGCGCGCGACATGCTGCTGACGACGCCCGGCGTGGAAAAGGCCGTCATCATCGGCGACCAGCCGCAGGTCATCTATATCGACGTGTCGTCGCGGGCACTGGCCGAGCGCGGCCTGACGATCCTCGACCTGCAGAACGCCATCAAGGGTCAGAACACCGTCGACCCGGCCGGGACCGTGGACACCGGCACGCGCTCGGTGCGCATTTCCGTCGAGGGCGACGTAAAGCGGGCTGAAGACATACGCGAGTTGCGCCTGCGCAGCGGCAGCCAGGTCATCCGCCTCGGCGACATCGCCACCGTGACTTCCGGCCTGCAGGAGCCCGAACAGCGCAAATATCGCTTCGACGGCCACGACAGCGTGCAGATCGGCGTGGTCATGGCCAAAGGCTTCAAGGTGACCGACGTCGGCGCGGCGATCGAGGACACCTACAAGCGCTTCGAGGCCTCCCTGCCCTACGGCGTTTCGGTCGACCAGATCGCCAACCAGCCGCATGTGGTAACCGACGCCATCGGCGAATTCATGCGCGCGCTCGCCGAGGCGCTGGTGATCGTGCTCGCGGTTTCGTTCCTGTCGATCGGCTGGCGCTCCGGGCTGGTCATCGCCATCGCCATTCCGCTGGTGCTGTCGGCCACCTTTGCCGTCATGTACGAACTTGGCATCGACCTGCAGCGCATCTCGCTCGGCGCGCTCATCATCGCGCTCGGCCTCCTGGTGGACGACGCCATGATCGTGGTCGAACTGATGGAGCGCAAGCTGGAGGAAGGGCTGGACAAGCTCGACGCCGCCAGCTTCGCCTACACCTCCACCGCCTTCCCGATGCTGACCGGCACGCTGATCACCACCGCCGGCTTCATCCCGGTCGGCTTCGCCGCTTCGGCGGCCGGCGAATATGTGCGCACGCTGTTCTACGTGGTCGGCATCGCTCTGGTGGTGTCGTGGTTCGTCGCGGTCTATTTCACGCCGTGGCTGGGCCACATGCTGCTTCGCCAGCGCACCCACGCGGGCACACATCGCGACGTGTTCGACACGCGATTCTATCGCCGCCTCACCGGCACGATCGGCTGGGCGGTGCGCCACCGCATCCTGGTGCTGACGCTGACGCTCGCGACCTTTGCCGCCAGCCTGTGGTCGTTCCAGTTCATTCCGCAGAACTTCTTCCCGCAATCGGAGCGGCCGGAAATCCTCGTCGACCTGTGGCTGCCCGAGGGCACCTCGATCAGGGAGGTCGAGAAGGAAGCCAAGGCGCTTGAAGCCAGGATGATGGACGACCCCGACAAGAAGTTCATCGCCACCTATATCGGCGAAGGCGCGCCGCGCTTCTTCCTGCCGCTCGACCAGCAGCTCGCCAATCCGAACTTCGCCCAGCTTCTGGTCATGGCCAATGACGAGCCGGCGCGCGAGCGGCTGATCGTCAAGCTGCGCTCGATCCTCGCCGAGGACTTTCCTGCGATCCGCGCCAAGGTCGACCGCCTGTTCCTCGGCCCCCCGACCGGCTGGCCGGTGCAGATGCGGGTGATGGGGCCGGACCGGCAGGAGGTGCGCCGCATCGCCGACGAGGTCAAGGCCCGCTTTGCCGCCAACCCGCTGCTGTCGGCCGTGCATGACGACTGGCTGGAGCCGGTGCCGGGAATGAAGCTGGTGATCGACCAGGACCGGGCGCGCGCGCTCGGCGTCACCTCGCAGCGCGTGCGCCAGATGCTGCAGGCGGCCATGTCGGGCGTGCCGCTGGACAGCTTCCGCGACGGCGAGGAAACGGTGTCGATCGTGGCGCGAGAGCCGAACGGCAACCGCTCGCTGCTGTCGGCGGTCAACTCCGTCTATGTGCCGACCGATTTCGGCGGCTTCGTGCCCGTCTCGCAGATCGCCAAGGTCGAGCCCGTCCTCGAACAGGGCATCGAATGGCGGCGCAACCGGCTGCCGACCATTTCGGTGCGCGCGACACTGCCGGACGGCGTGCAGTCCAACGACGTCGTCACCAAGCTTTACGGTGAGATGTCGGACCTGCGCGCCGGACTGCCGGCCGGCTACAAGATCGAAGTGCAGGGCGGGGCCGAGGATTCGGCCGAGAGCCAGGCATCTATCGCCGCCAAGGCACCGATCATGCTGGTCATCATCGTGCTTCTCCTGATGGTGCAACTCCAGCATTTCGGCAAGGCCATGCTGGTGCTGGCGACCGGACCGCTCGGCATCATCGGTGCTGCGGCGGCGCTGCTCATCAGCGGCGCGCCATTCGGCTTCGTCGCCATACTGGGTGTCATCGCGCTGCTCGGCATCATCATGCGCAACTCGATCATCCTAGTCGACCAGATCGACCAGAACATCGCCGCCGGCATGGCGCGCACGGAAGCGATCATAGGGGCTGCCGTCAGCCGCTTCCGGCCGATCATGCTGACGGCGCTGACGGCGGTGCTGGCGCTGATCCCGATCTCGCGCGGCGTGTTCTGGGGGCCGCTCGCCTATGCGATGATGGGCGGCATCCTGGTGGCGACCGTGCTGACCATCCTGGTGCTGCCGGCCGGCTACGCGCTGTTCTTCGGCCGCGAGCCGAAAAGGAGCGCGGCGGCTTCGCGACCGGAAGCGGCCGAATCCACCATCACGCAGCCGGTCGCGCTGGCGGCGGAATAGACGCTAGACGGCGCCGGCGAAGGCTTCCCTCAGCAAGGGCGCCGGCGCCAGCGCGCCATAGACCCCGACCGTCGCGGCTGCGACGCGGTGCGCTCGCCCGGTCGCCTCGGCAGGATCGAGACCGAGCAGCCGCGCCGCAAGATAGCTGCCGTTGAAGGAATCCCCGGCCCCGGTCGTATCGAGCGGGTCGGCAAGGGTGACGGCGGGCACTTCGGCCGACAGTCCAGCCCCCTTCACCAGTGCTGCCCGCGCGCCGTTCTTGACGACCACTTCCCCGATGCCGTCATCGGAGAGTCGTCGCGCCGTTTCCTCCGGTGTGCCGTCGCCATAAAGCGCCTGCTCATCCGGGAAGGTCGGCAGGGCGATGTCGACATGGGCGAGTGCTGCGCCTATGGCGGCTTGCGCCTGCGCCTTGTCGGCCCACAGGCGCGGCCGGAAGTTGGGATCGAACGCGACCAGCGCACCCTGTCCCCGCGCTATCGCGAGCGCCCGCAACAGCGCTTCCCGCCCCGCATCGTCCAGGATCGCCAATGTTATCCCGGAAAAATAGACAAGCTGGCGCGAGGCCAGGCTTTTTTCCAGCGCGATCGGATCGTCGGCAAGGCGGCGCGCGGCCGCCTGCGAGCGCCAATAGGTGAACGAGCGCTCGGCGCCATCCAGCGTAATGGCATAGAGGCCCGGATGCCAGGCTTCCAGGCGGGGGCTGTGCGAAATGCCGACCCCGTTCTCGGCCATGAAGGCGATCTGGGCGGCCGAAAAGGGATCGGTGCCGAAGGCGGAGACGAAATCGGTGCTGACACCTTTCGGCATCAATGCGCGCAACACCCACAACGTGTTGAACGTGTCACCGGCGTAGCCCAGTCGCCAGCCGGCATCCCCCGCGGACAACTCGATCATGCATTCGCCAACGCTCGCAATGGATTTCAAAGCCGGATTCCTTACCTGCCGCCGTCGTGACGCGGGCAGTTCATAAGCCATCCGGCCGAGGGTGCAAGGGCTACCGTCTCGGCCCGAAGAGCCGGTCCATCAGCCTTTCAGCACCGTCAAACAGGCCGATCCTGCGAAACATCCGATAGAACTGGGGGCTGTAGGCGTTGATGATGAAGGAGCGCACCACATGAAAAGACGTCACCAGCGCGGTGTTGAGGTGCAGTGCCTGCGCAGTCAGCGTCATTTCCGCCAGCCCGCCGGGCGACGTGGATAGAGCCAGGCTCGACAGGTCGAGACCGGTCGCGACATGGATCAGCACCCCGTAGCCGAACAGCATCGTCGTCATGACGACGATGAACAGCGTCGACATCAGGCAGACACGGGGCAGCCGCATGAGGTTGTCGCGCTCGAACCGGGAGCCGATGGAAAGGCCGATCAGGAACTGGCCAAGCGCGAAGAACGCATAAGGCACCTTGCCCTCGACCAGGCCCGACGCCGCGACGATCCCCGCTCCGAGGAGTCCGCCGATCATCCAGGTGTTGTTGGCGCCGGTGAAGCGGACGAGGAAGACGCACAGCCCCGCCACCGCAAAGACGATGGCAAGCTCGCCGGGCGGCAGGATCGAGCGTGCCGAAAGCTGCGGCAGGCCGCCGTCGATGCCAAAGTTCAGGAGCAGCGAGGGCAGAATACAGACCAGCAGCGCGACGCGAATGGTCTGGGAAAAGGCCACCGCTTCGCTCTGCGCTCCCTCCTTCGCGCCGGTGCGGGCCATTTCGGCCAGGCCGCCGGGCGTCAGCGCAAAAAAACCGGTGGCAAGGTTGACACGGGCGGCGCGGCTGAACGGCACGCACAAAAGCGCCGTCGCCAGGATGGACACGACGGCGGTCAGCAACATGAAGGGGAACCAGATGACGATCATCTCCAGCGCCGCCATGGTCAGGCTGAGCCCGATCGAGGTTCCGACGATCAGTTGCCCGACCTTGCGGCCGAGCCTCGGTGCAAAGACATCGACGCCCAGCACCGAACCGACCGCCGTCGGCACGAGCGCGCCCAGCACCCATGCGAGCGGAATGCCCGCCCACGAAGCGGCGAGCGCCGTCAGTCCGGAAATCGCCAATACCGCAAGCGCTGGCAGATGCTTCATGGGTCACGGGCCTCACATTGTCGGGAGTTGCGCGGAGGGCGCCCGCAAGGCTTGGCGAAGCGGGCGATTGCCGTTACGGAAGACGGCGCGCAACCGTTTTCCTGCCACAGGGGCGATTCGATGAATTCCAAACCCCGCCACAGCATCCCGGCCCGGGCTGGCGCGCGGTAATGTACGATCTCACCGACATCAAGGCCTTCGTGACGGTGGCAAAGCTCGGAAGCTTCACCGCGGCGGCGGCGGAAATGCACATGTCGCAACCGGCGCTGTCGCGCCGCATCGAAAAGCTCGAAACCGCCCTCAACACGCGTCTTCTCAAGCGCACCACGCGCAAGGTCGACCTCACGCCGGTCGGCATGGAGTTCAACCGGCGGGCGACCGAACTGCTGCACAATTTCGACGAGGCGCTGCTGGGCATCGGCGACGCGGCCAAGAATTTTAGCGGCGAAGTCAATTTCTCCTGCATGCCGTCGGCCAGCCGGTTTTTCCTGCCGCCCATCCTGCGCGCCTATCACCAGCGCTTTCCCGGCATCACCGTGCGCGTCATCGATCAAGGCGCTACCGACGCCATCGCCGCGGTGAAGCGCCGCGAGGCGGATTTCGCCTTCAACCACCTGGATACGCAGGACCCGGAACTGACCTCGACGCTGATCCTGCAGGAGCGCCTTGTGCTGGCCTGCCCGCCCTCGCACCCGCTGGCGCACAGGCCGAGCGTCAAGTGGGCCGAACTTTGCGCCTACGACTACATGAGCGTCACAAAGGCCAGCAGCAACCGGCTCCTGATCGACATGGCGCTGGCGACGCTGCCGGATAAACCGCGCGCCTTTTGCGAGGCGCAGCACGTCTCCACGCTGGTGTCTTTCGTGGAAGCCGGCCTCGGCATCGCGGCTGTTCCGAACATGTGCATGCCGGTGGCAAAGCATCCGAACCTGGTCAGCGTGCCGCTCACCCATCCGGTGGTTTCGCGAAAGGTCGGCCTCATCTCGCGCAGGGGATCGCGCCTGTCTCTGGCCGCGCAGAAACTCTACGACGACCTGCTTCAGCTCAAGCACACGCTTGGCTGAACCTGGAAAAGCTATGTCGGGCGTAACCTTGCCCGACATAGCCTTTCCCCATCTCACGGCAGGTAGATCCCGCCGTTCACATGAATGGTCTGGCCGGTTATGTAGCGCCCGGCCGGCCCGGCCAGGTGCCGGACCATCTCGGCGACGTCTTCGGACGCGCCGTGAATGCCGAGCGGGGAGGCATGATAGCGGTGGTGGACCGGCTCGCTCAACCCGCTCGCCCGCCGGTTGGTGTCGATGCGGCCCGGCACGACGATGTTGGAGGTGATCGCGCGCGGCGCAAGCTCGATGGCCAGTGCCTTGGTGAGGCCGACCAGCCCTGCCTTCGACGTCACGACATGCGCCCGCCCCGGCGCGCCGGCATGGGCGGTGAGGCCGCCTATATTAATGATCCGGCCGCCGCCCTGCATGCGCGCCGCAGCGGCCTGTGCGCACAGGAAGCTGGCATCGAGCGTGCTCGACAGCACGTCGCGCCATTCCTCCAGCGCGATATCGGCCAAGGCCGTCTCGCGGCGCACGGCCGCATTATTGACCAGTATGTCGAGGCGGCCGTAAGCCGCCCACGCCTCCTCGAACAGCGCCTTTACCTGCGCCGGATCGCCGAGATCGGCCATGATGACGATCGCCTCGCCGCCGCGCTCGCGGATTTCCGCAGCGACGCTTTCGGCGTCCTTCGCCGAACTGCGGGCATTTACGACCAGGCGCGCACCGTCGCCCGCCAGGGCAAGGGCAATCGCGCGCCCGATATTGCGCGCAGCCCCGGTGACCACCGCAACGCAACCTTCAAGAGGCTTATCCATGAAAAATCAGAACTCCTCGCGCGGATAGACCGGCGGGATGGGCTCGGCCGCGTTGATCTGCGGTCCCAGCTCGGCCTCGATCTGCTCCATCGCCGTGAGCCAGGTCGAAAGCCGCAGCTCGATGCTCTCGAAATCCTGCTCCGGGACGTTCAGGCCCTGCATCCGGGTCAAGAGCCGGATGTCGTCGATGCTCACTTCCATTTGCGTACTCCTCTTTCCGGACGGCCTATGCCGCCATCAGTGTCTGGTCGAGGTCGGGCCGGCGAAGATGCCATTGCGTCGCCTGCTGGTAGGAATAGCCGACCTTGAAGACCGTGCTTTCGCCGAACGGCCGGCTGGCGATCTGGAGCGACAAGGGAAGGCCCTTGACCGAAAAGCCGGACGGCACCGACATCGCGGGCACGTTGGAAAGGCTGAAGGGATAATGCGCGATGCGCCGCCGGATCAGCTTGGGCAATATGTCGGCGCGATTCGTCAGCCTCTCGCGGGCGCTCTCGACCGGGCGCGGTGGCGTTACGTCCGTCGGCATCAGCAGGGCATCGTATTTGCGCGTCGCGTCGAGCACTTGCGCCCGCACGATGGTGCGCGCACGCATGGCGCGGTGGTAGACCGTCGCCGGAATGAGGCTGGAGGCGACGAGGCGGGTGCGCGTGCCCTGGTCGAACCGCTCGTAGCGGTCGCGCAGGAAATTGGCCAGGAACCAGGAGGCCACGTCGGCGTCCGTGGTCAGCATCTGCAAGGCGACCGCATGTTTGGCCAGCGGCAGGGAAATCTCCTCGATCGTCGCGCCCTGCCGCCGCAGGATGTCGAGCGAGGCGTCGAAGGCCTGCCGCACCTCCGCGTCGACGCCCTCGCCATAGGCGAGTTCCCGGACCACGGCGAGCTTCATGCCGCGCAGGTCCTCACCCAGATGCTCGGTGTAGCGCGGGACGGGACGCGGGCTCGAAAGCACATCGTCCGGATCATGGCCGCTGATCGCTTCCATGATCGCCGCGACGTCCTCCACCGAGCGCGCCAGCGGGCCGAACGTATCGCTGGTGTAGCCGGCCATGACGCCGCCATGCCGGCTGATGCGGCCGAATGTCGGACGCAGGCCGACGATGCCGTTGCAGGAAGCCGGGCCGCGCACCGAGCCGCCTGTATCCTCGCCGATCGAGAAGCTGCACTGGCCTGCCGCCGGTGCGATGCCCGAGCCGGTCGAGGAGCTGGACGCGTCATAGGCCGGGTTCCACGGATTACGTGGCAGGCCGTAGGGAAACTCGATGGTGGAGCCTTTGCCCCATTCGTGCTGGTTCTGCTTGCCGATCAGGATGGCGCCCGCCTGCGCCAACCGCTTGATGACGGTGGAATCATAGGGTGGGACCATCTCGCTTTCGTCCATGACCTTCGTGCCGAGCGTGGTCAGGAAGCCGAGCGCATGCATCTGGTCCTTCACGCCATAGGGAAGGCCGTGCAAGGGGCCACGGTAGTTGCCGGCGACGATCTCGGCCTCGGCCTGCCGTGCCTGCTTCATGGCGCTGTCGGCATTGATGTTGATCCAGGCCCGCAGCACCGGATCGTATTTGTCGATGCGCGCGAGGCTCGCCTCCATCAATTCGACCGGCGACAACTTCCGGGCCTTGATGAGGCGGGCCTGTTCGGTGGACGTCAAATAGGTGCAGTCGGTCGAACTCATTGCGATATTCCTCAATTCACATGCGGTTGGCGCCGCCAGGGCCGAAGCCCTGGCGGCATCGGTTCACTTGGCCATGCCGAGTTCCGTCATCAGTTCCTTGGCGCGCTGGTAGTCGGCAGCGAAGAACTCCTTGGTTTCCGCGGAATTCTTGTATTCGTTGCTGGCCGAACTCGCCGCCATCAGTTCCTTCCAGGTGTCGCTTTCGCTCACCCGCTTCAGGATCGCCTCCCATCCGGCGATCTGCTCCGGCGTCATGTTCTTCGGGCCGAGCACGACGGTCCAGTTGTTGGCGATAACGTCGTAGCCTTCCTCCCTGCAGGTCGGGACGTCCGGCACGGAAGCCGCGCGTTCCGCCGAGGTCAGGCACAGGATGCGCATGGTGCCGGCCTGATGGTGCGGGATGGCGTTGTTCTGGAGCTGCGACATCGCATCGATGTGCCCGCCGAGAAGGTTGGTGACGGATTCCGAGCCGCCGCCGAAGATGACGATCTTCAGCTTCTTGGCGTCGATGCCCTTGGCCTTCGCCAGCAGCGCGATGCCGCTATGGTTGGCGCCGCCGCGGTCGCTGCCCACCGAAATCGACAGCGAGGCCGGGTCCTTTTCGAGCTGGTCCAGCAGTTCGCCGATGTTCTTGTACGGCGAATCGGTGCGTACCGCGATCGCCACCGCCTCGTTGCCCATGTAGCTGAGCGGCGTGACGTCGGTGAGCGGATCGAGTTCGCTGCGCCCGCTGATGTGGTTGCTCATCAGCCCGCCCTGCGAAATGGCGATGAAATGGGGATCCGTCTTCTGGCTGACATAGCCATAGGCGATGCCGCCGCCGCCGCCGACCTTGTTGAGCACCACGGCCTCGGCGATGTTTTCCTGCGTCAGCACTTTCTGGATGGCGCGGCCCGACTTGTCGTTGCCGCCGCCGGCGGCCGAGCCCACCACGATCTCGACGACCTTGCTCGGCGTCCATGCCTCCTGCGCGTTGGCCGTGAAGGCGTAGGTCGAGAGCGCGGCAAAGCCACTGGCCAAGGCGATGCTGCGCGCCCGCCGGATCACACGAGTATTCAGTCTCATTGTTCTTTCCTCCCTGTTTTATTGAATTTCCAAGGCACTGCAGATTTTCGGATCAATTGTCGTCAGCGTTGGCGATGCGCTTCCTGCGCGAAAGCGTGCCGTAGAAGGTGAAGCCCAGAATGCCGACGCCGATGACGGCCAGGCCGATCGTCAGCGTGCTGCCGACGAAGATGGACAGGCTGCCGCTCGAGATCGTCATCGCCTGGCGGAACGACTGCTCCATGATGCCGCCCAGGACCACCGCCAGCACCAGCGGCGCGAGCGGAATGTCGACCTTGCGGAAGACATAGCCGGCGATGCCGAAGAACAGGCACAGATAGAGTTCGAGCACGTTGTTGTTGATGGCGAACACGCCGATCGTGGACAGCACCAGCACGATGGGGAGCAATATCCCGGTCGGGATATAGAGCAGCCGCACGAAGATGAAGATCAGCGGCAGGTTGAGCAGAAGCAGCATGACGTTGCCGACATACATGCTGTTGACCAGCCCCCAGACCAGGTCGGGCCGGGTCTGGAACAGGAGCGGGCCGGGCTGGATGCCGAACATGATGAAGGCGCCGAGCAGCACGGCCGTGGAGCCGGAACCGGGAACGCCGAGGGTGAGAAGCGGCACCATGGAACCGGTGCTGGCGCCGTTGTTGGCGGTTTCCGGCCCGGCCACGCCTTCGATGGCACCCTTGCCGAACTCCTCGGGATGCTTCGAGCTGTTCTTCTCGACCGAGTAGGACATGATCGAGGCGATCGTCGCGCCCGCGCCGGGCAGCACCCCGACCAGGAAGCCGATGAGGCTGCCGCGCGCGATCGGCTTGGCGGAGCGCCGCCACTCTTCGCGGGTGAGCATCAGCTTGCCCTTCAGCCGGATGATGTCGCTCTTCTTGTAGAACTTGTCCTCTAAGGCGCTGAGCACTTCGCCGATGGCGAACATGCCGATGACCACGATGATGAAGTCGATCCCTTCCTGGAGGTCGGGCAGGCCGAACGCATAGCGTATCTGGCCGCTCTGCAGGTCGGTGCCGACGGTGGCGATGGTGAGCCCCAGCATGGTCGACAGCATGCCCTTGGCCGGCGAAGTGCCCGTCAGCGTGAACACCGCCGTCAGCGCCACCAGCATCAGCATGAAATATTCGGCGGGCCCGAAGCCGAGCGCCGCCTTGGTCAGCGGAACCGCCAGCAGCGTCAGCGCCACGATGCCGACCGTGCCGCCGATGAAGGAGCCCCAGGCGGATACGGCGAGCGCCGCGCCGGCCCTGCCCTTGCGGGCCATCTGGTAGCCGTCGATCGCCGTCATGACAGACGAGGATTCGCCGGGCGTGTTGATCAGGATCGAGGTGATGGCGCCGCCATACTGCGCGCCGTAGTAGACGCCCGCCATCATGATCAGCGCGGAGGTGGCGTTGAGGTCGTAGCAAAACGGGATAAGCAGCGCCATCGCAGCCGATGGACCGATGCCCGGCAACACGCCGATGACCGTGCCCATCAGAACCCCGACGAAGGTATACCAGAGATTGCCCGGCTGGAGGCTTACGCTGAAGCCGTCGAGAACGTGAACGAATGCATCCATGATCGTGCTCCGGACCTCAGAAATCCAGCACGCCCTTGGTGAGCGGCACACCAAGAACGGACGTGAACAGCAAGTAGAACCCGACGACGAAAACGAAGCTCGTCAGGACGTTGGCCACCCATTTTCCGGGGTTGAAATAAGCCGTCAGCCCGACGAGGAAGACAAACGAGCTGACGACGAAGCCGAGAGGAACGATGGCCGCGTAATACAGCCCGAGCCAGGCCACGACCGCGGCGAGCATAGGCCCATGCCTGCCCTCCGGCTCGGCATCGGCTTCCTGCGCCGGAACGTCGCTGCGGCTCGCCGCTTTTTTCTTCTGCAAGGTTTCCAGCGAAAGCCAGATGGCAGATACGATGAGGCCTACAAATATAAGATATGGATATGCCCTCGGACCAAGAGGATCTACAGTATCTAGAGACGGTATCTGAAGTGTCTCATATAGATAACCCACCGCGAGCGCGGTAGTACATAGCACGATGACGTAATCTCGCCTCAACGGAGCCTCCCCTGACGCTGCGTTTCTACTCACTCGGGTATCTACCGGCTTGCTCAAACCATAAAAGCAAAGCGTCTATGCTGACAATTGCGATTATCCCGAAGATTAATGCATATAGAACATAAATGAACCGGCCGTTGGCCGCGCCGCGCAAGGGAAATCCGGCCCGCCCAGTCCTGCATGAGGTCCGCAAGCCCGCGGGACATCGCCGCCGCTCTCAATGACCCAAGCGGTCGGTACCTGCCCGAGGGGCGGCAGAGCGCCGCGTCAATCATGGTGGAAAAGGCAAGGGCCGCGAACCCAGCCGCTAGAATCGGACGAACAACGCGCCGATCCGCATCAGCGGCCGACGGTGGCAAATCAGAACGCGAGGAGCGTCAATGCGTTGAAGGAAGCTTGGTGGAGCCAATCGGAATCGAACCGACGACCTCTTGAATGCCATTCAAGCGCTCTCCCAACTGAGCTATGGCCCCACTCCCGGCACAGGCCGGCGCCGTTTCCGGCGAAGTTCGACGCGGGTTGGAATGGCCGCGTCGTTGTCGTTGGCGGCTTCTAGCGCCGCCTTTCGCCAAGATCAAGCCTTGGCGACCGCCTTTTTTCGCCTGCGGCAAAGTCGCAGGCCGCGGCCGGATGCCGGCCGCCGAAATTCAGACTTCGTCGTCGTCGTCGCTGACGCCAACAATGCCGCCAACGTCGTCGTCTTCCTCTTCCTCGTCGGCCAGGAAGGCATCGTCTTCGTCGTCGCCGAGGTCGACATCGTCGTCATCGTCGCCAAGATCGGGCAGGTCGTCGGCCTTAGCGTCGTCGTCCGCATCCTCCAGCGAAACGACCTCAACGCCTTCATCCTCGTCCGCATCGACTTCCTTGGCTTCAACGTCCTCTTCTTCCTCGACGGCAGCCTTGCTTTCCTCGAAATAGGAGCGCGGATACGTCTTTCCCGTATAGGGAGAAACGATCGGGTCCTTGTTCAGGTCGTAGAACTTCCGCCCCGTCTCGGGGTCGACGCGTTTTGTGCCGAGTTCGGTTTTTGCCACTGCAAGCCTCGTATCGAAAAGTCTGGTCCCCTTAACCACAGTTTGCGACGCTGTCAAAGACTTATAACCGACGCGAGAAATCCTCTTTCCACCGGCTCCCGGCGTGGGGGATGACCGTCGCGCCCGAGCATGATACGACACGGCCGCAACCGTGATGAATGCCCGCGCTTTCGGGCTTCTGCCCAAGGAATAACGATGTCGCACGAAGCAGCGCCGCTGCCGGCCGTCAGCCGAAAATCACCCTCCCTCTCCGGCAAGATAAGAGTGCCGGGGGACAAGTCCATCTCGCATCGCTCCTTCATGTTCGGGGGCCTCGCCTCCGGCGAAACCCGCATCACCGGCCTGCTCGAAGGCGAGGACGTCATGCGCACGGGCGCGGCGATGAAGGCGATGGGCGCGCATATCGAAAAGCATGGCGACGAATGGGTGATCCGCGGCACCGGCAACGGCGCGCTGCTGCAACCGCAGGAACCGCTCGATTTCGGCAATGCCGGCACCGGCTCGCGCCTCACTATGGGCCTGGTCGGCACTTACGACATGGAGACGACCTTCATCGGCGACGCCTCGCTTTCCGGCCGGCCGATGGGCCGCGTGCTCGACCCTCTCAGGCAGATGGGCGTGCAGGTTCTCAAGTCGGCGCCGGGCGACCGCATGCCGCTCACGCTGCGTGGCCCAAGGCACGCCGCCCCCATCACCTACCGTGTGCCGATGGCCTCGGCGCAGGTGAAGTCGGCTGTTCTGCTGGCCGGGCTAAACACGGCGGGAATCACCACCGTCATCGAACCGGTGATGACGCGCGACCACACCGAAAAGATGCTCCGGGGCTTCGGCGCCAACCTGAGCGTCGAGACCGACGAGCGCGGCGTGCGCCACATCTTCATCGAAGGCCAGGGCAAGCTGACCGGCCAGACCATTGCGGTGCCGGGCGACCCCTCCTCCGCCGGCTTTCCGCTGGTGGCGGCCCTGATCGTGCCCGGCTCCGACATCACCATCGAGAACGTGCTGATGAACCCGACACGCACCGGCCTGCTTGCAACGCTGCAGGAAATGGGCGCCAGGATCGACGTGCTCAACCCGCGCAACGAAGGCGGCGAGGACGTCGCCGATCTGCGCGTGCGTCATTCCGACCTCAAGGGCGTGACCGTGCCGCCCGAGCGCGCGCCCTCGATGATCGACGAATATCCGGTGCTCGCCGTCGCCGCCTGCTTCGCCGAGGGCGAGACGCTGATGCTCGGCCTCGAGGAACTGCGCGTCAAGGAATCGGACCGGCTGGCGGCGGTCGCCACCGGCCTGAAGCTCAACGGCGTCGACTGCACCGAGGGCGAGGCGTCGCTTTCGGTGCGTGGCGTGCCCGGCGGCAAGGGATTGGGCGCCGGCAGGGACGAGGCCGTCGAGACCCATCTCGACCATCGCATCGCCATGAGCTTCCTCGTCATGGGGCTGGCGAGCGAAAGGCCGGTGACGGTGGACGACGCCAACATGATCGCCACCAGCTTCCCGGAATTCATGGATATGATGACGGGGCTGGGCGCTTCCATCGAAACCGTCCGGGCGGCATGAGCCACCCCGCACCCCGTCCGGTTTGCGAAAGGCCCGATTGCCCATGACCACCGTTGGCGAAGCCCTCATTCACCTGCTCGAAGCCCACGGCGTCGATACGGTCTTCGGCATTCCCGGCGTGCACACCGTCGAGCTCTATCGCGGACTGGCGGCCTCGAATATCCGCCACATCACGCCGCGCCACGAGCAGGGCGCGGGCTTCATGGCGGACGGCTATGCGCGCGCCTCGGGCCGGCCCGGCGTCGCCTTCGTCATCACCGGCCCCGGCCTCACCAATACCATCACCGCCATGGGGCAGGCGCGCGCCGATTCCGTGCCGATGCTGGTGATTTCCGGCGTTAACGCCACCCGAACGCTCGGCAAGGGTCACGGCTTCCTGCACGAATTGCCGGACCAGCGCGGGATGATGGAGAAAGTGGCGCTGTTCTCGCAGCGCATCACCGAGGCCACAGAACTTCCCGCAGCCCTCGCCAGGGCGTTCTCGCTGTTCGCCACGGCGAGGCCTGGGCCGGTGCATATCGAAATCCCCATCGACGTCATGGCGCTGCCGGCCGACGGCCTTGTCGCTGCGCCGATCGACAGTGCCCGCCCCAAGGCGAAGGCAGCCGATATCGCTGAAGCCGCAAGGCTCGCCGACACCGCGCAGCGCCCCATCATCCTGGCGGGCGGCGGCGCGCGGCAGGCGCAGGCCCCGTTGACGCGTCTGGCCGAGCGGCTCGGCGCGCCGGTGGTCCAGACCGCCAATGCGCGCGGGCTCATGCACCGCCATCCACTTGCCGTGCCCGCCAGCCCCAGCCTGAAAGCGGTGCGCAAGCTGATCGCCGAGGCCGACCTGGTCATTGCCGCCGGCACCGAATTCGGCCCCACCGACTACGATATGTACGGCGACGGCGATTTTCCCGCCCCGGCCAGTCTCGTCCGCATCGACATCGACCCCGACCAGATTTCCCGCCATCCTGCCAACGTTCGCATCCAGGCCGATTGCGGCGAAGCGATCGAGGCGCTGCTCGCTAAATTGGGCCGGGCCTTAGCGCCGGTATCCGCGGGGGGCGAGGCGCGGGCGGCGGCCGCGCGCGACGAGGCCCGTTCCGGCCTCGATCCGGCGATGCAGGCGCAGATCGAGGTGGTGGAAACCATCCGCGACACGCTGCCCGGCGCCATCGTCGTCGGCGATTCGACCCAGCCCATCTATGCCGCCAACCTCTACTACGACCATGACCGGCCAGCCGGCTGGTTCAATGCCGCCACAGGCTTCGGCGCGCTGGGCTACGGCCCGGCGGCGGCGATCGGCGCCGCCATCGCCGTACCCGGGACCCCGGTGGTATGCCTGACCGGCGACGGCGGCTTCCAGTTCACCCTGCCGGAAATCGGGGCAGCGCTCGACGCCGAAGCGCCGGTCATCTTCGTGGTCTGGAACAACCGCGGCTACCGCGAAATCGAAACGTCGATGCGCGACGTCGGCGTCGAGCCGGTCGGCGTGTCGCCCGCGCCGCCGGATTTCGGCAAGCTGGCCGAAGCCTACGGTATCGCGGCGGAAAAGCTTTCAGGCCCGCATGGCCTGCGCGAGGCGTTGTTGCGGGCAACAGCCGCAAATCGTCCCTGCCTCATCGAGATTTCGGTTGAGTGACGCCCCTTAAGGCGCAACAATTTCCAGACGGGTTCGCGGAGCGATCGATCATGACAGCCACACTCGACGGCAAGCACATCGTGGTTACGGGCGGCACCGGGGCGCTCGGCGGCGCCGTGGTGGCCAAGCTGCTCGGCGAAGGCGCCGTCTGCCATGTGCCGAACGCCCATGCCAGCGCGCCCTCGCATTTCACCTTGACCAGCGACCGGCTGAAGCTCGCCAACAATGTCGACCTTGCCGACCCCAACAAGGTCGAAGCCTTCTATGCACGCATCCCGGAACTGTGGGCGTCCATCCACCTGGCCGGCGGCTTTGCCATGGCACCCATTGAAAACACCGACCCCGCCTCCTTTGACGAGATGATGGATACCAATGCGCGCACCACGTTCCTGTGCTGCCGCGCGGCGGTGCGCAGCATGCTTACCACCGAGCATGGCGGCCGCATCGTCAATGTAAGCGCGCGCCCCGGCCTCGACCCACGGCGTGGCGCGGGCATGGTCGCCTATGCGGCGAGCAAAGCGGCGGTTGCCGCAATGACGGTGGCGCTGGCGGAGGAAGTGAAGGCCAACGGCATCCTCGTCAACGCCATCGCCCCCTCCACGCTCGACACGCCGGCCAACCGCGCGGCGATGCCGAAGGCCGACTTCGACAAATGGGTCAGTCTCGATTCGGTCGCCGAGACGGTGGCGGCGCTGGTCTCGACCCGCAACATCGCCACCAGCGGTGCGCTGGTCCCGCTCTACGGCAAGGCGTGAGCCACCGGTCGAATGCGGGACGGGCGCATCACTTGCGCTTTTCCTGCCCGCAACGCCGCGCCAGCGAATCGTTCATCGCCATGATCTTGCCGCGTGCCGTGTCCTGCCTGCGCTTGGCTTCCGTCCGGTAATCGGGGATCAGAATGCCAAGTCCCAGCGAGATGGATGAAAACGTTACCTTGGCGTCCATGGGCAGGTTTTCCTCGCGCGCCAGACCGTTCCTTTCGGCAAGCAGTTGCCGGCAGTCGACGTCGTCGTAGAGGGTCGAGACGATCACCGTCGCCTCCTGATGGGCGATCAGGGAATTCGCGCCGCAGCCGCCAAGGCTGAACAGGGCAACGACCAGCACAAGATGTTTCATGGGACGAACCCCGCCATTCAGCCAATCAAAGCATTACGGCCGCGCGGAGTCGATTCCTTCTGTTCCTGGCTACTCCTGATCATCGTCGATGAGGATGCGCTCGGCCGCGCCGTCGAGATCGTCGTACTGGCCGCTCCTCAACGACCACAGGAACGCGCCAAGGCCCGCCGCACCAAGCAGCAAGGCCAGCGGCACGAGGAAGACAAGGCTGCTCATCGCGCGGCCACCAGCGGATTTCCTCCGCCAACCGCCCTGCCCGCCTGCCTGCCGCGCGCCGCCTTCGCCGGCTTGCCGGCCCGCAACCGCAGGGCGTTGGCGACGACGATGACGGAAGACAGCGACATGGCGATCGCCGCCACCAGCGGCGTGACGAACCCGGCGATGGCGATGGGCAGCGCAATCGCGTTGTAGCCGATCGCAAGGCCGAAATTCTGCTTCACCAGCCGCCCAGCCTCACGAGCGACGGCGTAGGCGGTCGGCACCGCATCGAGGCTCTCATGCAAAAAGACGAAGTCGGCAGCGTTGCGGCCGATGTCGGCGGCCGTCGCAGGCGCCATAGAGACATAGGCCGAAGCGAGAGCGGGCGCGTCATTCAGCCCGTCGCCCACCATCAGAACGCGGCGTCCTTGCCGCGCCAACTCCTGCAAGCGCCCCACCTTGTCCGCCGGCAACAGCGCACCGGCGGAGGCGTCTATGCCGAACCGGGCGGCGACATCGGCCACCACCGGTTCGCGGTCGCCGGAAAGGATTTCCACGGCAAGCCCGGCGTCCTGGAGTTTGCGCACGGCCTCGCGGCCGCCCGGCCGCACCGTATCCTCGAAGGCAAAGGCCGAAAGCAGTCTGCCATCGCGGGAAAGCACCGTGCCTTCCGCCGGCTCCCCTTCCCCGGACAAGGCCCAGCCGGCGCGGCCGAGGCGATAGAGCGTATCGCCCTGGCGCGCCTCGATACCGAGGCCCGGATGCTCGACGATATCGGTAAAGCGGCTTGATGTCGGGGCCAGCCCTGCGCCGGCCGCCGCCAGCGCCTGCGACAGCGGGTGGCGGGAATGGACGGCGAGTGCCGCCGCCAGCGTCAGCGTCTCGGGATCGTATCGGTCGCTGCCGAGCAGGCGAGGCCGGCCCAGCGTCAACGTCCCGGTCTTGTCGAAGGCGACAGCGTCCACGCTGGCCAGCCGTTCGATGCCGGAGCCGTCCTTGACCATGATGCCGTTCTCGAACAGGCGGCGCGCCGCGATCACCTGTACGATCGGCACCGCGAGGCCGAGCGCGCAGGGACAGGTGATGATCAACACCGCGATGGCGACGCCGATGGCACGGTGCCAGTCGCCGGTGGCCAGCATCCAGCCAATAAAGGTCAGAAGCGCCGTGGCATGAACGACCGGCGAGTAGAGTTGGGCCGCACGGTCGGCCAGCCGCCGGTAGCGGGCGCGGCCGCCCTCGGCCGCCTCCATCAGGCGCACCATCTCGGCCAGGAAGGATTCCTGCGCCCGCGCGCTTGCCACCACGGTAAGCGGTCCGGTCAGGTTCAGCGTCCCGGCCCGAACCGTCGCGCCCTGCTCGACCCGGCGCGGATCGCTCTCGCCGGTGGCGATGGCGCAGTCGAGGTCGGAAACGCCCTCGGCGACCGTGCCGTCGATCGGCACGCGCTCGCCCGCCGCCAGAAGCACGCGCATGCCCGGCTCGATCTCTGCGACCGGTAGGTAGTCGCGGCTGCCGTCCGGCCGCTCCACCATCGCGCCGCGCGGGCTAAGCCGCACCAGCCCGCGCACCGCCGCGCGTGCCTTCTCGCGCATCACATGGTCGAGCGTGCGCCCGATCAGCAGGAAGAACACCAGCGTCGTCGCCGCATCGAAATAGGCGTGCTCGCCGTGGTGCAACGTGTCGTAGAGGCTGAGGCCGAAAGCGAGCGAGATACCGATGGAAATCGGCACGTCCATGTTGGTGCGCCCGCCTTTCAGCGCCGCGAAGGCGGAAGCGAAGAACACGCGCCCCGAATAGAGCAGGCAGGGCAAGGCAAGGGCCGCCGAGATCCAGTGGAAGGCCTGCCTGGTTTCGGCGTCCGCTCCCGACCACACCGACACCGACAGAAGCATGATGTTCATGGAGCAGAAGCCGGCGACGCCAAGGGCGCGGATGAGACGCGAAAGCTCCGGATCGACCTTGTCTTCCTCCGCCTCGAACAGATGCGCCTGGTAGCCGGCCTTCTCCAGCGCCGCGATCATCGGCGGCGCGGCCTCGCCCCGCCACTTCACGCTGGCGCGCCTCGTGGAAAGGTTGACGCGCGCGTTTTCCACGCCGGGCAGCCGGCCAAGCGTACGCTCCACCGTCTGGATGCAGGCCGCACAGTGCATGGCCGGCACCGACAGGTCGGTCTGGCGCAAGCCGCCGCCGAGTTCCCGGCTGGCGAGCCTTATCTCTTCGGGCGAAGCGACGGCCGCCATGCCAGCGGCAGCCTCGACGCCCGGCGCGCAGCAACTCATCTGATGGCCTTATAGGCATGCCAGGTGGCATGGCCGAGCAGCGGGAAGACGATGATCAGCCCGACCAGCGCCGTGACCACGGAAAACACGAACAGGACCGAGACGATCGCGCCCCACATCACCATCACCGGCAGGTTGCGCCACACCATGGAGATCGAAGTGCCCATGGCGGTGAAGGCATCGACCTCCTCGTCGAGCAACATCGGCACCGAAAAGACGCTGATGGCGAAAGAGAACGCCGCAAACAGCCCGCCCACTACCGTGCCGACCAGGAGCATGCCCCAGCCTTCAGAGGTGGTGAACAGCATCTCGGTGATATGGTCGAGCCCAGGGAACGGCCGCAGCCCGAAGAAAAGCGCGTAGATAATGACGGCGGCACGCATCCACACCAGCATCAGCAGGCACAGGATCGCGCCGGTGTAGAGCACCTGCGCCCCGGCGTTCGCCTTGACGAACAGCATGCGGTTCAGGCTGACCGGCTCGCCGTTCTCGATGGCATAGCTCTTCTGGTAAAGGCCGATGGCGACCAGCGGGCCGACGACCATGAAGCCGGCCAGCGCCGGGAACAGGATATAGTCGAGCTCGAACGCAAACAGGCCCCAGACGATGATGACGGAGGCCAGGAATACCGCCAGGCCGTAGGCAAGGCTCGGTCCCGGCCGGTCCCACAGGTCGCGCCAGCCATGGGCAAGCCAGCCGAAGGCGGCGCTGGCCGGCAGGTTGCGGCGGCGCTGCTGCGCCAGCGGAATGGGGGCAGCGTCGGAATGGCTGAGTGAAGGCATGGCCGCTATCCTTTCCGTTTCAACAGGCCGAACGCGCCGCACGCAGCGGCGCGCCGTCGATGCCGACTTCCTTCGCATGCGGCACGCAATCCGGCTGCGAAGTGACGGCCACGTAGACAAGATGCGCATTGGCGCCGATGAAGACGGCGACGACCAGCGCCGCCAGCGCCAGGGCAAGCACGATGCCCCTGCGCGCCGGACGCTTCGCCCCCGTCTCGGCGGCCGCGCTCATTTGCCGTCGCCCGGCAGCGTGTGGACATAGAGCGTCAGCAGCTTGATCTGCAGCGGCGACAAGCGGCTGTCCCAATGCGGCATGTGCCCCTGCCGGCCGGAATAGACGGAGGTGTAGACCGACTGCTCGTCGCCGCCGTAAATCCAGCTGTTGTCGGTCAGGTTCGGCGCGCCGGTGTCGTGGCTGCCCTTGGCATCCTCGCCGTGGCAGGCCACGCAATTGTCGGCGAACACCTGCTTGCCGGCCTCGATGCGATCGGCATTGCCCTCGGTCGGCAGCGCGCCCGACAGCGAGCGCACATAGGCCACGACGTTCTGGATCTGGGTGCGGTCGAGCATCGCGTCGCGGCCAAAGGCCAGCATCTGCGAGGTGCGGGTATCGTCGTTGGTGGAGTTGATGCCGACGCGGATCGTCTCCTCGATCGTCTCGGGGTCGCCGCCCCACAGCCACGCCTTGGCCGCAAGGTCGGGGAAGCCCGGCCCGCCGGTGGCGTTGACGCCGTGGCAGGCCGCGCAATTGTCCTCGAACAGCCTGCGGCCCGCTTCCTTGACCGGGTGCATCAGCGCCGGGTCCGCCTCGATGTCGGCGTAGCTCATGGAGGTGACCTTGCCGGCCCACTGCTCGGCGACGCCGGCCTCCGCCTTCGCCACCTGCTCGGTGACCAGGTTGCGCTGGTCGAAGCCGGTGAGCCCCTTGGTGAAGGTGCTGCCCAGCGGCCACGTCGGGTAAAGCACCCAGCAGATGACCGCGAAAACGAAGGTTGCAGCCAGGAACGCGAATACCACCCGGGGAATCGGCGTTTCCAATTCCTCGATGCCGTTCCACTCGTGGCCGGTGGTGGTGCGACCGGTGACCGGATCCTGCTTGACTGTGCTCACTGCCCTATCTCCACGGCTCTCGGTCTATTCAAGCGGCTCGTCGTCATTGTCGAGGATGCTTTTCTTGGCCCGGTCGAAGCGCTTCCTGTTGGACGGCCACATCGCATAGATCAGCACCGCGACGGCGAAGGCCAGGAAATAGAAGAGCCCCCAGCTCTTGGCGATGCCGACAAGCGTCTGATGGTCGACGTCCATCCTCATTCACCTTCCGGTTCGGACTTCGCATAGGCGGCCTCGGTGAGGTGCCCGAGAATCTGCAGGTAGGCTACCAGCGCGTCCATCTCCGTCACCCGCGAGGGGTCGCCGTCGAATGCACGCACCTGCGTGGCCGCGCCGTAGCGCTCGGTGAGCCCGCCCGTTCCGGGGCTGTCCGGCGTCGCCTGGGCGTAGGCGTCCTTCGACGCCTCGTCGATCATCGCCTGCGTGTAGGGAACGCCGACATCCGACTGTGCCTTCAGGTGCAGGGAAAGGTCGCTCATCTTCAGGTCGTTGCGCAGGAGCCAGCCATATTTCGGCATCACCGAGCCCGGAACGACATCGCGCGGATTGACGAGGTGGGCCACCTGCCAGGCGTCGGAATATTTGTTGCCGAGGCGGGCAAGGTCGGGGCCGGTGCGCTTGGAGCCCCACAGCATCGGGTGGTCGTATTTCGATTCGACCGCCAGCGAATACGGGCCGTAGCGCTCGACCTCGTCGCGCAGGGTGCGGATCATCTGCGAATGGCAGGCGTAGCAGCCTTCGCGGATGTAAATGTTGCGCCCGGCCAGTTCCAGCGGCGTGTAGACGCGCATGTCGGGCGCGTCCTCGACCGTTTCGTTGATGGTGAACAGCGGCGCGATCTCGACGAAGCCGCCGATCGAGGCCACGGCCACGATGGCCAGGACAAAACCGATGGTGTTGCGTTCGATCTTGCGATGGAAGAATTCAGTCATGGTCGGTTACTCTCCGGCCTGGACGGCGTCGCGGGCGAAAAGCGGCACGTCGGCATCTTCTTTCTGGCGGGCGAGGTCGGCTCCGGCCTCGCGGATCGTCATCCATATGTTGTAGGAGCACACGATCGCGCCGATGAGGAACAGGAAGCCGCCGAACGCGCGGGCGATGTAATAGGGATGCATGGCCTCGACCGTCTCCAGGAAGGAATAGGCGAGCGTCCCGTTCTCGGTGTAGGTACGCCACATCAGGCCCTGGATGATGCCCGAGTTCCACATCGCGAAGACGTAGACGATGGCGCCAGCCAGCGCGAGCCAGAAGTGGACCTCGACCAGCTTGGCCGAGTACATGGCCGGGCGCTTCCACATCCACGGCACCAGCGCGTAGAGCGCGCCGAAGACGATCATCGAGTTCCAGCCGAGCGTGCCGGCGTGGACATGGCCGACGGTCCAGTCGGTGTAGTGGGACAGCGAATTGACCGGCCGGATCGCCATGAACGACCCCTCGAAGGTGGCGAGGCCGTAGAATACCGCCGCCACCATCATGAAGCGCAGCGTGGCGTCGTCGCGCACCTTGCCCCAGGCGCCGTTCAGCGTCGCCAGCGCGTTGCCGGCCGAGGCCCAGGAGGGCACCAGGAGCATGACCGAAAACGACATGCCCAGCGTCTGCACCCACTGCGGCAGGGCCGTGTAGTGGAGGTGGTGCGAACCCGCCCACATATAGAAGAAGGTGATGCCCCAGACCGAGATGATCGACAGCCGGTAGGAGAAGATCGGCCGGCCGGCGCGCTTGGGCAGGTAGTAGTACATCATGCCGAGGAAGCCGGCGGTGAGGAAGAACGCGACCGCATTATGGCCGTACCACCACTGCGTCATCGCATCCTGGACGCCCGAAAACAGCGAGTAGCTCTTGGCCGAGCCCCAAGAGATCGGCACCGCCAGGTTGTTGACGATGTGCAGGATCGCCACCACCAGGATGAAGGCCATGTAGTACCAGTTGGCGACGTAGATATGGGGTTCCTTGCGGCGCGCCAGCGTGCGCAGGTAGATCAGGAAATAGACCACCCACACCACCACCAGCCAGATGTCGGCGTACCATTCGGGCTCGGCGTATTCCTTCGACTGGGTAATGCCCATGAAATAGCCGGTCACCGCCAGGACGCAGAACAGGTTGTAGCCGAGCAGCACGAACCACGGGCTCAACTGGTCGGGCAGCCGCGCACGCGAGGTGCGCTGGAGGACGTGGAAGGAAGTGGCAATCAGCGCGTTGCCGCCGAAGCCGAAGATGATGCCGGTGGTATGCACCGGCCGGATGCGGCCGAAACTCGACCAGGCGGCGTCGAAGGTGAGGTCGGGCCAGGCGAGCAGCGCGGCCACCCAGACCCCGAAGAACATGCCGAAGATCGCCCAGGCCATGGTCAGCACGATGCCGACCTTGGTGGGGTCGTCGAAATAGTGCGAAAGCCGTTCCGGATCGGGCTCGGGCGTGTTGTAGCCGGCCATCACCACGAAGGCGAGGCCGATGCTGAAGATCATGACGATGATGCCATGAACGCCGAGCGGATCACCCCGGCCGCCGGCCGCCATCGCCAGCCCGCATAGGGCGGCGAGCACCAGAATGACCAACGCATATTGGCGTTCGGAAAGCGTCAGTTGCGATACCATTGTGCACCCTGCCTGATTTGGCTGCCGGAACGGCGCTTTGTAGTGGGCACAGCGTATCAATTCTTTGCGCTGGCGCAAGCAAGCCACTCTGTCGCTGCGCCCGTTG
Source organism: Mesorhizobium sp. (assembly GCA_049650385.1). Taxonomy (GTDB): domain Bacteria; phylum Pseudomonadota; class Alphaproteobacteria; order Rhizobiales; family Rhizobiaceae; genus Mesorhizobium. The sequence goes on from JBASAA010000009.1 coordinate 50,377, forward strand.
GCCGCGCCTGTGGAAATCGCACCAGCCCCTTGACCGCACTCGACAATCGCTTCGCGCGAGGCTACGCCACGGGCAGGACGAGTTCACGCAAAGAGGCCAATCATGACCGGCAGGACCCTGATCGCCCCATCGGTGCTGGCGTCGGACTTCTCGAGGCTCGGCGACGAGATCGAGGCGGTGGTGGAAGCCGGCGCCGACTGGATCCATCTCGACGTGATGGATGGCCACTTCGTGCCCAACATCACCTTCGGGCCGCCGATCGTCGAAAAGATTCGCCGGCGCACCAAGGCGTTCTTCGACTGCCACCTGATGATCGCGCCGGCCGATCCCTACCTCGCCGCCTTCGCCGAGGCCGGCTGCGACGGCATGACGGTCCATGCCGAGGCCGGCCCGCATCTCGACCGCTCGCTGCAGACCATCCGCAATCTTGGCAAGAAAGCCGGCGTGGCGCTCAATCCGGCGACGCCCGAAAGCGCCATCGAATATGTGCTCGACCGGCTCGACCTCATCCTGGTCATGACCGTCAACCCCGGCTTCGGCGGGCAGGCGTTCATTCCGGCAACGCTGGAAAAAATCCGCCGGGTGAAGGCGATGATCGGCGGCCGGCCAATCCGCATCCAGGTCGATGGCGGCATCTCGCCGCAAACCGCGCCGCTGGTCGCGGCGGCCGGCGCCGATGTCCTGGTGGCCGGTGCCGCGGTGTTCAAGGGTGACGGCGTCGAGGCCTATCGCAAGAACATGTCGGCCATCCGCGACGCCGCCGACGCCGCCGTGTGACGCTTTAGCCGGCGGCGGCGAAAACCTTCTCGCCATCGATCCAGACGCCGGTCACGCCAAGCTCGTCGTCGAGGCCGACGACGTTCGCCGCCATACCCTTGGCCAGCCGGCCAAGCCGATGCGCCTGGCCGATCGCCTCGGCCGGATAGGTGGACGCCATCCGCAACGCCTCGCCGAGGTCGAGACCGATCCGGCGATGGACGAAGCACACCGCCGAGATCATGTCGAGGTCGGCACCGGCCAGCGTGCCGTCGTCCAGCGTCAGCCGCCCGTCGCGGCGGTGGACGGTGCGCCCGTTCAGCGTGAACGAGGTCATGTCGGTGCCGATCGTCGCCATGGCGTCGGTGACGAGGAAAATCCGCGCCGGCCCCTGCTTGGCGCGCAGCGCGATGCCCATCACCGCCGGGTGGACATGGATGCCGTCGGCGATCAGCCCGGCAAACAGCCTGCCGCTGTCGATCGCCGCGCCCGCCAGGCCGGGCGCGCGGTTGCCGACCTGGCTCATGGCGTTGAACAGATGGGTGACGACCGTCGCCCCGGCATCGGCGAACGCCCCCGCCGTCGCATAATCGGTGTCGGAATGGCCGAGGCTGACGACAAGGCCGGCGCGGGCGAGCGCGGAAACCCGCTGCTGGGTGACCGATTCGGGAGCGACCGTGGTCAGCAGCGCCGGCATGCCGGCACGCGCGGCGATCAGCGCGGCTTCATCAGCGTCGGTCATCGGCCGGATCAGCTTCGGATCGTGCGCACCCTTGCGCGCCAGCGACAGATGCGGCCCCTCCAGATGCAGGCCGAGGAAGCCCGGCACCTTTTTCCGCGCGGCCCCGGCTCCAGCGGCAAGCGCCGCCGCCGTGATTTCCGGCGTATCGGTGATCAGCGTCGGCAACAGCGCGGTGGTGCCGAACGGCGCATGCGCCCGGCAGATCGTCTCGATCGTCGCCACATCCGGATGATCGTTGAGCATGACGCCGCCGCCGCCATTGACCTGCAGGTCGATGAAGCCGGGCGCAAGGATGCCGCCGCCGGCATCGACGCTTTCCGCATCGACGGGCACCGCCGTCGCCGGCACGATGCCTTCGACCAGGCCGTCGCGAACGAGCAGCGCCGAATCGTCATGCCACGCGTCGCCGTCGAAGATGCGCGCGCCGACAAGGGCAAGCATGGCGCTCATCGGGTTTCCGTGACCTTGTTGAGGAAGGGCGGCGTATCGGGGTCGAGGCCACGGCCGCGAGCGAAGGCCTCGACGAAAGCGTAGAACGACACGATGAGCGGCAGCGGATCGGTAAGCGGGTGTCCGGTCGCCACGAACGGCAGCGCCCGCGCCTTGCCGGCCGCATCGGCGGTGACGAAAGCGGAAGCGCCCTTACCGGCAAGACCCTCCGCGGCCGCCACGACGGATGCCTCGGCGGCGTCGCGCGCGGCAAGCGCCAGCACCGGGAAGCCGGGGCCGACCAGCGCCATCGGCCCATGGATGACTTCTGCGGCGCTGTAGGCTTCGGCGTGCAGGCAGCAGACTTCCTTGAACTTCAGCGCCGCCTCGTTGGCGATGGCCTGGGAGGGGCCGCGCCCGAGCACGAAAAGCGACGGAGCCGCCGGCAAGGCTTCGGCGAACGGCGACCAGTCGCAGTGGATGGCCTTTTCCAGTTGCCCGGGCAAGTTCGCCAGCGCTTCCAGAAGTGCGGCATCGCCGGTGCAATGGGCCATCAGGGCCAGCCCGGCCACCGCCGAATTGACGAACGACTTGGTCGCCGCCACGCTGCGTTCCGGCCCGGCTTGGATATCGACGGCATAGTCCGCGGCCTGCGCCAGCGGCGAGGACGCCGTGTTGGTGAGCGCGATCGTCAACGCCCCGCCGGCCCGGGCGGTCTCCGTCAGCGCGACGATGTCCGGGCTCTTGCCCGACTGCGAGATGGCAAGGCAGGCCGCGCCGCCAAGCTTGAGATCGGTGCCGTAGATGGAAGCGACAGACGGGCCGACCGAGGCGACGGCGAGGCCCGCCGTCAGTTCGACCGCATATTTCATGAAGGTCGCCGCATGGTCGGAAGAACCGCGCGCCACGGTGACGACGAAGCGCGGGTCGCGCTCGCGGATGCCGCGCCCGGCTTCGCCCAGCGCTGCCGTGGAGCGGTCGAGCAGGCGCGCGACCGCCTCCGGTATTTCCTCGATCTCGCGACGCATGTGGCTGACGGATGCGCTCAAGGCCTGTCTCCAAGGTTGCCCGGCTCCGACAATCTCAACTCGGCGACGAAATCATAGGCGTCGCCGCGATAGATCGAGCGGGTGAACTCGATGACCTTGCCGCTGGCAAGGTAGGAAATGCGTTCGATGTGGAGGCCGGCCACGCCGGGCGCCACTTCCAGCAGGCGGGAATCCTCCTCGCCGAGATTGGCCGCCGAAATGCGCTGCACGGCCCGCACCGGCCGGTTTCCGCCAGCCTGCAGTGTAGCATAAAGCGAGGCCGCGACGGCAGCGGGATCCGGCAGGACGCGTGCCGAAAGGGCGGCGCGCTCGATCGCCAGCGGCGTGTCGTTGGCGATGCGCAGGCGCGCCACCCGCGCCACCAGTTCGTTCGAGGACAGGCCGAGAACCATCATCTCTTCCGGCGAGGGCGCATAAAGCCCGCGGTCGAGCCACTGTGAGCGCACGCTCATGCCGCGGCGCGCCATGTCCTCGGTAAAGGAGGTCAGCCGCGACAGCGACTGCTCGACGCGCTCCATGCGCGGCGCAACGAAAGTGCCCGAGCCGTGGCGCTGCACCAGGATGCCGCCCTTGACCAGGTCCTGCACGGCCTTGCGCACGGTGACGCGCGAAATGTCGGCCTTGAGGGCGATGTCACGCTCGGAAGGCAGCGCGTCGCCCGGCCCGATCAGGCCGCGATTGACGGCGTCCTCGATGCTTTTCTTCAATTGCAGGTAAAGCGGCGCGCCGCCATGCGCGGTCTGTTTGAAGGTCGAGAATATCTGGCCGGCGTCCTCGATCATGAGTTGCCGTCCCCCTGCGGAGCTGCGAATGCGCGCGCCGCCATGCGCACCGCGCCCGAAAGCGCGTCGCCCAGCGGCTCGCGCAACAGCCCGCAAAACCGTTCCGACAGGCGCGGCGCATAGAGCGGCGCCAGCCCGCCGAGCAGGCACAACGGCGCATCGTCTGAAAGGTCGAGCGCGCCGAGCGCGGCCTCGACATCGGCCACCGCCCTGTCGACGATCCAGACCGCCACGGCATCGCCCTTTTGGGCATGGTCGAAGACCTTCGGCGCGAAACCGCCGAAATCGCCGGGCTTGGCGTTGGTGGTGAACTCCACCACGTCCTCCGGCCGGTCGCGGAACACGGCCAGCATCTCGCGCGTCAGCGACGATCCCTCGCGGATGCCGTCATATGCCAGCAATGTCTGTTCGAGCAGGTCACGCCCGACGCGCGCGCCGCTGCCCTGATCGCCGACCTGGAACCCCCAGCCGCCGATGGCCCGGGATTTTCCGCCCTTGCGAACCATATAGGCCGAACCGGTGCCGAGAATGGCCATCGCCCCGTCCCCTGCCCCGACCGCACCTTCGAGCGCGATCTCGGCGTCGGTCTCGACCCGGCTCCGGCTGAACGGCAGGATCGCCTGCAACTGCTGGCGGTAGGTGCCGACATTGGCGCCGGCGAGGCCCAGTACGGCCGGCGTGCGCGAAACGAGATCGGGGTCCTGCCCGGCCTCGGCGAACGCCCGCCGGGCCGCCTCGACGATGCTGGTGCGCGCGCCGGTGAGATCGGTGCGGATATTGGCGGCGCCGGCTTTGGCGCGGCCAAGGACAACGCCGTCGGCACGGGCAAGCGCCGCCCTGCAACTGGTGCCGCCACCATCAATGCCAAGCACGAAATCCACCACGGCATCTCCTCTCATCGTTATAATACCAATAAAATACCAATAGCCAAGACTCAATTGACCCTCGGGAAAATTAATCTCGTATATCCCTGTAAATAAATGCTATTCGGCCATAACGAGATTTCCGCTCGTAAGAATTCGTTAATGGCCGTAGACAAGTGGTATTTTTTTGGTATTGTCACCGGAAGGAGGAACCGGATGAGCGAAATGCGCACCGAAGCGCTGCACCAGAACGCGGGAGGACTGGATATCCAGCCCCCGGACGCTATCCTTTCCTCGCTGGTCGGCGCGCAGGTCGAGGCGGCCTCCACCGTACGCGCCGCCATCCCCGCCATTGCCGCGGCCGCCCAGGTCATCGCCGAAAAACTGCGTGCCGGCGGCACCCTCGCCTATGCCGCGGCCGGCAGTTCCGGCCTGATGGCGCTGGCCGACGCCCTCGAACTGCCCGGCACCTTCGGCATCGCGCGCGAGCGCATCAAGGTCCTGATCGCGGGCGGCGACGAGGCCTTCAGGACCCTGGCCGGCGGGCCGGAAGACGACACCGGGGAAGCTTCGCAAGCCGTCGCCCAGGCGAATCTCGGCCCCGGCGACTGCCTGATCGCGGTCTCGGCCAGCGGCACCACGCCTTACGCGGTGCGGGCGCTTCAGGAAGCCAACAGCCGGGGGGCGGCCACCATCGCCATCGCCAACAATCCCGCAACGCCGTTGCTCACGCAGGCAGGCACCGCCATCCTCCTGGAGACGCCGCCGGAAGTCATCGCCGGCTCGACGCGGATGGGGGCCGGCACGGCACAGAAGATCGCCCTCAACATGCTGTCGACGCTGGCGGCCATCCATCTCGGCCATGTCCATGACGGCTACATGGTCAACCTTCACGCCGACAACGCCAAGCTGCGCGAGCGCGCGGCCCGCATCGTCGCCGCCATCACCGGCCGTGACGGCGACGAAGCCCGCCGGCTGCTCGACCGGAGCGGCGGCGCGGTGAAGGTGGCCGTGCTGCTCGCCGCCGGCGCTGCCAGCGCCGGAGCCGCTGAGAAGATACTGGAAGGGACAGGCCAGAAGCTGCGGCCGGCCCTTTCCGTCGTCGAGGGGAACAGGCGGCGCCAACCGCCCTTCTCGTCAAACCAAGCCTGAAAAAGGTCAACAGGGAGACTTACCATGACATCCAAATTGCTGACGGCATTCCTGCTCGGCTCCAGTATGCTGGCGACCAGCGGTGCAGCCTTTGCCGAGGACGTGACGCTGACCATCGAAAGCTGGCGCAACGACGACAGCCAGATCTGGCAGGAAAAGCTGATCCCCGCCTTCGAGGCCAAGAACCCCGGCATCAAGGTCGTCTTCGCACCATCGGCTCCGACCGAGTACAACGCCGCCCTCAACGCCAAGCTCGACGCCGGATCGGCGGGCGACCTCGTCAGCTGCCGTCCGTTCGACGCCTCGCTCGACCTCTACACCAAGGGCAAGCTCGCCGACCTCACCACCCTGCCCGGCATGGAGAACTTCTCCGACGTCGCCAGGTCCGCCTGGACCACCGACGACGGCAAGGCCACCTTCTGCGTGCCGATGGCCTCCGTCATCCACGGCTTCATCTACAACAAGGACGCCTTCGACAAACTCGGCATCACGCCGCCGGCGACCGAGGACGAGTTCTTCGCGGCGCTGGACAAGATCAAGGAAGACGGCACCTACATCCCGATGGCCATGGGCACCAAGGACCTTTGGGAAGCCGCCACCATGGGCTACCAGAACATCGGCCCCAACTACTGGCACGGCGAGGAAGGCCGCCTGGCGCTGCTCAAGGGCGAACAGAAGCTGACCGACCCGCAGTGGGTCGAGCCGTTCGCGACGCTGGCCAAGTGGAAGCCTTACCTCGGCGACGGCTTCGAGGCGCAGACCTACCCCGACAGCCAGAACCTGTTCACGCTCGGCCGCGCGGCGATCTACCCGTCCGGCTCGTGGGAAATCTCGGTGTTCAACCCGCAGGTCGACTTCAAGATGGGCGCTTTCCCGCCACCGGTGAAGAAAGCCGGCGACACCTGCTACATCTCCGACCACACCGACATCGGCATCGGCCTCAACGCCGCCTCCAAGCATGCGGAACAGGCCAAGACGTTCCTGTCCTGGGTCGCTTCGCCGGAGTTCGCCAGCATCTACGCCAACGCGCTGCCGGGCTTCTTCAGCCTGAACTCGACGCCGGTGAAGATGGAAGACCCGCTGGCGCAGGAATTCGTCTCCTGGCGCGACAAGTGCAAGTCGACGATCCGCTCGACCTACCAGATCCTGTCGCGCGGCACGCCGAACCTGGAAAACGAGACGTGGGTGGAATCGGCCAACGTCATCAACGGCACCGAGACGCCCCAGCAAGCGGCCGAGAAGCTGCAGAAGGGTCTCGACAGCTGGTACAAGCCGGCGAAGTAAGGTACGGCCTGGCCCTCTCCCGGAAGGGAGGGGGCCGTTCCGGCGCCTGAGCGCCGGTCGAAAAACCAAGCCGGAATGGAAGCGAGACGCGCTGGCGCGGCCTTCCATCCCGCGCTCGAAACCCCGCAGTGTCAGGCTTGCCTGCGTCCCTCGGAATGAGGAGCGCGAAGGACTTGCCCTGCCTTGGGAAACAGTCGCCAAAGTGACTACGAAAGCTATACTGTCCGCAATCGGGTCCTGAGAGGGGATGGATCAAGTCCGATGACCGCACCGAAAAGAGCGATCCGCTGGCACATCGGCGTTTTCCTGGCGCCGGCGGTGCTGATCTACACCGCCATCATGATCCTGCCGCTGGTCGGCACGCTCCAGCTCGCGCTGTTCAGGGCGGTGGAGAACGTGCAGACCTTCGTCGGCCTCGACAATTTCCGCACCCTGTTCGGCGATCCCAACTGGTCGACCGGCTTCTGGAACGCGCTGAGGAACAACGTCTGGTTCTTCATCGTCCACATGCTGGTGCAGAATCCGATCGGCGTCATGCTGGCCGCACTCCTGTCGTCGCCGAAGCTGCGTTTCTCGGCCTTCTACCGAACGGCGATCTTCGTGCCGACGGTGCTGTCCTTCGTCATCGTCGGCTTCGCCTGGAAGCTGATCCTGTCGCCGCTGTGGGGCGTCGCGCCCAACCTGCTCGACCTCGTCGGCCTGAAATTCCTGTTCAGCCCGTGGCTCGGCAAGGAGAGCAGCGCGCTGATCGCGCTCAGCCTCGTTTCGGTGTGGCAGTTCGTCGGCATCCCGATGATGCTGATCTACGCCGCCCTCCTTTCGATCCCCGACGAGGTGATCGAGGCGGCCGAATGCGACGGCGTCACCGGCATGGCGCAGTTCTGGAAGATCAAGCTGCCGCTCATCCTGCCGGCCATCGGCATCATCTCGATCCTCACCTTCGTCGGCAACTTCAACGCCTTCGACCTGATCTATACCGCGCAAGGTGCGCTCGCCGGGCCGAACTATTCGACCGACATTCTCGGCACCTTCCTCTACCGCGCCTTCTTCGGCTTCCAGCTCCAGGTCGGCGACCCGAACATGGGTGCGGCGATCGCCACCATGATGTTCCTCATCATCCTGGTCGGCGTCTGCTTCTACCTGTTCCTCGTGCAGACGCGCCTGCGTCGCTACCAGTTCTGAGGAGGCGATCATGAGCAAGGCAACCGCTTCCCCGGCCCGCAGCATCGCCGCCCACGGCATCCTGATCCTCTACACGATCATCGCGCTGTTCCCGGTCCTGATCGTCATCGTCAATTCCTTCAAGTCGCGGCAGGCGATCTTCCGCGAACCCCTGATGCCACCGACCGCCTCGACCTTCGACCTGATCGGCTACGTCACGGTGATGAAGCAGGGCGACTTCCTGCTCTATTTCCAGAACAGCTTCGTCGTCACCGTCGTGTCGCTGTTCCTGGTGCTTCTGTTCGGCGCCATGGCGGCCTTCGCGCTGTCGGAATACCGCTTCCGCGGTAATACGC
>JBASAA010000010.1:0-7241 GCA_049650385.1 Mesorhizobium sp.
TCCTCCGGCCCGAGCTTGGTGTCGCGCGCCATGACCTCGAACTCCTCGATATGGATCGAGGTGAAGACGTCGTCGGCGACGATCCGCTCGGAGAGCAGGATGGAGTCCTCGTAGTTGTAGCCGTTCCACGGCATGAACGCGACGAGCACGTTGCGGCCGAGCGCCAGGTCGCCAAGGTCGGTCGAAGGACCGTCGGCGATGATGTCACCCTTGTTGACGTGGTCGCCGACCTTCACCAGCGGACGCTGGTTGATGCAGGTCGACTGGTTGGAACGCTGGAACTTCATCAGCCGGTAGATATCGACGCCGGACTTGCCGGGATCGAGGTCTTCCGTGGCGCGGATGACGATACGGGTCGCGTCGACCTGGTCGACCACGCCGCCGCGGCGCGCGCCGATGGCCGCACCGGAGTCACGGGCGACGATCGGCTCCATGCCGGTGCCGACGAACGGCGCTTCGGCCCGCACCAGCGGCACGGCCTGACGCTGCATGTTCGAGCCCATCAGGGCGCGGTTGGCGTCGTCGTTTTCCAGAAACGGGATCAGCGCCGCAGCCACCGACACCATCTGCTTGGGCGAAACGTCCATCAGGTCGATGTTTTCGCGCGGCGCCATCATCACCTCGCCGGCGCTGCGGCAGATGACGAATTCGTCGACGAAACGCCCGTCCTTGTCGAGCTCGGCGTTGGCCTGCGCCACGTGGTGCTTGGCCTCTTCCATCGCCGACAGGTAAACGACCTCGTTGGTCAGCTTGCCGTCCACGATCTTGCGGTACGGGCTTTCGATGAAGCCGTACTTGTTGACGCGAGCGAAGGTGGCCAGCGAGTTGATCAGGCCGATATTCGGGCCTTCAGGCGTCTCGATCGGGCAGATGCGGCCATAGTGGGTCGGGTGCACGTCGCGGACTTCGAAGCCGGCGCGCTCACGCGTCAGGCCGCCCGGTCCAAGCGCCGACAGGCGCCGCTTGTGGGTGATCTCCGACAGCGGGTTGGTCTGGTCCATGAACTGCGAAAGCTGCGAGGAACCGAAGAACTCGCGCACGGCGGCCGCCGCAGGCTTGGCGTTGATCAAATCCTGCGGCATCACCGTGTCGATCTCGATCGAGGACATGCGTTCCTTGATCGCGCGCTCCATGCGAAGCAGGCCGACGCGGTACTGGTTTTCCATCAGCTCGCCGACCGAGCGCACGCGGCGGTTGCCGAGATTGTCGATGTCGTCGATCTCGCCCTTGCCGTCGCGCAGTTCGACCAGCGTCTTGACGACGGCCAGGATGTCGTCCTTGCGCAGCACGCGCACGGTATCCGGGCAGTCGAGCTCAAGGCGCATGTTCATCTTGACGCGGCCGACGGCCGACAGGTCGTAGCGCTCGGCGTCGAAGAACAGCGAGTTGAACATCGCCTCGGCGGTGTCCATCGTCGGCGGCTCGCCGGGGCGCATAACGCGGTAGATGTCGAACAACGCGTCCTGCCGGCTCTCGTTCTTGTCGACGGCCAGCGTGTTGCGGATATAGGCGCCGACATTGACGTGGTCGATGTCGAGGATCTGGATTTCCTTCTCGCCGGTCTCCAGCAGCACCTTCAGGGTCTTGTCGTCGATCTCGTCGCCGGCCTCGAGGAAAATCTCGCCAGTCGAGTAGTTGACGATGTCCTCGGCCAGGTAGTTGCCGAGCAAATCCTCGTCGGTTGCCTTGATCGCCTTCAGGCCCTTTTCGGCAAGCTGCCGCGCCTGGCGCGCGGTGATCTTCTTGCCGGCCTCGACGACGATCTCGCCGGTGTCGGCATCGATCAGGTCGCCCACGGCCTTGAGGCCACGGAAGCGCTCGACGTTGAAGGGGATGCGCCAATGGTCGTCGGCGCGCTCATAGGTGATCTTGTTGTAGAAGGTGGACAGGATTTCTTCCGAATCCATGCCGAGCGCCATCAGCAGCGACGTCACCGGAATCTTGCGGCGACGGTCGATGCGGGCGTGCACGACGTCCTTGGAATCGAACTCGATGTCGAGCCACGAGCCGCGATAGGGAATGACGCGCGCAGCAAACAGAAGCTTGCCCGACGAGTGGGATTTACCCTTGTCGTGGTCGAAGAAGACGCCCGGCGAACGGTGCATCTGGGAAACGATGACGCGCTCGGTGCCGTTGACGATGAAGGTGCCGTTGAGCGTCATCAGGGGCATGTCGCCCATGTAGACGTCCTGCTCCTTGATGTCCTTGATCGACTTGGCCTGGGTGTCCTCGTCGATATCGAACACGATGAGGCGCAGCGTCACCTTCAGCGGCGCCGCATAGGTGAGGTCGCGCTGGCGGCATTCGTCGACGTCGAACTTCGGCGCCTCGAACTCGTACTTGACGAATTCGAGCATCGAAGCGCCGGAAAAATCGGAAATCGGGAACACCGACTTGAAAACGGCCTGCAGGCCCTCGTCAGGACGGCCGCCGACCGGCTCGTCCACCATCAGGAACTGGTCGTAGGACGCCTTCTGAACCTCGATCAGGTTCGGCATCTCCGCCACTTCCGGAATCTTCCCGAAGAATTTCCTAACGCGTCTGCGGCCATTGAAAGTCTGTGTCTGGGCCATCATCGCTCCTTAGCTACCATCTCGGGGCAACCCCGCTGCGGGTTGCCCTGCCTCGCCGCGGCCCTGGCCGCGGCCCGTCCAGAACTGGAGAAAACCCGTTTCCGGAAAGCAGCTCGCGGCCTTCGGGAAAGAGGTTTCCATCAGGTTTCCCACCATGGGAAGGGCGGACGGCGCAAGGCCGCCCGCCGCAACCACGGATTACTTCAGTTCGACCTTGGCGCCGGCTGCTTCGAGCTGGGCCTTGATCTTCTCGGCGTCGGCCTTGGCAACGCCTTCCTTGACCGGCTTCGGAGCCGCTTCGACCAGGTCCTTGGCTTCCTTCAGGCCAAGACCGGTAATGGCGCGGACTTCCTTGATGACGTTGATCTTCTGGGCGCCGGCATCGGCGAGAACGACGTCGAATTCGGTCTTCTCTTCGGCAGCGGCGGCCGGGGCAGCGCCACCGGCGGCGGCGGCAACGGCGACCGGAGCGGCGGCGGAGACGCCCCACTTCTCTTCCAGCAGCTTCGAGAGTTCAGCGGCTTCCAGAACGGTCAGCGCCGAGAGGTCGTCTACGATCTTTGCAAGATCAGCCATGTTTATATTCCTTCGTAAGGTTCGAACGTGTGTTTTTGATGGTGAGGAACGGCCTCATGCCGCCTCGTCCTTCCGGGCATAGGCGCCGATGACGCGCGCGAGCGAACCCGCCGGTGCATTGACGACCTGGGCGATCCGGGTTGCCGGGGTGGCGATCATGCCAACCAGCTTGGCGCGCAGTTCGTCGAGCGACGGGAGCGTGGCGAGTGCCTTCACACCGTCTGCGTCGAGCGAAGTCGAGCCCATTGCGCCGCCGAGAATGATGAGTTTCTCATTCCCCTTGGCGAATTCGGCCGCGATCTTCGGCGCCGTAACCGGATCTTCCGAATAGGCGATCAGCGTCTGGCCCTTGAAGAGGCCGCCGATGCTATCGGATTCCGTGCCCTGAAGAGCGATCTTGGCGAGGCGGTTCTTCGCGACTTTGACGGTGCCGCCGGCCTGACGCATCTTCGTGCGAAGATCGTTCATTTGCGCGACGGTGATACCGGCGTAGTGGGCCACGACCACTGAACCAGCGCCCTTGAAGGCGTCGTTCAGGCTCGTGACGAGTTCGCGTTTTTCCGCTCTGTCCACTGCCTATCTCCAGTTGACCCCTGCCCTCGACATGAGGACAGGCGTCGGTTGCCTTTTGCCGCACGGACCACCCGGAAATCCGGATCGCCCGAACGACGCTCGAGGATCCTGTCCCCTTTCGCCACACCGCCCCGAGGAACGGCGCGCAGACAAAAGGCAATCACGGTTCGAACCTTTCATCGGGGCGACAAGCCCCTTTGTCCGGTCTTCACCCGTCTCATGCAGGCCCTGCATCGAATTAAGGCCCGATGGTCTGGACCGCCTGCAATCTCGGACAGGATGCCGAAAGCCTTTCGGCCTCCAGCATCCGGACCCCGAAACGATGGGGTCCGGAATTCTTTACCGGATCGGCGCCAGGCGCCGGTCCGGATAAACCACTCAGGACGTGGCGAGGCTTGCGACATCCAGCTTGAGGCCCGGACCCATCGTCGAGGAGACCGAAACCTTCTTGACGTAGTTGCCCTTGGCGCCGGTCGGCTTGGCCTTGGTCACCGCATCGGCGAAGGCGCGGACGTTTTCTTCCAGCGCCTTGAGGTCGAACGAAACCTTGCCCACGCCGGCATGCACGATGCCCGCCTTCTCGACGCGAAACTCGACCGCGCCGCCTTTGGAGGCCTTGACCGCGCCGGCGACGTCGACGGTGACGGTGCCGACCTTCGGGTTCGGCATCATGCCGCGCGGGCCGAGCACCTTACCGAGACGGCCGACCAGCGGCATCATGTCCGGAGTGGCGATGCAACGGTCGAAGTTGATCTCGCCCTTCTGCACGGTCTCGACCAGATCCTCCGCACCGACCAGGTCGGCACCGGCGGCCTTGGCCTCGTCCGCCTTGTCGCCACGGGCGAACACGGCGACACGCACGGTGCGGCCGGTGCCGTTGGGCAGGTTGACCACGCCGCGAACCATCTGGTCGGCATGGCGCGGATCGACGCCGAGATTCATCGCAACTTCGATGGTCTCGTCGAACTTCACCTTCGAGCGGTCCTTGAGCAGCTTCAGCGCCTCATCGAGGGCGTAGGCCTTGTTCGGATCGATGCCCTCGCGGGACTTGGCGATACGCTTTGCAATCTTTGCCATGATCTTAGCCCACCACTTCCAGGCCCATCGAACGGGCAGAACCTTCGACCATACGCATTGCCGCTTCGACGTCGTTGGCGTTCAGATCCTTCATCTTCGCCTCGGCGATCTCGCGCACCTTGTCGCGCGAAACGGTGCCGGCCTTGGTCTTGCCCGGCTCCTTCGAGCCCGACTTCAGGTTGGCGGCCTTCTTCAGGAAGTAGGTCACCGGCGGCGTCTTCATCGCGAAGGTGAACGACTTGTCCTGATAGTAGGTGATGACGACGGGGATGGGCGAACCCTTCTCCATCTCCTGGCTCTGCGCGTTGAACGCCTTGCAGAATTCCATGATGTTGATGCCACGCTGACCAAGCGCCGGTCCGATCGGCGGCGACGGCGTCGCCGAACCCGCTGGAACCTGCAGCTTGAGCTGGCCTGCAATCTTCTTAGCCATTTCTCTTTCTGCTTTCTTTCATGCCGGGCCATCCTTCGGGATACCCGGCGGTTGCAGTCTGGTGGTTCGGTCCACTTGGCCGGCTAAAGCCAAACTCGCCTTCCACCGCTTGGTTCGGGCACCGGAGCCTGAAGGCCTCCCGACACCCGGGCCGCGCGACTCGTCGCGCCACCCACCTTCGCCTGACGGCGAAGGCCTTCCGGTCAGCCCTTTTCGACCTGACCGAATTCCAGATCGACCGGCACGGCGCGCCCGAAGATCGACACTTCCACCTTGAGCCGCGCGCGCTCCTCGTCCACTTCCTGCACGAAGCCGTTGAACGAAGCGAACGGACCGTCGGAAACGCGGATCGCCTCGCCGACCTCGAACGTCACCGAAGGCTTCGGACGCTCGACGCCTTCCTGCACCTGATGCAGGATACGCTCGGCTTCCTTGTCGGTGATGTGCATCGGCTTGGACGTATGCTTGTCCTCGCCGAGGAAGCCGGTGACGCGCGGCGTGTTCTTGACCAGGCTAATGACCGAATCGTTCAGCTCGGCCTTCATCAGGACGTAGCCCGGAAAGAACTTGCGCTCGGCATCGACCTTCTTGCCGCGACGAACCTCGACCACCTTCTCGGTCGGCACCACGACCTGCTCGATACGCCCGGAAAGGCCCTTCTGCTCGGCCTTCTTCAGAATGTCCTCGGCGACCTTTTTTTCAAAGTTCGAATAGGCGTGGACGATGTACCAGCGCGCGGTCATTTCAAAGATGTCTCCGTAATCGCCGGACTTACCGCCCAAGCCCAAGAATGGTTCCGACAGCAAAGCTCATGATCATGTCGGCGCTGAAGAAGAAAGCCATCGTGAGAACGGCGAAGGCCAGCACCATGATCGTCGAGATCACCGTCTCGCGCCGCGAAGGCCAGGTAACCTTGGCCGTCTCCGCACGGACCTGCTGCAGAAAAACGAAAGGATTATTGGTTTTCGACGCCATATGCCGCTCTGTTTTCAAGATCCGTTGACCGGATCTCCTGGATGCTCCCGCAGGCCGGGAATTCGTTCGACTTGCTCGATCCGGGCGAAGCGAAAGAGCCGCTTCCCGCCTGGAACGCCGGCACCGGGTCGATTCCCATCGGAATCACCTTGTTGCCATGCAAATCAGACGCGTAAAGCCAGTTTCCCAGCTCCACGCGTCGCGTGTCTGTTCTAGTCTACATAAAACCGATTCTTGATCCACGCAAGTGGCAAGCGCCCGCTTTATGCCCAAGCGCCGCATCGGAACCATCCAGTCGTTCCGTCCCGGCTATGGTGCCCTTATGCCTCAACATGCCCGATATAGCAAGCCACGGCCCCTTTTTCAAACCGGGAGGCCGGTTTCAGGGCAAAAAGCAGGCAAGAGGCATGTGGAGGCGAAGTCGCCCGTATCCCTGAAACGCCGATCAAGGCAATCGGCAGCCAATCGACTTTTCCGGGAAACTGGCAGGGGCAGCAGGGCTCGAACCCGCGACCTGCGGTTTTGGAGACCGCCGCTCTACCAACTGAGCTATACCCCTAGAAAGTCTCGATCCGCTGGGAAGAACCCACGCCGCGGATCGGCTTTGAAGCCCGTTCCTAATCGCTTAGCGCCAAAGCTTCAAGCCATTTCGGAGACGGGCGGCGGCCATTTTCACAGCCGCCGCTTAAGTCTTCTTCTTACTCTTTGATCGAAGCGACGATGCCGGCGCCGCGTGCAAATCGCGCTTGCGCGCCATTTGCACCAACTTTACTGCCGTCGACGCTTTCGGCATCACGCATCGATCACTCTTTGATCGAAGCGACGATGCCGGCGCCGACGGTGCGGCCGCCTTCACGGATGGCGAAGCGCAGCTTCTCCTCCATGGCGATCGGCACGATCAGTTCCACGTCGACCGTGATGTTGTCGCCCGGCATCACCATCTCGGTGCCTTCCGGCAGCGTCACCACGCCCGTCACGTCCGTCGTGCGGAAGTAGAACTGCGGACGGTAGTTGGTGAAGAACGGCGTATGACG